>NZ_JBITEZ010000001.1:160658-934143 GCF_044455665.1 Nonomuraea sp. NPDC051191 | reverse complement strand
AACGCCCGAGCCCAGCCCAAGACGAACTTCGCCGCCAGTTCGCCGATCAGAAGCTGGACCAGTTACCCGGCCAAGGTTGCGTGACGGCCCACTAGTTCGTGTATTAGATGGAGCCGTCGGCCCGAACGGCTCCATCTTCCACGGAGGTCAATCCACGATGTCGTATTGGCCCGAGGCCGTGGTGCTGGTGACGGGTGCGGCCGGGTTCATCGGATCGCACCTGGTCAGACGCTTACGCTCGCTCGGCGCGCAGGTGCATGCGATCAGCCGGCGGCCGCAGCGGGCCCGCCACGGCGAGATCTGGCACCAGGTTCGGCTCGACGACGCCGGCGACACCTCGCGGCTCTTCCGGTCGGTACGCCCGAACCTGCTGTTCCACCTCGCCGGCGAGGTCACCGGGTCACGCGGCGACGAGGTCGTCCGGGCCACGCTGGAGAGCAACGTCGTGGGCGCGGTCAACGTGTTGTCGGCCGCCCGCGAGCACGGCGTCCGGACCGTGTTCACCGGCTCGATCGAGGAGCCGCGGCCGGGCAACGACCACGCGCCGCCGTCGTCGGCGTACGCGATGTCCAAGTGGGCCGCCACCGGCTACGCGCAGCTCTACCACCGGCTCTGGGACCTGCCCGTCACCGTGCTGCGTCCCAGCATGGTCTACGGCCCGGCCCAGCCCGACACCACCAAGCTCGTGCCGTACGTGACGCTCTGTCTCCTGCGCGGCGAGCGTCCCCGGCTCACCAGGGGGGCCAAGCTCGCCGACTGGATCTACGTGGACGACGTCGTCGACGCGTTCGTCCTGGCGGGCACGTCGGATAAAGCGGTCGGTCACACGCTCGATATCGGGACGGGCCTGAAAACCCCGGCCCACGAGATCGTCGAACGGCTTTACCGGATCGCCGGCGCGCCCACGCGACCCGAATTCGGTTCCGCCCCCGATCGCCCGCATGACATCACGCAGGTCGGCGACATTGCACCGGCGGCGGACCGGCTCGGCTGGCGACCTGCCACGGATTTGGACGAAGGGCTGCGCCGGACCGTTAATTGGTATGCGTCGCAAGAATGTCACGAAGAATCGCACTCTTAGCCGATCAGGCGGAATTCTGCGAGCATAGGGGTTACTGATCCGGCCGGAGCCGAGGAGCCCCTGCATGAGCCGTCTGAATGCGCTGCGCAGTCGTTTTGTGGACGCTCCTGACTCCCTGGGAGCCAAGGCACGAGCACGGCGGTGGCGCTGGTTCGCCGACCGGTTCCCGGACCTCGACCAGATGAGCGTCCTCGACCTCGGCGGCACGGCCGGGGCCTGGATGCGGGCGCCGGTCAAGCCGGCGCACGCGCACATCGT
The DNA here is from genome assembly GCF_044455665.1 of Nonomuraea sp. NPDC051191. Taxonomy (NCBI): domain Bacteria; kingdom Bacillati; phylum Actinomycetota; class Actinomycetes; order Streptosporangiales; family Streptosporangiaceae; genus Nonomuraea; species Nonomuraea sp. NPDC051191. The sequence continues at coordinate 932,804 of NZ_JBITEZ010000001.1, read as the reverse complement.
CAACCTGGAACAGCCGCCCGCCGACCTGCCGTCGTGGCTGCGGGCCGACGTCGCCGACGCCTGCGACCTCCCGTCCTCGATCCGCTCCAGCCGTTACGACCTGGTCTTCTCCAACGCCGTCATCGAGCACGTCGGCGGCCACCAGCGCCGGCAGCGGTTCGCCGACACCGTGCACGAGATGGCCGAGCGGCACTGGGTGCAGACGCCGTACCGGTACTTCCCGGTCGAACCGCACTTCCTGTTCCCCGGGTTCCAGTTCCTGCCCCTCGCCGCCCGTACGACGATCCTGCGCCGCTGGCCGCTCGTGCACACGCCGACCTCCGACCGGGACGCCGCGCGCATGATCGCCATGGAGGTCGAGCTGCTCAGCGTGACCGAGATGCGGCACTACTTCCCGAAGTCCCAGATCCACTTCGAGCGGCTGGGCGGGCTGGTGAAGTCGGTCATCGCGATCCGGGCCTAGCACGTGCTTCACAGGGGTCCTGAGGGCCTGCGACGTCAGTCGGCCAGCACGCTCGCGCCGCCGCTCTCCCAGGTGTTGCCGCGCCAGACGTTGCCCGGCCCCTCGGGATCCCAGTACGCCACCGCGCCCGAGTAGCCGCCCTTGGGCCACACCTTGCGGCTGAAGACGTTGTCGACGACCTTGATGTTCGAGGACAGGCCCTTGCGACCGGCGCCCGCGTAGAGCGTCCAGCCGCCGCCGGCCAGCAGGTTGCCCTGCACGGTGACGTTGCGGGTCACGCCGAAGTCCTGGAACAGGGCGATCGCGCCGGTCTGGTCGAGCGTGTTGATGACCGTGTTGTGGCGGATGATCAGCTCGGTGCCGGGGAGCGCGGTGCCGGTCGACATGATCATGTCGGTGTGGTCGGTGGAGTAGTACTTGGGGTCGTGCACGTACGAGTCCTCGATCAGGCCCTGGTCGGTGTGGATGCCGTTGGAGATCGTGTGGATGTCCACCCGGCGGACGGTGATCAGCTTGCCCTGGTTGAGGATGCCGAACTGGGTGCGCACCTTGCCGTTGCCGAAGATCTCGCTGTCCTCGACCTTCAGGCCGGAGAAGCCCTCGCGCTGGAGGATGCCCCAGTAGTCGCTCTGGCCGCGGACGCGGGTGTTGCGGATGGTGACGTTGTCGGCCTCGACGGTGATGTCGCCGGTGACGTCCCAGCCGTCGATGACCTTGCCGTCCTCCTTGATGACGATCGAGCCGGTCTTCTTGACCAGGTTCGTGCCGTCGGGGACGCCGGTGTTGCCCTCTCCCGGCCAGTCCCGGGACGGGGGCGGGCTGGAGGGGGGCGTCTTGGTGGGCGTGCTGGTGGGCGTCGCCGTGGGTGTGCTGGTGGGGGTGGCCGTCGGTGACTTGGTGGGGGTCGCCGTGGGGGTCTGGCTGGGCGTGGGGCTGGGCGTCCGGGTGGCTGTCCGCGTGGGGGTCGGCTTCGGGGTGGGCGTCGGTGTGCTCGTGGTGGTCGGGGTGCTCGTGGTGGTCGGGGTGCGCGTCGGCGTCGGCGTCGGGGTGCCGGGCGGGTCCACTGTGGGCGTCACGGGCGGGCTCACCGTGGGCTTCCCGGTCGGCCGGTGTGTCGGCCAGCGAGTGGGCCAATGGGTGGGCCGGTGGGTCGGGCGGCGGGTGGGGCGCGCGGTCGGCTTCCTCGTGGGCCGCCTGGGCCACCACTGCGGTTCCTGGCTCCGGGTCTTCCTGGGCCGGGGCTTCTGGGTAGTGGGACGCGATCTGGGCTTCTGGCCGGCGGCGGCGTGCGGCCCTGCCGCGGCCTGCGCCCCGCCGGCGTCCGTCAGGACCGCCCGGGGCTCCAGTACGTCGGTGGCGATGATGCCGTACCCGCCGGCCAGCAGCGCCACCACGGAAACGCCGGCCAGGGATAACCACCCCGCGCGTCTCTTCCCTCTTCGATGCCTTGACACAGGTGACTCCTTCCGATCTAGGCCAGGTCCGAGTCCCCCAAGGGGAGAGAGTAGCCATGCCGGAAGCAGGAGTGAGGCTTTTTACCGAAAAGGACGCCGCTTTCCTCTTAATTCACAATAATCACAGCTTTTTCATCTGTCATATTGAATCCGACAAAAGGTCGTCATCCCGGCGGCACCGTCCCGCCGTTCTCCCAGGTGTTCCCGTCCCATCGATTTCCGGACCCGTTCTTATCCCAATATGAGACCGGGCCCGCGAATCCCCCCTTGGGCCAGACGCGGCGGCTGAAGACGTTGCCGATCACCTTGATGTTGGACGACCTGCCCTTCGCCCCCGCCCCGGCGTACAACGACCAGCCGCCGCCGGCCAGCAGGTTCCCCTGCACGGTGACGTCGCGGCTCACGCCGAAGTCCTGGAACAGGGCGATCGCGCCGGTCTGGTCCAGCGTGTTGATCACGGTGTTGCCCCGGATGACCAGCTCGGTGCCGGGGGCGGGCGGCCCGGTGGACATGATCATGTCGGTGTGGTCGCCCGCGTAGTACTTCGGGTCGTGCACGTACGAGTCCTCGACCAGGCCCTGCTGGGTCAGGATGCCGTTGGAGATCGTGTGGACGTCCACCCGGCGGACGGTGATCAGCTTGCCCTGGTTGAGGATGCCGAACTGGGTGCGCACCTTGCCGTTGCCGAAGATCTCGCTGTCCTCGACCGTCAGCCCGGTACGCCCCTCACGCTGGAGGATCCCCCACCAGTCCTGCTGCCCGCGCACCCGCGTGTTGCGGATGGTCACGTCGTCGGCCTCGACCGTGATGTAGCCGGTCACGTCCAGACCGTCGATGACCGCGCCCTTCTCGCTCACCACCAGGGAGTCCGACGGGCGCAGGCGTACGCCGTCGGGCACGCCCGTGTTGTCCGGGCCCGGCCAGACCCGCCCGGACGCCCGCGACGGCGTGGCGGAGACGGACGCGGACGGCGTGGCGGGTGAGCGGGAGCCGAGCGGCTCCCTCCCGGAGCTCTGGCACGCGCTCAGCAGCACGACCGCCAGGACCAGGCCAAGGCACAACCCTCCGGCGTACGGCCTCACTCGCCCTTGGACTTCCGGCCGCCGACGAGGTCGGCCAGCGCGGGCGGCGTCCAGCGCTTGGCGACCTGGCGCAGGTTGCTCTTCCACGCCTCGCCGGGCCGCTGCTTGAACAGCGTGGTGTGGTCGTCGGTGACCTCGTCCGCCGGCCTGCCGTTCGAGTAGTAGTAGAGCGCCATCGAGCGCCGCGCGCGGTCGGGCGGGCAGGTGAGCGGGTCGGGGTGGCCGTGGTTGGCGTCATCGGTCGTGGCGAACAGGACGAACCGGTTGAAGACCGGCAGCACCTTCGACTCGCACGCCGTCATGTCCTTGTTCCACAGCTGCAGGTGGCCGCCGTAGCTCTCCTCCCAGTCCTTGTTCAGGTACAGCAGGCCGTTGAGCCGGCGGTCCAGGTTGAGCTTGCGGCTCTTGTTGAAGTCGGCGTGCACCTTGAGGAAGCCGCCCGGCCGGATCTGGTGCAGGCCGCCGCCCTCGAAGTGCGGGTCGGAGACGAGTTGCCCGATGCCGGTCAGCCGCTCCAGGAACTCCATGAACACCCCGGAGTTGAACTCCGCCAGGAGGTGCCGGGTGGCCGGCCCCATGCGCTCGGTGTCGGCCAGCGCCAGCTTCACCTCGCGCGCGCTGTCGAACCGCTCCCAGGTGGCGTCGCGCGGCTCCGGGAACTCGTCGAGCACGGGCTCCAGCACGTCCGGCGGGAGGAAGTCGTCGATGACCACGTGGCGGAAGGGCGAGGCCGTGCGGAACCGCTCGGAGTACTTGTCCGCCAGTGGAAAGAGCTCGTCCCGGCGAAAGGTGAAAGCCTGCAGGTTCTGCATGGAGTCTCTCTCCGTCTCTACGACACCGGCCGCTATCCCCATATCGCCTCACCGGTGCCATCTGTTACCTGTAACGATCCATTCCTGGGGCGCGATGGGCGACATGTGACGTCCGGCCCTCCCCGTCTCGCGATCGTGATCGTGACCTACAACAGCGCGCCGGTCCTCGGCGGATGCCTGGCCTCCCTGCGGGAGGGCGCCGAAGGGGTGCTCCTCACCGACGTCGTCGTGGCGGACAACGCCTCCAAGGACGACTCGCTCCGCCTCGCCGAGCAGGCCGCCGGCCTGCCGGTCAGGCCGTTGCAGGTGGGCAGGAACGCCGGTTACGCGGCGGCGATCAACGCCGGCATCGCGGCGCTCGACCTCGACGAGCTCGACGCGGTCTTCGTGATGAACCCCGACTGCCGCCTTCGTCCTGGTTCGCTGGCCGTGCTCGCGGCCGCGCTCGGCCGTCCGGGCACCGGCATCGCCGTTCCCCGGCTGGTCAGCACCGAGGGCGTGCTGCACCACTCGCTGCGGCGCACGCCCGCCGTCCGCCGGGCGCTGGCCGAGTCGTTGCTCGGCGGGCGGCTCGCGGGCCGCATCGGCACGCTGGGCGAGATGGTCGCCGACCCGGACCGCTACGAACGGCCCGGCCCGGCGGACTGGGCCACCGGGGCCGCCATGCTCCTGTCGGTGGCGACGCTCGCCGAGGTCGGCCCCTGGGACGAGTCCTTCCTGCTGTACAGCGAGGAGACCGAGTACGCCCTGCGCGCCGCGGACGCGGGCTGGACCCTCTGGTACGAGCCCGCCGCCCTGGTCGAGCACATCGGCGGCGAGGCGAAGATCAGTCCGATGCTGGCCGCGCTGCTCACGGTCAACCGCGTGCGGCTGTTCAGGCTGCGCCGCGGCCGGATCGCGACCGCGGGCTTCTACCTCGCCGTGCTGCTCGGCGAGGCGATGCGGGCGGCGGCGGGCCGGCGTACGGCGCGGGCCTCCGTCGTGGCCCTGCTCAGACCCTCCCGCCGGATGCGGGCCCTACCCGGATGAGAGGAACACCATGAGAGTCGAGCGGCTGGACCTCGACGGCGTGCTGCTGTTCGTGCCGACGCCGAGCCACGACGACCGGGGCTTGTTCACCAGGACCTTCGACGCCGCGATCGCCGCCGCGCACGGGCTGGACCACACCGCGTTCGTCCAGGACAGCCAGTCCCGCTCGCGGCTCGGCACGATCAGGGGGATGCACGGCCGGTCCGGCCGCGGGGAGGCCAAGCTGGTGCGGGCCGCCCACGGCGCGGTGCTCGACGTCCTGGTGGACGCGCGTCCTGGGTCGCCGACGTTCGGCTCGCACGTCACCGTCCGGCTCGACGACGTGACGTTCGCGCACCTGTACGTGCCGCCGGGCATCCTGCACGGCTACCAGGCGCTGACCGAGCACGCCGACGTCTGCTACCGCATCGACAGGGAGCACGACCCGGCCGAGGACCTGGCCGTCCGCTACGACGACCCCGACCTCGCGCTGCCCTGGCCCCTGCCGGTCAGCGCGATCAGCGAGCGCGACCGTTCGGCGGGGTCGTGGAAGGAGCTGAGGAGCGTCCTGGCCGCCTGATCGGCGCGTTCCAGGCGCAACATCGCCCCGGCGGCGCCGATCAGCAGGAACATCAGGCTGGTGATGCCGGGGAAGGACAACATGTCGAACGTGGCCGCGCCGAGCAGCGGGATCACCAGGCAGGCGGCGATGGTCAGCCCGAGGTTGCGCACGTTCGGGTCGGTGCTGAGCCGGCGCGCCCACAAGGCGACGGACATCCCGGCCACGATCACGCCGACGAAGCCGACCACGCCGATCAGCCCGGTCTCGACCAGCGACAGCAGGTACTGGTTGTCGAACACCTGGTGCTTGAACGGGTACCAGGTGCCCGGCCCGCGGCCGAAGATCGGGCTCCTGCCGAACTCCCGCATCGCGAACGGGTAGTCGTGCGTGCGGTAGATGATGCTGCTGTCCTCGCCCGCCCCGGCGAACAGGTTGTAGAACGTTCCGAGCAGGCCGGGCACCAGCACCTTCATGAACCCGAGGAACACGACGAACGCGCCGGCCGCGATGAGCCTGCGCCGGTTCGACCAGCCGAGCAGGAGGATGATGCTCGCGCCCGCCAGACCGAGCACGGCCGTCCTGGACACCGAGAACATCAGGCCGGCCCCGATGACGGCGGCGCAGATCCACCAGCGGGTCGCGGCCTGACCGCGGCTGCGCGCCTGGAAGCCGAGGTGCGCGGCGATAGGCAGCACCATCGCCGACACCGCGCCGAACTCGATCGGGTGCCCGAGCGTCCCGGCGACCCGGCGCAGGTCCGACCGGGAGATCACGGTCGGCACCTCCTCCGTGGACGAGTGGCGCAGGCCCGGGAACTGCATGTACTGGGTGATGTCGAGGTCGAGCCTGAACTGCAGCAGGGCGACGACCGCCGAGAAGGTGCCGCCGACCACGACGGCCTTGAGCACGAAGTCGAGCCGCTCTCGGCTGCCCAGCCCGTCGCACATCACCAGGACCAGGCTCACGTAGCCGAGGTAGAGCACGAGCGTGTGGTCGGCGAGGTTGAGCTCGTCGGAGGGCAGGTAGACCGAGGTCGTGTACCCGTAGACGGCCAGCAGGAGCGCGCCGTAGACGAAGATCGCGGTACGGGCGGGGTTGGCTCCCTTGGCGGCGCCCGTCGTACTGATCATCTGGGCGCACACCCACACCAGGCCCAGCGTCAGGGCCACGATCTCGGCGGGGGTGAGCGACAGCGGGAGGCCGGCCACCACCAGCCGGGCCGGGAGGACCAGCAGCACCAGGACGAAGATGCCGATCATCGTGGCGCCGTCGGCGCGCCTCGGCATGAGGATCGGGGTCATCCTTCACGTCCGGCCAGCGAGCGGGTGCCGTTGGCCGCGGCGGCCTCGACGCGCGGGGGCGTGGCCGGGCCGGACCGGCGGGCACGGCGGTGCCGGACGAAGCTCTCCGTCATGAACGCGGCGAACAGGCTCATGAAGAACGCCAGCGCCCCGGCGACCACCGCGCTGCGCATCCGGCTGCCCTTCTTCTCGTCGGCCTGCGTCGGCGGCACCACGACCGTGGCGGTGACGTACGTGGTGGGCGGCGCGTTGACCTTGATCTGCCGGGCCCGCAGCTCCTTCTGGGCCAGCGCCGTCACCTTCGTGACGATGCCGTGGGCCAGCTCGGCGGTCGGCGCCTCGCAGACGACGACGATGAAGGGCGTCGCCGGCATCAGCTCGGGGTTGGTGCCACCACTGGTGATCTTGAGCGTGACGGCGCCGCCGGGCGGCGCGCCGACCGCGGCACCCGTCTCGGGGGTGTTCAGCGCCTGGATGAGGATGGAGGAGGTCATGCTCAGCCCCTGGTCGAAGGAGACCAGGGGGTTGGTGCGCGGGTTGGGGAACGCCGGGTCGCTCGGCACGCTGCCGCCGGTGACCGGCAGGGTGAGGACGAGCGCCGAGGTGGAGATGAACGTCTTGGGCGCCACGGCGTACACGCCGAAGGTGCCCGCGATCGTGAGCAGGAACGCGGGCACGGTCACGTACCAGCGTCTGAACAGGACCGTCACCGTCGCCCAGAAGTCCATGCCGGGCCTCATCCCTCGCCGTCGTCCTGGTTCGCCTTCCTGGGCCCGGGCACGCGCGAGAGGGGCTCTCCCCGGTAGACGGGGAACTCCATCGTGGCGGAGCTGTCCTCGTCGAGCGCCGAAGTCGGGGCCGGGGCCAGAGGTGGGGCCAGAGGTGGGGGCGGCGTCGGTGCGGCGAGCGGTTCGCGGGCCGGGGCCTCGGCGTCCGGCCGCTTCTCGGGGGCGGGCGCCCGTTTGGTCAGCACGCCGTAGGCGATGCCGAGGCCCAGGAACAGGCACAGCAGGGCGGCGCCGATCGCGCCCTGCCAGCTGAGGCTGCTGTCGGCCTCGGGCTTGGCGGGCGGCACGATGTCGGTCGAGGTGATGAACGTGTTCGCCGGCGCGCCGAGCGCCTTCTGCCACTTGAACAGCTCGGCCGCCACACGCTCACGGGCCGCCATGAGCACGGCCGTCGCCTTCTCCGCCGAGTCGCTGTTGACCCTGACATAGATGTAGGGGCCGTTGATGTCCAGGACGTTCGGGTTGGTGCGCCCGTCGTCGATCGTGATCTCGGTCGGGCCGTCCTTGGGGGCGCCGAGCTGCGTCCAGACGTCCTGGGTGTTCATCGCCAGGATGACGATGCTGGCTCCGGTCTTCAGGGCGTCGTTGAAGTTGAGGAAGGGGTTGGTCAGCCCCTGCTTGGCCTTGTCGTTGGAGACCGTGCCGCCGTTGACGGGGGTGGCGAGCACGAGCGAGACGTCGGCCGTGTACTGGGCCGGGATGACGAGATGGACGACGCCGCCCACCAGGACGGAGAGCAGGATGAGCGGTGGACCTATGTGAATTCGCCGGAGAAGACCAAGGATCGCCTTCCAGAACTCCATTTTGGTACGTTCCCCCGCATCGGCGACGCTTGCCCTATAGACGGCCATCGCCGAAAAGCAGGAAGACGTTACATCGCTCCGGACCGGTTACATCCCGCCGCGCCCGACCGATAGACCTACCGACTACGGCGACGGGGGTTCCCTTGGGGCTGACAGTGGAGCGTCCGGCGACGCGGGGCCGGCTGGCCGGGCTCGACGGATTACGCGGCCTGGCGGCCCTGTTCGTGGTGCTGCACCACTGCTGGTTGCTGACGTGGCCGGGGTTTCCCGTCAACGATTCGCCCGGCTGGACGAAATGGCTGCTCTACGGCCATTTCGCGGTCGTGGTGTTCATCGTCCTGTCCGGGTTCTCGCTGGCGGTCTCGCCCGCCAGGTCCGGGTGGCGGCTCGGCAGCATCCGGACGTTCTTCCAGCGGCGGGCCTGGCGCATTCTGCCGCCGTACTGGGCGGCGCTGCTGTTCAGCCTCGTGATCGCGTGGGCGGTCATCCCGCAGCCGGGGCAGCAGCCGCCCACAGGCCAGTCGGCCCTCATCTACGGGCTGCTGCTCCAGGACGTCTTCGGCTCCCCCAGCCCCAACGGGGCCATGTGGTCGATCGCCGTCGAGGCGCAGCTCTACCTGGTGTTCCCGCTGATGCTGCTGGTCCTGCGCAGGTGGGGCGCGGCGCTGATGCTCGGCGCGGTGACCCTGATCGTCGTGGCGGTGGGGGCGCTGGCGCCCGCGGTGCCAGCCGTGGAGCTGCTGATGCGGCTGACCCCGCAGTTCGCCGCGCTCTTCGCCATCGGCGCGGTCTGCGCGGGAGTCCTGCGCACGCCGGAGGAGTCGGGCCGGGCCGCCTGGCACTGGTACGCCGCCGCGGCCGCCGCGCCGGTGCTGCTGCTGGTGGTGGCCGCCGGGCCGGTGTGGGTGGTCGGCAACTTCTTCTGGGTGGACCTCGCGATCGGCCCGGCCGCCGGACTGCTGCTGGCGGGCGTGGCCTCGGGCCGGCCGGTGTGGCTCGTACGGCTGCTCGACACCCGTCCGGTCCGGCGCCTCGGCTCCTTCTCCTACAGCCTCTACCTGATCCATGCGCCGCTGGTCGTCATGATCAACCGGCTTGTCGTCGCCCCGCGCACGCCGCCCGGCATGCCCACGTTCCTCCTCACGCTCGCCCTGGCCGTGCCGGCCAGTATCGCGGCGGCGTGGTTGTTCGCGTCCGTCTTCGAGCTGCCCTTCCAGCGGCATCGGAGCTGGAAGGGCTTGCGCGAGGCCGTACGCGCGCGGGTCAGGTGAGCTTGGCCAGCGCCTCGGCCTCGTAGGCCGCGGCGAGCTCTTCCGGGATGCGGCTCAGGTCGTCGGCTCGGTGGAAGTCACGCAGGGTGGTGCCCTGGCAGGTCGCGTCCACGTTGGGCGCCGCCGCACGGGAACGCACGTCGTCGATGTGCACGGTGCGGAAGTCGATGCTGAAGCGGGTCCTGCCGGAGGTGTTGGCGACGGTGGAGTGCAGGTGCGCCCCGGAGAAGAGCATCATGCCGCCCGGCTCGGGGACCAGCCGCAGCTCGGCCCCCAGATCGAGCTCCTCCTCCGGCTTGGGCTGCTCGCGGGTGTCGCTGTGGATGTGCTGCGCGGCCGCGGGCCGGCTGACGGCGGTCCATTCCGCGTAGTCGTAGCGTCCGCTGCCGTTGCGTACGGGGCGGTCGAAGTAGTGCGGGTGCAGGGCGAAGACGTTCTCCGGGACGACCTCGTAGACCGGGATCCACCAGTTGACCTGGCAGAACGGCGCGGAGTACCAGCAGTCGCGATGCGCGTGGTAGGCGTAGGAGATCCCGGAGTCGAGGTAGTGGTCGGCGGTGGAGGTGCGCAGCCTCGGCACGTCGAAGTAGGTCTTGTCGAGCGCCATGCCCTGCTCCTCCAGCAGGGCGGCGAGGATCCTCTTGCTGGTGGGGTGGTGGATGAAGCGCGGCTTGAGCTGCGCGAGCAGTGCGGCGAACTCCTCGACGGGCATCTCGTACTGGGCGGTCTGCGGGTCGCGGCCGTCGAACGCCTCCTCGATCAGCTCGCGGGCGAACTCGATCAGTTCGGTCGAGGCGGGCGTCGCGGAGTAGAGAAAGACATCACCCTGGAAGATCATTTTGCGCCGGACATCGTCATTAATCCGGCTGTTGGCTAATAAAACGGGCATAGCGAGATATTCCCCCTCGCGTGGTGCTTTTCCTTTCTCTCGTCCCGGTCCGCTTCTTCGTTACACGGAGACCGCGCGATCACCTTTTCGAGGTGACCGCCCTGGTGGCCATCCCGGCCAGCTTGCGGCCGCGGTGCGCGAGCATCTTCCGCTGCCGCCGCCAGTACGCCCGCATCAGCACGGCACGGGCCCGCCCGCGCTGCTCCGCCGACAGCTCCATCCCGCCCAGGGCCTCGTGGATGGCGCGGAACTGCAGCGTGGTGGCGAACCGCGCGGTCCAGGCCGGCACGCCGAGCATCGAGGCGATCGCCGACAGCCGGCGTTCGCGCAGGTGGCGGTGGGCGAGCGGCTCGGGCACGTGCCCCCACGGCGCGGTCAGCGCCAGCCGCGCGGCGAAGACCTCGTCCTCGCGGATCATCCGGGGGCGCGGCACGGCGGCCACCCGCTCCCGCCGCATCAGGCCGTAGAGGGGGTCGAGCCTGAGGTGCTGGGCGGCCCACACCTCGCACAACTCCTCCAGGCGGTCGACGGGGTCGTCGGACAGCAGGCGGGTGCCGAGGTAGCGCGGCTCGTGCACGGTCCCGTCGAGCCAGGTGTAGGTGACCTCGGTGGTGACCAGGATGAGCCGCTCGTCGTCCCGGAATGGCTCAAGGGCACGGGAGACGTAGGTCGGTTCGAGGCGGTCGTCGTCGCCCATCCAGCGGAAGAACCGGCCGCGCGAGCGCCGCAGCACCTCCTCGAAGTTGTCGACGACGTGCAGGTCGCGCTCCTGCCGGTGGTAGACGATCCGGCTGTCCTCCTTGGCCAGCAGGCGGCACAGCTCCTCGGTGTCATCGGTGGAGGCGTTGTCGGAGATCACCACCTCGATCTCGGCGTGTTCCTGGGCGAGCACCGACCGGACGGCCGCCTCCAGGTGGTCCGCGCCGTTGCGGACCGGCATTCCGATGGACACCAGCATCGCTTCTCCTCAAGGTCAGCGCGCGCGGGCGGGAAGCAGCCGCACCACACGATCGCTCAGCAGGTGGAACTGGTCGCGGGTCACCACGACCAGCGTGTACGCCAGCAGCCCCGCGCCGCCCGCCACGACGAGCTGGACGAAGGGACTCCCCTCGGTCAGCATCGTCAGGCCCAGCATGACCGCCCCGCAGAGCAGCGCGCCCAGGGCGGGCCGGACCAGGCCGGGCAGGACCGGCGCGAGACGTACGCCGGCCCGCTGCACGGCGATCATGGCGAGCGGGAGGGCGACCAGGACCGCCGCGACCGCCTGGCCGATCGCGGCGCCGCGGATGCCGTCGAGGTTCGCGCCGACGATGACCGCGGGGATCATCGCCGCCGCGTGCCCGAGGTTCATCCAGACGGTCGAGCGGGTGGCGCCCTGGCCGTTCAGGATGTCGAGGGCGAAGGCGGTGAGCATGCGGACCAGCATCAGCACCGCGAGGAAGCGCAGCACGCCCGCCGACTGCTCCCACTCCAGGCCGTAGATGAAGATGATCACAGGGTGGGCGAGCACCGCCATGAAGACGGCCAGCGGCAGGATCATCGCGATGAGCAGCGGCAGGCTCTTCTGCACGCCGAGCGAGAGCGACTCCGGGTCCCGCTCGGCCAGCCGCGAGAAGCCGGCGATCGACACCATGCGGATGGCGCTGCCGATGATGCCGGGCACCCAGCTCGACACGTTGAAGGCCATCAGGTAGAAGCCGAGCCAGGCCGCGCCCATGATGTTGCCGACGATGATGTAGCCCACGTTGAGCAGCAGGACCTCCAGGGCGATCCCGGCCGCCGAGGGGATCCCGAACCTCAGCAGCCGGCCCGCGATCCGCCGGTCGAACCCGAACCGGTAGGGCAGCCGCGCGTAGATCAGCATGAAGACGCCGGTGACGACCGCCCCGACGAGCTGGCCCCAGGCGAAGCTGTAGGCCCCGGCCCCGTTGACCGCGAGCACGATGGCCACCGGCGCGTTGACCAGGAAGCCCGCGAGGACCGCCTTGGCGTTCTTGCCGGTGCGGAACCAGCGCAGCAGGGCCGCGCTGCGCACCGCCGTGACCGCCTCGACGAGGATGACCGCGGTGAGGATGCGCACCACGGAGGTGGCCTCCACGCTGCCCGCCAGCGCCGAGAAGTACGGCGCCCCGACCCAGAAGATCCCGTACAGGCCGAGGGCGGAGATCATGGTCAGGGTCGTGGCCGTGGGGGCGATCTCCTCCAGCCGCCCCCGCCACTGCACGACGGCCGACATGACGCCGACGTCCTTGACGACCATGACGAACTGCGTGGCCGCGAGCGCGACGGCGTACGTGCCGAAGTCGTCGGGCGAGAGCAGCCTGGCCAGGATCAGGCCGAGGACGAACGAGCCCGCACGCGTGACCAGCGTGCCGAGCAGGCTCCACACCGCCCCTCGGCCCGCCTTGCGTCCGATGTCACTGATGTCCGGGCTCGGTTGCTCTCCCATGCCCGCCTTTCCTAACTCGGCTCGCCGATCCGCTCCAGCCAGATCTCCCGCCAGAACGGGATGAACGCGCGGGGGCAGTTGGACTTGTACATGCCTTCGCAGATGATGTCGTCGAGCGTGATGCAGGGGCTTTTCATCTCCAGCATCCGGCCGGTCGACTCCTCGATGCAGCGCTCGACGCGGGCCGTCACCCGGGCCACCCGGCCGCACGAGCGCGCCATGTCCTCCTCGAAGCCGAGGCCCCGGTTGAAGCCCTTCGTGGAGAGCGTGGCGATGATCTCGTCCTTCGACTTGATCCGCACCAGCTCGCCCGGCTGGAGGTCGATCGTGCCCGTCGGGGTGGCGCCGGTGTGCGGGCCCGCCTGCACGAAGCCCCAGGCCAGGCCGTTCCTGATGCGGAGGGCGCGGGGGAACCTCCTGGACAGCCGCTGGTAGCGGTTGAACAGGCCGAAGAAGAGCGCGCGCATGGTGGCCCAGAGCCCGGAGTTCCCCACGCGTATGTCCGTGACGTACTGCCCGAGGTCGCGAAAGGGCAGCAGCTCGGGGGCGGCGCGCAGCAGCTCCGTCGCCTGGCAGCGGAAGCGCTCCTCGCCGTCGGGCGCCGGCTCCCGCCGGGTGTTGACCTCCAGGATCGGCAGCAGCGGCCGCTCGGGGCGGACCCGCTCGCCGGCCGTGGGCGGCCCGTCGACCTTCCTGACCCAGGCGGTCTTCCAGTAGAGCAGGCAGGCCGTCTGGCAGCCGCCATGGGCCGAGCCGTCGCAGCGGGATCCGGTCAGGTGGACGGCGTCCTCCATCTTCCGCATCCCGGTCCTGGTCATCGTGTCGCAGAGCTTGTTGGCCACCTTGTGGACGGTGAGCCGTTGCCCGCAGAACCGCAGCATCTCCGGCATGAACGGAAGGCTGTCCAGCTCTCCGCGCTCATCAAGGGTCGCCAGGATCTCTTCAGCACTGAGAACCTCGACCACGTCGCCGACTTTCAGCGCCAGACTCAATCCACCCACTCCTTCAGCAGGCCCGCGTTCTGCAGGGCGTTCGCCGCGTCCGCCAATGCCTGGAACGGCAGGTGCGACCGTTCCGCGATGTCGAGCAGGCTGTGCAGCCCGTCCGAGAGGTTCAGCACCCACAACATCGCCATCTGGGCCTGTTTCGTGTCACTGCGGCCGCCCAGCGAGCCGTACAGGCCGCGCGCTCCGAGCTGGGGCTCGCCGTACGGGCTGAGGTTCTGGTAGCGGCGGTTGCCCTCCAGGACCCGTACGGCGCTCCACAACGTCTCCAGGGTGTCCTCCATCGCCTCGGGCCGCACGAAGTCGGGATTGTCGGCCGAGGTGTGGTACTCCGGGTAGCTCCCGTAGGGCGTCCTGGTCAGCGAGCCCACGGGCAGGTCGAACCCCGGCGAGCAGTACTGCCGCTCGTCGTAGCCGTAGGGCGAGAAGTCCAGGAGGGTGTGCGGCCGGTCCTTGAGCACGTACGCGAAGACCTGGTCGATCTCGGCGTCGCCGCGCCTGCTGCGCTTGTAGGTGATCGTCCCGGCGTCCCCGGCGCAGGCCAGGGTGAGGCCGTGCCTGATCCGGTCGGTGCGCTCGCGGTTCCGGGCCAGCCAGGTGATCGCGCCGATGGTGCCGGGCGCGAAGACGAACCGGTAGGTGTACCAGGGGTCGACCAGTCTCCGGGCCAAGGCCACCGCGACCGCCACCCCGGCCAGGTTGTCGTTGGCCAGCGAGGGATGGCAGACGTGGCAGGAGATCAGCACCTCCTCCGAGCTGCGGCCCCGGATCACGTGCTCGCCGTAGGTCAGGTGGCCGTCGGCGAGCGTGGAGTCGATCCTGACCTCGTACGGGCCGTCCGCCAGCCCGTCCAGGGTGTTCTGGCTCAGGCAGAAGCCCCAGGTCTCGGCGTAGTAGCTGGTCCGGTACGGGACCAGGTCCGGCTGGCCGGGCAGCGTGTGCAGGCGCCCGCGCAGCTCCTCCAGCGACATGGTGGCCTCGACCGGCACGCTGTAGCCCACGACGTGCAGGTTGCTCCGCCGGAAGTCGACGACGCGGTTCCCGGCGGCGTCCTGGAGGTAGGCGTCGCGGATGTTCCATTCGCGGGGGATCGTCCAGTCGAGGACCTTCGTGCCCGTCGGCACCTCGGTGACCTCCAGCGGGAGCGACCCGTCGATGATCTCCAGGGTGCGGCGGAGGCCGTCGCCGGTGATGCTGCGGCACAGCGGGTAGAGCCGCCGTACCAGGTCGTGCATCTCGGGGCCGGTCATGGCCGCAGGGTGTCGTCGACGGTGCCGGACTCCCGCCGGTCGGCGAGCCGGGCCAGCCTGGTGAAGCGGCGGTCGAAGTCGTGCCGGGTCAGGCCGTGCTCGCGGTAGGCGTCGATGAGCTCGACGGCGCCCGCCTTGACCGTCCAGCGGGCCTCGTACCCGAGGGCGGACCTGATCCGGGAGAAGTCGACGCGGTAGGAGCGCGGGTCGGCGCCCGTCTCGCCGGTGATGGTCAGCGTCGAGCCGGGCACGGCCGCGACCACCTCGGCCGCGATCTCGGCCACGGTCACGTTGTTGACCTCGGTGCCCACGTTGAAGGCCGTGGCGTGCACGGCCTCGCGCGGCGCGGTCAGGGCGGCGGCGAACGCGTCGGCGATGTCCCTGGCGTGCACCAGCGGACGCCAGGGCGTGCCGTCGGACAGCACCCGGACCTCGCCGGTCAGGTGGGCGTGGCCCACCAGGTTGTTCAGCACGATGTCGGCGCGCAGCCTGGGCGAGAACCCGAAGGCGGTGGCGTTGCGCAGGAACACCGGGGTGAAGTCGTCGTCGGCCAGCGCGGTCAGGTCGTCCTCGACCCGCACCTTCGACTCGGCGTACGGCGTGACCGGGCGCAGCGGGGCGTCCTCGTCCAGCAGGTCCGCGCCGCCGGAGGCGCCGTAGACCGAGCAGGTGGAGGCGTACAGGAAGCGGCGCACGCCCGCCTCCTTGGCCAGCCTGGCCAGCCGTACGGAGGCGTGGTGGTTGATGTCGTAGGTCAGGTCGGGCGCGAGCGCGCCGAGCGGGTCGTTGGACAGCGCGGCCAGGTGGATCACCGCGTCGAACCCGGCGACGTGCTCGGGACCGGCGTCGCGCAGGTCCACGGCGTGCGCCTCGACCGGCTCCGGCTCGGGCCCGAGCACGCAGTCGGCGAACAGGCCGGAGTCCAGGCCGACGACCTGGTGCCCGGCCTCGGCCAGGACGGGGGCCATCACGCTGCCCAGGTAGCCCTGGTGGCCGGTGAGAAGTACCCGCATCAGTTCTCCAGATCGACGGTCAGCTTGGATACGTGGAACGCCTCGGCGTACCGCGCGTGGCACTCGATGCCCCGGATGCGGGCCAGCCCCAGGAACGCCTCTCGGTCGTACCAGGGGCGGTGCCGCTGGGAGGCGTAGTGGCGCTGGAGCAGGTCCACCTTGCGCTCGGCCACCTCCGCGGTGAGCGGCTGGTAGAGGGCGGGCGCGGCCAGGTCGCCGTCCCATTTGACGATCTCGTAGCCGAGCGTCAGGTGGTCGCGGAAGGCGGTGGGCACCAGCTCGGCCAGCCCCCGGTGGTCCTGGTGGGCGTCGCCGCGCCAGGGCGCGAGGATCAGGCCGGGCTCGGTACGGGCGCGCAGCTCCTCCACCGCGGCCTTGGCCTCCTCCCAGCGGGCCGGCAGGTAGCCGTCGGGCAGCTTGAGCACGCTCACCCGCAGGTCCGCGCCGGGGCAGAAGTCGGCCAGCGCGGCGCGTTCCTCCTCCTCCCGCTCGGTCCCGCCGCCGGACAGCACCAGCGCGTCCACGCGCAGGCCGGGACGGGCGGCGCAGATCGTCAGCAGGCTGCCGCCGGCTCCGATCGCCAGGTCGTCGCAGTGCGCGGCGAGCGCCACGACGGAGGTCACGCCTCCGGGACGCAGTCCGATCACCGGGACCGTTCCCACAGAGCCCACGGACGCACACCGCGCGAGTACGCCTCGTCCAGCTCCATGCGCTGGTTGACGGTGTCGGTGGGCCGCCAGTAGCCGCGGTGCGGGTAGGCCAGCAGGCGTCCGCGTTTGGCCAGCTCGGCACAGCCGTCGGCGACCAGGTCGCCGTTCTCCGGGATGTGCTCGAAGACCTCCTGGGTCAGCACGAAGTAGCCGCCGTTGACCCACACCGGCATCTCGCTGACCGGTGAGATGCCGGCGACCAGCCCGTTCTCGCCGACGTCCACGCAGTGGAAGGTCTGGGACGGCGGCACCACCATCATCGAGGCGGCCGCCCCGGAGCCGGTGAACCGGTCGATGATCTCGGGCAGCGGCGCGTCGGTGAGCACGTCGGCGTAGTTGGCGAGGAACATCTCGTCATCGCCCAGATGGCTGCGGACCCGGCGTAACCGTTCGCCGATCGGGGAGTTCGTCCCGGTCTGCACAAACGAGATGGACCAGTCGGAGATGTCGCTCGACAGCAGCTCGACCTTGCCGTCGCGCAGCACGAAGTCGTTGGACGTGGCCTCCTGGTAGCGGAGGAAGAAGTCCTTGATGTGGTGGGCGCCGTACCCCAGGCACAGGATGAACTCCTTGTGTCCGAAGTGGGCGTAGTAGCGCATCACGTGCCAGAGCAGCGGTCGCGGACCGACGAGCGCCATCGGCTTGGGCACCTCGCCCGGCACACCGGTCCGCATCCGGGTGCCGAATCCTCCGCAGAACAGTACAACCTTCACACGACCTCCAGGTGTGGGATCGGGAAGACCAGCCGGCCTCCCCATTCGTGCACATAGGAGAGCTGAGCCGTGAGCTCTTCGCGCAGGTTCCACGGCAGGACCAGCACATAGTCCGGGCGGTCCTGGGCGATGCGCTCCGGCGGAGCGATCGGGATCCTGGTGCCCGGCGTGAACCTGCCGTGTTTGTACGGATTGCGATCCACCGTGTAGGCCAGCAGGTCCGGCCTGATCCCACAGTGGTTGAGCAGCGTGTTGCCCTTGCCCGGCGCGCCGTACCCGGCGACCGTCTTGCCCTCCTCGGCGGCGGTGATCAGGAATCGCAACAGGTCACGGCGGACGCGGGCGACCCGCTCCGCGAACCCCGCGTAACCGGAGAGGTCGTGCAGCCCGGCGGCCTTCTCCCTGGCGAGCACGTCGAGCACCCGGTCCGACGGGCTCCCCGAGGGGCGCGCCCACAACCGGATCGACCCGCCATGGGTGGGCACCAGCTCGACGTCGACCAGGGTCAGCCCGCCGCTCGCCAGCGCCCGCTGCGCGGAGGCCACCGTGTAGTACTGGAAGTGCTCGTGGTAGATCGTGTCGTACTGGTTCAGCTCCACGAGCGTGAGCAGGTGCTGGACCTCGATCGAGACCCAGCCGTCGTCGGCCACCAGGGCACGCAGCCCCTTGGTGAAGCCGATGACGTCGGGGATGTGCGCGTAGACGTTGTTGGCCACCACCAGGTCGGCGGGACCGTTCCCGGCCCGCACCGACGCGCCCGTCTCCGGCGTCAGGAACGCCGTGAGCGTCGGCACGCCCTTGTCCTTGGCCGCCTGGCCCACGTTGGCCGACGGCTCGATGCCGAGGCACCGGATGCCGCGTTCGACCACGTGCTGCAGCAGGTAGCCGTCGTTGCTGGCCACCTCGACCACGAACGACGGCTTCAACCGTTCCACCGCGGAGTCGACGAACCGCCGCGCGTGCTCCACCCAGGAAGCAGAGAATGACGCAAAGTAAGCGTATTCGGTGAATGTCTCTTCCGGCGTGATCAACGGCGGGATCTGGGCCAGCCAGCAGCCCGTGCATACCCGCAGATGAAGAGGATAGGTGAGCTCCGGCTGATCGAGTTGTTCCGTCGTGAGGAAGAGCTCACAGGGCGGTGTCGCCCCGAGATCCACCACGCCGACCAGGTCCGTCGAGCCGCACAACCGGCACGATGTCATCAACAAAGGGCCCCACCCAGAAATGACAAGATTTCCCCCTTTGGAAACCCACAGCCATACTTCGGGTGGGCAGCAATGAGTGTTACAAGTGTCTTCATGAAACGCCTGAGCATCGATGGAGCATTGCTCTACACCCCCCGCATCCACAGCGATCCCCGGGGCGTTTTCCTGGAAAGCTTCCGCGCCGCCGACCTTCGGGAGGCGACGGGGCGCTCGATCGAGCTGGCCCAGGTCAACTGCTCGGTCTCCAGCCGCGGCGTGCTGCGCGGCATCCACTTCGCCGACGTGCCGCCCGGCCAGGCCAAATACGTCATGTGCCTGGCGGGCGAAGCCCTGGACGTCGTCGTGGACGTCCGGGTGGGCTCGCCGACGTACGGGCGGTGGGAGGCGGTGCGGCTGGACGACGTCTCACGCCAGGGCATCTTCCTGACCGAGGGGTTGGGTCATGGCTTCATGGCCCTCAGCGAGTCGGCCACGGTCGTCTACCTCTGCTCCTCCCCGTACGACCCGGCGCACGAGCACGGCATCCACCCGCTCGACCCCGACCTGGCCATCGAGTGGCCGATCGACGTGGAGCCGGTCCTGTCGGCGAAGGACGCCGCCGCCCCCACGCTCAAGCAGGCCCGCGACGCGGGGATCCTCCCGTCGTGGTGAGCGTCGTGATCCCGGCCCACAACGAGGCCAAGGTGCTCGGCCGCCTGCTGGACGGCCTGCTCGGCGAGGCGGCGCCCGGCGAGTTCGACGTGGTGGTCGTGGCCAACGGCTGCACCGACGGCACGGCCGACGTGGCGCGTCCGTACGACGTGCGGGTGCTGACCACGCCCGTCCCGTCCAAGAGCGCGGCGCTGCGCATGGGCGACCAGGCGGCCCGCGGCTACCCCCGCCTGTACGTCGACGCCGACGTCGAGCTCAGCACCGCCTCCGCCCGCGCCCTGGCGGCCGTGCTGAGCGCGCCGGACGGGCCGCTCGCCGCCGGGCCGGAGCGGGACCTGAGGCTGGCCGGCAGCCCGTGGCCGGTGCGCGCCTACTACGCCATCTGGACGCGGCTGCCGCACGTCCGCGCCGGACTGTTCGCCCGGGGCGTGATCGCGGTGAACGGCGTGGGCAACGAGCGCCTGCGCGCGCTGCCGCCCGTGATGGCCGACGACCTGACCGCGTCTCTGGCGTTCGCACCCGACGAACGCGTGATCGTCGGCACGGCCCGCGCGGTGATCCATCCGCCGCGCACGGTCGCCGACCTGCTGCGCCGCCGGGTCCGGGCGATGACCAGCGTCACCGAGCTGGAACGGACCTCGGCCACCGCCGGCGAGCGCACCGGGCCGCGCGACCTGGCGGCCATCGTGGCGAAGGAGCCGCGCCTGGCGGGCGCGGCCGTGGTCTTCGCCGCGATGGCCGTGCTGGCCAGGTGGCGGGCCGCCCGCGCGATCCGCGCGGGCGACTACACCACCTGGCTGCGCGACGAGAGCAGCCGGGGCTAACTGACCGGCGTGTTCATGTCGGTGGTGATCTGAGCGGCGGTGAGCGCCTTGTTGTAGACCCGCACCTCGTCGATCAGACCGCTGAAGTAGTCGCCCGAACCGCTGTTCCCGCCGATCCGCAACGGGCTCGTCCCGGTGCGCAGGTTGCCGACCGTCGGGTTGGCCGCCACCTGCGTGCCGTTGACGAACATCCGCAACGTCGAACCGTCGTACGTCGCCGCCACATGACTCCAGGTGTTCAACGGCAGATTGCCCGCCGCCGGAGCATTCGCCCCCGAGGACGTGTAGACGAACGCCGCCGGGCCGCTGCCGCCGCTCCCCATGATCGCGTACGCCAGATCAGCCCCGAACTCCTT
Source organism: Nonomuraea sp. NPDC051191 (assembly GCF_044455665.1). NCBI lineage: Bacteria > Bacillati > Actinomycetota > Actinomycetes > Streptosporangiales > Streptosporangiaceae > Nonomuraea > Nonomuraea sp. NPDC051191. The sequence continues at coordinate 912,196 of NZ_JBITEZ010000001.1, read as the reverse complement.
CATCAACACCGTCCGCCACCCCGTCACACTCGACGGACGCACCCACGCCTCCAACGTCATCCCGTTCGTCAGACGCAACGAACTCGAATCGGCCACCGTCACCCAGCTCGACGTGCCGTCGAACGACAACGCCTGGCCGTACTTGCCGGCCGTCCAGGTCGCCGCGGTGAGGGTGCCGTTGTTGCCGTTGCCGGAGGCGTCGGCGACGGCCGTCCCGGTACCCGCGTTCATGCCGTACGCCGCCACCAGCCCGCTGACCGTGGGCGGCGGGGTGACCACCGCCGACGCCTCGTCGGACGGCGGCCCTGTGTTGCTGGAGCCGTCGAAGGCCACGACACGGTAGTAATACGTGCCCGCCGCGACCCCCGAGTCCATGAACGACGTGCTCGCGGTCGAGCCCACCTGGTTGGCCCCGGACGGCGTGAACCCGGCGGTCGCCGACCGGTGAACGGTGTACCCGGTGACGGCCACGTTGTCGGTCGAGGCCGTCCAGGTGAGCTGGGCGCTGCCCTGACCGCCGGTCGCGGCCAGCGAGCCGGGCGCGGTGGGCGGCTGGGTGTCGGGCGGTCCCTGCTGCCCGACGGGGGTGTTCATGTCGGTGGTGATCTGGGCGGCGGTAAGCGCCTTGTTGTAGACCCGCACCTCGTCGATCAGACCGCTGAAGTACTCGCCCGAACCGCTGTTCCCGCCGATCCGCAACGGGCTCGTCCCGGTGCGCAGGTTGCCGACCGTCGGGTTGGCCGCCACCTGCGTGCCGTTGACGAACATCCGCAACGTCGAACCGTCGTACGTCGCCGCCACATGACTCCAGGTGTTCAACGGCAGATTGCCCGCCGCCGGTGCGTTCGCGCCCGAGGACGTGTAGACGAACGCCGCCGGGCCGCTGCCGCCGCTCCCCATGATCGCGTACGCCAGATCAGCCCCGAACTCCTTCATCAACACCGTCCGCCACCCCGTCACACTCGACGGACGCACCCACGCCTCCAACGTCATCCCGTTGGTCAGACGCAACGAACTCGAATCGGCCACCGTCACCCAGCTCGACGTGCCGTCGAACGACAACGCCTGGCCGTACTTGCCGGTCAGGGACCACGCCGTGTTCGCGGCCGTGCCGTTGTTGCCCTTGCCCGAGGCGTCGGCGACCGCCGTGCCGGCGCCCGCGTCCATGCCGTACGCCGCCACCAGGCCGTCCGGCACCTGGGACTGCTGGTAGGTCGCGGTGTAGGTCGCCGCGCCGGCCGGCGCCGTGACGTTGTGCGTGGCCGCGCCGCCGTCGGACCAGGAGGTGAGTGTGTAACTGGAGCCGCCGGAGCTCTGCGGCGAGGGCGCGGAGACCGAGTTGTGGGAGCCGACGATCACCGTCCTGGTGAAGGGGGCGACGGTCTGCTCGCTGTTGAAGCCGAGTTGCAACCCGGCGGGCACGGTCTGGAAGGTCAGGTTCACCGTCTTCGGCTGCAGCAGCACGCTCTTGGTGTCGGTCAGGCCGTGCGCGTCGGTCACGGTCAACCGGAGTTCCAGGTGCGACGGGTATTCGTGGTCCGGCGGCGCGAAGGAGCCACCGGTGCCGGTGAAGGTGGTGATCTCGTGCTCGTGGCAGGTGCCGGGGCAGTGATGCATGATCAGCTTCCACTGCATCCGCGAGCCGGGGATCGTGCCGTCCTGGGCGTCGGTGCCGGTGCCGGAGAACGTGATCGTGTCACCGACGGCCCACGTCAGCGAGGGCGACGGGGAGTTGATCGTCGCCGTGGGGGCCGTGTTGTTCACGTTGATCGTGACGGTCGCGGTCCCCTGGCCGCCTCGCCCGTCGTCGGCCCGGAGCTTCACCACGTAGGAGCCGGGTTGCGCGTAGGTGTGGGACGGCGTGGCCGAGGTGGAGTCGTCGTAGTCGCCGTCGCCGTCCAGGTCCCAGCGGAAGGTGAGCGGGTCGCCGTCGGCGTCGGCGGATCCGGCGGAGGTGAAGTTCACCGTGAGCGGCGCGTTGCCCGAGGTCGCGCTGGCGCCGATGACGGCGGTCGGCGGGATGTTGTTGTACAGGTATCGGATGATCTGCCCGTTGGTGTAGTCGACCGCGAACAGGTCGCCGCCGGGGCCGGTCTGCACCTCCACGGCGGGCATGCCGGAGTCGAACGTGGTCACCGTCGCCGGGTCGGGCAGGCCGTTCGCGCCCTTGGTCATGACCCAGACGCACGACCTGCTGAAGTCGGAGAAGAACAGCGCGCCGTCGTAGGCGGCCGGGTAGGAGCCGCCCTCGTAGAACGCGACGCCGCTGGAGGACGATCCGCCTGACGGGCACGGGTCGTTCGGCGCGGGCTTGGAGGCGTGGTTCCAGGCGAAGTACGGCTGCGTCACCGCCGCCGGGCCCGCCGCGTACAGGTTCTCGCAGAGGGTCAGGTTCAGGTTGTCGTAGCCGCCCTGCCGGGCCGGGCCCTCGTAGCAGGGCCAGCCGAAGTTGCTGACCGGGCCGGTCGGAGAGGTGATGCGGTTGATCTCCTCGTAGGTGTTCCAGCCGACCTCGCCGGCCCAGATCTCGTTCGTGCCGGGCCGTACGGTGATGCGGAACGGGTTGCGCTGGCCGTAGGCGATGATCCGGGCCGCGTTGGGGTCGCTGCTCCCCGCGTTCGGGTTGCCGGGGGCGGCGGCGCCGGTGTCGGGGTCGATCCTGATGATGCTGCCGTTGAGGCCCGCCGGGTCGCCGCCGGTGCGCAGGTCCTGCGAGCGCAGCGCGCCGCCCTCGGCGGCCGGCGGGCTGAGCGCGGTGCCGACGGGCGAGGGCGGGTCACCGCACGGGTTGTCCGGGGTGACGTCGGAGCTGGTCAGGTTGTCCTGGCCGTAGTCGGCGAAGTTGAAGCTGGCGCCGTCGCCGCCGCTGGCGTAGAGCATGCCGTCGGGGCCGAACGCCAGGTCGCCGACGGAGTGGCTGGGGTGCTGCTGGCACCAGTCGGTGATCAGCGGGGTCTCGGCCACCGAGCCGCCCGAGGGCGTCAGCACGGACAACCGCCCGGTGATCAGGCAGCCGTCACCCGTCGCGCCGGGCGGGGTCGGGCACGGGTCGGCGCTCGCGCCCGCGGTGCCCCAGCGTGGCGCGCTGCCGCCGGGCACCGCGTCGTAGGAGTACAGCACGTAGATGCGCGGGTCGGCCGGGAAGTCCGGGTGCAGGGCCAGGCCGAGGAGCCCGCGGTCCCAGAAGTTGTGCACCTGCGTGCGCAGGTCGGCGTAGATCGCCGGTGTGCTGTCGGTGAGGGAGTCGAAGACCTTGATCAGGCCGCTCTTCTCGGCGACGAACACCCGGCCGTCGGAGGCGAACTCGATGTTGGTCGGATTGGTCAGCCCGCTGAAGACCACCTGTCTCTGGAAGCTGCTCGGCAGTGCCTGCGCGGGCGGTGGCGCGACGATGGCCAGCCCGGTCGTGATCAGCAGGACGGAAAGGAGCGCATGGCGAAGCCGCCGTAACACGGGAACCCCCTTGAAACGGAAATATCCCCCGAGCCCTGAATCGATCTATCGCACCGATTCAGGGCCAAGTCACGCGCTTTGTCCGCAACTGGCCAGCCACGCGTACAGCAGCCACCCCAGCTCGTACGGCCGGCACTCCCGGTCCACGGCGACCGGCGGATAGACCCGGTCCAGCACGCCGAGCCGCGACCCCCTGTGCACGCCCGTCGCCATCGCCCGCAGCCCGCGCACCAGCTTGCGGGGGTCGTCCCTGGCCTCCTTGCGCCAGGTCAGCGCCAGATCGTCGAGCACGAACGAGGGCCGCTCGATCATCCAGTCGAGCCCCTTGGAGATCTCCGCCACGTACGCCGTGCCGCCCGCGTCGGCCAGGTCCAGCAGCGCCATCGGCCCCATGGAGAGCTGGTGGACGCTGTAGACGGGGAACCCCTCGACCACCGAGCCGGTACGGGCGTCGTAGTGCCACCACCACTCGCCCCGCGGCCCCTGGGCCCGGCAGATGCCCGCGGCCACCTGCTCGGCGGCCCGCAGCGCCTCGGCGTCGCCGGTGGCCGCGTGCAGCCTGGCCAGCGCCTGGAGCGGGTAGACCTGGTCGGCGAAGCACCCCACGTGGGCGCGGTAGCGGGGCACCAGCGGGCCCCGGCCGAGCGCGTGCGGGTAGAGCCTGTTGCCGGCCAGCCCGCCGAGCAGCCGTTCGCGGGCCCGTTCGGCGCGGACGTCGCGCACCCCGGCCGCGACCAGGGCGGCCAGCACCCACGCCGCCTCGACGGTGTAGATCTGATCGCCCGCGTCCAGCTCGGCGAGACGGCTCAGGGCCTGGTCGAGGTCGGCGTGCCCGCTCTCGGCCGCCGCCCAGCAGATCAGCGCGGCGTCACCGGCGCCGGTCACCTCGGGGAGCCGCTTGACCAGGTCCCCCACCAGGTCGAGGACGTCGTCACCGGCCAGCGCCGCCCGCTGCCGGGACTCCTCCATGGTGGCCACGCCGAGCGCGACGATCGCGGAGTAGCGGATGCTGCGCCCCTCCGGCACGGCCGTCCAGGTGCCGTCGGCCTGCTGCCGGCCCCGGCGGGTGAAGACGAAGCCGCCGTCGCGGTATCCGGGGGGCAGGCCGCGTACCGACAGGTCCAGCATGTCCCGCACGAAGTCCTGGTGGCCGGAGCTCAGCAGAGCGATCCGGTGATCCGTCACGTCGTCTCCTCGATCCTGCGTCTGACACCGGCCCACTCCCTGATCACCAGGAGCAGGAATCTGCCGTTGGTGCGCACGTAGCGCGGCCCGAGCCGCAACGGCTCCTGAAGCATGCGGTAGAGCCATTCCAGCCCTAATCGCTGCCAGCGCAGCGGCGCCCTCCGGGTGCGCCCGGCCAGCACGTCGAACGAGCCGCCCACGCCGTGGATGATCCGCGCGCCGGTGCGCTCCCCCCACTCGCGGATGAAGATCTCCTTCTTCGGCGAGGTGATGCCCAGGAACAGCAGGTCGGCCCGCGAGGCGGCGATCTCGGCGGCGACCTCGCCCGACTCCTCCGGCGCGAAGTAGCCGTCGCGGGAGCCGGCGACGGCCAGGCCCGGGTAGCGGGCGCGCACCTCGTCCAGCACCCCGGCCAGCACCTCGGCGGTCGCGCCGAGGAAGTAGGCCCGGTAGCCGCGCCGGGCGCCCTCGGCCATCAGCTCGGTGAACAGGTCGATGCCCGCCACCCGCTCGGGGAGGCGGTGGCCGAGCACCCGCGCGGCCCAGACCACCGACTGCCCGTCGGCCAGCACGAGGTCGCTGTCCAGCACCGACTGGCGCAGGGCGGCGTCCGCGCGCATGTTGACGACCTTGGCGGCGTTCACCACGCCGATGGTCAGCCTGCCGTCCGCCGCGACGGCCGCCACGCAACGGTCGATCACCTGGCTCATGGTGAGGGCGTCCAGCACGGTGCCGAACACCGTCTTCCTCTCCGGCAACCTCGTCATCCGTCCCCCTGGGTGTCCATGACATATCGGTCTCAGCTCCGGAAACGTCACATCAAGGAAGGACCAGCTCGGTGAGCGTCGCCCGGTGGTCGGTCCTCGGCACCCGCAGGGTCTGGAAGCTCCGGATCGCGATCCGCCGGTCGGCCAGCACGTGGTCGATGGCCACCTTCGGGAACAGCCGCGGCTGCTCGTAGTAGGGCCACGTCATGGAGAGCCCCTTCCCGGTGACGTCGGCTGCGTCCCGGTAGCCCGTGGCGATCAGGTCGCGCAGCACCGCGTGGTCGAGGGTGGAGTTGAAGTCCCCGGCCAGGATCCGCAAGGGCGCCGCGGCGGGCGGCAGCGCCCGGATGCTGGACGCCCAGCACGCCGTCCGCCAGCCCTCCGAGGGCGCGCACGCGTGCACCGCGACGATCTCGGCCTCCCGCCCGCCCGGCAGCGTGACGACGGCGGGCAGGTGGCGCGGGCTCTCCTCGAAGGGCGGCGCCGCGATCGGCAGGTCCGCCGCCCGCAGCGGGTAACGCGAGTAGATCGCCGCCCCCGACGAGTCCTCCCCCGGCAGCACGATCCGGTACGGCAGCAGCCGCGCCAGCCCCAGCTCCTCCACCCGCTCCCGCATCAGGCCGGTGAACTCCAGCAGGTTCAGCACGTCCGGCCGCTCGCGCTCGACCGTCTCCACCAGCACCGGCGGCAGCACGGAGGAGTGCAGCAGGTTGACCGCCATCACCCGCAGCACCGGCCCGGCGGCCGGCGGGTTGCCCTCGGGCACCGCGCGCGGCACGACGGCCACCGCGAACGCGCACGTCACGGCGAGCGCGGCGGCGATCAGCGGCCAGGAGCGCAGGTGGAACGCGAAGCCCAGCGGCACCACCGACAGCGCCGCCGCGTACGGCGTGAACGACACGAGCTGCGACCACAGGAACTTCGGCTCCCACCCGGACAGCCGCAGCCCCGCCCACCCCGCCAGGCCCGCCACCATGAGCCACAGCACCGCGCCGCCTACGCGACGCCGCACCGGCGCCCGTGCGTCAGCGCCGGCCAGGCCGCGCGCAGCGCCTGGTCCCAGTCCCGGATCGGCTCTCCCCTGGTGTGCGCGAGCACGCTGTTGGCCGGACGCCGGGCCGGCCGGGGGAAGCCCGCCGAGCTCACCGGGCGCACCCGCTCCGGGTCCAGGCCGAGCAGCGTGAAGATCTCCTTGGCCAGGCCGCACCATGTCGTCTCCCCGGAGCTGGTGCCGTGGTAGACGCCCGGCGGCAGCTCGGACTGCGCCAGCCGTACCAGGTAGTCGGCCAGGTCGGCGGTCCACGTCGGCTGGCCGCGCTGGTCGTCGACCACGTCCACGGTGTCGCGCTCGGCCGCCAGCCTGATCATGGTGCGCACGAAGTTGGGGCCGGCCGCGCCGTACAGCCAGGCGCTGCGCACCACGTGGTGCCCGTGCTCCAGCGCCGCTCGCTCACCGGCGAGCTTGGTCCTGCCGTACGCGTTCACCGGCGCGGTCGGCGCGTCCTCCGGGTACGGCGCCGGCGCGGTTCCGTCGAAGACGTAGTCGGTGGACACGTGCACGAGCCGCGCCCCGGCCCGCGCGCAGCTCTCCGCCAGCCAGCCCACCGCGTGCCCGTTGATCTCCAGCGCCTCGGCCTCGTGGGTCTCGGCGTCGTCCACGGCGGTCCAGGCGGCGCAGTTGACCACCACTCCGGGCCGGTAGGCGGTGACGAAGTCGCGGACGGAGCGCCGGTCGCACAGGTCGAGCTCGGAACGGCCGAGCGCGAGCACCGGATCGCCGGTCCGCGCCGCCCGTTCGAGCACGTCGGCGGCCAGCATGCCGCCGCCGCCCGTGACGAGCCACCTCATGACAGACCTCCGGTCACGAGGGCCACCAGTCGCGATGGTCGGCGTACCAGCGGACGGTGTCCTTCAGCCCCTGGTCGAACGGGATCTCCGGGCGGTAGCCGAGCTTGCGCAGCTTGGCGTCGTCCAGGGAGTACCTGCGGTCGTGGCCCTTGCGGTCCTCGACGTAGCGCACCGAGTCCCAGTCGCGGCCGCAGGCTTCGAGCAGGCGGGCGGTCAGCTCCTTGTTCGTCAGCTCGGCGGTGCCGGCGATGTGGTAGACCTCGCCGGGCTCGCCCTTCTCGGCGACCAGGCGGATTCCGGCGCAGTGGTCCTCGGCGTGGATCCAGTCACGCACGTTGCCGCCGTCGCCGTACAGCGGGACCTGGCGGCCGCGCAGCAGGTTCGTGACGAACAGCGGGATCAGCTTCTCGGGGTACTGCCGGGGGCCGTAGTTGTTGCCGCAGCGGGTGATCGACACGTCCAGGCCGTAGGTGATCGCGTACGAGCGGGCGATCAGGTCGCCGCCCGCCTTGCTGGCCGCGTACGGCGAACGCGGGCGCACCGGCGCGGACTCGTCCCAGGAGCCGATGTCGATCGACCCGTAGACCTCGTCCGTCGAGACCTGGACGACCTTCGGCGTGCCCGCCTCCAGGCACGCCTGGAGCAGCGTCTGGGTGCCGAGCACGTTGGTCCGCATGAACTCGGCGGCGGCGCCCTCGATCGACCGGTCGACGTGGGACTCGGCGGCGAAGTTCACCACCAGGTCATGACCCGGGACGACCTCGCGCAGCAACTCCGCGTCGCAGATGTCGCCGTGGACGAACTCGTGGCGCACGCCTTCGAGGTTGGCGCGGTTCCCGGCGTAGGTGAGCTTGTCGAGGACGGTCACGTACGCGTCGTGCAGCCCCCGGACGAAGTGGGAGCCGATGAACCCCGCGCCGCCCGTCACCAGAATTCTTGTCATGTAGTGATCTGTACCTTGCTGTGATCGCCCAGCACGAGGCGGTGGGCTCTGGGCGTGTTGGGCGCTCGGGTGACCTCGACGTCGTGGCCGATCAGGGACGCCTCGATCCGGCCCACGCCGTCGATGGACGCCCGAGGCAGCAGGATCGAGTATTCGATCTCGCTGCCGGTGACCACGCACGACGCGCCGACCGAGGTGAACGGCCCGACGTAGCTGTCCTGGATGCGCGCACCCCGGCCGATGATCGCCGGGCCGACCACGCGGGAGCGCTCGACCACCGCGTCCGGCTCGACCACCACCCGACCGATCAGCTCGCTGGCCTCGTCGACCCGCCCGCGCACGCCGGGCTCGACCGACTCCAGGACCAGCCGGTTGACCTCCAGCATGTCGGTGACGTTGCCGGTGTCCTTCCAGTATCCCGAGATCACCGACGACTCCACACGCAGGCCGGCCTCGATCAGCCACTGGATCGCGTCGGTGATCTCCAGCTCGCCCCGCCACGACGGCTTGAGCTCGGCGACGGCGGCGTGGATCGCCGGGCTGAACAGGTAGACGCCGACCAGCGCCAGATCGCTCTTGGGGCTGGCCGGCTTCTCCTCCAGGCCGACCACGCGGCCCTCCGCGTCCAGCTCGGCGACCCCGAACTGGCCGGGGTCGCCGACTCTGGTCAGCATGATCTGCGCGGCGGGCCGTTCCCTGGTGAACCTGTCCACCAGGTCGTTGATGCCCCCGACGACGAAGTTGTCGCCCAGGTACATCACGAAGTCGTCGTCGCCCAGGTACTCGCGGGCGATCAGCACGCCGTGCGCCAGCCCGAGCGGCGCCTCCTGGCGGAGGTAGGTCACCTGCAGCCCGAACGCCGAGCCGTCCCCGACGGCCGACTCGATCTCCGCCTGCGTGTCCCCGACCACCAGGCCGAGCTCCCTGATCCCGGCCGCCGCGATGGCCTCCAGCCCGTAGAACAGGACCGGCTTGTTGGCGACGGGGACCAGCTGCTTGGCCGAGGTGTGCGTGATGGGCCGGAGCCGTGTGCCCGACCCCCCGGCGAGCACGAGTGCCTTCACTGCTAGTAAGCCCCTTCTCCACGGGTGACGACGGACCAGGTCTTCCACAGGATCTGCAGGTCGAGCAGGAGCGACCAGTTCTCCACGTAACGCAGGTCGAGCCGTACGGACTCCTCCCACGTCAGGTCGGAACGGCCGCTGACCTGCCAGAGGCCGGTCATGCCGGGCTTGACCACCAGGCGGCGGCGCACGTCGGCGCCGTACCTGGCGACCTCCTCCGGCAGCGGCGGACGGGGGCCGACGAGGGACATCTCACCACGGATCACATTGAGCAGCTGCGGCAGCTCGTCCAGGGAGTAACGGCGCAGGAAGGCGCCCACCCGGGTGATCCTTGGATCGTTCCTCATCTTGAACAGCACCCCGTCGAACTCGTTCGCCTCAAGAAGCTGGTGCTTGAGCCGTTCCGCGTCGACCACCATCGTGCGGAACTTCACCACCCGGAACTCCCTGCCGCCCCTGCCCACCCTGGTCTGGTGGAACAGCGCGGGACCCTGGCTGGTCAGCCTGATCACCAGGGCGAGCGCCAGCAGCGGCAGCGCGAGCACCAACAGGGCCGCGCCGGCCACCATGCGGTCGAAGACCGCCTTCGCGAACTGCCGCGTGCCGTCGAACTCCGGGTGCTCCACGTGCAGCAGCGGCATCCCGGCCACCGGCCTGATGCTGATGCGCGGGCCGGCGACGTCCATGAGCGCGGGCGCGACGAACAGGTCCGTACGCGCCGTCTCCAGGCTCCAGGCCAGCCGGCGCAGCGCCGCCCCGTCCAGCTCGGGACAGGCCAGGACGGCCACCGCGTCGGCCCGTGAGTGGGCCACGACCTCGGCGACGTCGCCGAAGGAGCCCATCACGGGGATGCCGTCGAGGTCGACGTCCAGCGTGTCGTGCGGCAGGCAGGCCCCGACGACCTGCATGCCGTGGTGCGGCTGGCGGCGGAACTGCACGACGAGGTCGAGGATCGACTCCCGGTGCCCGACCGCGATCACCTGCCGCATGTACTCGCCGATCGCCCGCCTGCGATGCAGCCGCTTGCGCATGCGGTAGCGGAAGTAGAGCGTGGCGATCAGCACCAGCGGCAGCATCGCCATGACGAAGCTGCGCGCGATGGCCGTCTGCGTGGCGTAGGCCAGGACGGCCGTGGTGGCCATCAGCCCGATCCCGCCGGTGAAGACGGCCTTGAACTCCTCCGGGCCCTCGCCGTTGGCGCGCTGGCGGTACGCGCCTCCCATCTTGAGCGCTGCCGGCCACGCGACGAGCAGGCCGAGCCCGAGCACGTACTCGGCGATCGGCACGTACACGCCGGAGGCCAGGCGTACGCCCAGCACGCACACGCACGCGAGCAGCGCGCATGCCGTGTCTCCGCCTAACAGGAGCCGCAGGTACGCCCGGGTCCAGATGCTGGACTCAAGGCGTGGCGCGGCCTTGAGGAGCACAGCAGTGGACTCCCCAGTCCCCACCCTCATAGCACCACCCTGTGATAACTGCTTTCACCGCGATAACAGGACGTTCCTTGTGCCACATAGGTTGACAATGACCCATGCGTTATCAAGGGCGGCGGCCCCCACTAAAGAGTAAAGATCGATTCCAACCTGGGGAATAACGGGAAATGTCCACAATCGGACGTCGATCTAGGGGTTTCGGGGGTTGACGGAACGATCCAAAAGTGCAGCACGCGGGCGAGGAAATGTGATGTTTATGGCGACATTTCGCCAGGTAACAGGCTAGCGAACGCGCTAGTCGTACTCCAGATCCGGCAATGCGGACGGCGGATCAGGGCTGCGCCACACGACCACAACCCCGTCACGCGCGGAATCGGCGGCCAGGTTCAGCCGGTCGAGATCGAAATCGGGCAAATAGCGTAGACGGGCGAGAAAGGTGGCATCAGTCGCGGAACGCGGCACCACGCAGCCTTCGCCCTCACGATCGAGCAGGATGAAGAGAACGTCTTCCCCGGATTCGGTGGCGACCCGGACCTCCGCCACGTCCTCCCACGCAAGGGCCTCGACGCTGCCGTCGGCGTAGTGACGGGTGACGCCCTCTTCGGTGACATATACGTAGGAGTCCGGCATCGGGTTGCCGTGCATGGCCGCGATTCTTGCGAGTTCCGGGCTTGTCCCGCAAGGGCTCGCGCTCAATGACGGCCATGGCGTTTCCGTTCAGGGACGCTCGGGACTGCCCCAGTTGTGGCTGAGATGCGCCGCTACGGCCGCCTGTGCCGCCTCCGCCGGGCCCGCCGCGATGGCGTCGAGCAGTTCGCGATGCTCGCGGACCAGGACGTCCCGGTCGCGGTAGACCTCGCGCAGACGGACCATGCCGAGCCTGGTCTCGGCGGCGAGCGCGGCGTAGAGGCGTACGAGCCGCCTGCTGCCGGCCGCCTCGATCAGCGCCTCGTGCAGGGCCATGTGCTCGGCCACGGTCGCCGACCACGGCGCGTCGGCGGGCAGCTCCTCCCATCTGAGCAGCGCGGCCTCAGCGTCGGGGACCCGGCGGCCGGCGACGGCCTGGGCCATGAGGTCCTCCAGGGGCCGGCGCACGTACATGAGGTCCTGGAGGTCCGCGATCGTCACCTCCGGGACATAGGCGCTGCGGTTGCGCTCGCGCCTGAGCAGTCCCTCGTGCACCAGACCGGCCAGCGCCTCGCGCACGGTCGGCCTGGCCACGCCGTACGACGCGGCGATCTCCTGCTCGGGCAGCGACGTCCCCGCCGCGATCTCGCCGGAGAGCACCCGGCTGCGCAGGGCGTCGGCGAGCGCGCCGACCGTGGAGACGGGTTTGAGGGGCAACATCACGGCTGTGATGCTAGTGCCGTTTCCGCGACGCGTTCCCTGCCTCGTTCCGGCACGGCCACCGCCACCAGGCCGAGCACCAGCAGCACCAGCCCGGCGACCGAGAGCGGGGCCAGGCGCTCCCCCAGCACCAGCAGGCCCAGCAGCGCGGCGACGGCCGGCTCGGTCAGGGCCAGCGTCGCGGCCGTGGCGACCGGCGTGGTGCGCAGGCCGCGCCCGTACAGGACGTAGGACAGCGCGGTGGTGCCGAGGCCCAGGTAGAGCACGGCGAGCAGCGAGCGCGGCTCCCCCATCCAGCCGACGCCGCCGACCAGCAGCACCGGCAGCATGACCACGGCGGCGCCGCCGAACATCACCCCCATCACGGCGTCCGACTCGGCCCCCTGCTCGATGGCCCTGGCGGCGGAGACCGCGTAGAAGGCGTAGAGCAGGCCGCCGAGCAGCGCGAACAGCACGCCCGACACCAGCCGCCCGCCCGCCTGCGCGCCGCCGCCGACGATCAGCGCCGCGCAGCCGCAGACCGCCGCCGCGGTCGCCAGCGCCCACCGCCCGCTCGGCCGCCGCCGGTGCAGCACCCAGGACAGCACGCCGGTGAACGCCGGCCCGCTGCCGATCGCGACCACCGTGCCGATGGCCACCCCGGTCCGCGCGACCGCCGCGAAGAAGCACAACTGGTACGCCGCCACCGCCAGCGCGGCCAGCAGCAGCCCCGGCCGCAGCACTCGCCTGAGGCCGGCCCTCGCCAGCAGGCCGAGCGCGGCGCCGCCGATGACCAGTCGGGCGGCGGCCAGCGCGACCGAGTCCACCGAACCGACCGACCCGGCCGAGACGAGCAGCCCCGCGGTGCCGGCGGTGCCCCAGAGCGCGGAGGCGCCCACGACGGCGAGAGGTCCGTTCTTCATGCCTCCATTGTCAGACAATTAGACAATTTCGTCCAGAAGTCCGTCCAGCATGCGGTCAGCGGGGGCGGCGACGTCGCCGGCGTAGTCGTCCAGGACGGTGAGCGCGTCGTGTACGTCCGGCAGGCTCCGGCGCGGCAGCTCCAGCAGCGGCTCGCCCTCGGCGGTGATCCCGCCCTCCACGTGGAAGGCGTCGCCGGAGACGGTGAGGGAGACCTCGAAGAGCACCTCGCGGCCGTCGGGCAGGGTGAACGCGGTGCCGGTGCGCACGCCCGAGGGTGGGACGAAGCGGGTGAAGGGGTTGCCGCGCACGAAGGGGTGGCGTAAGTCGGCGAGGATCTCGGCCGCCCTGCTCAGGGCCGCCAGCAGCCCGGCCGCGGCCCGGCTCTCGCTGTCCACCCGGAAAGGGTAGTTCACCCCACCACCACGTGACCAGGCCGGCCGATCACCCCGGCCCGCGGCCCTGCTCCGCCGCCACCGGCCCGCCGCGGGGCGGGGTCAGTCGGTGGCGAGGCGGGCGTGGCGCTCGACGTCGTGGCGCACGCCCTCGTAGCAGAGCTTGCCGCGCTCGATGCCCTCGGCCAGGAACCCCGCCTTGGTCGCCACCCGGCACGACGCCGGGTTGTCGGTGCGGTGCCCCAGCTCCAGCCGGAAGAGCCCGCGCTCGCCGAACGCCCACCGGGCCAGCTCCTCGGTGGCCGCCGTCGCGATCCCGAGCCCCCGGTGTGGGGGCAGGACCCAGTAGGACACCCACCCGTTGTCGTGGGCGTCGATCCCGGCCACCGCCACGTTCCCGACCACCGTGCCACCCTCGACGGTCACGGCGAACGCGTGCCCCACGCCCGTCCAGGACGTGATCCAGCCCATCGCGTCCTTGAGCGTGACGACGGGGAAAGGCGACTGGCGGCGCAGATCGGGCGTCTCGAACGCACGCAGCACGACCGAGGCGTCGTCCTCACGCCATTCGCGCAGCCGGATGTCGATGGGGGTCACGCTGCCCGAGACTACCCGCGGCTCATGACGGGGCGATCTGGTGCGCCTCCTCGAACGCGCTGACCAGCGGCCGGGGCGCGGTCAGGCACCACGCCTCGGCCATCAGCTCGAACAGCTCGTCGGCCTCGATCTTGTCGAGGTGGACGACGACCCACCCGAAGCGCCCGGCGGTGAACTGCACCTCGAACACCTCGGGCCGCTCGGCCACCAGCGCGAGCTGCTCCTCGATCGTGGCCTTGACCCCGACCGTCTCGGTCTTCTCCCACAGGTAGCCGAAGCCCTTGCCGTTGACCTTGAAACCGACCCACTCCGCGCTGGGATGCTCGGTCACCTCCGGCAACCCCCGCACCAGATCAAGGAACTCGTCGACGCTCACACCCATGCCGTCTGTCTACCAAACCCGACCGACAACCTCGCCGGCTCAGCGGTAGTGACGAACCTCGATGACGTTGCGGTCCAGGTCGGGGAAGAAGATGGTCTCGGGGGCGATGCCCTGGGCGCCGAAGGAGTTGGAGCCTCTGCCGGTGACCTCGATCCCGTGGTCCTTCAGCCGGACCTGGAGCGCGTCGAAGTCCTCCCGGCTCACCGACAGGCAGAAGTGGTTGATCTGGTGCCCGGCGCTGCCCGTCACCCCCGTGCCCTCCTCCACGCCGTTCGACACGTCGTGCGCCATCAGGTCGATGATCGTCTCATCGGTGATCCGTACACTCGGGAACCCCGCCTTGCCTTCGCGGAACTCCTCCCCCCGGACCCCCGGCAGGCCCACCACCTGCTCGTAGAAACGCAGGGCGGCGAGCTGGTCGGAGACCCAGAGAACGAGATGGTCCAGACGCGCATCCATGTAATAGATCCTCCTATTCCCGTCCAATATCCGTTGCGCGCATGCCGCTGTCCAATTGGGGGCCCCTGCGGGGGACGATCGTCTCCTGATCGAAAGGTGGGATTCACGCGTGGTTTCTCTGTCCCGATGGATGGCCGATCCGTCAGCATTTGTCCCATGATGAAGACGGTCGGGATCGAGCCGATGCCCTTCGTCGTACGGGCCGCCAGGTTCGTCATGACGCTTCAGGTGGCGTTCGGCCTCGTGGGGCTGGTCTTCCTGGCCGGAGCGGTGTTGGCCGCCTTCGCGCCCGGCCCGCTCCTGCTGTTCGGGGTGCAGGTGACGTTCCTCCTGCTGACCGGATGGCTGATGGAACGCTTCGGCGCCCGTAGGACGTGGACGCTCTGGGCCGCCGTCGCCCTGGAACTGCTGCAGGTCGGCGGGGCCGTCGCGGTGGACGCGCTCGACCCCGGCCTCGACCTGGAACGGGTGCTCTTCGCGACCGCCCTCGGGCCGCTGCCCGTCGTCGTCCTGCTGCTCCTGCCGCCGTCCTGGCGCTGGTTCTCCCGCCGGGACCGGGCGGACACCCCCTCTTGACAGCAGTGGGCGCAGAACGTCCATGATCGAGTATGAATGCGTTGATCCGTGCGGCGCTCGTGGGGGCCGTGGTCGGCCTGGCACAGGCGGTCATCGCCTTCCACGGCCCCGATGACGCCGCGGGCAACCTGCTGCTGATGCTGTTCGCGACCCTTCCGCTCGGCATGCTGCTGTCCTGGTACGCCATGTTGCGGAACTGGTGGCTCGCCTCGCTGCTGGGGCAGTTCGCCCTCATCGCGCTGTACGTCGGCCTGAACGTGACCGCCCCCGTCTCCGTCATGGTCGGCTTCGGCGCCTGGCGCGTCGGCCTGATCATCATGGCCGCCGGGGCGTGCGGCTACGCGCTGGGAGCGGGCATCGCCCTGCCGGTTGCCGCACCTGTGCGCGTCTCGGCGGTCGGCGTGGCCGCGTCCCTGTTCCTGGCGGCGTGGTCGAACCAGGACGTGATCGCACTCGCCGCCCAGGCGCAGGCCATGACCGCCCGGGACACCTCGAACGTCGTGCCCGACCTGCCCGGTTTCCGGCTCGACAAGGTGGAGGTCCGCGGCCCGGAGCTCTCCCTCAGGTACGAGCGCGCCCCGGACATCCTCCTGGTCGAAGTCCTGCCGGAGACCATGCCCCCGGCGCAGGCCTGCGCTGACGAAGTGGATCGCCACGAGGATGTGACCTGCGTGCAGGCGGCGCCGGACCTCTGGATCCTGAGAGATGACTTCGGCAACGTCGTGTTCACCGCCCATGGGAACACCCTCGTGCGGCTCTCCGGCGAGGACATGGACGAGAAGCAGCTGCTCGCCGCCGCGGCCACCCTGCGGCCGGTCGGCCTCTGGGAGCTGGCCGCGCCCGCGTACGAGCGACCGTGATGCCGCCAGACAGCCGGAAAGTGATGAGAGATGCTGGATAGGCTGGGGTTCAGCGACGAGGAGGAGGTCGTCTACCTGGAGCTCCTGCGCCGCCGCCGGGTGACGATCCCCGATGTGGGCGAGG
Organism: Nonomuraea sp. NPDC051191; assembly: GCF_044455665.1. Lineage (NCBI taxonomy): Bacteria > Bacillati > Actinomycetota > Actinomycetes > Streptosporangiales > Streptosporangiaceae > Nonomuraea > Nonomuraea sp. NPDC051191. The sequence goes on along the minus strand of NZ_JBITEZ010000001.1, from coordinate 895,863 downwards.
CGCTGGACCTGCCGGTGGCGGCCGTGACGGCGGCCGTGACGCGGCTCGTCGCGCTCGGCCTGGCCAGCCGCGACAACACCGGGTTGTACATGGCCGTGCCCCCCGACGTCGGCCTCGGCACGCTGATCGCCGAGCGCCAAGCCGCGTTGCAGCAGGTGCAGGGCAGGCTGGCCGAGCTGGTGGAGGTGTACCGCACGGGCGCGGCCTCGCCCGCGGGCGAGATCGAGGCGCTCACCACGCCGGAACAGCTCGCCACCTGGCTCGGCAACCTGGAACGCGGCGCCCGCCGGGAGGTGCTGGCGTTCTTCCGGCCTCCGTACGTGCTCGACGTCAACCTCGACGACTCCACCAACGCCCTGGCCACCTACCGCTACGTGTACGAACGCGCCGCGCTGGACGACCCCAGGGCCCCGGCCGAGATCGCCAGGTTCCTGAAGGGCGGCTACGAGATCAGGATCGCCGTCGAGCTGCCCAGCAAGATGATCATCGTGGACCGGGAGGTCGTGCTCCTGCCCGTCCTACCTGACCAGACGAGCGTGGAGCCGGGCTTCCTCCTGGTCAGGGGGCAGTCCCTGGTCCATCTTCTGGTCGAGTTGTTCGAGCGGGTGTGGCAGGCGGCGACCCCGCTGCGGCTCACCGCCACGAGCGTGACCGAGGGGGTCGCGGCTTGGGACGACACCGATGTCGCGCTGATGACGTACCTGCTGTCCGGGATGCCGGACAAGACGGTCGCCAGCCGGCTCGGCACCAGCGAGCGCACCGTCCAGCGCCGGATCCGGCGGCTGATGAAGCTGGCCGGGACCGACAGCCGCATGCAGCTCGCCTGGTACGCGGCCCGGTCCGGCATGATCCCGCTGTGAGGGGCGCCCCCGCCGGGGACGCCCCTCACCTGGAACTATCGGCGTAGCTGGTACGCGCGGGTCACGATCTGCTCGACGGTGCCGCCGTCGGCGTCGGTGGCCTGCACGCGCAGCGACACGAAGCCGCCGGGCTTCGCCGGGTTCCTGATCGCGCCGGTGAAGGCCCGCTCACCGGCCCCGGCGAGCCGTACCGGCTGCCAGGTGGCGCCGTCGTCGGCCGAGGTCCACAGGGCGGCCCGGGTGATGCGCGGCCCCGCCAGGCCCTTCGGGTAGCGCAGGCCGAGGCCGACGCGGGTGGGGGCGTTTGCGTGGGCGCTGTTGGTCTCGTCCACGTCGAGGTCGTAGTCGATCGACAGGACCGGCAGCAGGTCCTGGGCGGCCACCTGCTGCGAGTGGAACGTCCAGTCGGTGCGCACCTTGGTGGAGGTCGTCCAGAAAGGTGCGTTCCGCTGCACGTCGGTCACCACGCGGTACTGGGCGCGTTCCGGCACCACCGGGAAGGCGACGGCCGCCGACGGCGCGGAGCCCAGCAGCTCGCCGTCGCGGTAGACCGTCGACTGCTCCTTGTCGGCGGAGGCGCGGAACAGGTACGTCTGGCCGGGCGCGGTGTCGAACAGCCCGCCCGCGAAGAGCACGCCGATCGCGCCCTCGCGGACCGCGGACTTGTCCGCCGCGGCCGGCAGCGCCGTGCGGACCACCGCCTTGTTCCAGTCGCGCGACACCCGCTGACCGGCCTTGAGCACGGACGGCGCGGTCTGCTGCCACGCCTGGCCGCCCTCCCAGACCGAGCCCACCTGCATCGACTCGAAGGTCCGCAGGTCGGCCGTGACGTACTCGGTGAGGGGCCGCGGCGTGATCATCCGGGTGAAGACCGCGTAGGCCGTGCCCTGCATCGGCGAGACCAGCGACCGGGCGTACCCGGCCTCCGTGGCCGGTGCCGAGGCGTGGAACGACGACTGCACGGTGGCCAGCTCGCCGTCGCGCACCTTGTACCGCTGGTCCGCCGGGACGCCGCCGTTGCGGTACTTGACCAGCTCGTAGGCGTACGGGCTCACCGCCGTGCCCGAGAGCCGGACCTGCAGCCTGCCCTTGGCCGCCGCCGCGGCCAGCCGGGCGCCCTGCTCACCCGCGAGCGTCATCGCCGGGATCCTGGTCGGCGACGTGCTCCAGTTGTCGGCGCCCCAGTTGTCGGGCTTGTCGTTGTAGATGATGACCGCGCCCGCTCCTGCGGCGGCCGCGTTGTCGACCTGCTGCTGCGGCGTGAGCTCGGCGCTGCGCTTGACCAGCGCGAGCCGTCCCCGGACCGGCTGCCCCGCGTAGTCCTCAGGACGCCCGGTCCCGGCGTCCGCGGCCCGCAGGACCTGGGCGCCGTCGATGCGCGCGGAGCCGGCCCGGCCCCGGAAGTAGGCCGGCTCGATCGGCTCGGCCCCGGCGCCGAGGACCTGGGCCTTCAGCTCCGGCGCGGTGAGCGACCAGGCGACCCGGGACTCGAAGCGGCTGCTCGTGCCCTGGGACGGGACGGAGTACACCTTCGTCTCGCCGTTCATCCACTGTTCGAGGCCGTAGGCGCTGGTGCCGGCCGCACTCTGGACCGACAGGCCGAGCCGGACCCTGTTCGCCTGGTTCGGCTTCGGGGTGTCCATGGTGACCGGTCCGGCCTTGGCGCCGTCGAAGGTGATGGTCCGGTCGGAGTCGATGACCGCGCCCGGCTCGGCGCCGTAGGTGTATTCCCAGACCCGGTTCCCCTCGGCGGCGTAGTGGAAGATCTCCGCCATGAAGGCGTGCTCGCCCCGGGGCAGCCGGACCTTGGCGGTGCCGTCCGCGCCGATCAGGTAGCTGTCCGGAAGGGCCAGCCTGTCGAGGTTGATGTCGTGCACGACGGCGGCGCCGGTGGTCGGCTTGCCGTCCCGGTCGAGCACCTTGAGGGTGACGTCGAAGCGCTCCACGTCCCGGACGAAGCCGACGGCCGTGGTCACGACCGTCTGGCCGTCGGCGGTGGACGCGGTGACGTGCGCGCCGTGCGCCCCCGCCGGCACGGCCGAGGTGTCGACGTTGACGGCCGCCGACGCGGTGCCGTGCGCCGGCACGGTCACCGTCTGGGCGCCCAGGGTCAGCGCCGCGGCCGGCAGATCCTCGCCCGCGCCCTTGGCGGCGAGCGTCAGGGTGACAGGCTGGTCGCCGTCGTTGACGTACTCGATCTGCTTGGTGGCCGGCTCTCCGGCGTCCCAGTCGGCGAGCCTGAAGTCGATCACGCCGGAGCCCGAGACGGGCTGGCGTACGGCGCGGCTCACGTCCACGCGGCCGGCGCCCTGGCTGTGCACGGAGGTGCCGGCCGTCGTCCGCGCCGTGCTGACGAGCTGGTTCTTCAGCCTCGCGGCGGTCCAGTCGGGGTGCCGCTGCGCGAGGATGGCGGCGGCGCCCGCCACGTGCGGCGTGGCCATCGACGTGCCGCTCGCCGTGGTGTACGTGCCGTCCACCGGCGTGCCCATCGAGGTGCCCGCGGCGCGGGCGGCCACGATCTTGAAGCCGGGAGCGGTGATCTCCGGCTTGAGCGCCCCGTCGCCGCCGCGGGGACCGCGGCTGGAGAAGTCGGTGACCGCGTCGGCCGAGTCGACCGCGCCGACGGTGAGCGCCGCCTCGGCCGCGCCGGGCGAGCCCACCGTGGTCGCCCCCGGGCCGCTGTTGCCCGCGGCGATGGTGAACAGCACGCCCGTCTCGGCGGTCAGCTCGTTGACCGCCACGGCCATCGGGTCGGTGCCGTCGGCGCCCTCCTGGCCGCCCAGGCTCATCGAGACGACCTTCGCGCCCGAGTGGGCCGCCCAGTTCATCCCGTCGAGGATCCACGACTCCATGCCGGCGCCCTCGTCGGCCAGCACCTTGCCCACGATCAGCCGGGCGCCGGGCGCCACGCCCTTGTACTTGCCGCCCGAGCCCGCGCCGCTGCCCGCGATCGTGGAGGCGACGTGCGTGCCGTGCCCGTGGCCGTCCTGAGCCGTCTCGCCGGGGACGAAGCTGCGGCTCTCGGCGATCCGGTCGGCCAGGTCGGGGTGCTCGGCGTCCACACCGGTGTCCAGGACGGCGACCTTGACGCCGGTTCCGTCGTAACCGGCGGCCCATGCCTCGGGGGCGCCGATCTGCGGCACGCTCTTGTCGAGCAGCGTCTTGACCTTGCCGTCCAGCCAGAGCTTCTCGATGCCGCCGGAGAGCCGGGCCTTGGGCGTTCCCGCCTTGGCGGTGTCGTCGTCCACGGCCTCCCAGAACGCGCCGCCGCGCTTCTTGTCCGCGGCGACGGCCGCTCCCCGGATACCGGGCAGGGACCGGGTGAGCCGGCCGCCGTCGGGCGGAGCGGCCTTGGCCAGGCCCTTGCCGGAGTAGCGGACGATGGTCGGGATCGACTCGCTGTGGGCGTCGTCGTACCCCTGGGCGATGAGCTGGGTGACGTTGAACAGCCGCTTGTCCACCTGGCCCGAGGCGACCAGCGGCGCGGCCTCGTTCGGCAGCACGTACACGTCGCCGCCCACCGTGTAGGTGCGCAGGTCGCCGGCCGAGCGTTCGCCGGGGGTGACGGTGACCGAGACGGGACGGCCGGCCTGGCCGGCCACGGTGACCTCGTCCCCGGTGATGAGGGTGACCCGCGCGGTGGTGACCGACGACGCCGGGACGCCGGTGACGCCGGCGACTCCGGCGGCGGGGGCCGTCGCGTCACCGTGGGCGCTTCCGGTGCCGGCCGCGACGAGCGTGGCGGCGAGGGCGGCGCTGAGCAGCGCCGCTCTACGACTGAATGGCATGGCGGTGGCTCTCTTTCTACCGGTTGGGGGGTTGCGCAACCGGCAGAACAAAGTTTCGCCAGAAAGGGACTTACACACCATGACTAGGTCATGGCGGACAACCGACATGTCAGGTCGTCGCCACCGTCCGGGTCAGCGACGGTTGTCAAGGCGTGAGGTCGCGGGCGGTCCCAGCCGCGATCGCGCCCAGCTTGTCGGGGTTGGCGACGTTGTGGACGGCGGTGATGTGCCCGTCGGCGTCGAAGTCGAAGGTCACGGTGGCGACGACCCGGCCCAGACCGCTGAACACCACGCCGGGGCCGCCGTTGATCTCGGCGAGCTCGGCCCGCATGTCGCCCGGCTCGACGCCCTGGTAGGAGACCGTGCCGATCGCGGCGAACCACGAGGCCACCGTCTGCGCGCCCACGACCGGCCGCAGCGCCTGGCGCACCTTGCCTCCCCCGTCGGTCCACAGGGTGACGTCGGGGGACAGCAGTTCCATGAGCGTGTTGATGTCGCCGCCGGTCGCGGCGGCCAGGAAGCGCCGCGTGACGTCCCGCTGCCGCGTCCGGTCCGCCGTGAAGCGCGGCCGGCGGGCCTGTACGTGCTCCTTCGCCCGATGCGCGACCTGGCGCACCGCCGCCTCGGAACGCTCCACCGCCTCGGCGATCTCGGCGTGGCTGAAGCCGAAGACCTCCTTGAGCACGAACACCGCCCGTTCGAGCGGGCTCAGGGTCTCCAGGACCACCAGCATCGCCGTCGAGACCGAGTCGGCGCCCGCGACGTCGTCGGCGGTGTCGCCGCTGGTCAGGATCGGCTCCGGCAGCCACGGCCCCACGTACGTCTCGCGCTGGTACTGCGTCGACCGCAACCGCTGCAACGCCAGGTTCGACACGATCCGCGCCAGATACGCCTTCGGATCGGCCACCTGCGAACGGTCGTCGGCCGACCACCTGATCCAGGCGTCCTGGACCGCGTCCTCCGCGTCGGCCACGGACCCCAGTACGCGGTAGGCCACCGAGAACAGCAGCCTGCGATGCTCGTCGAAGACCTGCTGATCCTGCTCCGAGTACGCGCGGCTCATCGCCCGGCGCCGATCCGGGTGAACCGGCCGCCACGCGGCCAGAGCGCGCCGGAGACCGGCATCTTCTTCATGCGGACGTACGTCGGCCAGGGTGCTGCGGTCACCGTCTCCTTATACCGTGCGGCCATCCGGCCGGTGAGGTACACCCTGCGCGGGCTGTCGTCGGGGTGGGTGAACTGCACGACGCCGTCGTTCCGTCCGAGGCTCACCGGGGTGTGGTAGTAGCCGAAGCGGAACGGCTTGAGCCGCCGGCCGTCCAGGGCGCGCAGGATCGACACCGCGGCGTGCACGCCGGTCGGCATGCCACTCTGGCAGGTGCCGTGCATGACGCCGTAGCCCTGGCTGATCGCGGCCGCGTCGCCGAGGGCGTACACGTCCGGGTGCGACACCGAGCGCAGGAAGGCGTCGGTGACGATGCGGCCGCGCTCGTCCACGGTGAGCCCGGCGGCCGCCGCCAGCGGCGAGACCCGCGTCCCGCTCGTCCAGAGCACGGCGTCCGCGGCGACGCTCTCCCCGCCCGCCACCTCCACCGAGCCGGGCAGCACCTTCGTGACCTCGACGCCGCTACGCACCCGCACGCCCAGCCGGGCGAGGGCCTCGCGCAGGTACGCCCTCGGCCCGGCCGCCATGGCCGCGCCCGGCTCCTGCCTGCCGAGCAGCACGACGTCCAGCTCGGGGTGACGCTCGGCGATCTCGGCGGCCGACTCGACGCCGGTCAGCCCGCTGCCGCTGACGACCACCGTGCCCCGGCCCGCCTGGGCCAGCCGGGTCAGCCGGGCGGCCAGCGCCTCGGCGTCCTGCACGCTGTCCAGCGTGTACGCGTGCTCCTCCACCCCGGGCACGGTCGCCGTGTCGGCCACGCTGCCCAGCCCGTACACGAGGGTGTCGTAGTGCAGGACCCGGTCGTCGTCGATCCGCACGCTCCTGGCGTCCGCGTCCACGGCCGTCACCCAGCCCCGGACGAACCGCGCCCCCGTACCTTCCAGCAGCTCCGGAATGCTCATCTCGGCGACCTGCTGCCCACTCGCCACGACGTGCATCCGCAACCGCTCGGTGAACCGCTCCTGCGGATTGACCAGCGTCACCCGGACGTCCTCACGCCCCTTGGTCCGCGCCGCGAGCTGAACCGCCGCCGCCATCCCCGCGTACCCCGCCCCCAGAACCAGGATGTGATGCGGAGCCTTGCCGTTCTCGCGCTGTGTGGTCATCATCGTCCCTTTCGTACGGTGCCTCTGACCACGCGATGCAAACAGCCACCCCATCCGTGACACGCCCCCACTGTGATCCGCACCACACAGCGAAGACGACCTTCAGAGCGACCGGCGCGACAACAAGCGGTCCAGCAGGACGGGGACGAGCGTGGTCGCGGCCAGTGCCGCGCCGATCCACGGGACGGCGGCGATCCCCGCCCCGGCGTCCAGTGCGGCGGCGGCCAGCACCGGGACGAGGCTGATGCCCAGTTGGAAGGCCGAGACGGTGGTGGCCCCGGCGAGCGTCGGCGCCCCCGACGCGATGGCGAACACGCGCCCGTAGACGGCCGGGTTCAGCACGAACCCGGCCACGCCGAGCAGCGGCACCAGCGGCACGACGGCCGGGACGTGCCGTCCGAGCACGGCGAGCAGCACGGAACAGGCGGCGATGCCGAGCACCCCGGCCAGGAGCGCGTGCGTGGGCAACCGGTCGGCGATCCGGCCGCCGATCGACAACCCGGCGAAGGCCCCCACGCCGAAGAGCGTCAGGATCACCGGGACCCAGACCCCGGGCACGCCCGTGACCTCGGTCAGGAACGCCGCCAGGTAGTTGTAGGAGATCATGTAGGCCGCGGTGCTCAGCAGGGTGACGGCGTACACGACCCAGAGCTGAGGCCGCCGCATCGTGCGGAGCTCGCCGCGGACGCTCGCCCGCCCGTGCCCGCCGGTGGCGGGCAGCGCGACGAGCGTCAGGACGGCGCCCGCGACGGTGAGGGCGACCACCGCCCAGAACCCGCCACGCCACCCGGTGAAGTAGCTGATCATCGCCCCGGCCGGCCCACCCGCGATCATCGCCAGGCTCAGCCCGCTGACGACGACCCCGGACGCGCGGGCGGTACGGTCCGCCGGGACCAGTCCGATCGCGGTGACCGCCGCGACCGCCCAGAACCCCGCGTACGCGAGACCGCAGAGGAACCGCGCGACCAGCAGCACCGGATGGCTGTCGGTGAGGATGCCGACCGCGACGCAGGCGGCGAAGGTCGCCTGGGCGGCCACCAGCGTCGTCCGGCGCGGCCAGCGGAGGGTCAGGATGGCCAGCGGCGGCCCGCCGATCACGACGCCCGCGGCGAAGGCGGAGATCAGCCCGCCGGCGGAGGACAGCGTGATCCGCAGGTCCTCGGCGACCGCCGGCAGCACCCCGGCGAGCAGGAACTCCGCGCTGCCCATCGAGAACAGGCTGAAGGACAGCAGGTAGACCCCCAGGGGGAGCCTGCCGCGGGCGACCGCCGTCCCCCGGGCGGCCGCGGCCTCGGCGCTCAACGGTCTACCCCCGCGTCGCGCAGGGCCGCGGTGAGGTAGGCGGGGACGGCGGTGACGTCGTGCCGGGCGGCCGGGCTCTCCACGATCGGCGTGACCAGCCGGCACGGACGGCACCACGCCGCCCAGAACTGGATCAGAACCGGACGTTCCGCCTGGAGGACGCGTTCGATGAAGTTCTGCTCGGTGACGCTGCGCACCGAGCCCGGAGCATGCGCGGGCATGACGAGACCTCCTTACGTATGAGGGGGTTGCTAGCGAGCTGGGGCGCGGCGCCGCTCGACGGCGTGCCGGACCTCTTCGTCCACCAGGTCGGCGTTGAGCGCGAAAGCGGCCGCCGCCCCCATCCCCGCCGCCGTGACGACCTGCGCCCGCGGGTCCACGACGTTGCCCGCCGCCCAGACGCCGGGCACGCTCGTCCGTCCCGTGCGGTCGGTGACGACCCAGCCGGCGTCGTCCTTCTCGCAGCCCAGGCGGGTGAGCAGCTGGTCGTTCGGCACCATGCGCGGGAACAGGAACACGGCGGCGCGTGGCAGCACCCGTCCGTCGGCGAGCTCGACGCCGCGCAGCCGTCCGTCCTCGACGACGAGGTGGTCGATCGGACCCTCGACGATGCGCAGGCCGCGGGCCTCCAGACGGTCGCGGTCCGCCGGCGTCAGGTCGAGGGTGTGGGCGAGGAAGACGACGTCGTCGCTCCACTGGCGCAGGAGCAGGGCCTGGTGGACCGCCCTGGGATGCGTGCCGAGCACCGCGAGCGGCCGGTCGCCGACCTCGTGGCCGTGGCAGTACGGGCAGTGCAGGACGTCCTTGCCCCACTGCTCCCGTACGCCGGGGATGGCGGGCAGTTCGTCGTACAGGCCGGTGGCGACCAGGAGCCGACGCGCACCGAGCACCGGACCGCCCTCCAACCGCACGGAGAACCCGATCTCGCCGTCCTGCCACGCGGACGGGCCCGGCTCGATCTCGTCCACGCGCGCCCGGACGAGCCGCACGCCGTACCGGGCGATCTCGGCCCGTCCGAGCTCCAGCAAAGTCGACGGCGGCAGGCCGTCGCGGGACAGGTAGCCGTGCATGTGCGCGGCCGGGGCGTTGCGCGGCGCGCCCGCGTCGACGACGACCACATTGCGCCGCGCCCGCCCGAGCAGCAGAGCCGCGTTCAGTCCGGCCGCCCCCGCGCCGACCACCACCACGTCGTGCTCGGTGTCCTTGCTGTTCATCGCCTTGGTCATGACGATCACCTCCTGGCCCCGATGGTGCGATCCGGCACGCGGAGATGACAACTTCTGTTGCCATTTCCGGGACAGCGGAGGTGGAATGGGCCTCATGGAACAGCAATCCCGGATAGACGCCACGCTGGCCCAGGTCGGCGCCCGGCTCAGGCATCTCCGCACCGAGCGCGGGGTGACCCTGGCAGCCCTGGCCGAGGCCACCGGTATCTCCAAGAGCACGCTCTCGCGGCTGGAGTCGGGGCAGCGCCGTCCCAGCCTGGAGCTGCTGCTGCCGATCGCGGAGGCGCACCAGGTGCCGCTGGACGAGCTGGTCGGCGCGCCGGAGGTGGGCGATCCGCGCGTGCGGCTCAAACCGGTCGTCCGCAACGGCCGGACCGTGCTGCCTCTGACCACCCAGCCCGGCCCTTTGCAGGCGTGGAAGTCGGTCATCCCCGCCGACCAGAAGCGGCCGCAGCCGGTCACGCACGAGGGCTATGAGTGGATGTACGTGCTTTCGGGGCGCGTCCGGCTGATCGTGGGCGACCACGACCTGATCCTGGGGCCGGGTGAGGCCGCCGAGTTCGACACCCACCTGCCCCACTGGTTCGGCCCCGCGGGCGATCAACCGGTGGAGGTGCTCAACCTGTTCGGACGGCAGGGCGAACGCATGCACATGCGCGCCCAGCCCCGCTCCCGGCAGCCGTCCTAGAGGGTCCTACAGGTGCCCGGTCATTGGCTGGTGCAGCGGGTGGGCCGGACCACGATGACCACCCGGCGTTCGGCGTCGCCGACCGGCCGTTCGTAGTCCAGGCCGTACCGCCTGGCCAGGACGTCGAAGAAGTCACCCTGAGGGTCGGGCTCCACGCGCTCGACCGTGCCCCGGACCTCCAGGTAGCGGTACGGCCGGTCGGGGTCGTTGACGGAAATGGCAACGTACGGGCGGGCGGCGGCGTTGCGCCCCTTCTGCCGGTCGTTCGTGGTGGTGAAGCGCAGGAACTCGCCGTCCCAGACGGTCCACACGGGGGTCACCTGCGGGGTGCCGTCGGGCATCAACGTCGCCAGGTGGGCGTACAGGGGGCGGGTCAGCAGGTCGAGGTGGCTCTCCGGAATCACAGACATGGCAGCACACTATCAAAGCTTTGATATCTATACGGGCTTGTATAGCGTGCCGGCTTGTAGGCTCCCTGCATGGACATGCCCCCGGAGGAGCGGCTCGGCCTCGACGTCAAGCGCGCCGAGCAGCGACTCATGGCGGCCAAGCACGCGGCGGTCAAGATCGCCGGGCTGACCGTCCCCCAGTACGCCGCCCTGCTCGCCCTCGACGCCAGCCCCGGCATCTCCGCCGCCGCCCTGGCCAGGGAGTGCCTGGTGACCCCGCAGGCCATGAACGTCGTACTGAAGAACCTGCTGGAACACGGCCTGATCGAACGTTCCCCCCACCAATGGCACCGCACCATGCTGGAGACCCACCTCACGGACGCGGGCCGCGAGGCGCTCCGGGTGGCGGACGAGGCCGCCGTGATCATCGAACGCAGGATCTCCGACGCCTTCACCCCCGAGGAACGCGCCACCCTCCGCACCCTCCTGGCCCGCTTCACCGCCGCGATCTGACCCCTGCCCGTCCCGGCGTCATCCGCGAGACGGGCTCAGCAGGCACGAGCCGACGACCGCCTGCAGGACGGCGCCCGCGACCTCGCCCCCCTCGCTCCCCACCACGTGCAACGACGGCAGGCGAGGACCGCGACGGCCGCCGCCACCCGCACCGCGCGGCTGCGCAGACGGGCGAGGTGAAGACGATCGCGAAGTAGCAGACGGCCCCACGACTCCACCCACCCACTCGGTCAGCCGAAAAGCGGTCAGCGTTCCACGCGAAGACTCACCTGAGACCCCAACTCGCGGAACCCGAGAGCTCGCGCCACCCGCCGCGACGCCTCCGGACGCGCCCTCCACTGCGGCAACAACCCCTCACCCAGCGCGTCGGCCACCGCCGCCGACGCCACCACCCGCCCCAGCCCCCGCCCCCGAAACTCCCCAGCAGTCAGTACGGACAGATGCGCCGCCACACCCGACCAGGTCCGATACCCAGCGGCGGCGACCACGTCACCACCCTCACGAACCACCCAGACCCCCGACCCGACCTCCTCCAACCCACTCTCATCGGCATCCCGCTCGTCCACCCCCGCCACCAGCCCAGAGACATCCCGATCCCCCACCGCCAAACGTTCGACGTCCACCCCGACATGGCAGGGAACGAACTCGTCAGCATCGAGATACGCGAGCGTCGCCGGCCCCAGAACCTCCCGAACCTCCAGCCGCTCGGCCAGCCGCGCAAGATCAACGCCATCCTCACCAAGACAGCCGGTCAGAGCACGCCGCACCGGCCCCACCAAGCCTGCCTCAGGCACCGTGACCAGCGCCGCTCCACCCAGGACGACGATTCCTGTCCACCCGGGCGGACACAACCCCGACCCGGCGGAGGCGGTCACCGCCACCTCTCCCCGCCCAGGAAACACGACCGGAACCCTCGCCAGCCCCGCCCACAACCGCCCCGCCCGCCCCACCGAATTTCGCTGCACACCCCATGATCTACTTGACGCGCAGCCGACGTCCACAGCCCCTCGACAAGGGCATGAGCCGTGCAACATGAAGACCTCCGATCGGGCGTCTCCACCACGACCGAAGGCCTTCTCACCCAGCTCCGACCCGCTAGTTGCTCTCTGGTCGCTGCCAAGTGCCGGGGCGGCGCAGGAACTCACAGCGCGGGCCGTTGAAATGGTCGTTGATATGACGCCGCAAGGCAGTGAGCTCGTCGACCACGGCCGCGAAATCTTGCCTCAACTCGTCCTGCAAGGCAGCGAGCTCGGTCATCATCAGAACAATGCTGATCACGGTGATGTCATCCACGGTGCGGCTACTCGTCTCGAGCGCCTGGACGCGTAGCAACACCTCGAGGATCTGCGCCTCTACGTTCACGACTCCTGCCTGTTCCACACAGGGAAGAAGATGCCGCCCCGGAGACCCGGCACGGACTCTGACATGAGCACAGTGACAGGCGAATGGCAAAGACGGCGGGCCATATCGCAGATCAGGTGTGGTTCCTTCTCCCCACGCCAAACCTCTTTCCTCTCCGGGGTACAGATTCTCACCGACTCCCCGGACACAAACAGAGCCGAACAGTTCCGGAGCAGAGCAAGCCAGGCAGCGCAGACGAATCTACAGTTCGTATGACAACAGCCATCACCACCACCGCGTAAAGGCTGCCAGTTCACTAACTGACGTAAAGGCCATCGAAGACAGCCCGACCACAACTTCGCCTTCAGATCTCCGGGCCGGGTACACATCGGGAACGCGGCTCCCGGTCTCACGGACCCCCTTCGGACCACATCACCTGGACAGGCATCCCACGCCACCACGTCAGACGGCGAACCCCGGACCACATGACGATCTGCAGCAGTTCCGCCTCTACAGGTGGAACCAGTGGATCCGCCGACAAGTGGCGCAGACGAAGCAGGTCGCGTCTCGGTTGGCCCAGTCCAGGCCCATGAAGGTCATCCCGGTGGTCTGCAACTTCCACTGACGGGACTCGAAGATCTCACCCTGACACGTGTCGCACCTGAGGTTCTGGCCGTGCGGGAGCGTTACGGTGGTGGCCTCATTCATGCTCACGATGCTAGACGCCCCCCAATCGGGACGACCGCTCAGATGTCCGGCTCTTGCCCCAGCGCGGCAAGCTCGTCAGCAGCCGATCGGCGCCTGGCATCATCACGGCGCCTGTACTCCTGGAGATCCTCGTAAGTGATCCGGCGGTGCTTGCCGATCAGTCGGAAGGGAATCTTCCCCGACTCCAACAGCTTTGGTCGTCCAACGCGACCACACGCGCGATCGCGACACCCAAACTGCTGCTGGTCGACTCCGGACCTGGAGCCCATCTGGCAGGCCTGACCCCGTCTCGAGTGGCCGACATACCGGCACCCGTGGGTTCGCTGATCGAGAACTTCGGACCACGTGAGCTGGCCTGCCAGCTCACGTGGTCCGAGGAGCCTGTACAGCTCTATCACTACCGAGATCGAGATGGGGTCGAAGTCGACGGCATACTCGAACGGGCCTCTGGCGAGATCATCGGCATCGAAGTCAAGGCCACCGAAACCGTACGCGCCGATGACTTCAGGGGCCTGCAGCATCTGGCCCGCAAACTGGGCGACCGGCTCATTGCCGGGTACGTCCTGTACGCGGGCCAGGAAACGCTTCCTTTCGGGGACCGCATGCGCGCTCTTCCACTATCCGCATTGTGGACCGCGTCCTCCACGACCTGATGGACGGGCTCAGGTGTCCCCGAACGCGGGCCGCCCTGGCCACACGGCCCGCGCCCGGCAGGTCAAGCTTCGCCGGAGGCCAGACCGACGGGGCAGGACGCGCCGGTACCACCGATCCCGCAGTACCCGTTGGGCACTTTAAAGAGATATTGCTGGTGGTAGCGCTTTGCTTCAGGTCATAGATGTGCTGCTCAGTTGGCCTTCGACCGGCACTCAGCCCACATGTCGACGGCCTCGTGGAGGTCAAGCATGGACGTCGAACGGAGGCAGACGAGCACCACGGCGTTCGCTCTTTCGATGGCACGCGGCTCGCCATGACCAATGCCGAGATCGAGGCGAGGGAACTCGCCGCAACGTTCCACCGCCCTGAGTCAGCCCGACCGACCGCCTCCGTCGTTGTCCGCGAACCACCGCCCGTCTCCAGCCACGTGGCCGCTGACGATGTTTAGTTCAAGTGCTCAATTAGCGGGTACCATGACTAGATGAAGGCATCATCGCGACATCTCGCGATCTACGTCACCCCTACGTTGACCACAGAGGACCGCGGCGTCCTGGGCGAGATTCACCAGATGCGCAAGCAACTTCGGCATGTCCTGAAAACGCCCAAACGCTGGCAAGGCGGGCTGCGTCGGTCGGCCTTGGCTCGGGCCATCCGCGGGTCCAACAGCATTGAAGGCTATCAAGTCGCCGAGGATGACGCCGTGGCCGCGCTGGACGGCGAAGAGCCGATCGGTGCCGATGAGCGGACCTTCCTGGAGATTCAGGGTTACCGTCAGGCGCTGGGTTATGTTCTCGCGATGGGCGAAGACGATTATTCGACTTTCGACTCCACCGAGATTCGCGCGATGCACTACATGATGCTGCAACATGAGCCGTCGAAGTCCCCCGGCCGTTACCGCAAGGGCCCGGTCTTCGTACACGATGATCGCAAGGATCAAGTGGTCTATGAGGGCCCAGATGCTGGCGATGTTCCAGCGCTCATGGACGCGCTGGTCGAGAGCCTCCATGCGGAACCAGAGATCGATCCCGTGGTGCGCTCAGCCATGGCACATCTGAACCTCGTCATGATCCACCCATTTCGCGACGGCAATGGCCGTATGGCCCGCGCTCTTGCGACTTCTGTACTGACGAGATCAGACATCGGAGAGCCGGAGTTCTCAAGTATCGAAGAGTGGTTGGGGGCGAACACCGAGGATTACTACGCCGCCTTGGCCCTCACCGGCCACGGTTCGTGGCAGCCGCGTGACGATGCCCACCTCTGGATCTCATTCAATCTACGCGCCCACCACATGCAGGCCCAGACTGTGGCTCAGCGAGTACAGGAGGCGGGAACCACCTGGGCCGAACTCGATACTCTCATCGCAGAAAACTCACTGCCCGAGCGCGCACTTGACGCCATGTTCGAGGCTGTTTTGGGCTACCGGGTACGGCGCGCCGGCTACCTGAAGCGAACCGGCGTCGAGGATCAGACCGCCACGCGCGACCTGGCAGCCCTTGCCAACGCTGGACTCCTTGTCCCTCATGGCAACGGGAGGGGACGCTTCTACACCGCCGGAGAGTCGCTGCAGCGGATTCAGCAGAACCGTCGGGCAAGACGCACGCCGCTCACTGATCCGTATCCGTGGATGCGCCCGCGTCTTGCCACAGCTCCTTGATGTCCCAGCTCGGGCGACAGAGCGTCCAAACCGGGCATCGACTCGATCCGGTGCCGCTCTCCTCGGCGCGTTACCTCAGGCCTCGCCAGAGGTCAGGCCGACCGGACAAGCCACCCCGGTGCCACCGATGCCGCAGTACCCATTGGGCACTTTGTGCAAATATTGCTGGTGATAATCCTCGGCGTAGTAGAAAGGCTTGGCTTGGGCTAGTTCGGTGGTTATGGGGCCGTAGCCGGCCTGGGTGAGGACCTGCTGGTAGGCCGCCTTGGACGCCTCCGCCGCCTTCTCCTGCTCCGCCGAGTGGTAGTAGATCGCCGACCGGTACTGGGTGCCGGCGTCGTTGCCCTGGCGCATGCCCTGGGTCGGGTCGTGGGCCTCCCAGAAGACCTTCAGGAGCTCCTCGTACGACACCTGGGCCGGGTCGAACACCACCCGGACGGCCTCGGTGTGCCCGGTGAGGCCGCTGCAGACCTCTTCGTACGTCGGGTTGGGGGTGTAGCCCCCCTGGTAGCCGACGGCCGTCGTCACCACGCCGGGCGTCTGCCAGAACTTGCGCTCGGCTCCCCAGAAGCAGCCCAGGCCGAAGTCGGCCACCTCCAGGCCCGAGGGGTACGGCGGGGCGAGCGGAGCGTCCAGGACCGCGTGCCGCGCGGGCACGGGCATCGCCTCCGAGCGGCCCGGCAGGGCGTCCTCGGGACGGACCATCGATGTCTTGTTGCCGCCGAACAGCCAGCCCATCGTGCCACCTCCATCAGGTGTCTCTACCTTACGCAGCGCCGCGGGCGGCGGCGTGGCGTGGGTAGCGGGATTGCGCCTACACAACGCCGGAACACTTAAGGATGCCTAAACATTCCCGTATAGTGACACACATTTGTATTTAAGCTGGTAAGGCCCGAAAATGGGTTACATGCCTGACCTTCGGCGCGGTGTACTGTTCGGGATCGCCGCCTACACCATGTGGGGGCTGTTCCCCCTGTACTGGCCGCTGCTCAAACCGTCCGGAGCCGTGGAGATCCTTGCCCATCGGATGGTCTGGTCGCTGGTCGCCGTCGTCGCGGTGCTCGCCGTACGCCGGCACTGGAGCTGGTTCCGCGAGCTGGCCCGGCAACCGCGCAAGCTCGTCCTGCTCGCCATCGGCGCCGTGGTCATCACCGTCAACTGGGGCACCTACATCTACGCGGTCAACACCGGCCACGTGGTCGAGAGCGCCCTCGGGTACTTCATCAACCCGCTGGTCAGCGTGCTGTTCGGGGTGCTGGTGCTGCGCGAGCGGCTGCGTCCGCTGCAGTGGACGGCGGTGGGGTTCGCGGCCCTCGCGGTGGTCGTTCTGACCGTGGACTACGGCCGGCTGCCGTGGATCGCGCTCACGCTCGCGGTCAGCTTCGGCGTGTACGGGCTGGTCAAGAAGCAGGCGAACGTGGCCGCCACCGAGAGCCTGGCCGTCGAGACGCTGGTGCTGCTGCTGCCGGCGCTCGGGTACCTGATCTATCTGGAGTTCGCGGGCGGGGCCACGTTCGGGCAGGAGGGCGCCGGGCACGCGCTGCTGCTGGTGGGGGCCGGGATCATCACGGCGGTGCCGCTGATCTTCTTCGGCGCGGCGGCGATCCGGGTGCCGCTGAGCACCGTCGGGGTGCTGCAGTACATCGCGCCGATCCTGCAGTTCGTGGTGGGGGTGACGATCGCCGGCGAGGTCATGCCGCCCAGCCGGTGGATCGGGTTCTCGATCGTGTGGCTGGCCCTGGCCATCTTCACGTACGACAGCTTCCGGGCGGCACGGACGGCCGCCCGGGTCAGGCGATCAGCCCGAACGCTCGACCACGTAGTCGCAGAGCGCTAGGAACGCCGCCCTGGCCGGGATGTCGGGCAGGGCGGAGAGGTCGACGCGGGCCCGGTCGACCCACGCGACCAGCTCGGCGCGGGCCCGCTCCATGGCCGGGTGGGCCCGCAGCAGGGTGAGCGCCTCCTCCACGTCCTCCTCGGCCACCGGGCCCGACAGCAGCTCGGTCATGCGCGACTGCTCGCCGCTGGTGAGCGCGTAGAGGACCGGCAGGGTCCTGACGCCCTCGCGCAGGTCGGTGCCGGGGGTCTTGCCCGACTGGGCGCCCGAGGAGGCCACGTCGAGCAGGTCGTCGCCGAGCTGCCAGGCCACGCCGACGGCCTCGCAGGCGCGGCTCAGCCGCTCCTCGACGTCGGCGGGGGCGCCGGACAGCAGCGCGCCGAACCGGCCGGAGGCGGCGATCAGGGAGCCGGTCTTGTCGGACAGGACGCTCAGGTAGTGGCCCACCGGGTCCTCGTCCGCGCGCGGGCCGACCGTCTCGCGGATCTGCCCCTGGACGAGCCGGGAGAACGTCTGGGCCTGGATGCGGATCAACTCGGGGCCGAGGTCGGCCAGGAGGTCCGAGGCCTGGGCGAACAGGTAGTCGCCGGTGAGGATCGCCACGGTGTTGTCCCACCGGGCGTTGGCCGAGGGCGACCCCCGGCGCACCGGGGCCTCGTCCATGACGTCGTCGTGGTAGAGCGAGCCCAGGTGGGTCAGCTCGATGACCACCGCGCCGGGCACGACACCCGGCGCGGACGGGTCGCCGAACTGGGCCGCGAGCAGCACCATCAGCGTACGGAACCGCTTGCCGCCCGCCTCGATGAGGTGCTTGGACGCCTCCGTGACGAAGGCGTCCTCGCTCTCCACCGACGAGCGAAGGAGCTTCTCGACCGCGGCCAATCCGGTGGCCACGTCCTGCGCCAACCGTTCGTCCTCAATGGGAAGGTCAACCACGGGCGGCGCAGACATACGAGATCCCCTTTTATCTAATGAACAGAGCCGAAGCGGCGTCGTTGGCGACACCGAGGAGGGACTCCGGGTAGAGCCCCACTCCTACGGTAACCAGCAGGGAAACGGCGATGACGGCCACGGTCCCCATACTGGGCACCGCGATCGCCGGGCCGTCGGCCGCGGGCTCGCTGAAGAACATCAGCACGATGACGCGGACGTAGAAGAACGCGGCGATGGCCGAGGCCACCACGCCCACCACGACCAAACCGGCCATCCAGCCGCCCATGGAGTCGCCGGGCTGCGTGCCGCTGTTGAGGGCGGCCGCGAACACGGCGTACTTGCCGAAGAAGCCGCTGGTCAGCGGGATTCCGGCGAAGGCGAGCAGGAAGAAGGCGAACACCCCGGCGAGCATCGGCGAACGCTTGCCGAGCCCGGCCCAGCGCGACAGGTGGTTCGCCTCGCCGCCGGGATCGCGCACCAGCGTGACCACCGCGAACGCGCCGACCGTGGTGATGCCGTAGACGGCCAGGTAGAACAGGATCGACTTGAGCGACTGGGCGTTCTGCCCGGCCGAGCCGAACGTCGCCATCACGCCGACGAGCAGGAAGCCCGCGTGCGCGATGGAGGAGTAGGCCAGCATGCGCTTGATGTCGGTCTGCGTGATCGCCAGGATCGAGCCGACGATCATCGTCAGGGCCGCGACGGCCCAGATGACCGGCCGCCAGTTCCAGTCGAGGTTGCCCAGACCGACCCAGAACACCCGCAGCAGTGCGCCGACGGCCGCGACGAGCGTGCCGGACGCCATGAGCGCGGTGATGGGGGTCGGGGCGCCCTGGTAGACGTCGGGCTTCCATGCCTGGAAGGGCGCGGCGCCGATCTTGAACAGCAGGCCGACGCCGAGCAGCGCGAGCCCGGCCATGAGCAGCGGGTCGAGCAGCGCGCCCTTGGACAGGGCGGCGTTGATCCCGGGCAGCGAGACGGTGCCCGCGTAGCCGTAGATCATGGCGGTGCCGTACAGGAAGAACGCCGACGAGAACGCGCCGAGCAGGAAGTACTTCATCGACGCCTCCTGCGACAGCAGGCGGCGCCGGCGGGCCAAGCCGCACAGCAGGTACAGCGGGAGCGACATGACCTCAAGGGCCACGAACATCGTCAGCAGGTCGTGCGAGGCGGGGAAGAGCAGCATGCCGCCGACCGCGAACAGCACCAGCGGGTAGACCTCGGTCTGCCCGGCGCCGTTGTCGGCCGCCTCGGCCTCCTCCTCGTCCACGCTGCCCGGCACGGCCGCCGCCGAGGCCACGAAGTGGCCCTCGTCGTTGATCAGCAGCACCGACACGAACGACAGGACGATGATCACGCCCCAGATGAACAGCGCGGGCCCGTCCACCGCGACCGCGCCCATGGCGGCGGCCTGCGTCGGCACGCCGCGCATGACCTGCAGGATGACCAGGGCGAACGCGCCGATCAGGCTGAGCAGCGTGAGCGGGACGTGGATGGACTTGCGCAGGTAGCGCGGCGCGAACGCCTCGACGAGCACGCCGATGCAGGCCGCACCGAAGATGATCAGCAACGGCGCCAGCGTGCCGTACTCGATCGTCGGCGCTTGGATGACGTCGTTCACTGACCTGTCCCCTTCTCAGCGATGGTGGCAGTGGGTACGTGCACGTTGGTCAGCGTCTGCTGGACCGACGGGTTGATCACGTCGAGCAGCGGCTTGGGGAAGAAGCCGAACCCGATGATCAGCGCGACCAGCGGCGCCAGCACCCAGATCTCGCGGGCGTTGAGGTCCTTGAACGCCTTGACCGGCTCGGCGGTCGGGCCGTTCAGCGTCCGCTGGACCATCCACAGGATGTAGACGGCGGCCAGGATGACGGCCACCGCGGAGATGATCGCGGCCACCGTCAGCGCGCCGGAGCCGTGCGCCTCGCTGGAGTACGTGCCGATCATCACCATGAACTCGCTGACGAAGGACGACAGTCCGGGCAGCGAGAGACCGGCCAGACCGGCGACCAGGAAGAAGCCCGCGAGCACCGGGGCGACCTTCTGGACGCCGCCGTAGTCGGCGATGAACGGCGAGCCGCGCCGGGCGATGAGGAACCCGGCCGCCAGGAACAGCGCGCCCGTGGCGAAGCCGTGGTTGACCATGTAGAGGGCCGCGCCGGACTGGGCGACCGACGACATGGCGAACACGCCGAGCACGATGAAGCCGAAGTGCGAGATCGACGTGTAGGCGATGAGCCGCTTCATGTCGGTCTGGCCGATGGCCACGATCGCGCCGTAGATGATGCTGATGACCGCCAGGACGACGATCGGCATCGTGAACGCCTTGGCCGCGTCGGGGAACAGCTCCAGGCAGAAGCGGAGCATGCCGAACGTGCCGACCTTGTCGAGCACGCCCACGAGCAGCACGGCCGCGCCGGCCGGGGCCTGGGCGGCCGCGTCGGGCAGCCAGGTGTGCACCGGCCACAGCGGCGCCTTGATGGCGAAGGCGATGAAGAAGCCGCCGAACAGCCACTTCTGCGTCGTCGGGTCCTTGATGGCGCCGACGAGCGGCTCGAACATGAACGTGCCCTTGTTCGCCAGCACGTACAGGCCGATGACCGCGACCAGCATGAGCAGGCCGCCGAACAGCGAGTACAGCAGGAACTTGACGGCCGCGTAGGACCGCTGGGCGCCGCCGTACGACCCGATCATGAAGTACATCGGGATCAGCATGGCTTCGAAGAACACGTAGAAGAGGAAGACGTCGGTCGCCGCGAAGACGCCGATCATCATCGTCTCAAGGACGAGCAGCAGCGAGAAGTACGTCTTGACCGACCGCTTGGGCGTGATCAGCGTGCCGTCCGAGGTCCTGACGCCGTCGGCGTCGTGCCAGGAGGCCAGCACGACGATCGGCACCAGCACGACCGACAGGGCGATCAGGACCAGCGCGACGCCGTCGACGCCGACCCCGAACTTCACGCCGAAGCTCGGGATCCAGTCGTACTCCGCCTTGAACTGGAAGCGCTCGCCACCGGGCTTGAACCCGGCGGCCATGACGCCCGTCAGCACCATCGTCAGCAGCGAGACCGCCAGCGTGACCTGCTTGGCCAGCTTGTCGCCGCCCTTGGGAAGCAGGGCCACCACGATGGCGCCCACAACGGGCACCGCCATGAGTATCGGGAGCCAGGGTGACATCAGATGTTCCCAACGAGGAGCAGGGCGCCGGTCAGCAGGGCGGCACCGATCAGGATGGACAGCGCGTACGTTCGCGCGAAGCCCGTCTGGAGCCTGCGCAGGCGACCCGAGCTCCCGCCGATGCCTGCCGCCAGACCGTTGACCAGCCCGTCGACGCCGCGGTTGTCGAAGAACACCGCGATGCGGGTCAGCCACTGGCCGGGACGCATGAACAGGGACTCGTTGAGGGCGTCGCCGTACAGGTCACGGCGGGCGAACGTGGTGAGGAAGGAGCCGCGCGGCTGCACCGCCGGCACCGCTGCCCGGCCGTACTTCATCCAGGCGAAGACCACACCGACGGCGACGAGCGCGAGGGTGGCCAGACCGGGCGTGCTGGCGAACTGGAAGGTCGGCGCCTCTGCCTCGCCGCCCACGGCGGGCCGCAGGAAGTTGTAGAGCGTACCGCCCAGCACCAGGTACGCGCCCAGACCGAGCGCGCCGAGCGACAGGATCATCAGCGGAACCGTCATGACGAGCGGCGACTCGTGCGGGTGGGCGTCCTCCGCCCAGCGCTTCTCGCCGAAGAAGGTCATGAAGACCATCCGCGACATGTAGAAGCCCGTGATGCCCGCGCCGAGGACGGCCAGCCAGCCCAGGATCGGCTGGTGGTGGACCGCGGTCTCGATGATGCCGTCCTTGGTGAAGTAGCCGGACAGCAGCGGGAACCCGATGATCGCCAGGTAGCCGATGAAGAACGTGACGAACGTGATCGGCATGAACTTGCGCAGGCCGCCGTACTTCCTCATGTTCACCTCGTCGTTCATGCCGTGCATGACCGATCCGGCGCCGAGGAACATGTCGGCCTTGAAGAAGCCGTGCGTGATGAGGTGGCCGATGGCGAAGGCGTAGCCCGCGGGGCCGAGGCCCGCGCCGAGCATCATGTAGCCGATCTGCGACATCGTCGAGCCGGCCAGGCCCTTCTTGATGTCGTCCTTCGCACAACCGATGATCGCACCGGCGAGCAGCGTGGCCGCGCCGACGATGGAGACGGCGAGAGCCGCGCCCGAGCCCTCGGGGAAGAAGAACGCGCCCGAGCGGACCACCAGGTAGACGCCGGCGGTGACCATGGTCGCCGCGTGGATCAGGGCCGACACGGGCGTCGGGCCCTCCATGGCGTCGAGGAGCCAGGACTGCAGCGGGAGCTGGGCCGACTTGCCGCAGGCGCCGAGGAGCAGCAGCAGGCCGATGGCCAGCATGGTGCCGTCGGACGCGGCGCCGGAGCCGATCTTCGCGCCCAGGTCCTTGAAGGCCAGGGTGCCGAACGACGTCCAGATGATGAACATGCCGACCAGCAGGCCGAAGTCACCGACGCGGTTGACGACGAACGCCTTCTTCGCCGCGACCGCGGCCGACGGCTTGAACTGCCAGAACCCGATCAGCAGGTACGAGGCCAGGCCCACGCCCTCCCAGCCGATGAACAGGCCCACGTAGTTGTCGGCCAGCACCAGCAGGAGCATCGCGGCGACGAACAGGTTCAGGTACGCGAAGAACCTGCGCCGGTGCTCGTCGTGCGACATGTAGCCGATGGAGTAGATGTGGATCAGCGATCCGACACCCGTGATGAGCAGCGCGAAACTGATCGACAGCGGGTCGATGAGCAGGCCCATGTCGACCATGCCGGGGATGAACTCGTAGAGGTGCACCGCCCGGCGACGCTCCTCCTCCCCGAACCCGATCAGCTCGAAGAAGGCCAGCACCGCCACCACGAACGAGGCCAGCGACATGACCGTGCCGAGCAGATGGCCCCAGCGGTTGGTGAACTTGTTGAACACCAGCAGGATGAACGCCCCCACGAGCGGAAGGGCGATCATCAGCCAGGCGTTCCCGATCACACCGCCGACGTGAGGGGTGATCTGAGCGATTTCAGATTGCATCAGTCACCTCTCTTAGTACTTCAGCAGGTTGACGTCGTCGACGGACGCGGACCTGCGGGTTCGGAAGATCGTCACGATGATGGCCAGGCCGACGACGACCTCGGCCGCGGCCACCACCATCACGAAGAACGCGATGATCTGGCCCTCCAGGTTGCCGTTCTGCCTGGCGAAGGTGACGAACGCGAGGTTGCAGGCATTGAGCATGAGCTCGACGCACATGAACACCACGATCGCGTTGCGCCTGATCAGCACGCCGAGCGCGCCGATCGCGAACAGCACACCCGACAGGATCAGGTAGTGGGTCGTCACTTGGTCACCTCGTTGGTCGTCTCCTCGGCGTCATCCTCGGCCGTGTGCTGGATGGCCTCGGCGAGCTTCGGGTCCTCGGGGAGGTGGCCGTGCTCGACGTCGTAGCGGGCGATGTAGCGGTTGACCGACGACGGCGCGACCGAACCGTCGGGCAGCAGCGCCGGCATGTCGATGGCGTTGCTCCTGGCGTACGTGCCGGGGCCGGGCAGGGCCGAGGGGTTGTCGCTCAGGAACCTGGCGCGCGAGAGGTCCTTCTGCGTGACCTTCTCGGTGAGCTTCTCCCGGTGCGCCAGGACCATCGCCCCCAGGGCGGCGGTGATCAGCAGGGCCGAGGTGACCTCGAACGCGAAGACGTACTTGGTGAACAGCAGCAGCGCGATCGAGCGGACGTAGCCGCCCTGCGCCGTGGCCTGCGCGAGGCCCGCCTCACCGGAGAAGATCGCGTTGCCCACCGCCAGGATGATCAGGACGGCGAAGCCGAGGGCCGCGAGGGCGCCCCAGAAGCGCTGACCCTTCAGCGTCTCCACGAAGGAGTCGGAGGAGTCGACGCCCACCAGCATGAGCACGAACAGGAACAGCATCATGATGGCGCCGGTGTAGACGATGATCTGCACCGCGGCGAGGAAGGGCGCGTCCTGGACGGCGTAGAGCACCGCGAGGCAGAGCATCACGGTGCCCAGCATCAGCGCTGAGTAGACGGCCTTCCTGTTGAAGACCATGCCGAGCGCCGCGCCGACGGATACGACGGCGAGAACCCAGAATGTGATGGTCTCACCCATTGGTTCGTCCCAGCCGGTAGTAGTCCTCTTCGGTCTCACCGAGCCGCATGGGGTGGGGCGGCTGCTCCATGCCCTGCGTCAGGGGCGCGAGGAGCATCTCCTTGGTGAAGATGAGGCTCTCGCGGCTGCTGTCGGCGAGCTCGTACTCGTTGGTCATGGTGAGCGCGCGGGTCGGGCAGGCCTCGATGCACAGGCCGCACAGGATGCACCGCAGATAGTTGATCTGGTACGTGCGCCCGTAACGCTCACCCGGCGAGAAGCGCTCCTCGTCGGTGTTGTCCGCGCCCTCGACGTAGATCGCGTCCGCCGGACACGCCCACGCGCACAGCTCGCACCCGACGCACTTCTCCAGCCCGTCCGGCCAGCGGTTGAGCTGGTGACGACCATGGAAGCGAGGAGCCGTCGGCTTCTTGACCTCCGGGTAGTTGGTCGTGACGGGCTTCTTGAACATCGTGTGGAAGGTGACCCCGAAGCCCTTGACGGGGTTCAGCCAATCAGTTAGTCCCACTGGGAATCTCCTTGTGCTGCACCCCGTGGTAGTGCGGCAGATCGAGCGGCGGCACAGGGAAGCCGCCGGCCGTCGGCTCGTCGGACAGTTGCTCGAACTCGGCCTCCACCTCGGCCTTGCGCGCCTCCTTGCGCCGCTGGTTGACGGTGTCGAACCGCATCCAGATGGCCAGCGCGCCGACCACGATGACCGCGCCGATCACGATGCCGACCGTCTTGTTGCCCTCGTTGACGACCACGTTGCGAGCCGCGGCGACGAGCAGGATCCAGGCCAGGTTCACCGGGATCAGCACCTTCCAGCCCAGGGACATGAGCTGGTCGTAGCGCACGCGCGGCAGCGAGGCACGCACCCACACGATGAAGCTGAAGGTCAGCACGAACTTGATGAAGAACCACAGCACCGGCCACCAGCCCGTGTTGGCGCCGTCCCACAGGGAGATCGGCCACGGGGCCCGCCAGCCGCCCAGGAACAGGGTGACCGCGATGCCCGAGGCGGTGAAGGTGTGCAGGTACTCGCCCATCATGATGAGGGCGAACTTCAGGGACGAGGAGTACTCGGTCTGGAAGCCGCCGACCAGCTCGCCCTCGCCCTCGGGCAGGTCGAACGGGATGCGGGCGGCCTCGCCGAACATGCAGATCACGTAGATCACGAACGACGGGATCAGCAGGAAGACGAACCAGCCCTGCTCGCCCTGCGCCTTGACGATCTCGGAGGTGGACAGCGTCCCGGCGAACAGGAAGATGGCCACGAACGACAGGCCCATCGCGATCTCGTACGAGACCACCTGCGCCGCCGACCGCAGACCGCCCAGCAGCGCGTACGGCGAGCGCGACGACCAACCGGCCAGCACCACGCCGTAGACCGAGATGGCGCCCATGGCCAGCATGAACAGCACCGCCACCGGCAGGTCGACGAGCTGCAGCGGCGTCTGCACGCCGAACAGGTTGACCATCGGCGCGAACGGCACGATCGAGAAGGCCAGGAACGCCGGCACGACCATGATCACGGGGGCCAGCAGGTAGAGCACCTTGTCCACGGTCCGCGGGAAGATGTCCTCCTTCAGACCCATCTTGATGCCGTCGGCCACCGACTGGAGCAGACCGAACTTGCCGGCCCGGTTGGGGCCGTAGCGGTGCTGCATCCGCGAGATCAGCTTGCGCTCGTACCAGACGCCGAACAGGATGCCCAGCATCAGGAAGGCGAACAGCATCACGGCCTTGATGATGGTGATCCACAGCGGGTCCTTGCCGAAGTCGGCAAGGGTGGGATCGGCCGCGAGAACGTGGGTCATGATGCGCTCCCGATGGTGACGATGTCGCCGGCCAGCGCGCGCAGGTCGCGCGTGACCGAGCAGCCGCCGGAGTTCGCCGGCACCCAGACCACCCGGTCGGGCAGGTCGGCGACGCGGACCGGCAGCGTGACCGCGTTGGGGCCGGGGCCGCCGACGACGAGCTTGTCGCCGTCGACGACGCCGATCTCGGCCGCCGTGGCCGCCGACACCAGCGCCTCGGTGGCGCGGGCGGTGCCGGCCAGGTACGGCTCGCCGTCCTGGAGCCTGCCCTCGTCGAGCAGCAGGTGCCAGGTCGCCAGCAGCGCCTCACCGGCCGCCGGGGCGGCCTGGGCGCGGGTGGCGGTGCTCGGCGCGGCGACGCGGGCCCCGCGCCAGGCGCCGAGGCTGCCCAGCTCGCGGCGGACGGCCTTGGCGTCCGGCAGGCCGAGGTGCACGTCCATGCGGTCGGCGAGGTTGCCGATGACGGCCAGGTCGCTCTGGATACCGGGCACGCGCAGCGGCGCCTCGAACGAGCGGCCCCTGCCCTCCCAGTTGACGAACGTGCCGCCCTTCTCCTGCACGGCCGCGACCGGCAGCACCACGTCGGCGCGGTCGGTGACGGCGCTGGCCCGGATCTCCAGGCTGACGATGAACGGCGTGTTCTCCAGCGCCTCCAGCGCGGCGGCGGGGTCGGCCAGGTCGTGCGGGTCGACGCCGGCCACGACCAGCGCGTCGATCTCACCGGTACGGGCGGCGGCGATGATGCCGTCGGTGTCACGGCCGGGGACGGCGGGCAGCGAGCCCACGTTCCAGACCCTGGCGACCTCGGCCCTGGCGCCCTCGTCGTCCACCGGACGGCCGATCGGCAGCAGGTTCGGCAGCGCGCCGGCTTCGAGCGCGCCGCGCTCACCGGCCCTGCGCGGCACCCAGGCCACCCGGACGCCGGAGCCGGCGCCGAGGCGGACCAGGGCGGACAGCGCGCCCGGCACGGTGGCCAGCCGCTCGCCGGCGAGCACGATCGTGCCCTCGGCCAGCGTGCCGACCAGCTCGCCGATCGCGTCGGCCTCGGCCCCTGGGGCGGTGGCGATGAGCGTGCCGCCCATCTTGGCCAGCCCGGCGGAGGCGAACGGCGCGATGGCGGTGACCTTCAGGCCCTTCTTCTGCCACGCCTTGCGCAGGCGCAGGAAGACGATCGGCGACTCCTCTTCGGGCTCGAACCCGACGAGCAGCACGGCCGGGGCCTTCTCAAGGTCGGTGTAGCTGATCTCGATGCCCTTGCCGGCGACCGCGTGCGCCAGGAACTGCGCCTCCTCGGCGGAGTGCGGGCGGGCGCGGAAGTCGATGTCGTTGCTGCCCAGGGCGACCCGGGCGAACTTGCTGTAGGCGTAGGCGTCCTCGACCGTGACCCGGCCGCCGACCAGCACGCCGGCCCTGCCGCGGGCGGCGGCCAGACCCTCGGCGGCGACCGCCAGCGCCTCCGGCCACGAGGCGGGCACGAGCACGCCTTCCTCGTTGCGCACCAGAGGCGTCTTGAGCCGGTCGGGCTGGGTGGCGTAGGAGAAGGCCCAGCGGCCCTTGTCGCAGTTCCACTCCTCGTTCACCTGCGGGTCGTTGCCCGCCAGGCGGCGGGTGACGCGGCCGCGCCGGTGGTCGGTGCGCAGGGAGCAGCCCGACGCGCAGTGCTCGCACGCGCTCGGCGTGGACACCAGGTCGAACGGACGCGCCCGGAACCGGTAGGCCGCGCCGGTGAGCGCGCCGACCGGGCAGATCTGCACCGTGTTGCCGGAGAAGTAGGAGTTGAACGGCTTGCCGTCGGCGACCCGCACCTGCTCCTTGGCGCCGCGCTCGAAGAACTCGATGAGCGGGTCGCCGGCGATCTGGTCGGAGAAGCGGATGCACCGGGCGCACTGGACGCAGCGCTCACGGTCGAGCAGCACCTGCGTGGACAGCGGCAGCGGCTTGGGGAACGTGCGCTTCTGCTCCTGGAACCGCGACTCGCCCTGGCCGTTCGACATGGCCTGGTTCTGCAGGGGGCACTCGCCGCCCTTGTCGCAGACCGGGCAGTCGAGCGGGTGGTTCATCAGCAGCAGCTCCATGGCCCCGCGCTGCGCCTTCTCGGCGACCGGCGAGGTGAGCTGGGTCTGCACGACCATGCCCTCGGCGACCTCGATCGCACAGGACGGCTGCGGCTTGGGGAAGCCGCGGCCGTTGCCCGCGTCGGGGATGTCCACGAGACACTGGCGGCAGTTGGCCGCCGGGTCGAGCAGCGGGTGGTCGCAGAACCGGGGGATCTGGATGCCCAGCAGCTCGGCGGCCCTGATGATCAGGGTGCCCTTGGGGACACTGACCTGGAACCCGTCGATGGTGAGGGTCACCAGGGTGATTTCTGTTTCTACGACGGTCACTGCTCACCCCAGAGAGTGGACTTCTTCGGGTCGAACGGGCAGCCGCCGATCTCGAAGTGCTTGAGGTACTCCTCGCGGAAGTACTTCACCGAGGAGTGGATCGGGCTGGTCGCGCCGTCGCCGAGGGCGCAGAACGAGCGGCCGAGGATGTTGTCCGCGATGTCGGTGATCGTGGCCAGGTCCTCCTCGGTGCCCTGGCCCTTGTCCAGGCGCTTGAGCACCTGCTTGAGCCAGTACGTGCCCTCGCGGCACGGCGTGCACTTGCCGCAGGACTCGTGGGCGTAGAACTCGGTCCAGCGCAGCACCGTGCGGACCACGCAGGTGGTCTCGTCGAAGATCTGCAGCGCGCGGGTGCCGAGCATCGAGCCCTTGGCGCCGACGGCCTCGAAGTCGAGCGGCACGTCGAGGTGCTCGTCGGTGAAGATCGGCGTGGAGGAGCCGCCCGGGGTCCAGAACTTGAGCTGGTGCCCTTCGCGGATGCCGCCGGCCATGTCGAGCAGCTCGCGCAGCGTGATGCCGAGCGGGGCCTCGTACTGGCCGGGCCTGGTGACGTGGCCGCTGAGGGAGAAGATGCCGAAGCCCTTGGACTTCTCGGTGCCCATCGAGGCGAACCAGTCGGCGCCGTTGCTGATGATCGAGGGAACACTGGCGATCGACTCGACGTTGTTCACGACAGTCGGTGAGGCGTACAGGCCCGCCACGGCCGGGAACGGGGGCTTGAGTCGCGGTTGACCTCTGAAGCCCTCCAGCGAGTCGAGCAGCGCCGTCTCCTCGCCGCAGATGTACGCGCCGGCGCCGCTGTGCACGACGAGTTCCAGGTTGTACCCGGAGCCGAGGATGTCCTCGCCCAGGAAACCCTTCTCGTACGCCTCGCGCACGGCCGCGTGCAGCCGGCGGATGACGTGCAGCACCTCGCCGCGCACGTAGATGAAGGCGTAGTTGGCCCTGATCGCGAACGCGGTGATGATGACGCCCTCGACCAGCGAGTGCGGGTTGGCCATCATCAGCGGGATGTCCTTGCAGGTGCCCGGCTCCGACTCGTCGGCGTTGACGACGAGGTAGTGGGGCTTGCCGTCACCCTGCGGGATGAATCCCCACTTCATGCCGGTGGGGAAGCCGGCGCCGCCGCGGCCGCGCAGGCCGGAGTCCTTGACCGCCTGGATGACGGCGTCGGGGTCCATGCCCAGCGCCTTCTTGGCCGCCTTGTAGTCACCGCCGTAGCCGTCGAGGGTGAAGGAGTCGGCCTGGTCCCAGTTGGCCGTCAGGACCGGGGTCAGTGTGGTGCTCATGCCTCGGGGGCCTTCCATCCGTTGGCCTTGGCCACCTTCAGGCCCTCCAGCGAGGGGCCGGCGGCCGACGGGCCGTCGCCCGCCTGGTCGTCGGGCAGGCCCGCGAGCACGCGCGAGGCCTCCTTGAAGGTGCAGAGCTTCTTCGGTCCGCGGGTCGGCCGCACGTCCTTGCCGTCACGCAGGTCGTCGACGAGCTGCTTGGCCGAGGCGGGCGTCTGGTTGTCGAAGAACTCCCAGTTGACCATCATGACCGGGGCGAAGTCGCAGGCCGCGTTGCACTCGAGGCGCTCCAGCGAGATCTTGCCGTCGCCGGTGGTCTCCTCGTGGCCGACGCCGACGTGCTCGGACAGCTCGTCCCAGATCTGGTCGCCGCCCATGACGGCGCACAGCGCGTTGATGCAGACGCCCACGTGGTAGTCGCCGGCGGGCTTGCGCTTGTACATCGTGTAGAAGGTCGCCACGCCGGTGACCTCGGCCTTGCTCAGGCCGAGCATCTCGGCGCAGAACTCCTTGCCGTCGTCGGAGACGTAGCCGTCGGCCGACTGCACGAGGTGGAGCAGCGGGAGAAGCGCGGACCGCGTCTTGGGGTAGCGGCCGATGATCTCCTTGGCGTCCTGTTCCAGACGCTCCCGGACTTCCGGTGAATAAGTCATGAACGTGCCTCCGGCCCGCTCATGACTTGCGTGCTGTGTCTGATTGTGTGCTCGACAAGCTCGCTCACCTGTCCACACCTCCCATGACGGGGTCGATAGAAGCCACCGCGGCGATCACGTCGGCGACCTGGCCGCCCTCCGCCATGGCGGGGAAGCCCTGCAGGTTGCAGAAGGAAGGCTCACGGAAGTGCACGCGGTACGGGCGGGTGCCGCCGTCGCTGACGACGTGCGCCCCGAGCTCGCCCTTGGGCGACTCGATGCTCGCGTACGCCTGGCCGGCCGGGACCCGGAAGCCCTCGGTCACCAGCTTGAAGTGGTGGATCAGGGCCTCCATCGAGCTGCCCATGATGTGCGCGATGTGATCGGGCGAGTTGCCGAAGCCGTCGGGGCCGAGCGCGAGCTGCGCGGGCCAGCCGATCTTCTTGTCCTCGATCATCACCGGGTCGCCCTTGAGCGGGCCGGCGATGCGGTCGAGAGCCTGCTCGACGATCTTGAGCGACTCCTCCATCTCCCGCATGCGCACCAGGTAGCGCGAGTAGACGTCGCAGCCGCGCTCGGTGGCGACCTCGAACTCGTACGTCTCGTAGCCGGAGTAGGGCTGCGACTTGCGCAGGTCCCAGGGCAGCCCGGCGGCGCGCAGGATGGGGCCGGTGATGCCGAGCGCCATGCAGCCGGTCAGGTCGAGGTAGCCGACGTCCTTGGTGCGGCGCACGTAGACGGGGTTCTCGTCGAGCAGCTTGCGGATGTCCTTGATCCGCTTGGGCATCTCCTTGAGGAACTCGCCCACCTTGTCGACCGCGCCCGCGGGCAGGTCGACGCTCACGCCGCCCGGCCTGACGTAGGCGTGGTTCATGCGCAGACCCGTGATGTACTCGAACAGGTCCATGATCATTTCACGGTCGCGGTAGCCGAACAGGAACGGCGTGGTCGCGCCCAGCTCCATGCCGAACGTGCCCATCGCGACCAGGTGCGAGGCGATGCGGTTGAGCTCCATCATCATCACGCGGATGGCCTGCGCCCGCTCGGGCACGCGGTCGGTGATGCCGAGCAGCTTCTCCACACCGAGGCAGTACGCGGTCTCGTTGAAGATCGGCGAGAGGTAGTCCATGCGGGTCACGAACGTGGTCCCCTGGGTCCACGTCCGGTACTCCATGTTCTTCTCGATGCCGGTGTGCAGGTAGCCGATGACGCTGCGCGCCTCGGTGACCGTCTCACCGTCGAGAGTCAGGACCAGGCGGAGCACGCCGTGCGTGGACGGGTGCTGCGGGCCCATGTTGACGACCAGGCGCTCTTCCTCGGTGTCGCGCGCTCCGCCGACGACCTCGTCCCAGTCTCCGCCGGTGACCGAGTAGACCTTGCCCTCTGTCGCCTCGTCATAAGCGGTGCTCATGAGTAAGACCTCCTCTGGTCCGGCGAGGGGATGGTGGCGCCCCGGTACTCGACCGGGATGCCGCCGAGCGGGTAGTCCTTGCGCTGCGGGTGACCGTCCCAGTCGTCCGGCATCATGATCCGGGTGAGCGACGGGTGACCGTCGAAGACGATGCCGAAAAAGTCGTACGTCTCCCGCTCATGCCAGTCATGACCAGGGTAAACGCCCACGGTGGATGGAATGTGCGGGTCGCTGTCCGGTGCGCTCACCTCCAGGCGCACGCGCCTGTTGTGGGTGATCGAGCACAGGTGGTAGACGGCGCGCAGCTCCTCGCCCTTCAGGTGCGGGTAGTGCACCCCGGACACGCCGAGCGACAGCTCGAACCGCAGGGCCGGGTCGTCGCGCAGCTTCTGGCAGACCTCCACCACGCGCTCGCGGCGCACGTGCAGCGTCAGCTCGCCGCGGTCGACCACGACGCGCTCGATGGCGTCGTCGAGGGCGAGGGCGTCGACGAGCTCGTCGAAGTAGCCGCCGTACGGGCGGGGCGTGGAGATCTGCGGCGCCCGGCGGACGACGAGGCCGCCGTAGCCGGAGGTGTCGCCGGAGTCGTGCGCGCCGAACATGCCGTGCCGGGCGACGGGCGCCTCGGGGACGGCCGGGACCGAGGCGGCCTCGGGGGCCTCCCCGCTCTCCGGGCTCCCGGGAAGGTGGTCGGGCGAGGTCACTTTCCGGCCCCCTGGTCGATCAGCGGCAGCGTGCGCAGCGCCCGCAGTTCGAGGTCCTCGATCTGCTTGGCGCGGTGAGCGCCGAACTTCATGTTCTGGATCTTGTCGTGCAGCTTCACGATCGCGTCGATCAGCATCTCCGGCCGCGGCGGGCAGCCGGGCAGGTAGATGTCGACCGGCACGACGTGGTCGACGCCCTGCACGATGGCGTAGTTGTTGAACATGCCGCCGCTGGAGGCGCACACGCCCATGGCGATGACCCACTTGGGCTCGGCCATCTGGTCGTAGATCTGCCGCAGGACGGGCGCCATCTTCTGCGACACGCGCCCGGCGACGATCATGAGGTCGGCCTGGCGGGGAGACGCCGAAGCGCGCTCCATGCCGAAGCGCGCCAGGTCGTAGTGGGGGCCACCGGTGGCCATCAGCTCGATGGCGCAACATGCGAGGCCGAACGTGGCCGGCCACACGGAGCTCTTACGCGCCCATCCGGCGGCCGCTTCGACCGTGCTGAGGATGAACCCGCTGGGGAGTTTCTCTTCAAGTCCCATTTTCAGTCCCAGTCCAGACCCTTGCGGCGCCACACGTACGCGTAGGCGACGAGCACGGTGACGATGAACAGCAGCATCTCGACCAGCGCGAACAGTCCGAGGCCCGACGAGATGACGTCGCCCGCGTCGTTCTTCAGCGGTGCGAAGGAGACCGCCCACGGGTAGAGGAAGATGATCTCGATGTCGAACACGATGAAGAGCATCGCGGTGATCATGTATTTGAGCGGGAACCGTCCGCCACCGACCGGCTGGGGCGTCGGCTCGATGCCGCATTCATAGGCGTCAAGCTTCGCGCGGTTCCAGCGCTTGGGTCCGGTGAAGGGAGCGATGGCGACCGAGAAGATCGCGAAGCCCCCCGCGAGAACGGCGAGCACCAGGATGGGCACGTAAAGGTCCATCGCTACGCCTCCTCTGGAGTCGCCGCGCGCGCGGGCGCGCAGCTTGATGTGTCTGTCGTGGGAATCATGCTGGTGGGGCGACCTTCGAGAGTGCGTTGATGATCATGTCGGACGCATCGCCTCGCCGGTCGGTGAGATTACCAAGGAGTTTGAGCGCGAAGCGCATCAGCCTCGGGTGAGGCAGGCCGTGCCTGGTCCCGAAGCGCATCACACCCGGTTTCCCAATCGCCTCGACGAACAACCTCCCTAGAGTGAAGTAGCCGCCGTAGGCGTCCTTCATCACCTGGGGGTAGGTCCTCAGGATCCGCTCGCGCTGTGCGGGAGTGGTGTCCTTGAGGGCCTTCGCGATGATCTCGGCGGCGATCTCGCCGGTCTCCATGGCGTAGGCGATGCCCTCGCCGTTGAACGGGTTGATTGACCCGCCGGAGTCACCCACGAGGATAAGACCCCGCGTGTAGTGCGGCTGCCTGTTGAAGGCCATCGGGAGAGCGGCGCCGCGGATGGGGGCCGTCATGTTCTCCTCGGTGAAGCCCCAGTCGGCCGGCATGGCCTTGCACCAGCGCTTCAACAGGTCGCGGTAGTCGATGTTGCCGAACTGGGCGCTGGTGTTGAGCAGCCCGAGCCCGACGTTGGCGGTGCCGTCGCCGACGCCGAACACCCAGCCGTAGCCGGGCAGCAGCGTGTCGCCGTCCCACAGCTCCAGCCAGGTCTCCAGGTAGTCGTCGTCGTGGCGGGGGCTCTCGAAGTAGGTGCGGACGGCCACGCCCATGGGCCGGTCCTCCCGCTTGTGCAGGCCCATGCCGATCGCCAGGCGGGTGCTGTTGCCGTCGGCCGCCACGACCACCCGGCTGCGGTACGTCGCGCCGTCCTTGGTGCGCACGCCGACGATGTGCCCGCTGCGGTCGTCGAGCACCGGCCCGGTCACGGTGACGCCCTCCATGAGGCGCACGCCGTTCTTGACCGCGTTGGCCGCGACGATCTGGTCGAAGTCCTTGCGGGTGCGGACGAGCCCGAAGTCGGGGAAGCGCTCCAACTGCGGCCAGTCGAGCTCGAAGCGGTGGCCGCCGCCGACGACGCGCAGGCCCTTGTTCCTGATCCAGCCGGGCGCGTCGATGTCGACGCCCATGTTGAGCAACTGCTTGACGGCACGCGGCGTCAGGCCGTCGCCGCAGACCTTCTCGCGGGGGAACCTGGTCTTCTCCAGGAGGAGCACGTCGAGACCGGCCTGAGCGAGGTAAAAGGCGGTTGCGGAACCGGCGGGACCGGCGCCGACGACGATGACGTCGGCGTCAGCCTGTATGGCTGGTGGCACGGTCACTGGACTGTCCTGTCCTACACGCTCGAAGGCCTCGGGGTCTTGCGCCTTCGTTCCTTTGTGAACCCCTTCACAAACTTGTCGGCCCGCAGTCTACTGCTTTTCCTGTACATAGTGGCAGTCGGGGTACGCATCCCGGACACAAGAAGACCCTCCGTCGTCAACGAAGGGCCTCGCACGAGAGCGTCAGACTTCGAACCCGGCGTTGTGCACTCCGCCGAGGAACGCCCGCCACTCACCGGGCGTGAAGGACAGAACCGGACCGGAGGGGTCTTTCGCGTCACGCAACAGCACCTCACCGGTTGTGCTCCGGGTAAACTCGACGCACTCGCCGGCGGCCGCGCTGAGACTGCTCCTGCGCCATCCGTCCGGTGAGACAGTGAGGCCTCATCGGACGGACTACCTCCTGAGTCTCATTGGTCTGGACCAATGACGGTAGCCAACAGAAGATCGGCCGGGCCCGCAAGACACGCCGCGATAACCATGTCGTTACAATTGATCTGCCAACGACGCGGTGAATTCGGAGCCCTTCGCGCCCGTCGTTGCGGGCCACGACGAGCAGCAGGTCGCCGCGCTCTGCCGGCGCCGTAGTGCCGCAGCAGCCTGGCGACGCCCTTCTCGGACGGCGCCACCTGCCCGTTCTCCATCGGCGAGCTCCCGGCGGCGGAGTGCCGGATTGATTTCTCCGATCACCCGGGCTCCTTCCGGGAATTCGAGGAGATATGCCCAGAATGAGCAATCCCGGAAAGAGCCCCCGTCGTCATCCCGGCGGGAATTGCACGAGGTCTCCCTCAGAGCAACCCGCAAAGGCGAAAGCGGGCAGAAAGGCGCAAGCCGAATCCCTGAACTCCGGCCAGGCAGGACCGGGCCCGGTCAGGCGGGCTTGAAGGCCCTGTGCACGGCGACGATGCCCATCGAGAGGTTGCGCCAGGCGACCCGCTCCCAGCCGGCGTCACTGATCGTCCGGGCCAGCGTCCGCTGGTCGGGCCAGTCCCTGATGGACTCGGCGAGGTAGTCGTAGGAGTCGTCGTTGGAGCCGAACACCCCGGCCACCTTGGGCAGGAACTTCATCAGGTACTCGCGGTAGACCAGGTCGAACGGCGCGAACGTCACGTGCGAGAACTCCAGGATCACCAGCCGCCCGCCCTGCCTGGTCACCCGGAGCATCTCGCGCAGCGCCTGCGAGGTGTCGTGCACGTTGCGCAGCGCCACCGAGATCGTCACCGCGTCGAAGACGCCGTCCGCGAACGGCAGCCGCATCGCGTCACCGGCCACGAAGGGGATGCCGGGCCCGCTCAACGAATTGCCGCCGTGCCGCCGCACGCCCGTGCGCAACATGCCGAGGGAGAAGTCGGAGGCCACCGCGCGGGCGCCGAGGCTGGTGAAGCTGTCTGTGGAGGTGCCGGTACCCGCCCCCAGGTCGAGCACGACCTCGCCGGGCCCCGCGTCGACGGCGGCGGCCACGGCCTTGCGCCAGAGCCTGACCTGCCACAGCGAGGCAACGTCGTTGACCAGGTCGTAGCGCCGGGCGGTGCGATCGAACATCGCCGCGACCTCGTCCGGCTGCTTGTCCAACTGAGCGCGCGTCATGCGGACAAGAGTACTCACGCGGCCGGCGGGGTTTTCGCCGGGCGTTACGGCCTTTGACCAGCTACCGCCGGGTGGACGGGCGGACCCACGGCGAGCCCGGCCCTTACGGCAATTCACGCAAAGTAACGGCACCACTACCGAACGTCTGCTAGTTGTTGGTGAATGCTTGCCCGTGTCGCCCTTGCGGCGATCATCGCTTCGGCCCCCGTGGCGCATCCCCGCGTGGTCTCGGCCGACCCGGTCGACAACACCCCCCACGTCCTCGACGGCATCGTCAACGCCATCGCGCTGGTCGGCGGCACCGTCGTCGTCGGCGGCTCGTTCAGCGAGGTCGGCGACGCCGCCCGCACGTACACACTGCGCCGGGCCAACCTGTTCGCCTACGACCTGGCGACCGGCCGCATCCTGCGCGACTTCGCGCCGTCCGTCGCCGGCCCGGTCTACGGCCTGGCCGCCGGCGACCACGGCACGGTCTACGTGGGCGGCGCCTTCCCCGGCGTCAACAACACCGGCGCCCGCGCGCTGGCCCGGATCAGCCTCGCCGACGGGCAACTCGTCAGCGGCTTCTCCCCCCGCGTCGAGGGCGGCATGGTCACCACCCTCGTCAGGAACGGGTCCAAGCTCTACGTCGGCGGCGACTTCGTCCGGCCGCGCGTCGCCCTGGCCGGGCTCGACGCCGCGACGGGCGTGGCCGACCCCGGCTTCGTCATCACGCCGGGCGAGCCGCTGACGCCCAGGGTGAAGGTCCAGGCCCTGGCTCTGTCGGGGAGCAGGCTGGCGGTCGACGGCTCGTTCACCATGCTCGGCGGGAAGTCGCGCCCGCAGCTCGGGCTGGTCGACGTCAGCGGGCCCGTGGCCAGGGTCGCCGACTGGCGCACCGAGATCTACGCGCAGCGCTGCGCCGAGCCGTTCCCCTCCTACGTGCGCGGCCTGGACTTCTCCCCCGACGGCCGCTATTTCGTGGTCGTCACGACCGGGGGCCCGAGGGGTCGCATGTGCGACACGGCCGCCCGGTTCGAGACCTACGCGACGGGTTCGGACATCAGGCCGACCTGGACCAACGCCACCGGCGGCGACTCTCTCTACGCGGTCGCGGTGACCGGCTCAGCGGTCTATGTCGGCGGCCACCAGCGCTGGCTGAACAACCCGCAGGGCCGCGACTCGGCCGGCCCGGGCGCGGTCCCCCGCGAGGGCATCGGCGCCATTCATCCGTCCACCGGAAAGGCGCTCGCCTGGAATCCCGGCCGGGAGCGCGGCATCGGCGTGAAGGCATTTCTGGCGCACAAGACAGGGCTACTAGTCGGTAGTGACACAACGCGACTCGGACGGGAGTACCATGCCCG
Source organism: Nonomuraea sp. NPDC051191 (assembly GCF_044455665.1). Lineage (NCBI taxonomy): Bacteria > Bacillati > Actinomycetota > Actinomycetes > Streptosporangiales > Streptosporangiaceae > Nonomuraea > Nonomuraea sp. NPDC051191. The sequence continues at coordinate 858,108 of NZ_JBITEZ010000001.1, read as the reverse complement.
GATTGGCATGTTCCCCCTGCCCTAGTCGCCCTGCGGCTTCGGGCGATCGATCTTGTTGCTGAGGCGTTGGCTGACGGCGTCACGCTGCCTCGACAGCAACACGTAGCTGGCTACGCCGCTGATCACGAAAGCGGCTGCGAGCAGGATCAGCGGGTTTTGCAGGCCGACGAGGTAGAGAACACCCAGGGTCACGACAAACAGGCCGATCCGCGACGCGGTGTAAACGAGAACGGGATGCACAGGTTCGAGGTTACTCGTCCCTGGGTAGCGGTCGCTCTTCGCATCGGACGCGAGCGCTGCTACTGTTCCCAGTAAGGGTGTTTCGTAAAGAAACACCCACGAGAGCCCCAAAGAGGCTCTATCATATAACAATCGGGCAGTCAGCTGATAACAACCCGTGATCTTTGTCGAAAACCACGGATAAATCAGGCTTCGCTCGACACACTGGTTACCTGTCCGCCCGCTGGCAGGAAGCGGGATGCGAGGGGGAGAGATTGGTGGAGAGTAGCAGCGAGCGTCTGCTGACCCCAGGAGAGGTTGCCGCCCTCTTCCGGGTAGACCCAAAGACGGTTACGCGCTGGGCTGCGGCAGGCCGCATCAGCAGTATCCGCACCCCCGGAGGGCACCGGCGCTTCCGCGAGTCGGAAGTGCACGCCCTTCTTAGAGGCGAGGACGTTCTCACGGCCGACAGGCCAGCAGGTGAGTCCCCGCGCGTCTGACGTTCCGTCTAGTCGGTGATCCTGAGATCCGCCAGGATCACCGCTGGCGGGACCTCAATCCGCCTCACGTCGTGAGGCCGTGAACGAGCGTGCTTCCGGGCCACACCTCCCGAGGGCAAGCACGGGGCGGCGCCAACCGCCGACCGTGGCTGGCGCCTGTCCTCCTCAGGCGTCCTCCTGGCTGGCCTTGAACGCCAGGAACTCGCGTTCGAGGTCGTCGTTCTCCTCCTCCCAGCGACGCCTGCGCTCGGCCGCCTCCTCCTCGGTCAGCGACTCGGGCAGCCACTTGTCGTATTCGGGATCGCCGGGCTGCACGTCCACGTACGCGTTGCCGATCAGACGCCCGTCTTCGCTGGTCAGGCTCTGCGGCACGCGCAAGGTCCCGTCCGCGAGCCGGATCACGTACATGGCTGATCACCTAGATTCCGTAGCGCCGGTTGAAGAAGAGCATGACGTCGAGCGCCATCCGTGTGTCGCCGCCGAGCATGTCCACCAGGGCCGGGCGCTGGCGGGCGGCGATGGCCGCGAAGGCGTCGGCGAAGAACTCCTTGCGGCCCAGGCCGTTGCCCTGGCGGTGGAAGGTCGAGGCCAGCTTGGGGAAGGCGTTCTGGTAGAGCTTGAGGAACTCCGGCGAGTCCGACACCCATTCGCCGTGGAGCGAGTCCAGGTCGTCGATGGCGTGCCCGACCTCGTGCATCATCACGTCCGGCGTGGGTGAGGGCCGGTCGCCCACCACGATCTTGCGGTCGCCGTACGCGCCGGCGCAGATGTCCCAGGTGGCCCGGCCCGCCGGGAGCGGCGCGCCGCGTAAGTAGCCCATGTCGTCGAGGTCGGGGACGCCGCCCGCGCCGACGTAGATGCCTTCCAGGCCGGTCGCCAGCAGCTCCTTCAGCCGTTCGGGCAGCCGGGCCAGGCTCTCCACCGCGCGTACTGCGTCCTTGGACGGCGGGCCGTGCCGGGCGTCCCACTGGCGGTGGAGGATCTTCTCCAGCTTGCCGCAGTGGCGCAGGCCGTCGCCGATGGAAGGGGCCTCGGGCCTGTTGGGCTGGGCCCTGGGGGGTGTGTCGTCGAGCTCGAAGTCGTACCAGGTGTAGCGGGGGCGTTCGGCGACGGCCGCGGGCAGGCGTTCACCGCGCTCGCGCAGCGAGAGGCCGTCCCAGGTCACCTCGCGCCGCTGGGGGGTGCCGGGGCGGGCGAACCGTTCCGGCTGCTGCTCCTTGCGCCGCTCCGCGCCGTTGAGCCGCTCTCTCGGGACCTCGGGGCGGCTGTCCCTCCGCCGGGACCAGAAGGAACGGTCCGCGTCCGGAGGAGCCTCGTCGCGCCGCGAGAACAGGTACGACCCGCGTCGCCACCAACGGCCGCGCCGATGTCGGCCCTTGTCGTGAGAAAAGGCCATCGCACCCCTTCACGCCGCGTCCATGCCGAACCGGGTTCCACGGTACGACGCTGATCTTCCCGAGTCATCCGAAACGGGACATCGTCCGACACGATCACGTCGCGGATGGCTTACAGTTCGGGCATGGCAGGTGTTCTGATCGGCCTGGCGTTGCTGGCCTTCTGGCTCTTCTCACTCTTCGACGTCATCACCGCACCCGAGGAAGAGGTCAGGAACGTACCAAAGGCGCTCTGGGTCCTCATCGTCGTGCTGATCCCGCTTCTCGGCGGCGTGATCTGGATGCTGCGCGGGCGGCCGAAGGCCGAGCGCGACCCGTGGCCGGTGTCGCCGGGCCCGGGCGCGCCGAAGGGCCCGGACGACGACCCCGACTTCCTGAGAGATCTCGACCGGCGGATGCGCGGCGAGGACTAACCGCTGACGTCGGCGTAGCTGTGCAGGCCGGAGATGAAGATGTTGACGCCGACCAGGTTGAACATCAGGCACCCGAACGCCAGCAGCTGCACGATCATGGCGGCCCTGCCCCGCCAGCCGGCGGTCACCCTGGCGTGCAGGTAGGCCGCGTACGCCACCCAGGTGATGAAGGACCAGACCTCCTTGGGGTCCCAGCCCCAGTAGCGGCCCCAGGCGCGGTCGGCCCAGAGCGCGCCGGCGATGACGGCGAACGTCCACAGCGGGAAGGCCAGCACGATCGCGCGGTGGGCCACCCGCTCCAGGTCGTCGCGGCTGGGCAGCCGCGACAGCCCGTCGCCGCGCACCAGGAACAGCACACCCGACACGCCGGCCAGCGTGAACAGCCCGCTGGCCAGGATCGCCGCGCTGACGTGGATCGCGATCCAGTACGAGTTCAGCGCCGGCACCACGGGCCCGGCCGCCGTGTAGAGCACCTTGACCGCGAACCCGAGCCCGAGCGTCGCGGCGATCATCACGAACGCGCCCAGGAACCGCACGTTCTGACGCACCTGGGTGAACAGGAACGCGGTCACGGCGGCGAGGCAGATGGCCACCACGAACTCGTACATGTTGCCCCACGGCCACCGGCCGACCGCCAGGCCGCGGGTGATGATGGCCCCGAGGTTGGCCGCCCAGCCGATCCAGGCCAGCACGAGCGCGATGCGCCCGGCCTTGGCCCCGCCTCCCATGACGGGCACGGGGTCGGCGACGGCCTCCTCCGCCTCGGGCGCGGAGTCGCCGTCCGAGGGGGCGCCGACCGTGACGGGCTGCCGGGCGGCCCGTTTCACGGCGGCCTTGCCCAGCACGGCCCTGCCGAAGGCCAGCTCCATCGCGAAGCCCACCATGGCGAAGATGTAGAGCAGGACGGTGGCGACGACGAAATTGTCGCTCAGCTCGGCCAATTGCTCAGCGGACATGCTGTTCTCCTGCTGATAGAGCCTTGACGATCTCGGCGAACTCCTCGGCGAAGCCCGCCGCGGAGCCCTCGGTGCGGGTCAGGCCGCCCACGTCGACCCGCCCTTCCTTGATCCGCACCCAGACACGGCGGCGACGGATCATCAACGACAGCGCGATGGCGACGACCGCGACCGCCGCGGCGATCAGCGCGGGCACGCGCCCCGGGTCGTAGGCGGTCTGGAGCGTGATCCACTCCTTGACGCCGGTGAACTCCAGCTTCCCGGCCCCGCCGGGCAGCGTGGTCGACTCCCCCACCGACAGCGGCTTGGTCGCGAACGATCCCCGCACCACCGGGACGACCTTGCCGTCGAGCTCGTCCGGCAGGATCTTGTAGACCGACTGGGGCTTGCCCGACCGCATGCCGAGGTCGCCCACGTAACCGCCCAGGAGCTGCACCTGCGGCTGGAGCTCGCCAGGGAAGGCCGAGGCGTAGTTGCCGTCGGTCAGGGGCACGCTGGTGGGCAGGAAGCGCAGCAGGAACCCCAGCTGGGACGGCTGCGCGTCGGGCGCCTTGACCACGCACGACGAGGTCAGCGTGGCCTTCTGGTCGATCAGGCAGGCCACGGGCCCTTCGTAGGCGACCTGGCCCTTGCCGTCGGTGACCTTGAAGACGGGCGCGTAGCCGTGGCCGATCAGGTACGTCTGCGTCCCGTCGACCTCTAGCGGGTCGTTGACCTTGAGCTCGTAGTCGCGGACGGGCGCGCCGGGCTCGTCGTGCACCTTCAGGTAGGCGGAGTAGTCGAGCTCCTGGCCCTTCTTGTCGCCCTCGACCTGGTAGGTGGCCTTGAAGTCGGACAGCTCGAAGGAGAACGGCTGGAGCGACTCGGCCGAGACCCGGCTGCCGGGGATGAACCTGTCGTAGGCGGCCACGGTGTTGGCGAAGCCGTCGCCCTCGACGACCAGGACGTTGCCGCGGTAGCCGTACAGGGAGCCGAAGCCGACCGCGAGCAGGATGCCGATCAGCGCGACGTGGAAGAACAGGTTGCCGGTCTCGCGCAGGTAGCCCTTCTCCGCGGCCACCCAGCCGTCGCCGGTGACGACGCGGAAACGCAGCTTGCGCAGCCGTCCGGCGGCCTCCTCGACGGTCAGGTCGCCCTCGAAGGAGTCGGCGTGCGGCAGCCGGGACAGGTTCTTGGGGGCCGCGGGCGGCTTGCGGCGCAGCTCGCGCAGATAGGTCGCGGTGCGCGGGATGATGCAGCCGACGAGCGAGGTGAACAGCAGCAGGTAGACGGCGGCGAACCAGACCGAGGTGAACACGTCGAAGAGCTGGAACCGGTCGTACCACTCGGCCAGGGTGGGGTTCTGCTGGTAGAGCAGCGCCACCTTGTCGGGCTCGACGCTGCGCTGGGGCACCAGCGAGCCGGGGATCGAGCCCAGCGCGAACAGGAAGAGCAGGATCAGCGCGGTCTTCATCGAGGTGAGGGTGCGCCAGCACCATCGCAGCCAGCCGACGGGCCCCAGCCTGGCCTGCCGCGGCTCACGCTCCTCACGCACCAGCTCGTCGACGCTCATCAGATCACCGGCTCGAACGCGCCGATGAGCCCCTGCATGGCCGCGATCATCGCTCCCCAGAGTCCGGTGACGAGCAGCAGCCCGACGGCCACCATCATGACCCCGCCGATCCTGGTGATCAGCTGGGTGTGCCGGCGCACGGCCCGGAACGTGCGCAACGCCTTGCTGTAGGCCAGGGCCGCGGCCACGAAGGGCAGCCCGAGACCGAGCGCGTAGGCGACGGCCAGCAGGGCGCCGCGCGAGGCGCTGCCCTCGTTGAGCCCCAGCGTGAGCACGACGGCCAGCGTGGGGCCGATGCACGGCGTCCAGCCGAGGCCGAACACCACGCCGAGCAGCGGCGCGCCGGCCAGGCCCGCGGCCGGCAGCTTGTGGATGCGCACGTCGCGCATCAGGCCGGGCAGCACGCCCAGGAACGCCAGCCCGAGCAGGATCGTCAGGACGCCCAGCACCCGCGTGATGATCTGGGCGTTGCCCAGCATGATCGAGCCGAGCCCGCCGAACAGCGCGCCGCTGAGCACGAACACCAGCGCGAACCCGGCCACGAACAACACCGTGCCGAGCACCAGCCGCCCCCGCTTGGGGTCGGCGCTCATGCCCGTCACGTACGACAGATAGCCCGGCACCAGCGGCAGCACGCACGGCGACAGGAACGACACCACCCCGGCCAGCAGCGCGATCGGCAGCGCGAGCAGCAGCGAGCCCGAGGCGACGACGTCACTCATCGCGCACCTTGGTGAGCGTGTTCATCAGGTCGGTGTACTTGACCGCCCCGAGCGCCCTGGCCGCGACCCGCCCCTGCTTGTCGATGACCAGCGTGGACGGGATCGCCGCGGGCGGCACGGTGCCCTGGAAGGACAGCGCGACCTTGCCGGGCTGGTCGAAGATGTGGGAGTAGCCGGTCTGCTCGGTGCGTTCGAAGGCGATGGCGTCGGCCTGGCGGTCCTTGAAGTCGACGCCGATGAACTGCACGTCGCCCTTGGTCTTGGCGGCGGCCTCCTTGAGCACCGGCGCCTCGGCCCGGCACGGGCCGCACCACGAGGCCCAGAAGTTGATCACCACGACCTTGCCCTTGTGGGCGGCCAGCGAGGCCGTGCCGCCGTCGAGCGTGGGGCCCTCGACCGGCGGGGCCGCCTTGCGGTCGGAGACGTCGAAGACCTGGATCTTGCCGTCGCCCGCGACGAACCGGGTGTCGCCCACCTGGGGCTGCCCGCTCTGGTTGGCCGCGCAGCCCGTGGTGAGCGCGGCCAGCGCGGCCAGGAGAACGAGGGAGATGGACGTCGCGCGCACGGAGGATGATCTCCTTGTACTACAACCGGTAGAGCTTGCAACTCTACCGGCGGGGACTCATGGCCCGGACATCAGGCCCCTGGTATCGACGGCCCCGCACTCAGCGATCCGGCCGGCTCGCTGTAGCCGACGCTGACCAGGCGGTCGCCCTCGAAGGTGAAGGTGGTGAGGCTGGCCAGCGCGCACTGCCTGCGGCGCGGGTCGTGCCAGAGCCGGCGGCCCTCGGCGGCCATCCTGATCGTCCAGATCGGGAGCTGGTGGCTGACCAGGACGGCCTCGTGCCCGCGCGCGGCGGCTCTGGCGTCGTCGACCGCCGACTTCATCCGCGCCACGATCGCCGGGTACGCCTCGCCCCACGACGGGCGCAGCGGGTTCCAGAAATAGCGGTAGTTGCGCGGGTTGCGGAGGATGCCCAGCCCCTGGCCGACCGGACGGCCCTGCAGCATGTTCGCCGCTTCGAGCAGGCGGTCGTCCTTGGTCACGTCGAGGCCGAGCTTGTCGGCGAGCGGAGCCGCGGTCTCCAGCGCGCGTTCGAGCGGCGAGCTGTGGACGGCGACGATGTCGCGACCGCCGACGGCCTTGGCGACCGTCTCGGCCATGAGCCTGCCGGTGTCGGACAGGTGGTAGCCGGGCAGCCTGCCGTACAGGATGCCGCCGGGATTGTGCACCTCACCGTGGCGCAAAAGGTGGACGACGGTGGTTTCAGCCATGGTGTGCCACAGCCTATCCGTTTCGATGCCGGTCATAGTCAGGGGCTGCCTGGTCCGGCATTTCGCGCGGCGGTAGGGTCGGGGACGACTGCGCCTAGGGTTCCGCGTCCGGCCTGCCCTCCCCCGCCACCACAACCAGGGCCGGAAGACAGGTCCGAGCGGCGCCACGGCCCCCGGGGGGTCGTACAGCTGACGGGACAAAAGCCTGGAGGCTCCTCTCCGTCACCCCTGGAAGGAGTCGCCCGCATGAGCCCTTGGGCGCTGGTCCTCATTCTCGTCGCCGCCGTCGCGCACGCCACCTGGAACCTGCTGAGCAAGAAGGCGGCCCAGGCCGACGGGATCGTCTTCCTCTGGCTGATCGGGGTCGTGGCCACGGTGGTGTGGAGCCCGCTGTTCGCCGGGTTCCTGCTGGTCACGGGCGCCCGGCTGTCGTGGGGCGACCTCGCGGTGATCTGCGGCAGCACGGCCCTGCACCTGGGGTACTTCGTGCTGCTCCAGCGTGGCTACGGCGCGGGTGACCTGTCGCTCGTCTACCCCGTCGCCCGCGGCACCGGGCCGATGCTGGCCAGCCTGGTGGCCGTGCTGTTCCTGGGCGAGCATCCGGCGCCGGCCGGCGTGGCCGGGATCGTGCTCGTCGGGGTCGGCGTGTTCATGATGAGCGGCGGCGCGGCCGGGCGCGGCGACCTGCGGGGGGTGGTGTCCGGGCTGGTCGTGGGGCTGTTCATCGCGGGGTACACGGTGTGGGACTCGCAGGTGGTCAGCGCGTTCGCGGTGGCGCCGATCATGCTCAACTACCTCGGGGAGGTCGGGCGGGCGCTGGCGCTCACGCCGTTCGTCGCCGGGGCCAGGCGGCGGCTGGTCGTGAGCGTGTGGCGGGAGCACCGGTCGCGGATCGTGGGGGCGGCGTTCCTGATCTTCCTGTCGTACCTGCTGATCCTGGTCGCGTTCACGATGGCGCCGGTGAGCGTGGTCGCGCCGGCGCGCGAGGTGAGCGTGCTGATCGCGGTGGTGCTCGGCGGGCGGTTGCTGGCCGAGGGCGACCTGCGGCGGCGGCTGCTGGCGGCGGGCGTGATCCTCGGCGGCGTGGTGGCGATCGCGCTCAGTTGAGCGCGGGCGCGGAGGCGGGGGCAGGCGCGTGGCGGGTGCTCAGCTGACCGCCCAGGCGTTCTCCTGCTCGCGGCTGACGGCGACCAGCGCCTCGACCGTGGCCCTGATCGCGGGACGGCGGGCCGCGTCGGTGCGCCACACCGCGTAGATGCGGCGCGACTGCCGCGGCATGAGCGGGACCAGTCGCACGCCGTCGGGCACGCAGTCGCGGCCCAACCGCGGCACGATCGCGCAGCCCAGCCCGGCGGCGACCAGGGCGAGCTGGGTCGGGTACTCGTCGGCCATGCAGGCGATCTCCGGCTCCAGCGAGGCGTTGCGCAGCGTGAAGACCAGCCAGTCGTGGCAGACCGTGCCGGGCGAGGAGCTGATCCACTGCTCGCCGTGCAGCTCGGCCAGCCCCACCTCCCTGCGCCCGGCCAGCGGGTGACCGGCGGGGATGGCGACGTCGGCCACGTCGTCGAGCAGCGTGGCCCTGGACAGGCCCTCGGGCATGGCGATGGGCCGGTTGAGCCAGTCCTGCATCACGCCCAGGTCCAGCTCGCCCCTGGCCACCTCGCGCAGCACCCGCTCGGGCTCGCGCTCGTAGAGGTGCACGTGCAGGTCGGGGTGGTTCTTCTTGAGCCGGACGACCGCGCCGGGCATCAGCCCGCGGGTCGCCGTGGCGAAGGCGGCGATGCTGAGCCGGCCGACGACCTCGCCGCGCAGGGCCTCGAAGTCCGCCTCGGCGGTCTCGACCAGGGCGAGGATGCGTTCGGCGTGCTCGGCGAGCAGGCCCGCGGCGTCGGTCAGCCGGACGCCGCGCCCGTTGCGCTCCATGAGCCGGGCGCCCGTCTCCCGCTCCAGCTTGGCGATCTGCTGGCTGACGGCCGAGGGCGTGACCATGAGCGCGTCGGCCGCCGCGCCGACCGAACCGTAGACGTGCACGGCGTGAAGAGCCTTGAGCCGGTTCAGGTCCAACATGTAAGCCAGACTAAAGGGTTTAGCGTAGAAAGTCTCGCTTGTGGTTGTATCTGAAGCAGATGAAAATATATGCATGCGAATCATTAAGAGCAGGAAGCCCGAGACCCGTTCCACCTCGTACCTCAAGGTGCTCGCCGAGCAGGCCCGCGAGCAGCGCAACCGGTACCAGAAGACCCGCTCTGCGTGAGCCCCCGCCACCTCGCCCTCGCCGTCGGCCTCGCGGCCGTCTGGGGCTTCAACTTCGTCGTCATGCAGGTCGGCCTGAAGTACTTCCCCCCGCTGCTGTACGCGGGCATCAGGTTCACCCTGGCGGCGTTCCCCGCCCTGCTGCTCGTGGGGCGGCCCGGAGTTCCGTGGCGCTGGGTCGCCGGGGTGGCGGCCACGCTCGGAGTGGGTCAGTTCGGCCTGTTGCTGGTGGGCATGCGAGCGGGCATGCCGGCCGGGCTGACCTCTCTCGTCCTGCAGATGCAGGCGCTCTTCACCGTGCTGTTCGCGGTGACGCTGCTCGGTGAGCGGCCCACCGCCCGCCGCGTCCTCGGTCTGGCGGTCGCCTTCGGCGGCCTGGCCCTGGTCGCGTTCGACTTCGGGGTGTCCGGTCCGCTGGGCGCCTTCGCCCTGTGCGTGGCCGCCGCCGCGGCCTGGGGCCTCGGCAACGTGGTGCAGCGCAGGGCCGCGCCGCCGGACTCGCTGCGGTTCATGGTCTGGGTGAGCGCCTTCTCGGCGCCGCCCCTGCTGCTGCTGTCGCTGCTGGTCGAGGGGCCGCCCGTGCTGGCCGCCCCCGCCGAGGGATGGTTGTCGCTGGCCTACGTGGCCTTCGTCTCGACGCTCGGCGGGTTCGGCGTGTGGGGCTGGCTGCTGCGCCGGTACGACGCCTCGACCGTGGCGCCGTACACGCTGCTCGTGCCGGTGTTCGGCATGTCGTCGGCCGCGCTGGTGGCCGGCGAGCCGCTCTCCTGGATCGAGCTCCTGGCCGCGGCCCTCATCGTCGCCGGCGTGCTCTACGCCGGCACCAGGCCGCGCCGGGTCACAGAACCGCCGCGGCCGCCTTCGCCGCTGCCGGCAGGGCGTCGGCGATCCGGTTGAGCGCCTCGTCGTCGTGGGACGCCGACAGGAACCACGCCTCGTACGCCGACGGCGGCAGATAGACACCCTGGTCGAGCATCGCGTGGAAGAACGCGGTGAAGGCCGCGGTGTTCTGGGCCTTCGCCTGGTCGAAGTTGCTCACCTCGGCCTCGGCGAAGAAGATCGAGAACAGGCTGCCGGCCCGCTGCAACCGGTGGGGCACGCCCGCCTTCGCCAGCGCCTCGGCCGCCGCGTCGCCCACCGCGAGCGCCGCCGCGTCGATGCGCGCGTAGGCGTCGGCGTCGAGGGCGCGCAGGGTGGCCAGGCCGGCCGCGCAGGCCAGCGGATTGCCCGACAGCGTGCCCGCCTGGTAGACCGGGCCCTCCGGAGCCAGGAAGGCCATCACGTCGGCCCGGCCGCCGAACGCCGCCGCGGGCAGGCCGCCGCCCATGACCTTGCCGAACGTCATGAGGTCGGCGTCAACGGGGTCGAGGCCGTACCAGCCGGCGGACGAGACGCGGAAGCCGGTGAGCACCTCGTCGACGATGAGCAGCGCGCCGTTGGCCGTGCACAGCTCGCGCAGCCGGGCGTTGAAGCCGTCGCGCGGCGGGACGACGCCCATGTTCGCCGGGCACGCCTCGGTGATCACGCAGGCCACCTCGGCCGCCGCGAACGCCTCCTCCACCGCCTGGATGTCGTTGTACGGCAGCACGATCGTGTCGGCCGCCGACGCCCCGGTGACCCCCGGCGTGTCCGGCAGCCCGAACGTCACCACCCCTGACCCTGCCGAGGCCAGCAGCGCGTCGACGTGCCCGTGGTAGCAGCCGGCGAACTTGATCACCTTGGACCGCCCGGTGAAGCCGCGCGCCAGGCGCACCGCGCTCATCGTCGCCTCGGTGCCGGAGCTGACCAGGCGCACCTTCTCGACCGGCGCCATCCTGGAGACGATCTCCTCGGCCAGCTCGACCTCGCCGGGCGTGGCGGTGCCGTAGGAGAAGCCGTGGGCGACCGCGCCGGAGACGGCCTCGACGACCGCGGGATGCCGGTGGCCGAGGATCATCGGACCCCAGGAGCAGACCAGGTCGACGTAGCGGTTGCCGTCGACGTCGGTGATGTAGGGCCCCTGGCCGGAGGCCATGAAACGCGGCGTGCCGCCCACCGCGCCGAACGCGCGCACGGGCGAGTTGACGCCGCCGGGCACCACTTCCCTGGCGCGGGCGAACAGGTCCTCGGAGTTCTGTGTACGGCTCACCCGACCCAGGTTAGCCCCGCGTACCGGTGCCCTCGCCGCAGGGCGTGGTCAGTCGGCCAGCCATTCCAGGATGCGCAGCGGGTCGGGCAGCGGGCGGCCGTCCGGCGGCCGGAGCCAGGAGACCGGCTGGCCCGTGGGCAGGGTCGAGGGCGGCGCGAGCACGTAGCTGTCGCGGCAGTGCCAGCGCAGGCCCGGCGTGTCGTCGATGGTGGCCGGGTCGCAGTCGAGCTGGCAGGACCACCACTCGTCCTCGTCCTCGGGATTGCCGCGGGTGGCCACATAAAACAAGACCCGGTCGCCTTGAGCGGCGACCGGGCCTGGGTGGGCATCGGCGGCGTCGATCCTGGTGAGGGCCGACAGGCCGGAGGCGAGCGGTACGTCGAACACGTCGAACACGCGCCCTGTGGGCAGGATCACGTTGGCCTCGGGCTCGCTCTCCCACCAGCGGGTCAGCAGCGTCGTGTCCGTCGTGGCCTGCATGTGCCAGGCGGGCGAGAGCGGATGGGCGCCCGGGTCGGGACAGCCGACGCGGTCGCACGAGCACGCGCGGGGGCCGTGACGCAGCGGAAAGGCCCCCGGCACGACGGGCCAGCCCAGGGACGCGTACTCCAGCACAGTATCGATGCGCGTCGGCCGCGACCGCTTTCTGGTACGCCGAGCCAGTGGTACCCCCACCATGGTGTCTCCCGTCGAAGTCCAGCGCCTGAGGAGGTCCCGGCTCCGGGCCGTTCGCGCACCGCGGGACACACCAGCACTTGTTATCGCACTCTAACGCACAGGCCTCAGGAGTTGACGGGAAACCCCATGGTTAGAGCCCTCGTGCCACTTCCGTCGCCCAGTACGTGAGGATCAGGTCGGCGCCGGCGCGCTTGATGGCGACCAGCGACTCCATGATCATCCGCTCGCGGTCGACCCAGCCGTTGGCCGCGGCCGCCTCGACCATCGCGTACTCGCCGCTCACCTGGTACGCCGCCACCGGCACGTCGACCGCGTCGCGCACCCGGGTGATGACGTCGAGGTAGGCCAGCGCAGGCTTGACCATGACGGCGTCGGCGCCCTCCGCCAGGTCGAGCCTGACCTCGCGCAGTGCCTCCTCCAGCGGACCGGCCGGGTCCTGCTGGTGGGTGCTGCGGTCGCCGAACTGCGGCGCGCACTCGGCCGCCTCGCGGAACGGGCCGAAGAAGGCGGAGGCGTACTTGACGGAGTAGGCCAGGATCGGGACGTCCGCGTAGCCGGCCCCGTCGAGCGCGGTCCGGATGGCGCCGACCTGGCCGTCCATCATGCCGCTCGGCGCCACCATCTGGGAGCCGGCGGCGGCCTGGGCCACCGCGATCGAGGCGTAGCGCTCAAGCGTGGCGTCGTTGTCGACGTCGCCGGACGGGGTGAGGATGCCGCAGTGGCCGTGGTCGGTGAACTCGTCGAGGCAGGTGTCGGCCATGACCACGAGGGCGTCGCCGACCTCGGCGTTCACCTCGCGCAGGGCGACCTGGAGGATGCCGTCGGGGTCGTCGGCCGCCGAGCCGGTCGCGTCCTTGACCGCCGGGATGCCGAACAGGATCAGGCCGCCCACGCCCGCCTCGGCCGCCTCGTGCGCGGCCTTGCGCAGCGAGTCGCGGGTGTGCTGGAACACACCCGGCATCGACGCCACCGGCTGCGGCTCGTCGATGCCCTCCTTGACGAACATCGGCAGGATCAGGTCGGCGGCGTGCAGCCGGGTGCCCGACACCAGCCGGCGCAGCGCCGGATTGCGGCGCAGGCGCCGGGGACGTGCGACGGGGAACTGGGCGCTCACTTGGCTCTCCTCCTGGCGCCACGGCGGTTCTGGGAGGGCTTGCGCGGGCTGTCACCCGCGGCCACGGCCGCCTGGCGCTGCTTGGCACCGAACTCGGCCAGCGCTGCGGCCAAGGCGGATGCGGATGGCTTGTCGGACATGACGTCGACCCGGAGCCCGAACTCCTCGGCCGTCTTGGCCGTCTGCGGCCCGATCACCGCGATCACGGTGACGTTGTGCGGCTTGCCCGCGATGCCGACCAGGTTGCGCACGGTGGAGGACGAGGTGAACAGCACGGCGTCGAACCCGCCGCCCTTGATCGCCTCGCGGATGGGCGCGGGCGGCGGCGCGGCGCGGACCGTCCGGTACGCCGTCACGTCGTCGCACTCCCAGCCCAGCTCGGTGAGCCCGGCCACCAGCGTGTCGGTCGAGATGTCGGCCCGCGGCAGCAGCACCCGGTTGATCGGGTCGAGCATCGAGTCGTAGGGAGGCCACTCGGCCACGAGCCCCTCGGAGGACTGCTCCCCCGAGGGCAACAGGTCGGGCTTGACGCCGAACTCGACCAGGGCCTGGGAGGTGGCCTCGCCCACGGCGGCCACCTTGAGCCCGGCGAAGGCCCGCGCGTCGAGCCCGTACTCCTCGAACTTCTCGCGCACCGCCTTGACGGCGTTGGCGCTGGTGAAGGCCACCCACTCGTAGCGGCCGGTGACCAGGCCCTTGATGGCGCGGTCCATCTGCTGCGGCGTGCGCGGCGGCTCGACCGAGATGGTCGGCACCTCCTCGGGCACCGCGCCGTAGGCCATGAGCTGCTCGGACAGGCTGCGCGACTGCTCCTTGGTACGCGGCACCAGCACCCGCCACCCGAACAGCGGCTTGGTCTCGAACCACGACAGCCTGTCGCGCTGCCCCACGGCCTCGCCGACCACGATCAGCGCGGGCTCGGTGAACCCGGCGTGCTTGAGGTCGGCCTGCAGCCGTCCGAGCGAGGACACGACGGTGTACTGCTCGGTGGTGGTGCCGCCGCTGCTGACCGCGACGGGCGTGGTGTCGGGCTTGCCGCCGGCGATCAGCGCCTTGCCGATGGCGACGGCCTCGGTGATGCCGTTGTAGATCACCAGCGTGCCGCGGGTGGCGGCGTGGGACGACCAGTCCTGCTCCTGAGCGGCGTCGACGACGCGGAACTCGGGCACGGCCGTGGCCGCCGGGATGCCGGCGTAGGTGAGCACCGCGGTCGCGGGCGGCACGCCGGGCACGATCTCGAAGTCCACCTCCGCCGCCACGCAGGCCGCGACCTCGTCGTCGATCGAGGAGAACAACATGGGGTCGCCCGCGCACAGGCGCACCACGAGCTGCCCGGCCTTGGCCCGCTGGACGTAGTCGCCCTCGGCGACCTCGACGCCCTCGCGGCAGTACTTGAGCAGCGGGCCGAACTGCTCGTCGTCGAGCACGACGGCGTCCGCCTTGCCCAGGAGTTCGGCGGCGCGGAGCGTCAGCAGGTTGGGGTCACCGGGACCCGCCCCCACGAAGGCGACGAAACCGGAGGTTGGACTATCGGAGCTCAATGGGATTGCTCCCCCATCAATCTGTCGGCCCCTTCGGCGATCATCTCGGCCGCCAGGAGGCGGCCCAGCTGTGCAGCCTCCGAAGGAGAGCCGGCGGCGGACTTGCGGACCGCTTCGCGGCCGTCGATGGAGACGACCGTGGCGGTCAGGTTCAGAGTGTGCCCGTCATCGGCCGCGAAAGCACCCACGGGAGCGGCGCAGCCGGCCTCCAGTGCGGACAACACGGCGCGTTCGGCGGTCACCGCGCTGCGCGTGCGCGGGTCGTCGAGCACGGCCAGGGTCTCGACCAGGTCGGCGCGGCCGGCCAGGCACTCGACGGCGAGCGCGCCCTGGCCGGGGGCGGGCAGCAGCTCCTCGACCTCGAAGATCTGCGCGATCTCGCCGCCGCGGCCGAGCCTGGTCAGCCCGGCGCTGGCCAGCACGACGGCGTCGAGCTCGCCCGCGGCGATCTTGCCGATGCGCGTGTCGGCGTTGCCGCGGATCGGGACGTACTCAAGGTCGGGGCGCAGCGCGCTCAGCATGGCGACCCGGCGCGGCGAGCCCGTGCCGACCCGGGCCCCGGCGGGCAGGTCGGCGAACTTGTGCGAGCCGACCAGCGCGTCGCGGTGGTCGTGGCGCTCGGGGAGCGCGGCCAGCGTGAAGCGCGGGTCCTGCTTGGTCGGCAGGTCCTTGAGCGAGTGGACGGCGAAGTCGATCTCGCCCTCGACCAGCTTGTCGCGCAGCGCGCTGACGAACACGCCGGTGCCGCCGAGCTGCGCCAGGTGGGCCTTGGTCACGTCGCCGAAGGTCGTCACGCCCACCAGCTCGACCGGACGCCCGGTGCGCTCGGTGAGGGCGTCGGCCACCATCTGGGACTGCGTGGTCGCCAGCACACTGCGGCGGGTGCCCAACCGCAGGTTCACAGCTCCACCTCCCTCACGGCCGCGGGCATCTTCGGGTCGAGATCGAACAACTCACGCAGGGCTTCCGCATAATGATCGCCCCCTGGACCGGCGGCGAGCTGCTTGACACGCACAGTCGGCTCGTGAAGCAGTTTGTCAACGACCCTCTGCACGGTCATGGCGACTTCGTCCCTGGCCTTGTCGTCGAGATCGGGCATACGCATCATCAGGCGGCCGAGCTCGGACTCGACCACGCCCGCCGCCTTGCTGCGCAGCGCCACCACGGTCGGGGTGACGCGGGCGGCGCGGGCGGCGTCGAGGTAGGTGTTGAGCTCCTCTGCCACGAGGGCGCGCACGGACTCGACGGCGTCGCCGCCGTGCGAGCCGATGCCGGACTCCTGGATGGTCTCCAGGTCGACCAGTGTGATGCCGGGCACCTCGCGCACGGCCGGGTCGATGTCGTGCGGCAGCGCCAGGTCCAGCAGGAACGCGCCCCTGGTCAGCATATCCGGGGTTATGACGTGCCGCCCCGCGCCGGTGCAGGTGATGACGACGTCGGCGCCCGCCAGCTCCTCGCGCACGGCGGCGAACCCGACGGCCCGGCCGCCGACCGAGTCGGCCAGCCGCGCGCCCCGCTCGTACGTGCGGTTGGCCACGACGATGTCGGTGACGCCGGCGCGCTGCAGCGTGACGGCGGCCAGCGAGCTCATCGAGCCGGCGCCCACCACCAGCGCCCGCCGCCCGGCCAGGTCGCCCGCGAGCGCGAGGCCCGCCGAGACCAGCGAGGGGCCCGCCTGGTCGATGCCGGTGTCGGCGTGGGCGCGCTTGCCGACGCGCAGCGCCTGCTGGGTCAGCTCGTTGAGGGTCGCGCCGACGGTGCCGTGCTTCTGGGCGAGCTTGAGCGCCTGGCGGACCTGGCCCAGGATCTGGCCCTCGCCGACGGCCATGGAGTCGAGGCCGCACGCCATTGAGAACAGGTGCTCGACGGCCCGCTCCTCGTAGTGCACGTAGAGATGCGGGGTCAGCTCGTCGGCCGGCACACCCGAGTGCACGGCCAGCAGCCCGCTGATCGAGGTGACCGCGGCGTGGAAGCGGTCGACCGTGACGTAGATCTCGACCCTGTTGCAGGTCGAGATCACCATGGCCTCCGCGACGCTGGCGTCCTGCTGCACGTCGTGCAGCAGCTTGACCAGCGCGTCACCGGTCACCGAGACGCGTTCGAGAAGAGCCACCGGAGAGGTCCGGTGGCTTAGTCCGATCGCCAGAACACTCATTGACCGTCCACCGCCATGAGTGGCCCCCCAGCTTTGCGTTGCTCGTGGAACGCGAGAATCTGCAGTTCGATTGACAGGTCGACCTTCCGGACGTCGACGGTGTCCGGAACGGCGAGGACGACTGGGGCGAAGTTCAGGATGCTGGTCACGCCCACGGCGACAACGCGATCGCACACTTCCTGCGCCGCTGCCGCCGGTGTCGCCAGTACCACGATCGAGACTCCACGCCGCCTGATGACGGCTTCCAGTTCGTCGATGTGCTCCACATTCAACCCCGCGATGGTGTCGCCCACGACTTCGGGGTCGGCGTCGAAGAGCGCGGCCACGCGGAAGCCCCTGGAGACGAAACCGCCGTAGTTCGCCAGGGCGCGGCCGAGGTTGCCGACCCCGACGATCGCCACCGCCCAGTCCTGGGTGAGGCCGAGTTCGCGGGAGATCTGGTAGACGAGGTACTCCACCTCATAGCCTACGCCGCGGGTGCCGTACGAGCCGAGGTGCGAGAGGTCCTTGCGGAGCTTGGCCGAGTTCACGCCCGCGGCCACGGCCAGGTCCTCCGAGCTCACGGTCGCGACGCCGCGCTCCGCCATCCCGTGCAGCGCCCGCAGGTACAACGGAAGCCTGGCGACCGTCGCCTCGGGGATGCCGCGGTCACGGGACTGGGACGGGCTCTTCACGTGCCGGAGCTCCAGGGAACGGGCGGTGGGGACCGCGTGAACGGATTAGAACCGTCTTTCAGGTTAATCCCTTTGTGAACCGATGCACAAAGTAGGGGCGCTACCGTTGGGGACATGCATCGCATCACCTTGCTCGGCAAGCCCGGCTGCCACCTCTGTGACGACGCCCGCGCGGTCATCGCCAGGGTGGCCGGAGAGCTGGGTGTGCCGTGGGAGGAGGTCAGCATCGACTCCTCCGAGGAGCTGAGGGAGAAGTACTGGGAGATGATCCCGGTGACGTTGATCGACGGCGTGCAGCACGACTTCTGGCGGGTCGACGAGACCCGCCTGCGCGCCGCCCTGGCCTAGAACATCACGGTGGGCAGCGGCACCACCTTCGCGGCGTTGACGTTGAGCTCGATGACGTTGGTGGCCAGGACCATCGCCTGACGCTCGTTGAGGAAGCGCTCGACGTGCGGCTGGCGCTGGTGGTCGCGGTAGGCGACCTCGTCCCGGTAGAGCTCGTAGACGATGCGCTGCAGGGGGGCCGACTTGACCGCGTGGCAGGCGTAGACGAGCGTGTCGGGCTCGCTGCGGCGCACGGCCTCGACGGTGGCCTCCGCCAGGCGGTCGAACGCGGCGCCGGCGCCGTCCATGATCGTGAAGACGGTGAGCAGGCCGTAGATGCTGGGCGCGGGACGGCCCCCGCCCTGCTGCGGCTGCGGCTGCGACGGGCTGAACAGCTCGGCGCCCGGGTAGGCCACGCCGGTGCCGGGCATCGAGTAGTCGGGCCGCTGGGGCGGGGGCTCCAGGCGCGGGGAGGTGTCCATGCGCGGGGGCGGGGAGCCGTTCATGATGTAGCCGGTCGCCGGGCCGGTGTCGGGGGCGGCCCCCATGCGGGCGGCGTAGTCGACCTGCTGGTCGCCCGCCCGGTACTCGGCCACCAGGTCGCCCAGGCCGGGTGAGCGGCGCGGGGGCGCCACGGGAGGCGGCTCGGCGGCCGGCACGGGCTCCGGCGCGGCCCTGCGTCCCGGCCGGTGCTCCCGGTCGTCGTGCGGCGCCTCAAGCTCGTCCTCGTCGTCGTCCTCGTACGGCGCCAGCGGGCGCAGCACGGTGTACCAGATCGCCGCCGAGCCCACCGCGAGCAGCGCCGTGGTGAACAGCGGCGGGACCGCGAACCGCATGGCGCCCACCAGCGCGATGCTCGACGGCGCGATGACCAGGACCGCGTGCAGGTTGTCGGTGTCGTACTCGTCGCCGCCGCGCCACTTGAGCGCGGCCACCACCACGCACGCCAGCAGGACGAGCACGTCGATCGCGTGCACGCCGATGAGCAGCTTGTCCGGGATGAGCCCCCACAGGGCCGAGCCGGACGGCAGCTTCTTGCCCAGGTCGGTGGACCTGAGCGGGTCGAAGGTCAGGATCGCGACGGAGACGACGGTGAGCGCGATGCCGAACAGCCACGCGAGGAATCTCGGCGGCACCTTGTCGGCCATCAGCTGGATCAGTCCCACGGCCAGCCAGAGCGGCGCCAGCAGCGAACCCGTCACCTGGTAGATCCGGAACGTGACCGGCCCGAAGCCCAGGACGGAGCCGATGGCGACCACGGCCAGCGACAGACACAGGGCTCCAGCTGCAACGGTCCAGGCGATCAACCAGCCCTCGGGCTCGTCGCGCAACCGGCGGATCAGGGCTCCGGTCGCGACGGCGGCGAGGAGCGCACCGGCAAGGGCTATGACAGCAACAAGGATCTCCATGGTGACTCCAATGCTGCCGGACGATGCCTCCCGGCCGGTAGCCGAAGAGGAAACAGGCGCTCCATGAGGGGCTTCGCCGCAGGCTGTGGGGTATGCGCCTATACGGTATAGGGCGATTACTCGTAGCCATGCCAGCGGGCACGGATTGTGGAATTTCGAGTTGATTTCTAGAGTATTCGAGCACGCCGCACCCCTTACCCCTAGGGATATCGGATGCCTGATTCGTGGCCGTTCGCCGGGCTGCTTGCTCCGCCGGTCGCTGGACCTGCCCGGACGGGCGAGCTTGGCGTGCGCGAAGAAGTGCCCGACGACATCCGCACGCTGGTGCTGCACGCCAAGAACGGATGCACGGACTCCTTTGGCACGCTCTACGACCGCTACGTGGACCTGGTCTACCGCTACATCTACTTCCGCGTCGGCGCCCACCAGCTCGCCGAGGACCTCACCAGCGAGACCTTCCTGCGCGCGCTGCGCAGGATCGGCGACTTCACCTGGCAGGGCCGCGACTTCGGCGCCTGGCTCGTCACCATCGCCAGGAACCTGGTCGCCGACCACTTCAAGTCCGGCCGCTACCGACTGGAGATCCCGACGGGGGAGCTGATCGACGTACCGCTCGAAGGCTCGCACATCCCGGAGAACGCGGTGGTCACCGCCATCATCAACGACCGGGTGCTGCGCGCCGTCCGCGATCTCAATCCCGACCAGCAGGAATGCGTGGTGCTGCGCTTCCTGCACGGCCTCTCGCTCGCGGAAACCGCGTTGATCATGGGGAAGAAGAGTGGAGCGATCAAAGCGCTGCAGTTTCGAGCCATTCGAACGCTCGCCAGGGCACTCAAGCACGACCTGGCGTAACCTCCCCCACCCGCACCTCGTTAGGCCAGTTGTCACGGCTGGATCCCTCAGGGAGCTGTCATGAGTAGGGCGCGCAGGCGGCGGGAGCTCGTCATCGAGCGTCTCACGGAGCTGCGGGGCCCGTCCGTGGGCGGCGGGCCGGAGCCGGCCTTCCGCGAGCGGCTGCGCGAGGACCTGGTCTCCGGCCGCCTGCTGCTGTCGGCCCCCGACGAGGAGCGCGCCCCGGCCCCGGCCGGCCCGCCCGTTCGGCGCCGCCGCCCGCTGCTGTCCCAGCTCGCCACGTTCGGCCTGGCGGGGGTCATGGTGATCGCCGCCTTCACCACGTACCAGGCGGTCCCTGGCGACACGCTGTACCCGCTCAAGAGGGCCGCGGAGAGCACCTTCGTGCACCTGAGCACCGACGACGCGGAACGCGGCGCGCGCGAGCTGGCCTCGGCCGAGACCCGTGCCAAGGAGGTCGCCAGCCTGCTCGGCTCGTCCACCGACAGCCCGCTGGTGGGCGAGACGCTCAAGGACATGGAGGACTCCACCCGCTCCGGCATCAGTCGGCTGACGCGTACGCAGCCCCGCTCGTCCAAGATCAAGAAGTTCGCGCAGAAGCAGCGGGACGTGGTCGAGCCGATGCTGGACCAGCTCAACGAGGCCCAGAAGGGACAGGCCGCGGGCTACCTCGACTACATCGAGGGGCTCGTGGCACCGGCTAGGTAAGCTGAACCGCATGTGGCGGCTAATGCGACGACGACACGAGGTTGGGGCCGAGGCCGCCGGCGAGGCCGCGGCGCGGGCGGCGGTCACCGTCGCGCCGGTCGAGCCGGTCGAGCCCGACCTGGAGGCGGCGGCCTTCTTCGACGTCGACAACACCATGATGCGCGGCGCCTCCATCTACCACTTCGCCCGCGGCCTTGCCACGCGCGGCATGTTCACCACCTCCGACCTGCTGAAGTTCGCCGTGGGCCAGGCCGTGTTCCGGCTGCGGGGCAACGAGAACCCCGAGCACATCGCGGTCGCCCGGGAGACCGCGCTCGCCTTCGTCGCGGGCGCCAAGGTCGACGACGTCGTCCATCTCGGCGAGGAGATCTACGACGAGGTCATGGCCGACCGCATCTGGGGCGGCACGCGCGCGCTCGCGCAGAGCCACCTCGACGCCGGCCAGCGGGTGTGGCTCGTCACGGCCACGCCCGTCGAGCTGGCCCGGGTCATCGCCCAGCGGCTCGGCCTCACCGGCGCGCTCGGCACGGTCGCCGAGACGGCCGGTGGCATCTACACCGGCCATCTGGTGGGCGACCTGCTCCACGGCCCGGCCAAGGCGGAGGCGGTGCGCGCGCTGGCCCGCCGCGAGGGGCTCGACCTGACCCGCTGCACCGCCTACAGCGACTCGGCCAACGACCTGCCGATGTTGTCGCTGGTCGGCAGCGCGGTGGCGATCAACCCCGACAGCGAGCTGCGCGAGCACGCCAGGAAGCACGACTGGCCGGTCAAGGACTTCCGCACCGGCCGCAAGGCCACCATGACGGCCCTGCCGATCGCTGCCGGGGTCGGCGCGATCGCGGGCGGCGTCGCGGCGGGCATCGCCCTGCGCAGGCACTACCGCTCCCACTGACCCGCCTATTGCAGGCGCTTGAACAGCTGCGCGGCCTCGGGCTGCCGCCATTCGAGCCGGTTCGGATCGTCCTTGGCCGGCTTCCACGGCACGGTGACGAACGACATCCGTGTGGCGGACGTGCTCGTGGCCAACTCGACCATGGATTCGAGGCTCATGTCCGTCTTGATCGACTTGCTCACCTGTCCGAGGAAGGCGTTCAGCCGGTTCGGGTCGGAGGCCGCGCTCTTCGCCTTCTTCAGCAGCGCCAGCATCAGGATCTGCTGCCGCTTGATCCGCTGGACGTCCGAGCCGTCGCCGTAGCGGCGCAGGCGGGCGTAGCCGAGGGCGCTCTCGCCGTCGAGCTGGACCCTGCCCGCGGGCAGCTTCAGCTTCGACGCCTTGTCGTCCACGGGCGTCCTGAGCGTGATCTCCACGCCGCCGAGCGCGTCCACCATGCCCTTGAAACCGGTGAAGTCGACCTCGACCGTGTGGTCGATGCGGACGTCGGTCAGCTTCTCCAGCGTCTTCCTCAGGCAGCTCGCTCCCCCGGAGTTGTACGCCGAGTTGATCATGTCCCGTCTCGCCGGCTGCGACCCGCACGCCGGGATGCGCACGAGCGAGTCGCGCGGCAGGCTGACCCCGACGGCCGCGCCGCGGTCGGCGGGCACGTGCACGAGCAGGATGGTGTCGGAGCGCCCGCCGCCCTTGTCGGGGGTCCTGGCCATGGCGGGGCCGTACTTGGCGTTGCCCGGCCCGTCGCGCGTGTCCGAGCCGATCACCAGGATGTTGCGGTCGCCGCTCATGTCGGCCGCCCCCGGGCCCATCGCCGGCGCGGCCACGGTGTTGCCGTTGACCAGCAGGGTCGGCACCGCGACGGCCGCGGCCGTGCCCACGGCGACGAGCCCGGCCATCCAGAAGGGCGTCCACCTGCGGCGCGGGCGGTCCCGCAGCAGGCGTTCGCGCTGGCGGACGAGCGTCGCGGGCGGCTCGTGCTCCAGAGCCCCGCCGAGGTCGCGGAGCATCCTCAGATCGTCCATGGTCACTCCTCCTCCAGCATGGGGTTGGTGTCGCCGAGCGCGGCCCGCACCTTCCGCCTGCCCCTGTTGAGGCGGGAGCGCACGGTTCCGATCGGGATGCCGAGCGCCTGAGCGGCCTCCTCGTACGTGAGGTCCCCCCAGGCGATCAGCAGCAGGACGTCCCGGTCCTTGGCGGGAAGCGCGGCCAGGGCGCCCGCCAGACGGGGTCCGGCGGCCTGCGCGGTGACCCCCGCGGCGACGCGGTCGGCGGGCGACTCCACGTCTTGGTCGACGGGGGCACGCAGGAACGCCCGGTAACGCGCCGCCTCCTTGCGGTGGTGGCGGGAGATGAGCTTGGTGAGAATCCCGAAGAGCCACGGCCTGGCGTCGGGGTACGACAGGTCGTAGCTCTTCCTGCGGGAGAAGGCGACAAGGAACGTCTCACCGACGAGATCCTCGGCGGGCTCGGGGCCGAGGCGTTTGGAGACGTACCGGTAGAGCATGGCGGAGTAGCGGTCGAACAGCTCGGCGAACGCCTCCGGTTCCGTCAAGGAGGCGCTCACCAGCTCCGAGTCCGCCCCTCTGGTGGCGGGTTGCGTGATCATCTCCGCCCTTCTGTGGGGAATCGGTCACGGATGTCTTGCCACAACCCGCCAGGAGGGTTCAGATCTCCTTGAGGAAGCCGCCGTCCACGGCGATGTCGGCGCCGGTCGTGCTGCCCGAACGCGGCGAGACCAGCAGGGCGACCATGTCGGCGATCTCCTGCGGGCTCACCAGACGCCCGGTGGCCAGCTTCATCATGCCGGGGGCGACCTGGGCGATCACGTCGTCCTTCGACGCCCCGGCCATCCCGGCGATGACGTCGGCGGCGCCGCCGTCCTTGGTCCACCAGTCGGTGAGCACCGGGCCGGGCGAGATCGTGTTCACCCGGACGCCCTGCGGGCCGTACTCCTCGGAGACGGCCTTGCTCACGTGGTTCATGGCGGCCTTGGCCGCGCCGTAGTCCACGTTCATGGCGCCGGGCTGGCGGGCCGAGCCGGAGGAGATGTTCACGATCGAGCCGCCGCCGCGCTCCACCAGGTGGGGCACGGCCGCGCGGATCATGCGTACGGCCGAGAACAGGTTGAACTCGAACATGGCCTGCCAGTCGTCGTCGCCCGGCGTCAGGAAGCCGATCCGGGGCAGCGTCACGCCGGGGGGCGGCCCGCCGGCGTTGTTGACCAGGATGTCCACGCCGCCGAACTCCTCGACGGCGCGGGCGATCACCTGGGCGGGTGCCTGCGGGTCCATCAGGTCCACCGCGACGTGCGTCACCTTGGCGTCGGGCGCGGTACGCGAGGCCGCCACGACGTGCACGCCCTCCTCCGCCAGGGTGCGCGCCACGGCCAGGCCGATGCCCTTGGACGC
Organism: Nonomuraea sp. NPDC051191; assembly: GCF_044455665.1. Classification (NCBI taxonomy): domain Bacteria; kingdom Bacillati; phylum Actinomycetota; class Actinomycetes; order Streptosporangiales; family Streptosporangiaceae; genus Nonomuraea; species Nonomuraea sp. NPDC051191. The sequence goes on along the minus strand of NZ_JBITEZ010000001.1, from coordinate 833,941 downwards.
GCCGGTGACGACGGCCACACGGCCGGAAAGCTGGAGATCCATCGAAGAGGTTCCTCTCGGGTGTCAGTGACTACACCGGGAAGAACACCGGCCATGCGCGACCGGTTGCACTTCACAGAAGCGGCGGGAAGGCCGGCCCTCTGCGCAGCCGCAACTCGTTGAGCATCTGCTGGATGACCTCGCGCACGTGGTCGGTCAGGTTGAACACCAGCATCGGGTCGTCGGCCGCGGCGGGCTCGTACTCGTCGGTGCGGATCGGCTCGCCGAACTCGATCATCCACTTCGACGGCAGCGGCACCAGCCCGAGCGGCCCGAGCAGCGGGAAGAACGGCGTGATCGGCAGGTAGGGGACGCCGAGCAGGCGGGCCAGGAACTTCAGGTCGCCGATCTTCGGATAGATCTCCTCGGCCCCCACGATGGCCGTGGGCACGATCGGCACGCCCGCGCGGATCGCCGAGGCCACGAACCCGCCCCGGCCGAACCGCTGCAGCTTGTAGCGCTCGGAGAACGGCTTGCCGACCCCCTTGAACCCCTCGGGGAACACCCCGACCAGCTCGCCCTTGCGCAGCAGCCGGTCGGCGTCCTCGGGGCAGGCCAGGGTGTGGCCGGTCTTGCGGGACAGATGGCCGAGCAGCGGAAGCTGGTAGACCAGGTCGGCCCCGAGCAGGCGGACGGCCCGCCCCGCCTCGTCGTGCAGCGCGACCTGCATCATGAGCGCGTCGACCGGCAGCGTGCCCGAGTGGTTGGCCACCACCAGCGCGCCGCCCTCGGCGGGCACGTTCTTCAGCTCGGCCGTCTCCACCCTGAACCAGTGGTGGTAGAGCGGCCTGATCAGTTCGAGCAGCACCTTGTCGGTCAGCTCGGGGTCGTAGCCGAACTCGTCGACGTCGTACTCGCCGGTGATGCGCCGGCGGACGAACGCCAGCACCCGGGCCAGCGGATCGGGCTCCTCGAAGGAGGGCGCGGCGCGGATCGGGATCACGCGGCCCTCCTCTTCGTCGTGCGGCACGCTCACGGACGCACACCTCCGAACGGATGCATACCCCGCGAACGCACGAAGTCGTCGAAGGCCGCCGCCGTGGTGTACTTGGGCCGCCAGCCCAGCTCGGCCTCCAGCTTGGAGGTGTCGACCGCCCGGCCGTAACTCATCAGCCGGAGCTGCTCGGGCGAGTACTCGACGAGGCCCACCCGGCGCACGGTGTTGCCGAGCGCGCGGAAGACCGGCGAGAACAGCGGCAGCGACGCCCGCCCCGCCCGGCGCGCGCACTGCGACAGCAGCAACACGCCTGCCCCGGCCACGTTGAACGTGCCGGGGTGGTCTTCGTTCGCCATCCTGCGCAGCACCTCGACCGCGTCGTCCTCATGGACGAACTGCAACCGCGGATCGAAGCCGAACACCGTCGGCAGGACGGGCTGGGTGAAGTAACGCGTGAGCGGCGAGTCGACGCCCGGACCCATGAAGTTGGCGAAGCGCAGCAGCGACACCGTGACGTCGGGCCGGCGGCGCGCGAAACCGCGCACGTAGCCCTCGACCTCGGCCGCGTCCTTGGCGTAGCCGTGGACGGGGCCTTCGTGCGGCTCCAGGTCCTCGGTGAACACCGCCGGATCGCGCGGGGACGAGCCGTAGACGGCGGTGGTGGAGCGCACCACCACGCGCCGCACAGTCGACGACCGCTGGCAGGCACCGAGCAGTTGCATGGTGCCTATGACGTTGTGCTCCTTCATGGCAGCCCTGCCGTCGCCCTTGGACGGGGCGCTGACCAGGCTCATGTGCACAACGGTGTCGATGTCCGCGGCCGCGATCACCTGAGCGATGTCGGGGCTGCGCAGATCGACCCGGACGAACTCCGTCCGGCCCAGAGTGATGCCGCCGTCCCGCGTCAGCGAGGGGGGCGGCACGGTGTCCACTCCGATGACGCGGCTGATCTCCGGGTCAGCCGCGAGGACGCTCGCCACCCGGGCGCCTATGTGGCGCGAGACCCCGGTGACAAGCACGGTGTGGGTCATCAGCGCCTCGCAGCTGCGTCGGTTACTTCTTGTTACGCCGCTGGATGCGCGTCTTCTTGAGCAGCTTGCGGTGCTTCTTCTTGGCCATCCGCTTGCGGCGCTTCTTGATCACAGAGCCCACGGGACCCCCAGGTACTGATAGCAAGTCTGAATCGATGTGCGAGCGCACACCGGGTGACAGACTACCGGCGATCCGAGGTGGATCGCCCCTTGGGGGGCGAAAGCCCGGCCTCGTGGTGCGCAGGCCGGGCCTCTCCCGCGACCGAATTCACGGCGCGTTCGGGCGCGCCGCTACTTCAACCTGCCTCGATGTAGGCCTCCCGCAGATAGTCGTGGACCGCCTGCTCGGGCACTCTGAACGACCGGCCTACTCGGATGGCCGGCAGCTCACCTGAGTGGACGAGCCGGTACACCGTCATCTTGGACACCCTCATGACCGTCGCCACTTCTGCCACGGTCAGGAACTTCACCTCGCTGAGAGGTCTTTCGCCTGCACCCATCGGACGCCTCTTCCGCACGTGTTTCCGGGTTATCCCCACTGGTGCCATTGCTCACGCACGTGTACTGCCGTCAGCGTAAGTCGGGACTCCGGGTGCGCAAACCCCCTATTTTCTCAGTCCACGGAGCCACCTGTCAGCCGGACCAGTAAAGTCGCTGGTTAGCAGCCAGGCCGAGCACCTCGCCTGGACCTTGGAACTGTCCAAGTTGCCACACATAAGAGTCGCCCAAGCACCATCAAAAGTTGGCAAAGGGACAGCGAGCCTCTTGGAATGCAGGCGCGAAAAGACGGTATGGGGAGGGCCGTTTTCGACTCAAAGGGCTCGTGAGACCAGAGTGACCAACCGCTCGGTCAGCGGAGCGTAATAGCGCGGTAGCACATTGTCGTCGAGTGGCACGACCACGTCGATCTTTCCCTCGGCCTCGCCGAGGAACAGTCCGGGGTCGTTGCTGTCGGCGAAGGCCACCGTCGGCACCCCCGCCTCGCCCGCCGCTCCCGCCCAGCCGTGGTCGGCGATCACCAGGTCGGGCAGCTCGCCTTCGAGCTCGTCGAGCATGTGCCGCATCGGGGCCGAGTCGTGGGTGTGCACGAAGCCGCCGCGGTCGTCCAGCATGGCGACGTCCTGGAGGTAGCGCAGGCGGCGCGGACGGCCGAAGTCGGAGCCGGCGTACGTCCAGCCCTCGGCCGGGGTGAGCAGGGTCGCGCCGCGCTCGACGACGAACCTGGCCAGCGGCAGGTGGACGGCGAGCAGCCCGGTCGGGTGCCCGGTGGCGAACAGCACGCGCGGGGCCGGCCGCGCCAGCACGGACGCGATCCGATCGGCCATGGCGTCGATCGCGTCGATCGTCAGGTCGGCGTCGATGGTGTCCTGGCCCCGGCGGTGACCGGGATCGGCGACCACGCCCGCCGACTTGGCCATCAGGGCGAGGACGTCCCGGAAGGACCACGGCTGCTCGAACGTCAGGCCGAGCATGTAGTAGGGGTCGCGGTTGGCCAGCGAGCTGTAGTGGTCGAGATTGTTCTCGCGCGACGTCGCGACGTCACCGGCGATGCGGGTTCGGATCAGGTGTCGGCGGAGTTCGTCGCGGCTCAGCACAGGTCTTCCTCATCAGGGGCACGTCAAGCGTCGTCAGGGCATCGGGTCGAGGCCGTGCAGGGGGAACACCGCGCGCCGGGTCGCCATGACCGCACGGTCGATGGGGTCCGCTGGGTCATAACCGTCGGAGAAGTCGTGAAATTCCGGGTGTCGTCCATCGGTCATGGTCAGCGGGGGCACCTCGCCGGTGCGCTCTCTGACGTACTGACGCCAGCTCTCGGGGGTGGGCGTGGCCGGATCGACGGGATGGCCGGCGGCCTCGGCGATGAGGTGCGTCCAGATGCGCGGCACGACCTGGACGAGCTCGTAACCGCCGCCGCCCACCGCGATCCACCGGCCGCCCGCCGTCTCGTGCGCCAGCTCGTGCAGGGCGGCGTAGGCGGCGCGCTGGCCGTCGATGCTGAGCATGAGGTTGGCGAGGGGGTCGAGGGCGTGGCTGTCGCAGCCGTGCTGGGTGACCAGGATCTCAGGGTCGAACTCACGCAGCAGCGGCGGCACGACCGCGTGGAAGGCGCGCAGCCAGCCGGAGTCGCCGCAGCCGGCCGGGAGCGCCACGTTGACGGCCGTTCCGTCCGCGCCGGTCTCGTGGGGGAAGCCGGTGCCGGGGAACAGCGTGCGGGGGCTCTCGTGCAGGCTGATCGTCAGCACGCGCGGGTCGTCGTAGAAGACGGCCTGCACGCCGTCGCCGTGGTGGACGTCGACGTCCACGTACGCCACCCGCGTGGCCCCCTGCTCCAGCAGCCAGGCGATGGCCAGGGCGGGGTCGTTGTAGACGCAGAAGCCGCTGGCGGCGGCCGGCATGGCGTGGTGGAGCCCGCCCGCGACGTTGACCGCGTGCTCGGCCGCGCCCTCCCAGACCGCGCGCGCCGCCGCCAGGGACGCCCCGGCGATCAGCGCGGACGCCTCGTGCACGCCCTTGAAGGCGGGGTTGTCGGTGGTGCCGAGCCCGGCCCGCAGGTCGGGCACGCCGGCGACCGAGACGCCTTTGACCGCCTCGATGTAGCCGCGGTCGTGGACCAGGGCCAGCTCGTCGTCGTCGGCGGGCGCGCAGCCGGCCATCTCGACCTTGTCGAGGACGCCGAGCGCGCGGGCGAGCGCGATCGTCAGCTCGACCCTGATGGGTGCCAATGGGTGGCTTGGGCCGAAATTGTAGGAGGTGAGAGCTTCGTCCCAGATGACCCGTGCCGTTCGGCTCATGCCTCGCCCTTCGCGCGCTCCCTCACCTTGCGCCGACGTTACCGCAGCGCCCTCTTCTGGTTGTAGCCCGGGTGATCGTCGCGGACGCCTTCGGTCGCATCAGCAATTTCGTGACTTAGTGTTTTATGGTGCGCTGGGCGCGACCTTTCCTCAGAATCTTGAATTTCTTCCGACGACCCCGGGTTTTCGACACCACGATCGTGGTCGTGCTCGCCGTGCTCGCGGGCCTCGGGCTGCTCCTCTCGTCCTTCCAGACGGGGATGGCGGGGGCTTTGGGGTCGGCGCACTTCCTGCTGACCAGCGTGCTGCTGCTGGTCCGCCGGAGCAGGCCGGTGCCGGTGGCGGCGGCCGTCACGGCGCTCGACGTGATCGGCATCGCGGCGGGGATGGTGACGTCGGCCACAGTTCCGGAGGCCATCGCCTTCTACAGCCTGGCGCGCTACTCCTCCGGCCGTCCGTCGCTGGTCACGACCGTCGCGGGGATGGTCGCCTACGGCGCGGTGATGGAGATCAAGGGGCCGGGCCTCGGCCAGTTCCTGGCCGGCGCCTTCGTCGTCGCGATCCCGGCCGGGATCGGCGCGCTGGTCAAGGCCAGGGCCGAGCTGAACGAACGCGGCAGGCGGGAGGCCGCCGACGCGGCCGTACAGACCGAGCGGCGGCGCATCGCGAGGGAGCTGCACGACGTCGTCGCGCACCACATCACGGTGATCAACGCCCTGGTCGGCGGCGCGCGGGCCACACTCGCACCCGAGCAGGAGGTCACCCGCGAGGCGCTGGAGAGCGCCCAGCAGACCGCCCGCCAGGCGATGTCGGAGATGCGCCGGCTGCTGCACGTCCTGCGCGCGGACGGCAACGACGGCCCGGACGCCGCGACCGGCGTGGGCGCCGACCGGCTGCCCGCGCTCATCGGCGAGGCCAGGAGCGCCGGGCTGCCCGCCAGCCTGACCGTCACGGGCGAGCCGGTGACCCTGCCCTCGGCCGTGGACCACGCCGTCTACCGGATCGTGCAGGAGGCCCTGACCAACACCCGCAAGCACGCGAGCGGCGCGCGGGCCAGCGTGCTCCTGGCCTACGGGTCCGCGGCGGTCGAGATCGAAGTGCTCGACGACGGGGTGGCCCAGCAGGGCGGCACGCCCGGGTTCGGGCTCGGCGGCATGGCCGAGCGGGTCGCGCTGTGCGGCGGAAGGCTTTCGACCGGCCCGCGTCCCGGGGGAGGATTCCGGGTGCACGCCCGCATCCCCCTGGAGGCAACATGATCACGGTGCTGCTGGTCGACGACCACGAGCTGGTGCGCAAGGGGTTCAGGCTGATGCTCGACGCCCAGCCCGACCTGTCGGTGGTGGGCGAGGCCGCCGACGGCGAGCGGGCCGTCGAGCTGAGCCGGCGGCTGCGGCCCGACGTGGTGCTGATGGACCTGCACATGCCGGGGCTCGACGGCGTGCGGGCGACCGAGCTGATCACCTCGGAGCTGCCGGTCGTGCGGGTGCTCGCGCTGAGCACGTTCGATCTGGACGAGAACGTGGTCGCGGCGCTCAGGGCGGGCGCCGACGGCTTCCTGCCCAAGGACGTCTCCCCCGAGGAGCTGATCGAGGGCGTCCGCGTGGTGCACCGGGGCGAGTCGGCGGTCGCGCCGCGCCTGCTGACCCGGCTGATCGGCACGTTCGTCCGGGCGTCGAGGCCGCCGGCCGCGCCCGTGCCGCGCGTGCTGGAGGCGCTGACCGAGCGCGAGCGGGAGATCCTCGTCCTGATCGCCAGGGGCCGGTCGAACACCGAGATCGCCGGGGAGCTGGCGGTCTCCCCCTCGACCGTCAAGAACCACGTGACCAGCCTGTTCGCCAAGATCGGGGTCAGGGACCGGGCCCAGGCGGTGATCGCCGCGTACGAGGCGGCGCTGATCAAACCTGGAGACTAGGACCAGGCTCCCAGGCGGCGCCCGGCAAGAACGTCCTCACGGCCGAAGAGGAACGCGGGCCGCCGACGGCACGCTTGAGTGCATGACGGCGATTCGCGCAACCAACCTGAGCAAGCGCTACGGCGGCACCCATGCCGTCACGGACCTGTCATTCGACGTCGAGCCCGGTCAGGTGACCGGGTTCCTCGGGCCGAACGGCGCCGGCAAGTCCACGACCATGCGCATGATCCTGGGCCTCGACCGGCCCTCCGGCGGATCCGTGCTGGTGGACGGGCGGCCGTACCAGGAGCACCGGCACCCGCTGCGCAAGGTGGGCGCGCTGCTGGACGCCAAGGCCGTGCACGGCGGGCGCAGCGCCCGCAACCATCTGCTGGCCATCGCCCAGAGCAACGGCATCCCGGCGAGCCGGGTGAACGAGGTGCTGGAGTCCGTCGGCCTGCGCGAGGTGGCGCGACGACGGATCGGCGGCTTCTCGCTCGGCATGTCGCAGCGCCTCGGCATCGCGGCCGCGCTGCTCGGCGACCCCGAGATCCTGCTCTTCGACGAGCCGGTCAACGGGCTCGACCCCGACGGCATCCTGTGGATCCGCACGTTCATGCGCAAGCTGGCCGCCGAGGGGCGGACGGTGTTCGTCTCCAGCCACCTCATGAGCGAGATGGCCCAGACGGCCGACCACCTGGTCGTCATCGGCCGGGGACGGCTGATCGCCGACACGAGCGTGCAGGAGTTCATCGGACGCAGCTCCCAGGGCTACGTACGGGTGCGCTCCCCGCGCCTGGCCGAGGTCGCGGACCTGGTCAAGGTGGGCGAGCTGTACCCGGACCACCTGCGCGTCACCGCGATGAGCACGCTGGAGATCGGCACCCTGACCGCGCGGGCCGGGATCCCCCTGGAGGAGCTGACGTTCGTGCAGCCCTCGCTCGAAGCGGCCTACATGGAGCTCACCAAGGACAGTGTGGAGTACTCGTCATGACAGACATCCTGAGGTCCGAATGGACCAAGATCCGTTCGGTGCGGTCGACGGTGTGGACGCTCGCCGTCACCGCCCTGCTCATGATCGGCCTGGGCGGGCTCATCTCGTTCGCGTCCAAGGCCACGGCCGACGGGCGGCCCATCCCCGGTGACCAGGCCGTCATGGCGGGCCTCACCGGCATCATGTTCGCCTCGCTGGCCATCGCCACCCTGGGCGTGCTGGTGATCTCCAGCGAGTACCGGACCGGCGGCATCCGCACGTCGATGATGGCGGTGCCGCGGCGGATGAGGCTGCTCGGCGGCAAGGTCGTGGTGTTCACCGCGACGGCGCTGGTCGTCAGCACGATCGCGTCGGCCGCCGCGGTGGCCGTCGGCCTGGCGATCATCCAGCCGGCCTCGGTCGACCTGGGCGCGACGGCGCGGTCCGTGCTCGGGGCCGGGCTCTACCTCACCGCCTGCGGCCTGTTCGGGCTCGGGCTCGGCACGGTGGTCCGGCACACGCCGGGCGCGCTCGTCTCGGCCATCGCGCTGATGCTGGTGCTGCCGCAGCTCACCGGCATGCTGCCCGGCCAGTGGGGCAAGACCGTCTCCCACCACTTCACCACCAACGCCGGCATGGAGGTCGTGATGGACCAGCCCGGCAACCCGCTGGGGCCGTGGAGCGGGCTCGGCGTCTACCTGCTCTGGGTCGCCGTCGCGGTGGTCGCCGGGGCCGTCCTCATGCAGCGGCGGGACGCCTGAGCCGCACGGCCGCCGGTCAGCCCGAGGCGAGCTGGCGCCCCCGGTCGCGGGCGGCCTCGATGGCGGCCAGGAAGGCGGCGCGCACGCTGTGGCGCTCAAGCTCGGCGATGGCCGCGATCGTGGTGCCGCCCGGCGAGGTGACGGCCTCCCGCAGGATCACCGGGTGCTCACCGGAGTCGCGCAGCATCACGGCCGCGCCGACGATCGACTGGGTGACCATGTCGAGCGCGGCCGCCCGCGGCATGCCGAGCAGGATGCCCGCGTCGACCATGGCCTCGACCAGGTAGAAGAAGTAGGCGGGGCCACTGCCGGACAGCGCGGTCGCGGCGTCCTGCTGGGACTCGGGGATGCGCAGCACCTTGCCGACCGGCTTGAGCAGGCCCTCGGTGAGCTTCAGGTGCTCCTCGCCCGCGTGCGCGCCCGCCGAGATCACGCTCATCGCCTCGTCGAACTTGATCGGCGTGTTGGACATGACCCGGACCACCGGCACCTCGACGCCGAGCCGCTGCTCCACGAACGCGGTGGTGATGCCGGCCGCCGCAGAGATGACCAGGCGGTCGGCCGGGACGTAGGGGGCGATCTCGGCCAGCAGGGTCGCCATGTCCTGGGGCTTGACGGCCAGGATCAGGGTGTCGGCCGCCTTGGCCGCCTCGGCGTTGTCGACCGTGCGCACGCCGTAGGTCTCGCGCAGCGCCTGCGCCCGCTCCGGCCTGCGGCTGGTCGCCATGATGTCGCCCGGCTCGAACCCGGCGCGCAGCAGCCCGGACAGCAGGGCCTCGCCCATCTTGCCGGTGCCCAGAATCGCGATCATCTCGACCTCTCGGAGGGGAACGGACGCGGGCCCAGCCTACTAGCCTCTCGACAGCAGCGATCTGAGGAAGAAGGCCAGGTTGCGGGGGCGTTCGGCCAGGCGGCGCATGAGGTAGGCGTACCAGTCGGCGCCGTACGGGACGTACACGCGCACCTGGCCGCCCAGACCGGCCAGGCGGCGCTGCTCGGCGGGGCGCACGCCGTACAACATCTGGTACTCGAAGCCGTTGACGTCGCGGCCGTCGAGCACGGCCAGGGTGGAGGCGATCTGGATCATCCTCGGGTCGTGCGTGGCGATCATGGGGTAGCCGGTGCCCGCCATGAGGATCCTGAGGCAGCGCACGAACGAGCGGTCGATGTCGGCCGGCCTGCTGTACGCGCCGGGGGCGGTGTAGGCCCCCTTGCAGAGCCGTACGCGGGCGCCGACCAGCTTCTCGCAGCGTTCGAGCGCGTCCGGCAGGTACGCCTGGACCACGATCCCGACGTCGGGATGCTCCTTGCGCAGCGTGGCGTGGACGAAGTGCAGGCCGCCGATCGTGTCGTGCTCCTCGGCGTCGAGCGTGACCGTGATGCCGCGGGGCGCGGCCGCCTCGCAGATGGTGGCCGCGTTGTCCAGCGCGATCTGCTCCGACAGCCGCAGCCCGAGCGCGGTCAGCTTGACCGAGGCGTCGCCGCCGGGCGGGAGCCGGTCGAGGAGCGACAGGTACTCGCGCACGGCCTCCTCGGCCTGCCGCCGGTCGGTCACCTCCTCGCCCAGGTGGTCGACGGTCACGAGCAGGCCCTCGTGGGACAGCTCGCGGATGATCCCGCCGACGTCGTCGGCGACGTATCGCTTGACCACGTCCCTGGTCAGCGGCGAAGTGGTGATGACGCGTTCGGCGCGTTCGCTCTTGGAGACGGCCAGCATTGCCTGACGAAGCACGTGACCCACACTAACCGCCCACTTCCTGGGTATATCGCTGAACCGCGGGCCTGCCCTTTTCGTCTTATGGATATGCGCACAATGACGACAGCGACTCTTCTCGCCGGTTCTCTGGTGCTCGCGACGAGTTGTGCCACAGCGCCGCCGGCCGCCCGCCCGTTGCCGCAGGCGCCCGTCGAGCACTCCGTGACACCGGTCACCACCGGCCCGACCAAGGGGCCTGAGCCGGTCAAGCCGGTCGGCGACGCCATCAACGTGCACAAGGTCCGCTGGACCAAGGCCACGCCCGTCTCACGTGGCAAGCAGGTGAGGCTCACCTGGTGGTCGGGCGTCGAGCCGTGCACCGTGCTGGACGAGGTCAAGGTCAAGGAGACCGCCAAGAAGGTCACCATCACCCTGTACGAGGGCACCTCCCCCAAGGCCAAGAGCGTCTCCTGCATCATGCTGGCCGTGGAGAAGACCACGACCGTCAAGCTCAAGCACGCCCTCGGCAAGCGCAAGCTCGTGGACGGCGCGAAGCCCTAGCGTCCGAGGCGCCGGCGGTCCTTGGGAACGGCCGGGCGTGCGTCGGTCCAGCCGTTCCCCGGCAGGTACGTCACGGCCTGTCCCCCGCGGTCGTGGTCGCGTAGGCGGCCGCGGTGAGCGGCTCGCCCGCGCCCTGGTCGAGGAGCAGCTTGGGTTGCGGCTCCTCGACGCTCGACGCCTTCGGCTCGGTGACCACCTCCAGTCCCGGCCTGCCCTCGGGGTCACGGACGACGCCGCGCGCGTCGGTGGCGGGCAGGCCCGCCAGGAACCGGAGCACCATGGCCCGCCGGTCGGGACGCAGCGGCAGCCTGGTGAAGCGGGCGGCGTCCACGCGGTCGAGGACGTCCTCCTCGTGACCCGCGTCCTGGCGGCCGGCCGCCCTGCCGAGCGCCCGCCACCGCCTGACGGGGAGGCGGCGGGCGATGTACCGGTGGATCTCGGTGAAGTCGCAGGTCGAACAGGTCCGCCCTGCGATCAGGTGGAACCACCAGGCGTTCGCCCCCGTTACGCGTGTTGTGTGGAATCACGGTGGTTGTTCCCCGATTGCCGGGAATGCTTTCACGCTCAGAGGGGTTGAGTCGGGTAGGCTCAAGTCGTTTGACAAAGACGACACGCATCCGTAGCTTGAGTCCAACCGACTCAACTTTGACTACAAGGACGTACTCATGGCACGTGCGGTAGGTATCGACCTTGGGACGACCAACTCCGTCGTCTCGATCCTCGAGGGCGGTGAGCCCACCGTCATCGCCAACGCGCAGGGCTCGCGGACCACGCCGTCCGTGGTCGCCTTCGCGAAGAACGGCGAGGTCCTGGTGGGCGAGGTCGCCAAGCGGCAGGCCGTCACCAACGTTGACCGGACGATCCGCTCGGTCAAGCGCGAGATGGGCACCAACTGGTCCCAGGAGATCGACGGCAAGAAGTTCTCCCCCCAGCAGATCAGCGCCTTCGTGCTGCAGAAGCTGAAGCAGGACGCCGAGGCGTACCTGGGCGAGAAGATCACCGACGCGGTGGTCACCGTCCCGGCGTACTTCAACGACGCCCAGCGCCAGGCCACCAAGGAGGCCGGCACGGTCGCGGGCCTCAACGTGCTCCGCATCATCAACGAGCCGACCGCCGCGGCCCTCGCCTACGGGCTCGACAAGGAGCAGGACCAGACGATCCTGGTCTTCGACCTCGGCGGCGGCACCTTCGACGTGTCGCTGCTCGACGTCGGCCAGGAGGACGGCCACGGCTTCGTCGAGGTCAAGGCCACCTCCGGCGACAACCACCTCGGTGGCGACGACTGGGACCAGCGCGTGGTCGACGAGCTCGTCAAGCGCTTCCAGAACGCCCACGGCGTCGACCTCGCCAAGGACAAGATGGCCCTCCAGCGCCTGCGTGAGGCGGCGGAGAAGGCCAAGATCGAGCTGTCCAGCCAGGCCGAGACCACCATCAACCTGCCCTACATCACCGCTTCCTCCGAGGGCCCGCTGCACCTCGACGAGAAGCTGACCAGGGCCGAGTTCCAGCGCCTGACGGCCGACCTGCTCGAGCGGACCAAGGGCCCGTTCCACCAGGTCATCAAGGACGCCGGCATCAAGGTCTCCGACATCGCCCACGTGGTGCTCGTCGGCGGCTCGACCCGTATGCCCGCCGTCACCGAGCTCGTCCGCGAGCTGACCGGCGGCAAGGAGCCCAACAAGGGCGTCAACCCCGACGAGGTCGTCGCCATCGGCGCGGCTCTCCAGGCCGGCGTGCTCAAGGGTGAGGTCAAGGACGTCCTCCTGCTCGACGTGACCCCGCTGTCGCTGGGCATCGAGACCAAGGGCGGCATCTTCACCAAGATCATCGAGCGCAACACGACGATCCCGACCAAGCGCTCGGAGGTCTTCACCACGGCCGAGGACAACCAGCCGTCGGTGCAGATCCAGGTCTACCAGGGCGAGCGCGAGATCGCCTCGTACAACAAGAAGCTGGCCACCTTCGAGCTGACCGGCATCGCCCCGGCGCCGCGCGGCATCCCGCAGATCGAGGTCACCTTCGACATCGACGCCAACGGCATCGTCAACGTCTCCGCCAAGGACCTGGGCACGGGCAAGGAGCAGACGATGACGATCACCGGCGGCTCCGCGCTGCCGAAGGACGACATCGCGCGCATGATGCGCGAGGCCGAGTCGTACGCCGAGGAGGACAAGAAGCGCCGCGAGGAGGCCGAGGTCCGCAACAACGCGGACGGTCTGGCCTACCAGACGGAGAAGTTCCTCCGCGAGAACGACGACAAGGTCCCCGGCGACATCAAGACCGAGGTCAACGACGCCCTGGCCGAGCTGAAGAAGGCTCTTGAGGGCACCGACACCGACGTCATCCGCACCTCCGCGGAGAAGCTCGCCACGGTCAGCCAGAAGATGGGCTCGGCGATCTACGCCGCGAGCCAGGGCCAGCAGGCCGGTCCCGAGGGCGCTCCGCAGGACGCCACGGCCGGTCAGGGCGCCAAGGCCGACGACGACGTGGTCGAAGCCGAGATCGTCGACGAAGACCAGCCGAAGAAGGACCAGTGATGCCGGCGCGTGACAACGGGCACGAGGAGCCGGTGATCCGCGACAAGCGCAAGATCGACCCGGAGACGGGTGAGGTTCGGGAGACCTCGGGCGGGCAGCCCGAGGCGCCCGCCGAGCAGGCGCCGGCGGCGGCCCACGACGGTGAGCTGGCGGCCCAGCTCGCCGAGCGGACCGCCGACCTCCAGCGCCTCCAGGCGGAGTACACGAACTACCGCAGAAGGGTCGAGCGCGACCGGGTCGCGGTCCGCGAGCAGGCCGTCGCCGGCGCGCTGACCGAGCTCCTCCCCGTGCTCGACGACATCGGAAGGGCCCGTGACCACGGCGAGCTGACCGGTGGCTTCGCGAAGGTGGCGGAATCGCTGGAATCGGTGCTCACCAAGCTGGGTCTCAGCGCCTACGGCCAGAAGGGCGACCCGTTCGACCCGACGGTCCACGAGGCGCTGATGCACAGCTACTCGCCCGACGTGACGGAGCCCACCGCGATCGAGGTGTTGCAGCCTGGATACCGGATGGGTGAGCGGGTGCTGCGCCCGGCACGGGTCGCGGTGGCCGAGCCCGAGGACGCTCCTCCCGCGTCCAATGACGACGAAGCAAACTGACAAAGGACGAAGGGCCGTAGATGAGCACCAAGGACTACCTGGAAAAGGACTACTACGCCGTCCTTGGTGTGCCCAAGACCGCCACCGCCGATGAGATCAAGAAGGCGTACCGGAAGCTGGCCAGGCAGTACCACCCGGACACCAACCAGGGCGACGCCGCCAAGGAGACCAAGTTCAAGGAGGTCTCCGAGGCGTACGACATCCTGTCCGACGGCAAGCGCCGCAAGGAGTACGACGAGGCGCGCACGCTGTTCGGGGCCGGGGTGGGCGGTCAGCGCCCCGGCGGTGGCGGTTTCCCGTTCGACTTCGGCGACCTGTTCGGCGGAACCGCCGGCCAGCAGGGCGGGGGCGCCGGCGAGCGGCTCGGCGACCTGTTCGGCGGGCTGTTCAACCGGGGCGGGGCGGCGGGCTCCACCCGTACGACGAGCGCGACCAGGCCGCGCCGCGGCCAGGACGTCGAGTCCGAGGTCACGCTCTCGTTCACCGAGGCCGTCGAGGGCACCACGGTGTCGCTCAGGCTGACCAGCTCGGCCGCCTGCACCGGGTGCAGCGGCACCGGCGCCAAGGCGGGCACGACCCCCCGGGTCTGTCCCACCTGCGAGGGCACCGGCGCGGCCAGCCGCAACCTGGGCAACTTCGCCTTCTCCGAGCCCTGCCGCGACTGCAAGGGCCGCGGGCTGCTCGTGGACGACCCCTGCCCCGTGTGCGAGGGCAGCGGCCGGGCCAAGAGCACCCGTACGATCCAGGCCAGGATCCCCGCCGGCGTGGCCGACGGGCAGCGGGTCAAGCTCAAGGCCAAGGGCGCGCCGGGCGAGAACGGCGGCCCGGCCGGCGATCTCTACATCCTGACGCACGTCAAGCCGCACCACGTGTTCGGCAGGGCGGGCGACAACCTCACGATCACCGTCCCCGTGACGTTCACGGAGGCAGCGCTGGGCGCCGAGATCAAGGTGCCGATCCTCAAGGGCATGCCGGTGACCCTGCGCATCCCGGCGGGCACGCCCAACGGCCGCACGTTCCGCGTGCGGGGCAGAGGCGTCACCCGCAAGGACGGCACCAAGGGTGACCTGCTCGCCAGTGTCGAGGTGCTCGTCCCGAAGACGCTCGACGACAAGTCTCGCGAGCTCCTCAACGAGTTCAACACCGCGACCGTGGGCGACGACCCGCGGGCCGATCTCATTCAGCGAGCCAGAAGCGAGTAGCCGATGGACGCCAACTATTTCGACCTGTCCGACGACACTCCTGTTTATGTGATTTCGGTGGCCGCGCAGCTCTCCGGGCTCCATCCGCAGACGCTGCGCCAGTACGACCGGCTCGGCCTGGTCAGCCCCGGCCGCACCGCCGGGCGCGGCCGCCTCTACTCCACAAGAGACATCATCCAGCTCCGCGAGGTCCAGCGGCTCTCCCAGGAGGAGGGCATCAACCTCGCGGGCATTAAGCGGATTCTCGAGCTCGAGAACGAAGCTCTGCGGCTGCGTGAGGAGGTTCACCGCCTGCGCGCCGAGATGCGGATGGTCAGGGCGCTGATCCGCTACGAGCTGCCACCGGGGGCCTAGGTTATGGACTACAAGCTCACCCAGAAGAGCCAGGAAGCGCTCTCGGGTGCCATGCGGCGCGCCGCCGCCGAGGGCAACCCGGAGATCTCACCGGCCCATCTGCTCTCCACGCTGCTCTCCCAGACGGGCGGCACGGCCGTCCCGCTGCTCGAAGCGGTCGGCGCCGACTGGCGCACGCTGCGGGCACGCGTCGAGGAGCAGCTCGCGGCGCTGCCGAAGGCCCAGGGCGCGACAGTGGGCGCGCCTTCGAGCTCCCGGCAGCTCCTCACCGTCATGCACACCGCCGCCCAGCACGCCAACCGGCTCGAAGACCTCTACGTCTCGACCGAGCACCTGCTCGTCGGCCTGGCGGCCGACGGCGGCCCGATGGCCGAGCTGCTGAAGGCGCAGGGCGCGACCCCGCAGGCGCTGCTCGACGCCTTCGAGAAGGTACGCGGCCACGCCCGCGTCACCAGCGAGACGCCCGAGGACACCTACCAGGCGCTGGAGAAGTACGGCGTCGACCTCACCGAGCGGGCCCGCGGGGGCGGCCTCGACCCGGTGATCGGCCGCGACTCGGAGATCCGTCGCGTGGTCCAGGTGCTCAGCCGCCGCACCAAGAACAACCCGGTGCTGATCGGCGAGCCCGGCGTGGGCAAGACCGCCGTCGTCGAGGGCCTGGCCCAGCGCATCGTGGCCGGCGACGTGCCCGAGTCGCTGCGCAACAAGCGGCTGATCTCGCTCGACCTGGGCGCGATGGTGGCCGGCGCGAAGTACCGCGGCGAGTTCGAGGAGCGGCTCAAGGCCGTGCTCTCCGAGATCAAGGAGAGCAACGGGCAGATCGTCACGTTCATCGACGAGCTGCACACCGTCGTCGGCGCGGGGGCCGCCGAGGGCGCCATGGACGCCGGCAACATGCTCAAGCCCATGCTGGCCCGCGGCGAGCTGCGCATGATCGGCGCGACCACGCTCGACGAATACCGCGAGCGCATCGAGAAGGACCCCGCGCTGGAGCGCCGCTTCCAGCAGGTCTATGTGGGCGAGCCCACGGTCGGCGACACGATCGCGATCCTGCGCGGGCTCAAGGGCCGCTACGAGGCCCACCACCAGGTGCAGATCGCCGACGGCGCCCTGGTGGCCGCCGCCGCCCTGTCCGACCGCTACATCACCAACCGCTTCCTCCCCGACAAGGCCATCGACCTGGTCGACGAGGCCGCCTCGCGGCTGCGCATGGAGATCGACTCCCGTCCCGTGGAGATCGACCAGCTCCAGCGGAACGTCGACCGGATGAAGATGGAGGAGCTGGCCCTGACGAAGGAGACCGACGAGGCGTCGGTCCAGCGGCTCGACCGCCTGCGTCAGGAGCTGGCCGACCGCCAGGAGGAGCTCAACGCGCTCGTCGGCCGCTGGGAGCACGAGAAGGCCGGGCTCAACAAGGTCGGCGAGCTGAAGAAGCAGCTCGACGAGGCCAGAGGCGCCGCCGAACGGGCCCAGCGCGACGGCGACTTCGAGGCCGCCTCCCGGCTCATGTACGCCGACGTGCCCCGGCTGGAGCAGGCCCTCCAGGCCGCCTCCGACGCCGCGCCGCCGGACAACGCCATGGTCAAGGAGGAGGTCGGCGCCGACGACATCGCCGAGGTCATCTCCTCCTGGACGGGCATCCCCGCCGGGCGCCTGCTGGAGGCGGAGACGGCCAAGCTGCTGCGCATGGAGGAGGAGCTGGGCCGGCGGCTCATCGGCCAGCAGCAGGCCGTACAGGCCGTCTCCGACGCCGTACGCCGCAGCCGGGCCGGCATCGCCGACCCCGACCGTCCCACGGGCTCGTTCCTGTTCCTCGGCCCCACGGGGGTGGGCAAGACCGAGCTGGCCAAGGCGCTGGCGGAGTTCCTGTTCGACGACGAGCGGGCGATGACCCGCATCGACATGAGCGAGTACTCCGAGAAGCACAGCGTGGCCAGGCTCGTCGGCGCGCCTCCCGGCTACGTCGGCTACGAGGAGGGCGGCCAGCTCACCGAGGCCGTCCGGCGGCGGCCGTACACGGTGGTGCTGCTGGACGAGGTGGAGAAGGCGCACCCGGAGGTCTTCGACATCCTCCTCCAGGTGCTCGACGACGGACGGCTGACCGACGGCCAGGGCCGCACGGTCGACTTCCGCAACACGATCCTGATCCTGACCTCCAACATCGGCTCGCAGTTCCTGGTCGACCCGAAGCTGGAGAACGACGCCAAGCGCGAGGCCGTCATGGGGGCGGTGCGCGGTTCGTTCAAGCCGGAGTTCCTCAACCGGCTCGACGACGTCATCCTCTTCGACGCGCTCGGCTCCGAAGAGCTGGCCCAGATCGTCGACCTCCAGGTCGACCGCCTGGCCCGGCGCCTGTCCGACCGCCGGCTGACCCTGGAGGTCACCCCGGCCGCCCGCGAATGGCTCTCGCTCACCGGCTACGACCCCCTGTACGGCGCCCGTCCGCTGCGCCGCCTGGTCCAGTCGGCCATCGGCGACAAGCTGGCCAAGGCCGTCCTGTCCGGCGAGATCGCCGACGGCGACAAGGTCGAGGTGGAGCTCGGCGACGACGAGCTGGTCGTCCGGCGCGGCTGAGACCCGCGTCACCGGAGCCCGGGGATCCTCACGATCCCCGGGCTCCCGCATGTCATGGCAGGGTCATCCCGCGTCGCGGCGGGGTAAGGTTCCCGCCACCCTTCGCACAAGCCGCACGCGACCGGTCGGGCAGGTGACTACCTTCGGCGTTCGTCAGATCACCGATTCCGATCAGAGGGACATGCGGTGGCATCTCAGAAGATCCGAAGCATCCTGGCGGTGGCCGCTCTGACCGTGGGCGTCACCTGGCCGGTCGCCGGTCCTTCGGTGGCCGACACCTGCAGGCCGCGGTTCCAGGCGGTCGCCTCGTTCTGCGACGGCCGTACCAGCCTCCAGCTCAACGAGAACAAGACGAACGGCCACCGGGTCGTCACCGAAGAGGTCGGCAAGCTCGCCGTGGCCGCCGGGGCCATGGCCAGGCGGCTCGGTCTGACCGGTCTGGCCGCCGCCAGGTCCGCCATGGGACCGCTGGCCGACCTCGGGGGCGTCGGGGCGACGTGGGGCATGCCGTCGCTGACCAGCGTCTCGCCCGCGCTGTTCCCCATGGCCTCCGGCGAGAGCGGCATGCGGGACCTGGCGACGACGCTCCAGGTGCCCGCTCTGCCCGCGCTCCCCGCGTTGCCGCAGCCGCCCATCGCGGCCCGGGTGCCCGCCGAGATGACGGTCGGCGAGAAGCCGACCGCCCCCGCGTCGGCCCGCTCGGCGCGGTCGGCCGCGGAGGCTCGGCAGCCCGTACGGGAGGTCGGCGGCGACCTCATCTCGAACCTGCTGCCCAAGGCCGTGGAGGGCATCGAGGGCGCCTCCACGCTGCCCGGCGGCTACCCCGCGATCGACGGCTTCAGCCGCCTGCTGCCCAACCTCGACCTGCGCTGAGCCGAAGTGTCCGGGCGCGGGTCGTGCCTGCCGCGCCCGGCTTTCTCAACCGGAGGGGCCGCGTCACACACTGACGCGACCCCTCCGGCCCAGCTCCACAGGCACACGACGGGCAACGCGCTTACTCCCGCGCGGTTCTTGCGGGCGCGCGACAAGCAGGGCCCCGCGCGGGGCCCGCCGGTCCGGCCCCCTCGACTAGGAGACGAGCTCGTCGAGCTCGTCTTCCGGAAGGCCGAGGTCGACCCTGATCCGGTATCGCGTCCGCAGCAGCGCCACCTGCTCGGGGTCGCCCTCGTCACAGCCCAGCACCGCCTGGGTGGCCCATTCGAGGCCGCCCTGGAGATCGCCGTAGGCGACCAGGGTCTCCGCGATGGTGTGGGCGGTCGTCGTGGAGACGTCGCCCTCCGCGCGGATGGTCTCGATGAGCTCCCGGGCCTCGTCGGGCCTTTCGAGCTCGAAGAGGGTGTCGGCGATGCCGGCGCGCGCGTCGAAGCCCGCGTCGCCGCCGTCCTCCACGGCGCGCTGGAAACACTCCATCGCGCGTGCGGGCTGTCCCGCCGCTCGCCACTCCTCGGCGGCCAGGACGAGGATGGACGCCCTGGAGACGTCGCCGGACGAATAACCGAGCGCGACGTCGTAAAGCCGACTGGCCAAGGAACTGTGGTCGTCGGCCAGCAGGGCCTGCTCAAGCAGACGATCAAGGTGCTCTCGGGTCACATGCGCCACACCGCGAGACTACCGAGCCGCCAGGCGCTTTGCCCGGTCAATGCGCATCGCCGGTCACATGCAAATTCGGCAACGTCCCGTCAAAGACTGGTTACGCTGCGCGTGTCTGTGCAGGTCATAGGGCATATATCCGATGCTTTGCGTCTCGCGGGCGGAGGGGGCTGTAATGGGCATGTCCAAGCAGATGACCTTCACGCTGGCTTGTGCCGTCGTTCTCTCGGCCCTCGGGCCCGGTGTGGCCGGGTATCTGTCGGCCCGGTTCGAGGCCATCCAGACGGCCGAGCGCAACCTGCACGCGCTGGAGGCCAGGCTCGACGTCAGGCAGGCCCGGGACGTCCGGCCGGTGTCCTTCCCCCTGCCGTGCCTTCGCACGCCGTTGACGCCGCGCATCCAGCAGGTGCCCGCGACGGCGCTGGGCGACCGGGAGCTCATGAGACGCCTGCACCGGGAGGCGGAGGCCCTGGCGCCCGGGTCGTGGCAGCGGACCGAACCGGGCGCTCAGCGGCCGGTCATCGCCGGTACCGGCCGGTGATCCGGTCGATCACCTGTGCGTAGAGGTCGCCGCGCATCTCCTGGACGAGCGCTTCGAGCGGTGAGCGCCCTGGCACGCGGGCGACGTCCAGCTCCCTCAACGCCTCCCTCACCGGCTTCCTGACCGGCACCCTCACCGACGCCCTGACCGGCGCTCGGACCGTAGCCTGCACCTGCGCCTTCACCTGTTCCTTCACCGGGGCCCTGACTGGTGCCTTCACCGGGACCGCCACCGGAGGGGCCACCCGGACGGCGCTCGGGCGGGCGGGCCGCCGGACGCGGGCGCGCTCCCGATGGGCCCGCGCCCCGACGACGACCGCCGGACGCACCCCCGGACGCGCGGGCGCCTTCACGACGACCGCCGGACGCGCCACCGGACGCGCGGGCACCCCCGCGACGGCCTCCGGACGGGCGGGCGCCTCGACCTCGGCGGGCACGGCCACGGGCGGGACGGCGCGGCAGGCGACCACGGGCCGCACGGTTATCACCGCCGGCTCCGTGTCGTCGGCGGCGTACCCGGCCGTGTAACCGATCATCCCGCTGGCGCCCACGGCCAGGACGAGCCCGAGCGTGGCGTAGGCCGGCCCACGCCTGCGACGGGGATCGAAGGGAGCACTGCGGTGGAAGGCGGACGGTGGAAGATCGGACATCTTCACCTCCCGAGACCTGTGACGGACAGTGAATGAAAGATCGCTCACTGCTGTCATGCCCAGATCTGCGTCAGCGTCCCACGTCGCCCTCGGTCAGCTCGTGCGGCGACCACGACCTGAGCTGGCGCGACAGGAACCCCCGCACCAGATGCTTGGCGGCGTCGATGATGTCCGGCGCGCCGGCGGGGTCGCGCCGGAAGGCCAGCTTGAGCACCGCGTCGCCGGCCTCGACGGCGACCAGCACGGCCAGGTCGAGCGTCTCGCTGTCGGCCAGCCCGAACCCCTTGAACAGCAGGCCGCGCAGCCTGCCCGCGATGACCGTGTTGTTCTCGGAGTCGGAGTCGAGCAGGTTGAGGTCGACGACGTCGCCGAAGTGCAGGCTCCTGAAGCCGGGGACCGTGCGGTGCATGTCGACGTACTCGTCGATGATCGCGTCGACGGCCTCCCACCAGCCGCGGTACTCCTCCTCCATGAACCGGCGGCCCACCCGCGCCACGAACTGCTCGACGTTGCGCCGGGTGAGCTCCTGGGTGATGGCCCGCTTGTCGGGGAAGAACTGGTAGACCGATCCGATCGCGACGCCTGCCCGCTCGGCTATGCGGGTGGTGGACAGGGCCTCATAGCCGGTCTCGTCGAGGAGTTCGGCGCAGGCGTCGAGCATGCGCTCGACGCGCCGGGCGCTGCGGCGTTGGGCCGGCTGCCGCCGGAGAGCTTTGGGGTGGACGCAGTCATCATCCATTTGCGGCGAGGACACGGATTCATCTTCTCTCGTCGGCACGATCGTTACCTACTAATTTGCGGGATTTCTCGGACGGCTGCCGCGCCGCGCCGCCCATGGCGAAATCCGCGACTCGGCATAACCGTATTTCCGCGCTGCTCAACGGGCCGAATGTGCGCTGCGACGCAGGCCCGCAGGGCAGGGTGGACGTCCGTCCGGTCCCCTCGGCGTCCTCGGGACGCCGCTCCGGATAACGTCCCGCGGATCGCCGCCGATGGTGTGTTCGAGAAAGTCCCCGTGGGCGCGACCGTCATATTGTTCGGCACACTATATTGCGAGACGATATTTTGCGAATATT
This sequence comes from Nonomuraea sp. NPDC051191, assembly GCF_044455665.1. NCBI lineage: Bacteria > Bacillati > Actinomycetota > Actinomycetes > Streptosporangiales > Streptosporangiaceae > Nonomuraea > Nonomuraea sp. NPDC051191. Next base: position 812,138 of record NZ_JBITEZ010000001.1, on the reverse strand, counting down.
CTTCAATTTGCGGGATATCGGCGACGGCTCTCCCCGGGGTGGCCCGTCGAACCGTCCGGAGGGTGGATCGCTCAGGGGCGCGCGGCCAGCCCCGAGCACGAGCGCAGGGCCTTCCAGTCGTTCACGGCCTGGGTTTTGGCCGTGCCCGTGATGGGGACCGGGATGCCGCCCTGGATCGTGGCCGGGGTCCACTGGTCCTTGAGCACCTTGCGGCCGTTGATGGTCAGCGTCAGCACGCCCGTCCTGCCCGTGGTGCCCGGGGTCGAGTTGTAGAAGACGAAGTTGCCCATGCCGTAGCTGACGTAGGCGTCGTCCAGGTATCCGGCGCCGAGCAGGATGTGCGCGTGCCCGCCGACCACGACGTCGGCGCCCGCCGCGACCAGCTTGGGGGCGAGTGAGCGCTGGGCCTCGTTGGGGCATTTCTGCATCTCGGTGCCCCAGTGCAGGTGCACGATGACGGTGTCGGAGTTCTTGCGCGCCTGGCGTACGGCCTTCAGCAGGCTCGCCTCGTCCTTGGCCGAGGCCAGCCCGCCCTTGTCGGCCGTGGCCGTCCACGACTGGATGAACTCGGCGTCGAGCACCTGCGTCGCGCCGATGATCGACACCCGGTTGCCGTTCACGGTCTTACGGAAGGGTTTGTAGGCCTGCGCCGCGTTCGCGCCGATCCCCACGATCGGGAACTTGCTGCGCTTGATGGCCGCCAGGGAGTCGGTCAGGCCGCTCTCCATGTAGTCCATGCCGTGGTTGTTGGCCATGGAGGCGACGTCCACCCCGGCCGCCTTGAGCGCGGCGAACGCGGTCGCCGGCGCGCGGAAGGTGAACTGCTTGCCGGGCGCGGGCGTCCCGGCCGTGGTGATGGCGGTCTCCAGGTTGACCATCGACAGGTCGGACTTGCGCAGGACGTTCGCGATGGGTCCGAGGGCGGTGCCCGGGTTGGCGAGCCTGCCGCGCAGGACGCCCTCGAAGTGCACGTCGCCGCCGAAGGAGATGGTGAAGGGCTTTCGTACGGGCTTCGGCTTCCGGCTCGGCGACTCGGCCGCCTGCTGGTCGACCTGCTTGCTCTGCGGCTCTTTCTCGGGTGCCGACGAACATGCCGCGAGGGAGGCGGCGACGACCAGCACCGGCAGGACACGGGGGAGTCTCATCTACCGCCATTTCCACTCGATCCAGACTTTTCCGGATCGAGCATTCTATGGGCGGCAGATTAGGACTTGGTATCACCACTTCCCACCAACCATGCCAAAGCGGACCTGGTGGCGTCGTCCTGGGGGCTGTAGACGATCAGTCGCATCTCGGGCGCGGAGGAGGCGTTCAGGCTGGTCGTGCTGAAGCGGAGGGCGCCGACGACCTCGTGCTCGAAGTGCTTCACCCGGGGGCCGGGCTCGGCCACGTCCTGCCTGGCCCACATGCGGGCGAACTCGGCGCTCTCGGCGCTCAGCCGCCGGACGAAGTCCTGCCAGCAGGGGTCGTCGGAGTGCCGGCTGTAGGCGCCCCTGAAGACCGCGACCGCGCGCGGCAGCTCCGACTCGCGGTTGACGAGCCTGGTCGGGACCGCGGTGTTGACGAAGGTCTGCCAGAGCGAGTTCCGCTCGCCGTCCGGGGCCTCGACGACGTGCGGGAACAGGGCGGCGTAGGAGGCGTTCCAGGCCAGCACGTCCGAACGGCTGTTGGCGACGGACGCGGGCATGTCGCCGAGCTGGTCGAGGATGCCCTGCATCTCGGCCGGTATGCGGCCGGCGTCGACGACGGCGGGCGCCTCGGCCTGGCCGGTGAGCCGGTAGAGGTGCTGGCGCTCGGCGTTGTCCAGCATGAGCGTACGGGCGACGGCGTCGAGCACCTGGCCGCTGACGTTGATCGGCCGGCCCTGCTCCAGCCACGTGTACCAGGTGACGCCCACCCCGGCGAGCTGGGCGACCTCCTCGCGGCGCAGCCCCGGCGTACGCCTGCGGGGGCCCGGCGCGAGGTCCACCATCTCGGGGGTGATGCGTGCCCGGCGGGTGCGGAGGAACGCCGCCAGATCCGTACGTCTTGCCTCGGTCACGGTCACACCTCCACTATGGGGGCATCGCCGCACACTTATCCAGGTGCCGCCAATACCAGTATAAAGGGACACTCGTTACTGGTACCAGGTACGCACAATAATGAAACACATGACCGAATCCGCCACTGTTTCCTCTCCTGTCCAGGCAACCCCACCGGACAGGGCCAAGGCCAGCGGTCTGCTCCTCGCAGTGATCCTCGTCGGGCAGTTCCTGGCCATCCTCAACGTCAACATCGTCAACGTGGCCACCCCGACCATCGAGGCGGACCTGCACTCCTCCGGCGCCGGGCTGCAGATGATCGTCGCCGGTTACACCATTGTCTATGCCGTCCTCTTGATCACCGGCGCCCGGATCGGCGACCTCTTCGGTTACCGCAACGCCTTCCTCGGCGGGCTGGCCCTGTTCACCGTCACCACGCTCGGCGCCGGCCTCGCGCCCTCGACGGGCTGGCTGATCGGCTTCCGCCTCGCCCAGGGCGCCGGCGCCGCCATGATGATGCCGCAGGTGCTGACCCTGATCCAGCGCAACTACCAGGGCGCGGCCCGGGGACGGGCGATCGGCCTGTGGTCGCTGGTGATCAGCGGCGGCATCGTCGTCGGCCAGGCGCTCGGCGGCATTCTGCTCGGTTTCGGCGCCGGGTGGCGGGTGGTGTTCCTGGTGCTCGTGCCGGTGGCGGCCGTACTGCTCGGCATCGGGTTCCGCGCGTTGCCCGCCGACGAGGGCGGCGGCAGGACCGGGCTCGACCCGTGGGGCCTGGTGACGCTGTCGGCGGCCGTGCTGCTGTTCGTGGTGCCGCTGGTGCTCGGGCGTGACCTCGGCTGGCCGGTCTGGGGCTGGGTCTCGATGGGGCTCAGTGTCGTGATGTTCGTGGCGTTCGTCCGCGTTGAGCGCTGGGTGACCGGTCGTGGCGGGCGTCCGCTGGTGGACGCCAAGGTGCTGGCGGCGCCGGGCATGCGTCCCGGCCTGGCGATCCTGCTGTTCGGCCCGGCGACCTGGGGCGCGTTCCTGTTCACCTCGGCCCTGCACCTCCAGGGCGACCTGCACTTCTCCCCGCTCGGCTCGGGGATGATGATGGTGCCGTGCGCGCTCGCCTTCGGCATCGTCGGCCTGCTGTGGCCGCGCCTGCCCGCCGGGTTGCAGCGCCCGCTCGTCCCGGTCGGTTATGTGGTGGCCGCGCCGGCCTATCTCGGTCTCGGCCTCGCCGCCGACGGCGGCGTCGTCTACGCGATCATGAGCGCCCTCATCGGCGCCGGTCTCGGCGTGCAGGTGGCGGTGACCAACATGGCGACCGAGCAGGTGGACGGCGCCTACGCGGCGGACGCGAGCGGCGCGCTACTCACCGTGATGCAGCTCGGCCAGGTCATCGGCGTCTCGACCGTGGGCACGCTGTTCATCTCACTGAGCCAGGGCCACGGCACCGTCTCGGCCTCCCTCATGGCCGCCGTCGCGATGGCCGGCCTGGCCGTACTGGCGGGCCTGAGCAGCCTCTTCCTCGTCCGCGCCCGCCGCTGACGCACTCTCCGGCAACGATCCCCTCACGGGACGCGGGCCCGTTCTTCCTCAAGCTGGTCGTCCGCCGCGCTCGGCCTGCCGCGCTGAACGCTGCGGCGGCGGCTGCGGACCGGCTCCGGTGGATACTCCGAGGCGAACCAGGCCGGTGGGCTCCGGCCGGGCCTCGTCATGGGCGGCCCTGAAGGTTGTGTCGTCAACTCGTCAGGGCCGCCTGATCACCCGGCTGCGGCCAAGGTCTGCAGGTCGAACTCCCCGTCGCGGACGCCGGCCGTGAAGGCGGCCCACTCGGACGGCGTGAAGACGAGCACGGGCCCGTCGTCCACCTTGCTGTCCCGCAGGGCGACGTTGCCGTCTCCCAGGGGGGCGACCTCGACACAAGAGGTCGCGCCGTTGCAGAAGGTGCTCTTCCGCCAGTTCTGGATCGTGCTGGTATGCATTTTCTCCCCAAAGGCTATAGACGGGCCCCATTGCCCGCCTCCTGGGACCGCGTGCTCTAGCGTCGCCACATCATGGCTTTGCGTTGGATGAGCACGCGGGATTCGTCCTCGTCGAGCGCCTCTGCCCACATGTGGTCAAAAGCGTTCTCATATCCGGCGACTCGTTCGAGATCGTCCACGAAGTGCGCAGTGTACAAGTGCTCCAGATAGACGACGTCGTCGAAGCCGGTGAATTTCAGGTGAATGAACGCCCCGGTATTGACCGGATGGAGCGAATCCAGCGGCAACACCCGGACGTTGACGTGCGGCAACGTGGAGACCTCGATGAGGTGCTCCATCTGCTCCCGCATGACCGAGGGCTCCCCGAAGCGCCGCATCAGCACCGCTTCGTCGAGCACCACGTTGAGGCGGCAGGGATCGGGCCGGTGCAGGACCCGTTGCTGCCGGTCGAGGCGGGCCTCGACGCGGCTGCGCACGCCGCTGTGCGTGATCCGGACGATTCCGCTCGCGGAGAGAATGACCTCTCGCGCGTAGTCCTCGGTCTGGAGGAGACCGGACACCAACTGGGGTTCCCAGTTGCGCTGAACCGTCGCCTCCGCCTCCAGCCCGAGAAGCCTGATGTACTCCTCGGGCAGGGAGTCTTCATAATCTTCCCACCACCCACGCTGCTCCGCATCTCGCAGCAGGCCGAAGAGTTCGTCAAGTCTGGCGGTGTCGAGGCTGTAGAGCTCGCCGAGCGCCTTGATGTCGGCCGCGCTGGGCATGGTCTTCGCGGCTTCGATGCGGCTGACCTTGCTGGCCGACCAGCCGAGCTCTCTCGCCGCGCGGGCCCCGGTGAACTTCCGTCGTTCGCGAAGGAGGCGCAACTCCTGGCCTAGGCGGAGCCTGCGCACTGTCGGACTGCCCTGCTGCGATGGCACCGTCCACTCTCCTTGTCGGGAATGAAGGCGTGGCGGGAACGGATCGTTTGGCAACCCGGTTTGTGGGCCGTTCACCCGATCTTACACTGCAACTTGCACGAACTCTGCCGCGCGGGGTTGCTCGAAGGCTTTCACGGAGAGAGCGTAGGAGCAAGGCAAGGCTTCACGTAGGTATAGAGGTGGGACGAGGATTTCGGTCGGCGCTGCGCCCCTTGAAACCCATGACAGAATCCGTGCAAGTTGCAGCGCAACTGGAACAGCAATCTGCGAAGAAACTTAAATCTTCCCTTGCTCGATGTATTGCAGCATCCCGGAACCCGGAGGACGATCGAGCCAGGAGGGTTCTCGACCGACGAGGGGAGGCCGGAATGACGAAACGGCCTCGCACGTCGGGCTCTCCGCTCACGATCGGGCGCCCGCGCGAGCGCCGCCTCACCGGCAACGGAGCCGTCCCGGATACGAATGTCCGCCCCAGGGAGGCCGCTTGCCGGAAGGACCGTCCCATCGTCTGAGAGAACGTCGCGACTGTCGCTCGTCTGAGCACGAAAAAAGAATGCCGGGCCGAGACCGGATCCGCGTTCGCCGCATATGGGCTGCCACCCTGCGGCGGGACGGGACCCGACCTGCGACCCGGCGAAGAAGCCACCTCTGGAAATGCCGCGAAAGGGGTCTTCTATGTACTCACAAGGTACCAAGGGGATCGGCCGAATCAAGTCCCGGATCCGGGAATGCATCACGTATGCCGACCGCGAGATCTGCATGGAGCCGGACGAGTTCGCCATCTACCGGGGCTGGACCGTCACCAGGACGGGCTTCGGCGCCCGCGCCTACCGCGACCCACGCTTCGACCAGCTCACGGTGACGTCGCTGGTGCCCGAGGAGGTGTCCTGAGGTGTCGAGGAACCCGCGCAACCAGATCTACCCGGCCAACGAGGACCTCCCGGGCGCGGGCGGCGGCGGCCTGTTGGTACGGCTCTGGCGCGTCCGCAGCGAGGTCATGGTGCTGGGCGTGGCGGGGCTGTTCGTCCTGGCCCTGCTGGGGGCCACGCGGGACGGGCATTGGGTGCCGTTCGTCCTGCTGAGCAGCGCCGTCTCGGTGCCCGCCGCCACCAGGACGGGCCGCAACTGGGCCGTCGCCCACTTCTGGTGCGTGGTCTCCCGGCACCGCCTGCAGCGGGTCTGCCTGGAGACCACCATGCACACCCGAGCGGGCCGGATCCCGCTGGTGCTCTGGATCACGCCGTCGGCCAAGGGCGAGAAGGCGCTGGTCATGACCAGGGCGGGCATCTCGGCCGAGGAATTCGAGGCGTACGCCGAGGAGATCGCGGCGGCCTGCTGGGCCAGGAGTGCCACCGTCCACAGGCACCGCGACCGGGCCCAGCTGCTGGTCGTGGAGATCGTCCGGCGGGACGAGCTGCCCGGCGTGACCGCTCCCGGGCTGGAACGCCTGTACGGCCGCCGCTCCTGGACGCCGCTCAGGTCCGACCTCAAGGAGCCGCCCGATCTGCGCACGCCACTGGCGTTGCCGCAAGTCAGCCGGTGATCCAGGAATACCGGGCATCTTCCTGAACCACGCCCCGGGGACCGCGGGGGCTCCCGGGGCTTCCCCATGCGGACGAGACGGTCCAAGATGAGTTCACCCGGCGAACTCAGGAGTCGTGATGACGTCGACCGTCCACCGGACCTGTCCGCTCTGCGAGGCCGTCTGCGGCCTGACGCTCACCCTCGACGACGGCGGCCACGTCACCGATGTCCGCGGCGACAGGGACGATCCCTTCAGCAAGGGGTTCATCTGCCCCAAGGGCGCGAGCCTGGGCCGTCTGGACGAGGACCCCGACCGCCTGCGCAGCCCGCTGATCCGCGAGGGCGACCAGTGGCGCGAGGCGAGCTGGGAGGAGGCGTTCGCGGCCGTCGAGCGGGGCCTCGGCCGGGTCACCGAGCGGTACGGGCGTCAGGCGGTCGCGATCTACCTGGGCAACCCCAACGCCCACACCATGGCCGGCGCCCTCTACGCCGGGCCGCTGATCAAGGCGCTCGGCACCCGGAACGTCTACACCGCCGCCACCGCCGACCAGATGCCCAAGCACGTCGCCAGCGGCCTGATGTTCGGCCACCCGCTGGCCGTGCCGGTCCCCGACCTGGACAGGACCGACTACCTGCTCATGCTGGGCGCCAACCCGCTGGAGTCGAACGGCTCGCTGTGCACCGCCCCCGACTTCCCCGGCCGGCTGAAGGCCCTGCGCCGGCGCGGCGGCCGGGTCGTCGTGGTGGACCCGCGCCGGACCAGGACGGCCGCGCTGGCCGACGAGCACGTGTTCGTCCGGCCGGGCACGGACGCGTACCTGCTGTTCGGGATCGTCCACACGCTGTTCGCCGAGGAGCTGGCCAGGCCGTGGCAGGAGGTCAACGGGCTGGCGGAGGTGCGCGAGGCGGCCAAGCACTTCCCGCCCGAGGCGGTCGCCCGGCGTACCGGCGTGCCGGCCACGACGATCGTCCGGCTGGCCAGGGAGCTGGCCGGCGCGCGGACGGCCGCCGTGTACGCCAGGATCGGCACGTGCACGACCGAGTTCGGCACGCTGGCCCAGTGGCTCGTGGACGTGCTCAACGTGCTCACCGGCAACCTCGACCGGCCGGGCGGGGCCATGTTCCCCAAGCCGGCGACCGAGTTCGGGGCGCGGCGGCGGCCGTACACGGTGGGCCGGTGGCGCAGCCGGGTCAGGGAGCTGCCCGAGGCCAACGGCGAGCTGCCCGTGGCCACGCTGGCCGACGAGATCGAGACGCCGGGCGAGGGCCAGGTCAGGATGCTGGTCACGGTCGCGGGCAATCCCGTGCTGTCCGCGCCGCACGGCGACCGGCTGGACGCGGCCTTCGGCGGGCTCGACTTCATGGTGAGCGTCGATCCGTACCTGAACGAGACCACCCGGCATGCGCACGTCGTCCTGCCGCCGCCGCGCGTCCTGCAGTCGGGGCACTACGACTTCGCGCTGCTCGGGTTCGCCGTACGCAACTATGCCCGCTACTCGCGCCCCGCGCTGCCACTGGACGGACGGCCCGGCGAGGCCGAGATCCTGGCCAGGCTCGCCATGATCGCGTCCGGCATGGAAGGGCGTGCGGAGGACCTGGACGAGTTCCTGATCGGCGAGACGCTGCGCAAGGCCGCGCAGACCCCCGGCTCCGGCGTAGAAGGCCGGGACGCGGCCGAGCTGCGGGCCGGGCTGGACGGCGAGACGGGCGGCGAGCGCAGGCTGGACCTCATGCTCAGGCTCGGCCCGTACGGCGAGTGGTCCGGCCAGGGCGACCTGTCGCTGCGCAAGCTGCTCGACCATCCGCACGGCCTGGACCTCGGCGCGCTGGAGCCCCGGCTGCCCGAGGTGCTGAAGACCGCCTCCGGCCTGATCGAGCTGGCTCCCCCGCAGCTCGTCGAGGACGTCGAGCGCCTGCGCGGCAGGCTGGCGGACGAGCCGCCGGAGATCGTCCTGATCGGGCGGCGGCACCTGCGGTCCAACAACAGCTGGCTGCACAACGTGGGCCCGCTGGTCGGCGGGTCGAACACCTGCACGCTCCAGATCAACCCCGCCGACGTGGCCAGGCTCGGCCTGGACGGCAGGGCCGTGGTCACCTCGGCCGCGGGCAGCCTCACGGTGACGCTGGAGCCCACCGACACGATCATGCCGGGCGTCGTCAGCCTGCCGCACGGCTGGGGGCACGCGGGCAGCACGCAGCAGGTGGCGGCGCAACACGCCGGGGTCAACGTGAACGTGCTGACGGACGAATCCGCCCTGGATATCCCAAGTGGTAACGCAGTGTTCAACGGAGTTCCGGTCAGGATTTCACCAACCGGGGTGATCACCGCACATTAGGGTGTCGCGCGTGACTATCGCGCCAGAAGAGGACCGCCTGAACGCCCAGATCGCCTTCGCCGTCGAGATCGACAAGTTGAAGCGGGTCATCCGCCGCAACCATCTGATCGACGGTTCGCGCCGGGAGAACACCGCCGAGCACTCCTGGTACGTGGGCACGCTGGCGATGGTCCTCGGCGAGCACGCCCCGCCGGGAACGGATCTCCAGCGAGTGGTGGCCATGTTACTCGTGCACGACCTGGTCGAGATCGACGCCGGCGACACCTTCGTCTACGACCCCGTGGCCGTCGCCGCGCAGGCCGCCGCCGAGACCGCCGCGGCCGACCGCATCTTCGGTCTGCTCCCCGGCGAGCAGGGCGCCCGGCTGCGGGAGCTCTGGGACGAGTTCGAGGCCAGGGTGACGCCGGAGGCCAGGTTCGCCAAGGCGCTCGACCGGTTCGCGCCGATCCTGGCCAACCACCACACCGAGGGCGGCACCTGGCCGCTGTTCAAGGTGACGGCCGGCGAGGTCAGGGAGAAGGTGCGGATCATCCAGGAGGGGTCGGCCTCCCTCGGCGCGTACGCGCTGGAGCTGGTAGAACTCTCCGTGGCCAGGGGACACCTCTCCGAGTGATCCCGTCAAGGCCGGGGTAGGGGACTTGTCGTGAAAGAGACAGTGCGAGCGAGACGTCGGCAATTGCGGGGTTTCGTCGGTCCGGTTGACCTCGCCGATCGACTTGAGAAGTCGAAGGCCATGGACAAACCGATCCGAGGGCTGGCCAAGGTCGTACGCGAGCGCCTGCGTCAGGGCGCCCTGCGCGACCTGCTGCACGGCGTGCCCACGGGCAAACCGCTGCACCCGCCGCTGGCCACGGTCACGCTCGGCTGCTGGCTGTCGGCCGCCGTGCTCGACCTGGCCCACGCCGATCCCCGCGCGAGCAGGCTGCTCCTGGCCACGGGCATCGCCAACGCGCTGCCCACCGCGGCGGCCGGGCTGACCGACTGGTCCTCGCTCCACCGCGAGCAACAGCGCGTGGGGTTCGTCCACATGGCCGCGAACATGGCCGCCCTGGGCCTGATGTCGGCCTCGCTGGTGGCCCGGCTGCGCGGCGCCGAGCGGGCCGGGCGGGTGCTGTCGTACGCGGGGCTCGGGCTGGGCGGGCTGGGGGGCTACCTCGGCGGCCACATGGCCTACCGCCAGGCCGCCGGGGCCAACCACGCCCCGCAGATCACCCATCTCGTCCCGCTGGGCTGGCACGACCTGTGCCCGCTCAAGGACCTGCCGGACGGCCGGCCGGTCGCCCGCAGGCTCGGCTACATCCAGCTCTTCGTGCTGCGCCAGGGCGACGGCGTCACCGTGCTGGCCGACCGCTGCCCGCACCTCGCCGGCCCGCTGCACCAGGGCCGGCTGGTCATGGAGGACGGCGAGGCGTGCGTGGTCTGCCCGTGGCACAGCAGCACGTTCCGGCTGACCGACGGCTCGGTGAAGCACGGTCCCGCGACCGCCCCCGCGCCCATGTTCGAGACCCGCATCCGCCGCGACGGCACGATCCAGGTAAGACCGGGGTTGACCTGAAGTCGACTTGAGGTCTTACCGTCGGGCCCATGAGCAAAATTCTGGTGACCGGCGCGACCGGCAACGTGGGCAGTCATGTGGTCTCCCAGCTCGCGGAGGCGGGCCTTGAGGTGCGAGCGCTGGTCAGGAACCCCGACAGGGCACGGCTGCCCGCGGGCGTGGAGGCGGTGCGCGGCGACCTGACCGTGCCCGAGTCACTCGAACCGGCGCTGCGGGACGTCGAGACCGTCTTCCTGCTGTGGCCCGGCTACTCCGAGGCGGCGACCGCCGGCGCGGTGACGGCGATCGCCAGGCACGCCCGCCGCGTGGTCTACCTGTCCGCCGACGTCGAGGACCTGGCCGACGGCGAGGAGCCGACGCTGTTCCACCAGAGCGTCGAGCGGCTGATCCGGCATTCCACGCTGTCCTGGACGTTCCTGCGCCCCGGCGGCTTCGCGGCCAACACGCTGGGCTGGGCCGGCCAGATCAGGCAGGGGGTCGTGCGCTGGCCGTTCGGGCAGGCGGTCAGGGCGCTGATCCACGAGAAGGACATCGCCGCGGTGGCCGCGCACGTGCTCACCTCCGCCGGGCACACGGGCGGCAAGTACGTGCTCTCCGGCCCCGAGCAGCTCACCCAGGCCGAGCAGGTGCGGATCATCGGCGAGGTGGCCGGGCACGAGGTGCGCTGGGAGGAGCAGCCGCTCGACGAGGCCCGCGAGCACCTGTTGGCCGCCTGGGGCGACCCGGGCTTCGTGGAGGGCGCGCTGAAGGGCTGGGGGGCGGCCGTGCACAACCCCGAGCGGGTGACCGACACGGTCCAGCGGCTGCTCGGCCGGCCCCCGCTGACGTTCCGCCAGTGGGCCGAGGACCACGTGGCGGACTTCCGTTAGTCGTCCCCGGCGGCTTCGTCGGCCGGGTGCTCCACGAGGGCGAGGATCCGGCTGGACATGAAGCGGGCCGTCCGCACGGGCGTGCCGCTGCGGGTGACCTCGCTCACCTCCACCAGTCCGCGCCGGTTGGCCACCTCGACGCGCCGGCCCGCGCGGGTGGCCGTGACCTCGTAGGTTCGCGGGGAGCCGCCCGCGTCGATGACGATCTCCACCCGATCACCCTTCATGTACGGATTTATACCCACTTAGTCCGGTATTTATCCGTACATGTGTTTGAGAATCAGCCGTCGCGGTCCTTCGCGGCGGGCGGGCTGAACAGCCCGCCCAGCCCCTCCAGCACCTTGCCCATCTCCGAGGGCACGATCCAGAGCTTGTTGGCGTCGCCCTTGGCGATCTCGGGCAGGGTCTGGAGGTACTGGTAGGCCAGGAGCCGCTGGTCGGGGTTCCCGTCGTGGATGGCCTTGAACACCACGCCGATCGCGTCCGCCTGGCCCTTGGCCCGCATGGCCTGGGCCTCGGCGTCGGCCTACGCCCGCAGCACGGCGGCCTCCGCCTCGCCCCTGGCGCGCAGCACGGCCGCCTGCTTGTCGCCCTCGGCGGCCAGGATCGCCGCCTGGCGCTGCCCCTCGGCGGCCAGCACGGCGGCGCGCTTGTCCCGGTCGGCGCGCATCTGCTTCTCCATCGAGTCCTGGATGGAGGTGGGCGGGTCGATGGCCTTAAGCTCGACCCTGTTGACCCGGATGCCCCACTTGCCGGTGGCCTCGTCGAGGCTGCCGCGCAGCTCGGTGTTGATCTCCTCGCGGGACGTCAGCGTGCGTTCCAGGTCCATGCCGCCGACCACGTTGCGCAGGGTGGTGACCGTGAGCTGCTCGACGCCGATCAGGAAGCTGGCGATCTCGTACGTGGCCGCCTTCGGGTTGGTGACCTGGAAGTAGATGACCGTGTCGATCGACACGACCAGGTTGTCGGACGTGATCACCGGCTGCGGCGGGAACGAGACCACCTGCTCCCGCAGGTCGATCAGCTCCTTGATGCGGTCGACGAACGGGATCACCACGTTGAGCCCGGGGGTCAGCGTGCGGTGGTAGCGGCCCAGCCGTTCGATGACGGCCGCCGTGGCCTGCGGGATGATCCGGATGCTGCGGGCCACGACGAAGCCCATCGCCGCGACGACGACGAGGGCGACGATGAGCTGCTCGGTCGACATGGCGAAGCTCCGAAGTCGAGGGGACCGACTCGGTGCATGATATTTCGTTTCACCTTTAGGCGACCGATATCCGCATAAATGGCGATACAGCGAGGTCAGTGTGCCCTGGCGTACCAGCGGCCCTCGGCACTCCGGTCGAGCGTCAGCGGCACCCCGAACGTCTGGGACAGGTGGTCGGCCGTCATCACGTGTTCGAGCGGCCCCTGCGCCACGACGGACCCGTGGCGGAGCAGCAGCCCGTGCGTGAACCCGCTGGGCACCTCCTCGACGTGATGCGTCACCAGCACCAGCGTCGGCGAACGGTAGTCGCCCGCCAGCGCCGACAGGCGGCGCACCAGGTCCTCACGGCCGCCCAGGTCGAGGCCGGCGGCCGGCTCGTCGAGCAGCAGCATCTCGGGGTCGGGCATGAGCGCGCGGGCGATCTGCACCCGCTTGCGCTCCCCCTCCGACAGGGTGCCGAACCGCCGCCGGATCAGGTGGGCCGCGCCCATCATGTCGATCAGCTCGACGGCCCTGGTCACGTCGTTGGAGTCGTACTCCTCCGTCCAGCGGCCCATGATGGCGTACGAGGCGGTCAGGACGAGGTCGATGACCTTCTCCTCCGGCGGGATGCGCTCGGCCAGCGCGGCGCTCGCCAGCCCGATGCGCGGCCGCAGGTCGAACACGTCGGTCTGCCCCAGCCGCTCGCCCAGCACCTCGACCACGCCCTCGGTCGGATAGAGCAACGTCGCGGCGACCTGCAACAACGTGGTCTTGCCCGCGCCGTTGGGACCGATGACGACCCAGCGCTCGTCCTCGTTGACCGTCCAGTCGATGCCGCGCAGCAGGGCCGCTCCGTCACGCCTGACGGCGACGTCCTGGAGCCGCAGCACCTGACCACCCATCCCCGTTCCCTCCTTTGGAGTCTCCCTCGGGACAAACCTATTGCAGGGCGAGCGCTTATCGTGGATCGGTGCGCCCTGAATCACCTGTCTGTCCCTCACTGGTCGCCTGGGGCAACGCGTGGCTCTCCGGTCATGTCGGCCTCGACGAGGCGGCTGACCACGTGGAAGCCGTCGCGGGGCCCGTCGTGGCCGGTGACGTCCCGCTGCGTAAATACCTCGCAAACCTGCGGTCCGACGGACTGCACGAGTTCCGGCTCGCCCTTCCCGCGCCCGGCGACCCGCTGGGGTTGTCGGGGCCCCCGACGTTCAACTCCTCCGCGCTCGACGCCGGGCAGGCCGCGGTCGCCGTGCTGCGCGACCGGCGGCTCGGGCTGGTGCCCGTCCCCGACCGGCGCGGGTCCTCCTACGTGGGGACGCGGCTGGAGGTGCACGACGCCGGGCCGGTACGCCAGGACCTGCCGTCGCTGGCCGAGGCCGAGCACGAGCTGTCGTCCGCCATGCGCGCCGCCACCGAGGCGCTGACCGGCGTCGGCGGGCCCGTCCAGGCCCGTCCCGACCGGCCCGAGAGCGGCGGCGAACTGGCCCCCGGCTATCCCGCCCGCGCCCACCGCGTCTCCACGCTGGCCACCCGGCTGGCCGCCGTGCTCGTGCTGGCCGGCGACCGCGGGCTCACCTCGTCCCAGGTCGCGGCCGGGGCGGCGGCCCTGCGCGACCTCGACTGGGCCGTCCGCCGCGCGCTCGTGGCCGCCCACCACGCCATCTTCGAGCCGGTACGCAACTCGTAGGCGGCTCAGGACCCGGTCTCCTCCTTCGGCCTCCAGACCCGGATGACCTTGTCCTTGCCGGCCGACACGACGACCGGGTCACCGCCCGTGGGGACGATCCCGACCGCGTACACGCCGTGCTTGTGGGCCTTGACCGGTTTGCCCAGCGGCTTGTGGGTGTCGGGGTCCCAGAGGCGGATGGTCCCGTCGGTCGAGCCGGACACCAGGACCGTGCGCCCGCCCAGAGGGCCGAAGGACAAGGAGTAGACGATCTTCTTGTGACCCGACAGGGGTGAGCCGATCGTCTTGCCGGTCTTCGGGTCCCAGATCCGGATCTTCCGGTCCTTCCCGCCGGACGCGATCACGGTCCGGTCGCCGATCCTGCCGACCGCGATCGCGTACACGCCCTTCGTGTGCCCCTTGTACGGCTTTCCGTACGCCTTGTGACGGGCCACGTCCCACATCCGGATGGTGGAGTCCTCGCCGGCCGAGATGACGATCTCGCGGTCACCGATGCGGGTGGCGTTGAGCCAGTTCACCGACCTGCTGTGGGCCTTGACGATCCTGCCGGTCGCCTTGCGCTTCTTCACGTCCCAGAACCGCAGCCAGCCCTTGGCGTCCCCGGTCACGGCGATCCACTTGCCGCCCGTCCTCGTCAGCGCGACCGAGTAGACGGCGTCGCCGTGCCAGCCGAGCACCTTGCCCTTGTGGGTCTTGAGGTTCCACAGGCGCACGCTGCCGTCGTAGCCGCCGGACACCGCCATGGGGGTCTTGCCGACCATGACGGCGGCCACGGCGTACACCTCCTCGCTGTGGCCCTTCATGGTGGCCAGCGGCTTGCGCTTGCCGAGGTCCCACAGGCGGACGCGGCCGTCCTGGCCGCCGGAGACCAGCCAGGTCCGGCCGTCGCCCATGGGCAGGGCCGAGATCGTCTGGACGCCCTTGGTGTGGCCCTTGAGCGACTTGCCGTCCTGCTTGCCCAGGGCGGCGAGCGGGATCGCCTGTGCGGGGGTGGGCGTGGGGGTGGGGGTGAGTGCGGGGCTCGGGGCCGGTGTGGACGGGCTCGCGGACTGGGTCGCGGGCGGGCTCGTGGACCGGGTCGTGGGCAGGACGGTGGGCAGGCCGGGGCTCGGGGCGATCGTGGTGGCTCCGGCCGCGTCGGGGCTCGGCGGGGTTTTCGGGGTGAACATCCTCGGGCCCAGGAACAGCACGCCGCCGGCCAGCGCGAGCGCCACGACGAGCGCGCTGGACACCATGATCGCCCGCCTGCGCCTGGCTTTGGCCTCGTCGGGCGGCACCACGGCGGGGGTGTGCCTGAAGAACGCGTCGTTGCCACTCCCGGGCGGCTGCGGGCGCGGGCCCATGGGGTAGGGCGGCGGAAGCTGCCGGGGCGGGCCGTAGGGCGCGGGGGGCGCCTGCCGTACGTACCGCGTGTCCCCCTCCCGCTCCGGCCCCTCGAACCGCCCCCCGGCACCCCCCGGTCCGGGCACCCACCCCCCTGCCCCGGGCGGCCCCACCATCGGCCTACCGGGCGCGGGCGGGCCCGCCACCGGCCCGCCAGGCGCGGGCGGGCCCGCCACCGGCCCGCCGGGCGCGGGCAGGCCCTGGACCGGCGGGCGCCCGGCAGGGGCCACCGGAGGCGGCGGCGAGTAGGACGCCCCCGACGGATTGGCCCACCCGGTCGCCGCCGGCGCAACCTGTGGCGTCCCACCTCCGGGGCCGCCGGGCGCGTGCACAGGAGGCGCAGCCCCCGAAAGCGCGGGCCCCGGAGGCGTTGGGCCTGGAGGCGTGGAACCCGGAGGCGTGGAACCCGGAGGCGTGGGCCCCGGAGGCGTGGAGCCCGGGGGGGTTGGGAGGGCGGGGGTGGGGTGGGGGTGGTCGGCGGCGAGTTGGGAGCCGGTGGTGAGGGCGACCTCGTCGTCCAGATCGGCCGCCCCCTGGTTCTCCAGCAGGGCGAACAGCGCGTCCGCCGCCGTCGGCCGGTCCTCGGCCCGCTTGCGCAGGCACGCCCGCACCAGGGGCCGCAGCTCGTCGGGCAGCACCGACAGGTCCGGCTCCTCGTTCATCACCCGGTAGATGACCGCAGGCAGGCTGTCCTGCCCGAACGCGGGCCGCCCGGTGGCGGCGTACAGCATGGTGAGAGCCCAGCTGAACAGGTCGGCGGCGGGCCCCACGCGCTCGCCCGAGATCTGCTCCGGCGACATGTACGCCGGCGTCCCCACCACCCCGCTGCTGATCGTCATCGCCGAGTCCAACGCCCTGGCGATGCCGAAGTCGATCACGCGCGGCCCGTCGGGCCCGAGCAGCACGTTGCTCGGCTTGAAGTCCCTGTGGACGATCCCGGCCCGGTGGATGGCGGCCAGCGCGGTCACGGTGCCCACGGCCAGCCGGTACAGCGCCCCGCCCTGGCGCGGCCCCTCCCGCTGCACCACGACCTGGAGCGAGACCCCGTCGACCAGCTCGCTCACGATGTACGGCTGCTCGCCGTCCATGTTGGCCCCCAGCACCCGCGCGGTGCAGAACTGGGCGACCCGGCGCGCGGCGGCGACCTCGCGCAGGAAACGTTCGCCGTCGAGCCCTGGCTGGTCGAGCAGCGTGTTCAGCAGCTTGATCGCGACGATCTGCCCGTCGGGCCCCTCCGCCTTGAAGACGACCCCCTGGGCCCCCTTCCCGAGGCGCTCCACCAGCCGGTAGACGCCGAGCGATCGCGGATCGCCGGGCTGTAACGGGTGCGTCTCCGGCACCTGGTCCTCCCCTTGCGCTAAGTCCCCCGATCGCAAGCGTGATGAGCCATGCGAACGCCCGCAAGCCATCCCAAGTCACGAAAGATCATCGCTCTTTGCGAAAAATTTGCCCTACGCAATAATCACGGAGAAGATCGAGGATTTCCAGCACCGTAGGGGGAAGCCGTCACATGCGCAAAAGCTTCAGCCTGTTCTTAGTCAGCGGCCTGGCCGCCGCGCCCTTGGTGGCTCCGGCCCAGGCAGAGGCCGCGACGAACACCACTGTGGCCACCACTGTGACCACGACTACGGCTGCGACTGCGACGACGCAAGCCGTCGCGGCCAAGCCGTTCTCGAACTTCAAAATCTCCTTGAAGTACAACAATCGCACCAAACGTGGCGGAAAGATCACGTACTACCTCAAAGCGAAGAACCTGGGGCCGTACTACGCCGACTATTACTGGATCGGCGGGCAGGTGCCCAAGGGCGTCGTGCCGACGCTGCGCTGGGGGGCGCCGAAGGGCACGAAGTGCACCTGGGAGGACCGCTGGTTCTGGTGCTGGGGCAAGTTCGTCCTGCAGAAGGGCAAGACGGACTGGCTGAACTTCCAGGTCACCATGAAGAAGGGCACCAAGGGCGTGGCCGTCGCCAAGCTCGGCGTCATCGCGTACGACGTCGACCAGGGCATGGAGAACATCGACAAGGAAGAGCTCAAGCGCCTCGGCATCAAGGGCTACTACTGGCTCAGGACCGCCAAGACCACGATCGTGGTGCCGCCGCGCAAGCCCACGAAGCGCTGGACGCCGCCGCCTCCCGTCAAGGAGTTCAACCCGCCGGCCAGCCATGAGGAGTCGAACAAGAAGAAGGACACCTGACCGGCTGATCAGGCCAGGCCGTGCCGTACGGCGTACAGCGCGGCCTGGGTCCGGTCCTGGACGCCCAGCTTCATCAGCACGTTCGACACGTGGGTCTTGACCGTCTTCTCCGCGACGGCGAGACTCCGCGCGATCTCCCTGTTGGACCGCCCGGCCGCGATCAGCGCGAGCACCTCGCGCTCGCGCTCGGTCAGCGGCGCCGGCCCCGGCGCGGCGGCGGACGCGGCCGCCGGGGCGGACAACATCGCCTCGGCCGCCTCCGGCGCGAGCAGCACCTGTCCGTTGTGCACCGCGCGCACGGCCTGGACCAGCGCGGACGGATCGACGTCCTTGTAGAG
Source organism: Nonomuraea sp. NPDC051191 (assembly GCF_044455665.1). Lineage (NCBI taxonomy): Bacteria > Bacillati > Actinomycetota > Actinomycetes > Streptosporangiales > Streptosporangiaceae > Nonomuraea > Nonomuraea sp. NPDC051191. The sequence continues at coordinate 794,152 of NZ_JBITEZ010000001.1, read as the reverse complement.
GAAGCCCGAGGCCCCCGCCCGCATCGCCGGGCCGACGTCGGACCGGTCGCTCACCGACGTCAGCACCACCACCCGCGTGGCCGAGCCGGTCAGGCGCTCCAGCGCGCCGAGCCCGTCGAGCACCGGCATCTTCAGGTCGAGCAGCAGCACGTCGGGCGCCAGCTCGCCGGCCAGCTCGACGGCCTGCGCGCCGTCGGCCGCCTCGCCGACGACCGTGATGTCGTCCTGGAGGTCGAGGAACGTCCGCAGCCCCTGCCGGACCACCGGATGATCGTCGGCGATCAGCACCCGGATCACACGCCCACCTCCACGCGTACGGTGGTCCCCTGGCCGGGCGCCGAGGAGACCGTCATGACACCGCCGACCGACCCGGCCCGGTCGCGCATCGACACGAGTCCGAGGCCGCGCGACTCGCCCTGCTCGAAGCCGTCGCCGTCGTCGTGGACGGTCAGCGCCAGCGCCCCGCCCTCGAAGACCAGGCGTACGGAGACCCGCGAGGCCCCCGAGTGCCTGAGCGCGTTGTGCAGCGCCTCCTGGGCCACCCGCAGCACGGCCACCTCCACCGGCGGGTCGAGCGGCGGCAGCTCGTCGCACTCGAACATGACCAGCGAAGGGTGGAGCCGGTCGAGCAGGCGCACGTGCTTGCGCAACGTCTCGGCCAGCCCGTGGCGGTCGAGCTCGGCCGGACGCAGCTCGACGATCACCGCGCGCAGCTCCGACAACGCCTCCCCGGCCAACCGCTGCACGCGCTCCAGCTCGGCCTTGGCCTGCTCGGGGGCCTTGTCCAGCATGGTGGCGGCGGCCTGGGCGGTCAGCCTGAGCGAGAACAGCTTCTGGGTGACCGCGTCGTGCAGCTCGCGGGCCATCCGGTTGCGCTCCTCCAGCATGGCCAGCTCGCGCCCGCGCTCGTAGAGCCTGGCGTTGGTGAGCGCGATGGCGGCGTGCGCGGCGAACAGCGTCAGCAGCTCCTGGTCCTCCTGCGTGAAGCCGCCGGGGGTGCGCTTGTTGGCCAGGAAGATGATGCCGATCACCTGCTCGGCGTCGCGGATCGGCACGCCGAGGAAGTCCTTCATCACCGGATGGGCCTTCGGCCACCACTCGAACCGCGGGTCCTCCCGCAGGTCGGGCAGCCGGGCCGGGGTGCCCTCGCGGAGCATCGCGCCGAGCATGCCGTGCTGCCTGGGCAGCGGGCCGATGGCCTCCCACTGCTTGTCGGTCATGCCCTCGGCGACGAACTCGGCGAACGAGCCGTCGTCGTCGGGCACGCCCAGGGCGGCGTAGCGGGCGTCGAGGAGGCGCTGCGCCGACCGTACGATGACCTGGAGCACCTCGCGGACCGACAGGTGGCGGGTGACCGCGAGCACGGCGGAGCTCACCGCCTGAAGGATCTCGTCTCGGTCCGGTGAGCTCACGGACCCACTCTAGGGTCCCGCTCCGGGAGCGGGGTCCTAGGACGATGTGCCCAGGCGAAGCGGGCCCTGCGCCCGATGCCCGCGCGGCGCGCCGATCCTAGCGTCGAGGGCATGACGAACACCGCTCTCATCACCGGCGCCTCCCGTGGTCTCGGCCTCGCCCTGGCGAGGTCCCTGGCGGAGGCGGGCTGGAACCTCGTGCTCACCGCCCGCGGCGCGGACGAGCTGCGCCGGGTCGCGGACGAGCTGGGCGCCACCGCGATCCCCGGCGACGTGACCGACCCCGAGCACGTCGCCCGGCTGGGACAGGCCGCGCCCGAGCTGGACCTCCTGGTCAACAACGCCGGCGACCTCGGGACGACCCCGCTGCCGCCGCTGGCGGGCTACCCGCTGGAGGCGTTCCGGGTCCTGCTGGAGACGAACGTGACCGCGCCGCTCGCGCTGGTCCAGGCCACGCTGCCGGCCCTGCGCGCGGCGGGCGGGGCCGTGGTCAACATCACCTCCGACGCCGCCACGGGCGCCTATGAGGGCTGGGGCGGCTACGGCGCGACCAAGGCCGCCCTGGAGCAGCTGTCGAACGTGCTGTCCGCCGAGGAGCCCGCCGTACGGGTCTGGTGGGTCGATCCCGGCGAGATGAACACCCGCATGCTCGCCGACGCCGTCGGGGAGCAGGAGGCGTCGTCGGCCGCCGACCCCGCCAAGGTGGCCGCGGCCCTGCGCGACCTGGTCGGCTCCCGGCCGGCCAGCGGGAAGGTGAGCCTGCAATGACGGCGCTGCTGGACTTCGCGCTGCCCGCCGACCTGTCGGCCCACGAGCCGCCCGAGGCGCGCGGGCTGGCCAGGGACGCGGTGCGCCTGATGGTCTCGCGCGGCGAGGCCGAGCCCGTCCACCACCGGTTCGGCGACCTGCCCGGACTGCTCGACCCCGGCGACCTGATCGTGGTCAACAACTCGGCGACGTTGCCCGCGGCGGTCCGGCTCGACCGGCTCGCGGTGCACTTCTCGACCGCCCGCGAGGACGGCACCTGGCTGGTCGAGCTGCGCCGCAGGACCGCCAAGGCGTCCGAGCCGTACGGGGGCGGCGAGCCGGGCGAGTGGCTGCCGCTGCCGGGCCAGGCCACGCTGCGGCTGATCGAACGGCAGACGCCGCGGTTGTGGCGGGCGCGGCTGGACCGGGACGTGCTGCCGTACCTGCGCGAGCACGGCCGGCCGATCCGCTACTCGTACGTGCCGGCCGACTGGCCCATCGACGCCTACCAGACCGTGTTCGCCACCGTGCCGGGCAGCGCGGAGATGCCGAGCGCGGCCCGGCCGTTCACCCCCGAGCTGGTCACCGCGCTGGTCTCGCGGGGCGTGACGATCGCGCCCGTCACGCTGCACACCGGCGTGGCCTCGCCCGAGAAGGACGAGCGTCCCTACGCCGAACGGTACGAGGTGCCCGCCGCCACCGCCCGCCTGGTGAACCTGACCCGGCTGAACGGCGGCCGGGTGATCGCCGCGGGCACGACCGTCGTCCGGGCCCTGGAGACCGCCGTGGGCCCGGACGGCCAGGTCAGCGCCTCCTCCGGCTGGACCCGGCACGTCGTCACCCCGGCCTCCGGCGTACGGGCGGTCACCGGGCTCATCACCGGGCTGCACGAGCCGCGATCCAGTCACCTGCTCATGCTGACGGCGATCGCGGGCGAGAAAGCGCTGGCGCGCGCGTACGAAGAGGCGCTGCGGAAGGGATATCTGTGGCACGAGTTTGGCGACACGCACTTGATTCTGGATAAATAAGCTTTACACGGATTTTGCCCTCGTGATAGGAACAGCCGACATTTACGGGGGCTTGTTCGTGTGCGTCCCCGTGCCACTTCCTCACCGGAGACGTAATGCGCAACTCCCTCACTAAGGTCGCCTCGCTGGCTTTGCTGGCCGGTGCGCTGATTGTTCCGGCGGTGCCCGCCTCCGCCACCACGACGGCCACCGCCGCCCACACCGCCAAGGTCGCCGACGACCCGTTCGCGGTCTTCGACATCAACCTGAAGGCGTCCAAGACGGCCAAGGCGGGCGGCCTGATCAAGTACAGCCTCAAGGCGACCAACACCGGCCCGTACTCGGCCGACGCCTGGTTCGTGGGCGGCCAGTTCCCGAAGGGCGTGGACCTCCGGAAGATCCGCTACAACGCCCCCAAGGGCACCATCTGCGCCCTCGACGGCCGCGCCCTGTACTGCAGCGTCCCCTACGTCCTGGAGAAGGACGACTGGGTCCGTCTGGACTTCTACGCGAAGCTGAAGAAGAGCGCCGCGGGCACGCAGAAGGCGACCCTCGGCGTGATCACGTACGACGTCCAGCAGGGTATGTGGGACCAGGAGAAGGGCACGTGGTCGCTGGCCCAGGAGGAGCTTGAGCGCCTCGGCATCCCCGAGCGCGGCTACGCCAAGACCGCGAAGACCAGGATCGTCCGCTAGTCCTCGCGACCGCTGCGCCCGTGTCCGAATGGCGAGCCTGCTGCGCGGGCACGGGACCGGGCGCAGTACCGTGGCTGGATGTGGACCAGCGCACCCTCCTGATCACCCTGACCGGCCCCGACCGGCCCGGTGTCACCTCCAGGCTCTTCTCCGTGCTGTCCGGGTTCCCGGTGACGGTCGCGGACATCGAACAGGTCGTCATCCGCGGCAGACTCACGCTCGGCGTGCTCGTCGCGTACGCCGGCGGCCCGTCCACCGGCACGGGCACCACCCTCGGCGCGATGTGGACCGCCGTCGAGCGGGTGGCGGAAGACCTCGGCATGGAGGTCGAGCTCTCCACCGGCTCCCAGACCAAGGAACAGCGTCGCCGCGGCCGCCTGTCGGTCAGCGTGCTGGGCGCCACCCTCCAGCCCGCCGCCATCGCGGGCATCGCCGGCCGCATCGCCGCCGCCGGCGCCAACATCGATCGCATCGAACGCCTCGCCCAGTGGCCCGTCACCTGCATCGAGCTGTCGGTCTCCGGCGCCAACCCGACCGCCCTGCGCGTCGAGCTGGCCGCCGAGGCCGCCGCCCAGGAGGTCGACGTCGCCGTCCAGCGCACCGGCCTGTCCCGCCGGGCCAAGCGGCTCATCGTCATGGACGTCGACTCCACCCTCATCCAGGGCGAGGTCATCGAGCTGCTGGCCGCGCACGCCGGCTGCCTCGACGAGGTCGCCAGGGTCACCGAGCAGGCCATGCGCGGCGAGCTCGACTTCGCCGAGTCGCTGCGCCGCCGGGTCGCGCTGCTCGAAGGGCTGCCCGCCGAGGTCTTCGAGCAGGTGCGCCAGGAGGTCGTGCTCACGCCCGGCGCCCGCACCCTCGTCCGTACGCTCAAGCGCCTCGACTACCGCTTCGCCATCGTCAGCGGCGGCTTCACCCAGATCACCGACGCCCTGGTCGAGGAGCTGGGCATCGACTACTCGGCGGCGAACGTCCTGGAGGTCATCGACGGGAAGCTGACCGGCCGCGTCGTCGGCGAGATCGTCGACCGTCCGGGCAAGGCCCGCGCCTTGGAGCGGTTCGCCCGGGAGGCCAAGCTGCCCATCTCCCAGACGGTGGCCATCGGCGACGGCGCCAACGACCTCGACATGATCGCCGCGGCCGGGCTGGGCATCGCCTTCAACGCCAAGCCCGTCGTCCGGCAGGCGGCCGACACCGCGGTCAACACGCCCTACCTCGACTCGATCCTCTACCTGCTGGGCATCTCCAGGGACGAGGTCGAGGCCGCCGACGCCGAGGACGGCGTGCTCACGTCCTGAACCGGGCGGTGACCTCGGCGGCCAGGTCGAGCGCGTCCTTGCAGAGCGACCTGAGCGCCGGGTGGGCGGTCACCGCGTGCCGCAGCCGCCTGCGCACCGCCGTGCCCTCGCCCGCCACCGCCTCCTCCATCAGTGAGCTGACCTCCCGCGCCACGTCGTCGAGCTCCGACTCGAAGGCGTCGGCCGCGGGCGGCGGCTCCCGCTCCCGTACGGCCTGCCCCACGGCGTCCAGCCGGTCGGCCACCGCGTCCAGGACGCCCGCTGTGGCGTCCGAACCCGGCTCGGCCCCGCGCAGCACGGCGCCGAGCAGGATCGCGTCGTCCCTGAGCTTCCTGGCCAGCGTCAGCGCGGCGCGCAGCTCGGCCGGCGCGCTGCCGCCCGGCTCCTTGTCCAGTTTGTCCAGCGACTCGCGCAGCCGGTCGGACGCCGTCCCGGCGGACTCCGTACGGTCGGGCAGCCGGTCCAGGTCGCGTTCGGCCAGCGTGCGGATGAGGTGGCCGTGCTCGCGCAGCAGTTCGGCGGACAGGCCGCGCAGCCGTCCGGCCTGGCCGCGCGGCCACAGCAGCCGCGCCGCCACCAGCGCCAGCACGCCGCCGCCCGCGGTGAGCGCCAGCCTGATCCCCGCCGCCTCCCAGTCGAGCCGGGTCGAGAAGTCGGTGAGCATCATGGCCAGCGGCGTCGCGAAGACCGACCAGTAGCCGTAGCTCACCTCGCGCAGCGCGAACCCGAGCGTGCCGAACACCAGCACCGTCCCCACGATCGTGTACGGCCCCGGCACCGCCGCCAGGATCAGCGCCGCCCCCGCCGCGCCCGCCACGGTGCCCGCCACCCGCAGCACCACCCGCTCGACCGTGTCCCCGTAGGTGGGCCGCACCGCCAGCAGCACGGTGAACACGAACCATTTGCCGTACTGCTCGTGCACCCCCAGCATCAACGCCATCGCCACGGCGGCGGTGATCCCCAACCGCCCGGCATGCTCGGGCCCCGAGCCTCCAGGCGCCGGCTTCCACGCCATCCCCGGCTGCTTCCCCGGCAGTCCGCCGCGGTCCGCCGTACGTTTCCCGGTCAGCACCCCGCGACCCGCCGCGTGTTTCCAGGTCGGCACCCCACGGCCCGCCGCGTGTTTCCAGGTCGGCACCCCACGGCCCGCCGTGCGTTTCCAGGTCAGGCCGGGCAGGACGCCGCGGCCTGCCGGAGGCGTGTGGTGGGCGGCCAGGGAGCCCACCGTGCGCACTCCCAGCGCGATCCGGTCGAGGCAGCGCCGGGCCTGCCCGAGCACCGCGCCGCTACGCAGCGTCGCCGGGTCGCCGGCGGGCTCGCGCGCGGCCAGGCGCTCGGCGTAGTCGGCGGTGACGGCCAGCGCCTCCACCGCCCCGGCCCGCCGCCCGTCCGCGGCCACCCGCAGGTCCGCGGCCAGCGTCGTGGCCACGTCGTCGATCCCGTCCTGCTCGTCCGGGGCCGCCGCGCGCAGGGCGCGCAGCGCCACCGTCTCGTGGAAGATGCGGACCAGCGCCTTCACGTACGCGTCGGCGGACCTGCCGGTCGCGTCCATGGTCTCGAACGCCGCCGACGCCGTGGCCGCGGCGCCCAGGGCCTTGGACGCGCGTTCCCTGAGGTCGTCCCAGCCGTCCCGGCCGTCCCGGTCGTCGCGATCGTCCCGGTCGTCGCCGGCCAGCCCGTCGAGCAGCCCGGCCGTCGCCTGGACGGCCTCGTCCAGCGCCGTCGTCAGCGGGTCGAACCGGCGCAGCGGCCACAGGGCCAGGGCCAGCACGGCGTACAGGAGGCCGCCGAGCACCATCAGCTCGGGCGGCCCGAAGCCCGCGGGCACCGCCAGGTAGAACCCGGTGACCAGGGCGAACGCGGGCGGCGTGCCCACCGTACGCCACCTTGCGCCCGCCGCCGCGGCCAGCCCGAGCGCCAGCACCGCCCACCAGGGCCGGTCCGCCAGGAACAGGCCCAGCCAGCACCCGGCCGCGATCAGCACGATCTTGATGGCCATGAACCGCGCCCGCGCCGCGTACGGCTGCCCGTACGTGTCCCCGAACGCCGTCAGGTACGCCCCGAGAGCCAGGAAGGCCCCCGACTGCGGCCGCCCCGCCAGCACCCCGGCCAGCAGCGGCCCCGCCACCGCGAGCCCGCACAGCAGCCCGTAGCCCCAGGGGGGACGCGCGGGCAGCGAGAAGCCGTCACGCAGCGCTCTGGCGGCCCCCCGCATAGGCGTCGCCCCCGGTCAGTGCTCCTTGGGATCCCAGTGGGTGACCAGGCGTCCCTCCCCCGGCCACAGGTCTACCCACGCGGCCTCCACCTGGATCACCGCGAACGCCCCCGGCCGGAAGCCGTAGTCGCCGCCGCCCAGTTGCAGGGCCAGCTCGTGCACTGCGGGATTGTGCCCGCACAACACGACCGTGCCCAGCTCGGGGTCGGTCCTGTGGACCAGTTCGAGCAGTTCCTCCGGATAAGCCTGGTAGATGTCGCGCTCGTAGCTGATCTCCATGCCCGGAAAGGCCAGCTCGGCCGTACGCCTGGTCCGCAGCGCGGGCGAGCAGAGCACCGCGTCGGGGCTCAGCCCGGCCGCCCTGATCTCGTCGCCGGCGCGACCGGCGTCCCGCTCGCCGCGCTCGGTCAGCGGACGTTCGCGGTCGGCGAGACCGGGCACCTGCGCGGCCTTGGCATGGCGGAGCAGTATCAGGGTCCGCATCACGTCATCCCCTCGACGCCCAGATCCCGAGCCCGACGATCACGGCCAGGATGGCCAGCATCGCCAGCAGGATCAGGACCAGCGTCTTGCCCCCCGAGGGCCGGTTGTCGTCTTCCACCCGCCCAGTTTCCCACCGCACCCCCACCCTCACCCGCCCGGGAACCCCCAACCCCCGAGAACCCCCGCCTCGCCCCTCGCCCCTCGCCACTCGCCCCTCGCCACTCGCCACTCGCCACTCGCCACTCGCGAAAGCGTCGCGTGGCCCTGTGCCCGGAGCCATCCCCTGGATTCCCCCACACGCGAAGACGCCCGCCCCGATGCCGGAGCGGGCGTCTCGTGAAGCGACGGCTACGACGCCACGGGCTCGTGCTCGCGGTCGTTGTTGGCCGGCTCGCTCGTCACCGACCTGCGCTTGGAGACGATGATGGCCACGACGACCACCGCCACCGCCACCACCGTGATGCCGATCCGCAACGCGGCGTTGCCCGCGTACAGGACGACGGACGGCGCGACCAGCAGCGCGACCAGGTTCATCACCTTGATCAACGGGTTGATGGCCGGCCCCGCGGTGTCCTTGAACGGGTCGCCGACCGTGTCGCCGATGACCGTCGCGGCGTGGGCCTCGGAGCCCTTGCCGCCGTGGTGCCCGTCCTCGACCAGCTTCTTGGCGTTGTCCCACGCGCCACCGGAGTTGGCCAGGAAGACGGCCATCAGGGTGCCGCAGGCGATCGCGCCGGCCAGGAACGCGCCGAGCGGCGCATAGCCGAGCGCGAACCCGACCGCGATCGGGGTCATCACCGCCAGCAGGCCGGGCGTGGCCAGCTCGCGGAGCGAGTCGCGGGTGCAGATGTCCACGACGCGGCCGTACTCGGGCTTCTCGGTGCCGTCCATGATGCCCGGCTTGTTGCGGAACTGGTCGCGTACCTCGAAGACCACCCGCATGGCCGCGCGGCCGACCGCCGAGATCGCCAGGCCGGAGAACAGGAACACCACCGCGGCGCCGACGATCAGACCCACCAGGACGTTGGGCTGGTCGATGCTGAGGCTGAAGGTCGAGAAGGCGCCCAGCGCGTCCTTGATGTCCTGGCCGGCCCTGGAGAGCTGGTCCTCCACCGCCGTACGGAACGCGCCGAACAACGCCGTCGCCGCGAGCACGGCCGTGGCGATGGCGATGCCCTTGGTGATGGCCTTGGTGGTGTTGCCGACGGCGTCGAGGCTGGTGAGCACCCGCGCGCCCTCGCCCTCGACGTCGCCCGACATCTCGGCGATGCCCTGGGCGTTGTCGGAGACCGGGCCGAAGGTGTCCATGGAGACGATGACGCCGACCGTGGTCAGCAGGCCGGTGCCGGCCAGGGCCACCGCGAACAGCGCGATCGTGACGTTCCCGAACCCGAGCAGGAACGCCCCGTAGACCGCGCCGCCGATGATCAGCGCCGAGTAGACGGCCGACTCCAGGCCGACGCTGATGCCGGCCAGGATGACGGTGGCCGGGCCGGTGGCCGAGCTCTCGCCGATCTCGCGCACCGGACGCCGGTTGGTCTCGGTGAAGTAGCCGGTCAGCAGCTGGATCGCGCTGGCCAGCACCAGCCCGATCAGCACCGCGCCCACCGCGATCAGGCGTGGGTCGGCGTCCGACGTGACGGTCGAGCCCGACAGGGCGCTGAAGCTGCTGGGCAGATACCAGAAGGCCGCCGCGGCGACCAGCACCGCCGAGATGGCGGCCGAGATGAAGAAGCTGCGGTTGATCGCCGCCATGCCGCTGCGGTCGCGGTCGCGCATCCCCGTGACGAAGATGCCGATGATCGCGGTGAGCACGCCGATCATGGGCACGATCAGCGGGAAGATCAGACCCTGCTCACCGAAGGCCACCTTGCCCAGGATGAGGCTGGCGACCAGCATGACCGCGTACGACTCGAACAGGTCGGCCGCCATGCCCGCGCAGTCGCCGACGTTGTCACCGACGTTGTCGGCGATCGTCGCGGCGTTGCGCGGGTCGTCCTCGGGGATGCCCTGCTCGACCTTGCCCACCAGGTCGGCGCCGACGTCGGCGGCCTTGGTGAAGATGCCGCCGCCGACTCGCATGAACATCGCCAGCAGCGCCGCCCCGAACCCGAACCCTTCGAGAACGTGGGGCGCCTCGCCCTGGTAGATGAAGACGACCACGGCCGCACCGAGCAGCCCGAGGCCGACGGTGAACATTCCGGCGACGCCGCCGGTACGGAACGCGACGCGCATGGCGCGCTTCTCGCCCGACTCGTTGGCCGCGGCGGCGACACGCACGTTTCCGCGCACCGCCAACCACATGCCCATGAATCCGGTCAATGCGGAGAACACCGCACCGACCACGAAGAAGATCGAGCGACCGACGCGTACGTCCATTTCGCCCGGCAGCAAGAGCAACAGGAAGGGAATGACGATCACGAAGATCGCCAGTGTGCGGAATTGGCGCGTGAGATAGGCAGCCGCGCCCTCCTGCACGGCTCGCGCGATGTTCTGCATGCGTTCGGTGCCCTGGCCGGCGGACAGCACCTCGCGTACGAGACCGCCGGCGACGGCTAGCGCGATCAGCGCGACCGCGGCGACCACGATCACGATGGTGAGATTGTTACCGCTCAGGGACAGATTGGGCGCTGGCTCCAATGCCAGCATGTGCCTGCTCATCGTTCTCCTCGGCAAGACCGGTCGTCCTGCCCGAACGGTGCTGCGGATTTCTCGGCGGGCGGGTGCGGCACCATCCGGGTTGTGGGTGCCGCTTCCGGTTGAATCCGCGGTTCCGCCGGATCACCTTGGCCGGTGCCGGGAGTCTACGCAGGCACTGAACGGATATGAAGGCTCTCGGGGCGGCTATTTGCGCGACCGTTCAGTAATCCCCTGACAGCAGGCCGGTTTGTGATCTGACAGGCGAAATTTCCTCGCGTTTACGGGCATGACAAGCCCCCAAATCGGACCGCCCGAAACCCAGATTTAACCCAGCGACACGCCGACACCCCACCCCGCCCCGCACTCCCACCCGAAACACAGCCGTGCGGCACCACCCGCGCCGGCCTCCTCGATGGCCTTACGCCACCGGGAAGCTACGCAAGCCTCGACGCCGATCCGAAGCTCCTACGCCGGCCCCCCTCCCCGACGCCGGCCCGCTTCCCGACGCCGGTTTCGAGACCTGACGCCGGCCACCATGCCACCGGTTTCAGGGGTTCATGCCATACACCCCGGCGCCGGCCAAGTGACTCGGCCAGCTATCCCCCGCCTATCCACAGGCTGTGGACAACTATGGGCCATCTTCCACAGGCACCCTGAGACGATCAAGAATCCCGGAGCGCAGACACGCTACCCCCTCAGGCCGCGTCAAAGGAGCCCAAGCCGCCAGATATCACGGACCAGCACCCCGACACCCGGGAAATTCCAGGACCGCCCGGCTCGCCAGAACCACGTCGAATACCACCACGAACCTCCCCCGTCGAGCCCCAGCGCCATGCCTTCACATCAGGCGAGGCCCCAGATCCCTACACACCCAAGCGGTCTGCGGCGCACTGAGCCTCCGCAGCATCACGCCCGATCACACTCGAGGCCGTTGAGCTGGACGTCAACCCGTCCCTGCGCATCACGTGAACCAGGTGATCGCCTGGCCGTGCGATCGGGTCCAGGCGAGCGGCCTCCCGTCCAGCGCGAGGACGTTGTACAGCGCCTCGCCCGGCGGCGTCGGGAGCTTGTCGTAGGGCAGCACGTCCGGGGCCTCGTTCGCGATCCAGTGGCCGGGTAGGCCGCGTACCGCCTCGGCGAACGCCACCCGTCGCGGCATCGGCACGTGGTACAGCACCGAGCTGTGGAACACCACCAGCGTCGCATCGGGCGGGGACTGCGCGGCCAGCGCCGACAGGTCGTCCACCAGATCGCCCCGTACGAGCAGCGGCGGGTCGGCCGCGACCACGGCCGCCGCGGCCCGCAGCCTGGCGCGGCGATGCGCGTGTTCAGGCCAGATGAGGGCGTCAAGCCAGGCGAGATCCGCGGGGACGGTCACGTCAAGCGGGTTCAGATCCAGGCCGGCCCGCCACACCACCTGCGGCAGACCGGTCGGCGTCGCCATATCGGTGGACGCGCAGGCAAGGACAGGCTCCCCGGCGCCGACCAGGTGATCGCCGTAACGGTAGGCGTACCGGTCGGGGTAGAGGCACAGCCCGGCGGACGCGCCGACCTCCAGCAGCGCGAGCGGCTGCGGTAGCGCGTTGAGCACCGGCAGCAGGACGGCACACCGTCCGGCCTCGTTCGTCTGCGTGGTCCGGGTACGCATCTCCGCTTCGATCACCGGCCAGTTCGCCACCGCGTGATCGTGGAACTCGGCCGGATCCTCCACCGGCCCACCCAGCAGCCGAACTACGCCGAACAGCAGGTTCGGCTGCCGCTTGGCCGGCGGGAGCCCGTCGAGCAACGCCAGGAGCTCGAGATCCCGCGTCACCGCGTATGCCAGCCGCTCGTACGTGGGCGACACACCGTGCGCTTCACGCGCGGCGAAGTCTGCGTAGATCGCTGCGGTCGTCATGTCCCGATGATCGCAGCGAACCCCTTCCACACCCAGCCGACCGCGCTCTCGAACGGATTCATCAGGCCCTCTTCGTCACCCCGAGCCTCGGGCGCCGCATCGGGCCTTCACCCAGCCCGACCCCGGCAACCTGTGACGACTCCCCAAACGGGAGCCCGCCATCTCGCCGCAGCCCATGGCGACCGGGTGTGCCGACTGCGGGCTTCTGGCCCCGATCGGAGGCACCCACCAACATCGCGGCGAGGGCTCTTCGCCCTGCCTTCCCACCGCACCAAGCCATCCAAGGCATGCCGAAAGAGCCCCGGACGCCTGGACCTCGGCGTCCTCATGGGCACAAGAAAGGTGCGATCCGACAGGGAGGAAGGCATGCCATAACCGGACACCCCCTCATCCCCGTCTATCGCCCTCAACCAGACCCGACCAGCCCGAACACGACCCTCAGAAAACAAGGGACCGATCCAAGCGCCGTCAGGTCAGGAACCCGCCCCGTTGGAGGCGGGCCAGCTCATCCGGATGTTCGTCCCCTTGGGGCTGGGGAAGACCTCGACGTCATCGGCCAGACCGGTGATCACGGCGAGGCCGAAGCCTGACATGAACGAGTCAGAGAGCATGCCCAGATCGAGCGGCTGCTCCTGCTTGATCTCGTCACTGGGGGCCAGATCGCTGACCGTGACCTCGAAACGCCCGGAGTCGTCACGTAGCTCGATGCGGATGGGCTCGCCCGGACAGTGAAGTCGATGCGCCTCGACCGCCCGGGAACATGCCTCACCCACGGCGAGCCTGACTTCGTCCAGCAGCGATTCCTCGACGCCGGTGCGACGGGCGATCGCCGTGGCCACCAGCCGGGCGGTCCGCACATGCGCGGGGAGAGCGCTGAACGTCAGCTCGACGGTAGCCATGCTACTTGTCTTTGCCGTGAGCTTCCTTGGCCTCGTCGACGGAAGCGTAAATCCCGAAGACCTTGGTCAGACCGGTGATACGGAAGATCTTGAGGATGCGCTCCTGGGTGCACACCAGCTCAAGCGAGCCGTCATGCGCCCGGACCCTCTTGAGCCCTCCGACGAGCACTCCCAACCCCGTGGAGTCGAGGAAGTCGACCTTCTCCATGTTCACCAGAAGGTGGAAGTTGCCCTTGTTCACCAGGTCGATGAGGAGCTCACGCAATCTCGGCGCCGTGTAGACATCGATCTCACCCTCGACCTCCACGATGGTGAGTCGGTCTTCGGTGCGGTGATCCAACTTCAGATCCACAGATCCTCCAGCGCCTCGCCTGCGAAAGTACTCTTGCGGGCCTGGCAATCTGGAGCGTGGCCCCAGACTGTCCGACCCTGACGCGCGGCATTCAACCACGCGTCTGGCTTGTGTCTATACGAAATCACGATTCCCGGCGACTTTGCCCATCGATGCAAGACTGGAAACAGTGACTTCCACGCCATCCTCCCCACAACAAGCAGGTCCACTCCTCGCCCACCTGCTCGGAGTTCCCGCACGTCATGAGCGTGTTACCCATGTGGAGCATGTTCCAGCACGTCAGGCGGGTCAAGCCCGTTGGCCCGACTGGGCGCCGGAAGTCCTCGTTACGCGCTTGGCGAACCGTGGAGTCACAGGACTCTGGCCCCACCAGTACGAGGCCGCCGACCTGGCTTTCCGTGGCCGAAACGTGATCATCAGTACGGGCACGGCCTCGGGCAAGTCCCTGGCGTACCTCACTCCGGCGGTCGCGTCCTGCCTCGACGGCGGCACCGTCCTGTACCTGACGCCGACCAAGGCCCTGGCCGCCGACCAGTTCCGCGGCCTGCGCGAGCTGCGCATCACGCAGGTGCGCGCCGCCTGCTTCGACGGTGACACCCCCTTCGAGGAACGGACGTGGATCCGCCAGCACGCCAACTACGTCCTGACGAATCCGGACATGCTCCACCGTGGCGTCCTGCCTCGCCACGCGCAGTGGTCTTCGTTCTTCCGCCGTCTCCGCATGGTGGTCGTGGACGAGTGCCACGGATACCGCGGCGTCTTCGGCTCGCACGTGGCCCAGATCCTGCGCCGCCTGCGCCGCGTCTGCGCCCGGTACGGCTCGCGCCCCACGTTCGTGCTCGCCTCGGCCACGGCGAGCGAGCCAGGCGTGTTCGCCATGAGGCTGACGGGGCTTGAGATGGACGAGGTGACCACGGACGCCTCGCCGAAGGGTTCGACCACCATTGCCCTCTGGGAGCCGCCCCTGACGGATCTGCGGGGCGAGGGAGGGGCTCCCGTACGCCGGACGGCGACCGCGGAGACGGCCGACCTCCTCGCGGACCTCGTCCTGGCGAACGTACGGACGCTCGCCTTCGTACGTTCGCGCCGCGGCGCGGAGACGGTCGCCCTGTCCGCCCGCGCCAAGCTGGCCGACGTGGCCTTCTCCGTCACCGCTCCCTGGCCTCCGTCCGCCACCTCCGAAACCGCGCCGACCGACGCCTCCGGCTTCCCTGAGGCCACCCCCCACAGCTCCTCTCCCGCTTCCGGAAGCGCCGCTCCCGACGCCATGGGCCCGCTTGCCAACGCCACCAGCGTCGCCGACCCGGGCGCCGACGCGACGGGCCGGCCCGATGCCCTCCAGGACCTCCGTCACCCCACACCTCCGAGCCCTCTCACCTGGGCCATCCCCGACGACGTCGAGGACCTCGCCGCCCTCCCCGACAAGGTCGCCGCCTACCGCGCCGGCTACCTCGCCGAAGACCGCCGCCTCCTGGAGAAGGCCCTGCGCGCCGGCACCCTCATGGGCCTGGCCACCACGAACGCCCTCGAACTCGGTGTGGACGTCTCGGGCCTGGACGCCGTACTGATCGCCGGCTGGCCCGGCACCCGCGCCTCCCTCTGGCAGCAGGCCGGCCGGGCCGGACGCGACGGCCAGGACGCCCTCGCCGTGCTCATCGCCAGGGACGATCCCCTGGACACCTACCTCGTCCACCATCCGCAGGCCCTGTTCGGCCGGCCGGTGGAGGCGATCGTCCTGGACCCGGACAACCCGTACGTCCTGGGCCCCCACCTGTGCGCCGCCGCCGCCGAGATCCCGCTGACCGACGACGATCTGCCCGTCTTCGGCACCACCACCCCCGATGTCCTGGACGACCTGGTCGCCCAGAACCTGCTGAGACGCCGTCCGGCAGGCTGGTTCTGGACCCGCCGCGAACGCGCCACCGACCTCGCCGACATCAGAGGCGGCGGAGGCGCCCCGATCCAGGTGGTCGAGTCGTCGACCGGCCGCCTGCTCGGCAGCGTGGACGAACCCTCGGCCCACACCACGGTCCACACCGGCGCGGTCTACCTCCACCAGGGCGAGACCTTCCTGGTGGAGACCCTCGACCTCGACTCCGGAGTCGCCCTGGTCGAGGCCGCCAACCCCGACTATTCGACGTTCGCCCGCGACATCACCGACATCTCCATCCTCGCCACCCAGCGCTCCCGCCCCCTCGGCCCGGGAACGCTGCACTTCGGCGAGGTGGAGGTGACCAGGCAGGTGGTCTCGTACCTGAAAAGACGTATGCAGTCGGGCGAGATGCTCGGCGACGAACCCCTCGATCTGCCGCCCCGCACCCTCCGCACCCGCGCGGTCTGGTGGACGCTGCCCGCCACGGCGGTGGCCCCGCTCGCGGCGGCGGACATCGACCTGGGCGGTGCCGCACACGCCGCCGAGCACGCCTCGATCGGCCTGCTCCCCCTGTTCGCCACCTGTGACCGATGGGACATCGGCGGCGTCTCCACCGAACTGCACGCCGACACGGGCCTGCTCACGGTCTTCGTGTACGACGGTCACGAAGGCGGCGCCGGCTTCGCCGAACGCGGCTACGCGCGCGCCACCGACTGGCTGACGGCCACGCGCGAGGCGATCGCGTCCTGCGAGTGCGAACGCGGCTGCCCCTCCTGCATCCAGTCCCCGAAGTGCGGCAACGGCAACGAGCCCCTGCACAAACGCGGCGCACTCCAACTCCTGGACATCCTCCTCACCCCTGGCCCTCCGGCTTAGCTCCCGCCCTCCTCCGTCGACGCGGGACATGTCCCGGTTTCGACATATGCCGCAGGTCGACGCGTAGCCCATGCTTCGGCTCGTTGTCATCGGCGGGCCTGTCCGCCCCCGTCAGGCGACATCTCGACCGGCCCCGCACGGGATCTGCCTGTGAGGGTGTGCGTTCCCGCGATCGGCAGGGTGATCGACAGAGAGGTCCGGACGTCCGCGACCTCTCCCGTGATCTCACAGGCGACCAGGCGGACGCCGTTCCTTCTGGCCAACGCGGACGCCCTGCCGCAAGCGCCCTCGGGATCGACGATCGCCGATCTGGCGGCGGCCAGGGCGCTCAGATCGGCCGCGCCGTCAACACGATGGCGAGCCACCCGAACCGCCCCCACGGAGGCCAGCCCGCCGGCAATCGCCATCAGAAGCCCCATGAGGGCCACGCCCCATAAGGTCGCCGACCCTCGTTCCTTGTGTTTGATCATCCTTGTCCTTGGAGTGATTGATTGGCGAGAGTTCATGACAGGTCTGGCGATTCATCAGCATTCGCCAGAAGCGCCGAACCCCGGTTGCCATGAGTTTTCGGCACGCGTTTGTGGCTTCCCTGCCGGCGCGTCCACTTCCGCACCAGAAGGTGCCTGCGCGGCGAAGCGTTTTCGCGCCTCGGGGTGCGCCTTCTCGCTCCTTGATGTCGATCTCCGTGCCGTGTCGCGGAGTTGTCGGCTGCTCTTGTGGGTAGGAGACGGCGTAGGGGTTGGAGATTTCGCCCCCCGACTGCCAGGAGGACACGAGGGCTCATGTCCTCCTGGCAGATCTCCTTTCGGCAGGCGACTGTGTGACGTCATGGTTCTGTGGCGGCTGTCGCCGAGGCCGACACACGGATGGCCGGCAGGGAAGTGCCCCAGGCTGGTCGTACATCTACTGCGATCTCTACGTTCGTGATTTCTGCGTCGCGGGCGATCTCTACGTGTGCGTCTGGGCGAGTGGCTGAGCGGGCGAGGTCGCGGACCTGGTCCAGCGGCTCACCTCGGGCTGCGGCACGCGCTGCCGCTCGGGCCGCGTCTACACATTCCAGTTGGACGTTCACCGCTTGTATGGCCCAGAGCGCGGCCGCCAGGACGATCATGAGGGCGGGCAGCATGGCGGCGGTCTCGGCCGTCACCGAGCCGCGTGATGCCGACCGTTGCCCGGTGGTGGCCTTCCGCGTCTGGGGCAGGGTCATCCGGTCGTTTTGAGCGCTCGGTCGATGAGGGACTTCAGCATTTCCTGCACTTCGGGGCTGCTGACCACCTTGAAGAGGAGGGCGGCGAAGGCACAGGCCGCGATGGTTCCTACCGCGTATTCGGCGGTGGACATGCCGCGCTCGCGGTTCGCGACGGCGCAGGCGATCCACTTGCTGGGACGCCATCGGGTGTTGCGGGAGCTGGTCGGCCCGCCGGCGGTCGAGGAGGAGGAAGACTGTGTGCCTTCCGTCTCGACGTTGTCCATGTACGGAGCCGGGCAGGCCGTGATGGGTGGAGCGGGGCTGAGGGGGCCTGGCGTGGTGGCGGGACTTTGCATCGTGCCTCCAGGTGATCGGAGCCGGGTCTTGTCCGGCAGGAGCCCAAGATTCGCCGAGAAGGCGCAGCCGCCGTCTGGCCGAACGGCGTTCTGGGGATTGCCGACGGGGTGACTCCTCGGGCTGTGGACAAGTCCTGCTGCGGACGTGAGAGGGCGGCGAAGGCCCTGCTCGGTGGCCTGTCGGCCCGTTCGCCGGCGAGGGTCACGGCAGGATGATGGTGGACGCGAGGCCGGCGATCACCGGGATGATGCCCAGGAGGACGAAGGCCGGAAGGAAGCACAGGCCCAGAGGGGCCACCGCTTTGACGCCCACGGTCCGGGCGGCGGCCAGTGAGGCGGCTCTGGCTGCGTCCCTTGCGTCGTCGGCCAGGCGGGTCAGGACGTCCGCCAGCGGGGCGCCGGTCTGGGCGGCTCGGCTCATGGCTCTCGACAGCCGGCTCAGGGCCGGGTCCCTCGTCAGGGTTGCCCAGGTCGGTTCGGGGTCGGCGCCCAGGCGGAGCTGGCTGCTCACCCATGCCAAACGCTGACCGAGAGGGCCGCCGATCGTGGTCGCGGCCAGGTCTGTGGCGGCGGTCACCGGTTGTCCGGCGAGGAGGCACGCGGTCATCAGGTCCGCGGCGAAGGGGAGGTCGGCGGTGATCTGTTCGCGTTCCTGGCGGGAGTGAGGGGGTTCCCTTCTGTGCAGGATCAGGGCTGTTGCGGGGGTCAGCAGGAGGGCTACCGCGATTCCTGCGAAACCGCCGATCAGGAGGGCGGTGATCACGCCGGTGATGGCGGCGGTGGTGATGGTTCTGCGGTCCGGGGGGCGGTGGAGGGCGTCCTTGTCGAGCCAGTCGGGCTGGGTGGGGGTGTCCGTCGCAGAGGTGGTGGGGCTGGACGGCGGGGCTGAGGGGGTGGGCGGAGGGAGGAGGCGGGTGAGGCGGTCTGCGGGGGTGCGTGGGGCTGACCACAACCAGGTGGCGAGGGCCACGCAGAAGGCGGACAGAAAGGGAAGCATCGGGCAGCGGAATTCCAGGGGTTCGGGTGCGGGAAGGATGCGGCCCGGCGCCCCGCGGGCGACGGCCACGGGGGCGGGGTCGCGGGCGCGGGGTCGCGGGCGCGGGGTCGCGGGCGCGGGGTCGCGGGCGCGGGGTCGCGGACGCGGGGTCGCGGGTGGTGGGTCAGGGGTGGGCCTTGGTGGCCATGTGGTGGGTCCACCACAGGCCGCAGGCGTCCAGGGCTGCGCCGGACAGGAGGCAGAGCAGGCCGGGGAAGGTGCCGAGCAGGAAGTTCAGGGGGTGCATGTCGAGCGCTCCCGCCATCAGGAGGCCGAGGATCGGCAGGGCGGCGAGCATTCGCGCCGTGGTACGAGGGCCGGCCAGTTGGGCGGCGACGTCTGCGCGGTGGGTCTGGGCGGCGCGGAGCGTGTTGCCGACTCGTTCGACCAGGGCGGACATGCCTGCGCCCACGGTGATGCTGACGTCCCAGCAGGCAGCGAGGCGGCGGAGGCCCTCGCCGCCCTGAGCCGGGGCCGCTGCCGTGAGGGCTGCGGAGACGTCGCCGCCGTCTCTTGCCGCTGCCAGGGCAGGGCGCAGGGCTTCGGGGTCGGGGAAGTCGACGGCTGTGATGGCCCGGGTCAGGGCTTCGCCCGGGGTGCGGCCCGCGGCGAGCTCGGCCGAGAGCGACTGGCACAGCTCTATGGAGGCGCGGCGCCAGGCGTCGGCGCGGCGGGTGGGGCCGGGGCGGGTGAGGGTGGCTCGGAGCAGGCCCGACCATGGGGGTCGGCGACGAGGTGCGGTCAGGAGCGCGCGCAGGCGGAGGGCGGGCGTGGTCGGGCCGGTCCACAACCAGAGGGCACAGGCTGTGGACAGGGCCGAGATGAGCGCGGCGGTCATCGTCCGGGGGCTTTCATGAGGTCCTTCGCAGGAGGGATTCGTAGCCAGGGCCGGTGTGGGGGCTGCCGTCCGGGGCGAAGGTGAGGGCGGGGACCGATTCGACGAGGCCGGCCGGGGTTCTGGAGAGCAGGCAGATCTCGGCGACGCGCCGTCGGCCGTCGGTGCGGGTGCGGGTCAGGTGGACGACCACGTCGAGGGCCGCCGCCAGCTGGCTGTGCACGGCCTCCCTGGTCAGGCCCGCCGCGCAGCCGAGGGCTTCCAGGCGGGGCGGCACGTCGGCCGCGGCGTTGGCGTGCAGCGTGCCGCACCCGCCCTCGTGGCCGGTGTTGAGGGCGGCGAGCAGGTCGACGACCTCCGCTCCCCTGACCTCGCCCACCACGAGCCGGTCGGGACGCATGCGCAACGCCTGACGCACCAGATCGCGCAGGCCCACTCCGCCCGCCCCTTCGAGGTTGGCCGGACGGGTCTCCAGGCGGACCACGTGAGGGTGGAGAGGGCGCAGCTCGGCGGAGTCCTCCACGAGGAGGAGGCGTTCGGCCGGGTCGGCCCGGGAGAGGAGGGCCGACAGGAGGGTGGTCTTGCCCGTGCCGGTGCCGCCCGTGACGAGGAAGGCGAGCCGGGCGTCGACCATCGCCGTCAGCACCGTGACGGCCGCCGGGGCGATCGTGCCGGCCGACACCAGGTCGGACAGGGTGAAGGTGCGGCGCGGCGGCAGGCGGAGCGACACGCAGGTGCCGCCCGAGGCGATGGGCGGCAGTACGGCGTGCAACCGGACGCCCCCGGCCAGCCTCGCGTCCACGTACGGCGAGGCGTCGTCGAGCCGGCGACCGGCGGCGGCCGCGAGGCGCTGGGCCAGCCTGCGGACCGCTCCGTCGTCGGCGAACGTGACGGAGGTGCGGCGCAGGCCGCTGCCGTCGTCGATCCACACCTCCCGCGGGCCGTTGACCAGGACGTCGGTGACGTCGGGACGGGCCAGGAGCGGTTCCAGCGGACCGGCGCCGATCAGGTCGGCGCAGAGGGCGCGGGCGACCGCCAGGATCTCGGCGTCTCCGTAGACCGAGCGTTCGGCTCTGAGCGCGACGGCCACCTGGGCGGCCGTCGGCTCGACACCGGCGTGGGCCAGGCGGACGCGTACGGCCTCCACCAGCTCCGGCGAGACCTCCCCGGCGGCGCTCATGCCGGAAGGAGGTCTTGGAGCAGGGACGCGCAGAGGGTGCCGAGAACCGTACGCGGGCCGAGCCCGGGGAGCTCGCCCCGGTTGAGGGTGGCGGTGAGCCTCGGATGGTCGGGCAGGTGGGCGGCGACGGGGATGCCGAGTGAGGCCGCGGCCGTCTCCTCGTCGAGGACTCCGGGCCGGAGGATGGCACGCAGGTCGGCGGTGTGCCTGCGGAGCTCGCCCAGCACCTGGACGGTGGACAGGATGCCGCGCAGGTCGGCCGTGGTGACCGTCAGGGTCGTGTCGGCCCTGGTGAGGGCTTCCACGGCGGCCGGGTCGAGATGGCGCGGGAGGTCGACGACGATCAGGTCGAAGCCGCGCCGGCCGGCTTCCAGGACCGAGCGCATGGCCTGGGGCGGGATCGCGGCCACTTCCCCGCGGTGGAAGGACAGGACCGCGAGGTCGCCGAACGACGGGAGCGCCGCCCGCAGGGCGCTGGAGCTGATCCTTCCTTCCCTCGCCACCAGGTCGCCCCAGCGGGCGCCCGCCGCCTCCTCGTGGCCCAGCAGGGCGTCGATGCCGCCGCCCAGGGGGTCGGCGTCGATCAGGAGCGTATGGAGGCGGTCGCCCGAGGCGCGCAGGGCCAGGCAGGCGGACACCACGCTCGCGCCCGCTCCACCGTGGCCGCCGATCACGCAGGTCACCGCGCCGGAGCGGGGCTCTGGCTCCATGGCGTCGGCGAAGCGTTCCACGAGGTGGCGTTCGTCGCCGGGGAGGCGGACGACGGCCTGGGCGCCCACGGCCACGCATTTTCGCCACGTGTCGGGGTCGTCGGGGCCACGGGTCACCAGGAGGACCTGGTCCCGGGTGGGCGGTGAGGTGGCGGCGACGGCGTCGGCCTGGTCGGGGCCGATGGCGACCATGGGGGCGAGGTTCCAGTACGGCCGGGCATGGGCAGGGGTCTGGGCCACGTCGAGCTGGGCGCCGGCGGCGGCTGCGATGCGGACCAGGTCGTCGAGGAGGTCGTGGTCCTCGGTGATGACCAGGGGGCGGTGCACGGGGTCCTCCTCTTGCCGGGGCGTGGGAGGTCAACCCTGCTGGGGAGGAGGCGGCCGGGAGAGGCCGAGCGGGATTCTGGGGACGGCGGCCGCGGACATGCCTAACCTGTGGACAACCGGCGGGGTCGGCGAGCCGGACAGAGGCCGGAAATAGGGCGACCCCCGCCGGGGGGGAGAGCGGGGGTCGCCTGATCGGTCCGGCTCCGGGGGGGTAGAGCCGGTCCCGTTTCAGAAGAAAGCTTTCATCACTTCACCAGAGCATGGCAAGAGACTTGCAAACGCATCCCTCACACACACGCTCCAGTTTCGGGCGATACCTCCGTATGCTGCCCGATCCACTCGAGTTTCGTCGAGCAGTAATCTGGCATTTCCGCCAAGTTTTTTCGCTACGCCATAACGATCGCATAAAGACAGTCACTGTCCGTAATCGTCACAGGTAGGTAACGGGTTGGCGCCCGAAGACGGCTCGACGGAACCCTCCCGGCCGCTCCACGTCTGGGTAAAGGTCTTGCTCCAAGGGGTTCCCAGCAGGGCGGATCCGTCGTAGAAAGGTGTTACGGACCTCTTGTCCGGGTGCATCAGCCGGGTACCCACGCGCGACCAGCCGCGGGAGGCGCGTCGTGACGGGCTTGACCCGCTCCGACGGATTTGAGGTGCACGCTTGGTAACCCGGTGTGATGCACCGGCAGACGGCGTCTCGGTCGAGACGCCGTCCGCTATGTGACCAGCCCGTCCGTCAGCCTCGTTGCATCGCTTCGCAGACCGCGGTCGTCTCCCGTACCCCCAGGCTTACCGCCGAGGCACAGTGCTGTACCCACTGGCCGACGCCCTCCGGAGTACCGGTCAGGTACGCCCGGAGCGCCTCCGCGTACGGCAGCTCAAGATGCCCGATCTCGACGACGACCAGCGACTTCGGGTCGAGCCCGTACTCGACCAGCGTCAGCCGTTCCGCGGAACGCGCCACGACGCCGTCGCACGTCCCGAACGGACGCAGCACCGCCAGCTCGGCGTGCACCACGGCGGCCAGCACGATCGCGGGCGCCTTGCCCGCCTCTTCCAGCAGCCGGAACAGGGACTCCATGCGCGTCGCGGTCTCCGCCGCCCCCGGGGCGGGACCGAGCCCGAGCGGATCGGGGGCGGAGTCGTCCGTACGGGGACGGCCCAGCGCCGGCTGGTCGGCGAGCCCCGCGGCGGCGACGGTGTGCAGGCGGGCCAGCACCTGCCGCGGCGCCTTCCGCCAGGTGGGACCGAGCCGGCCCATCTCCGCGGACGCCCGCAGCGCCCCCTGTACGAGCGGATCGTGCACCTCGTCGCGGCGCAAGGCGTCCAGCGGCACGTCGACGCCCTCGATCGCGGCCGAGGCCCGCGCGCCGCGCAGGGACGACTCGGTGGACACCGCCGGGCTCGCCCGGCGCAGGACGCGATGCCGATAGAGCCTGTCGACGGCCTGCCGCGCCTCGTCCACTGCCTCGGACACGCCTGGGAACCGCGCGATGACGGCCAATGGGTCACTCACGGAAACCGACCTTACCGGCGGGTACGCCATGCCCCGCCATGGACCGGACCGCCGCCGTATAAGGCGCTACGGCCCCCCCGCTTTTTCCCGCCACGCCGAACCGCATATTCTCCTGATTTCAGGATGACAACAGTTCAATTGCGTTTGTCATGCAAGCTGATAATCATGCGGCCACCCACGCGAATCGGTACAGACCTGTCTAGACCTCTTGTGTGGGGAGGCCGTGAGCTGGTGAAGTGGGACCCGACCTGTCCAACCTGGCCATAGAAGGAGCACGAAGTGGCCCCGGAGACCCCTGGCAACGAGACCCAGGCGCTGTCCAACCTGCTACAGGAGAACCGCCGGTTCGCACCACCGGCCGAGCTGGCCGCGGCCGCGAACGTGACCGCCGCCGCATACGCCGAGGCAGACGCCGACCGTCTCGCCTTCTGGGAGCGCGCGGCCGAGCGGCTGACCTGGGCCAGGCGGTGGGACACGACGCTGGAGTGGAACGCGCCGTTCGCCAAGTGGTTCGTCGGCGGCGAGCTCAACGTCGCCTACAACTGCGTCGACCGGCACGTCGAGGAGGGCCGCGGCGACAAGGTCGCCTACCACTGGGAGGGCGAGCCCGAGGGCGACAGCCGCACGCTCACCTACAACGACCTCAAGAACGAGGTCGGCAAGGCCGCCAACGCGCTGCTGGAGCTCGGCGTGCGCAAGGGCGACCGGGTGGCCATCTACATGCCGATGATCCCCGAGCTGCCGATCGCGATGCTGGCCTGCGCCCGCATCGGCGCGATCCACTCGGTGGTGTTCGGCGGCTTCTCCTCCGCCGCGCTCAAGAGCCGCATCGACGACGCCGACGCCAAGCTCGTGATCACGGCCGACGGCGGCTACCGCCGCGGCAAGCCGAGCGCGCTCAAGCCCACCGTGGACGAGGCCGTCGCCGAGTGCCCGCAGGTGGAGAACGTGCTCGTCGTCCGCCGTACCGGCCAGGACGTCGCCGTGGGCGACAAGGACGTGTGGTGGCACGACCTGGTCGAGCGCCAGAGCGACCAGCACACCGCCGAGCCCCACGACGCCGAGGACCCGCTGTACATCCTCTACACCAGCGGCACCACCGGTAAGCCCAAGGGCATCCTGCACACGACCGGCGGCTACCTCACCCAGACCGCCTACACGCACCACGCGGTCTTCGACCTCAAGCCCGAGACCGACATCTACTGGTGCACGGCCGACATCGGCTGGGTCACCGGCCACTCCTACATCGTCTACGGCCCCCTCGCCAACGGCGCGACCAGCGTCATCTACGAGGGCACCCCGGACACCCCGCACCGCGGCCGGTTCTGGGAGATCGTGCAGAAGTACAAGGTCACGATCCTCTACACCGCCCCCACGGCGATCCGGACGTTCATGAAGTGGGGCGACGACATCCCCGCCAAGTTCGACATGTCCAGCCTGCGCGTCCTGGGCTCGGTCGGCGAGCCGATCAACCCCGAGGCCTACGTCTGGTACCGGGAGCACATCGGCCACGACCGCTGCCCCGTCGTGGACACCTGGTGGCAGACGGAGACCGGCGCGATCATGATCAGCCCGCTGCCGGGCATCACCTCGGCCAAGCCGGGCGCGGCGATGCGCCCGCTGCCGGGCATCACCGCCGACGTGGTCGACGACCAGGGCAACAGCGTCCCCAACGGGGGCGGCGGCTTCCTCGTCGTGCGCGACCCGTGGCCGTCGATGCTCCGCACGATCTGGGGCGACGACCAGCGCTACATCGACACGTACTGGTCGCGTTTCGAGGGCATGTACTTCCCCGGCGACGGCGCGAAGAAGGACGAGGACGGCGACCTGTGGCTGCTCGGCCGCGTCGACGACGTCATGCTCGTCTCCGGCCACAACATCTCCACCACCGAGGTGGAGAGCGCCCTGGTCAGCCACCCCAAGGTCGCCGAGGCGGCCGTGGTCGGCGCGACCGACCCGGTGACCGGCCAGGCCATCGTGTCGTTCGTGATCCTGCGCGGCAGCGCCGAGGAGAACGACGACATCGCCGCCGAGCTGCGTGACCACGTGGCCAGGACGCTCGGCCCCATCGCCAAGCCGCGGCAGATCCTGGTCGTCCCCGAGCTGCCGAAGACCCGCTCCGGCAAGATCATGCGCCGCCTCCTGCGCGACGTGGCCGAGAATCGCAGCATCGGCGACGTCACCACGCTGGCCGACAGCACGGTGATGAACCTCATCTCCGAGAAGCTGCCGGCGGCCAAGTCCGAGGACTGACCGGCCGTTCAGCCCCTGAGGCGCATGCCCGTACCGGGCATGCGCCTCATCTGTCTGCGGCGGACGGCGTTATCGTGGGCGATCGGGTAGTTCTGGGAGTAGCCGCGTCCTCGGCGTGTTCGGTGGCGCCCAGCAGTTAGTACGGGATGTTTGACACGGCCACCAGGCCTCGATAGGAGACGTTCATGCCGCAGACTCCCGAGGAAGAATCCCTGGGCTCGCTGGTCGCCCAGGCCAGCAGCCACATCTCCGACCTCGTCCGCTCGGAGATCGAGCTGGCCAAGGCCGAGTTCAAGTTCGACGCCAAGCGGGTGGGCATGGCCGCGGGGCTGTTCGCCGCCGCCGCGTTCATGGCGCACCTGTGCCTGATCCTGGCCTCGTTCACCATCGCGTACGTGCTGGCCCAGTGGCTGCCCAACTGGCTGGCCTTCCTCATCGTGACCGTCTTCTACCTGGTGGCCGCGGGCCTGCTGGTGCTGGTCGGCGTGCGCAGGCTGAAGGGCCTGGCCGGGATGAAGCGCACCGCCAGGTCGATCAAGGGCCTCAAGGAGATCGCCACGCCGGAGGAGCAGACGCTCCCCGTGCCGAGCGCCGAGAGTCAGCCGGTGAGCCGTGATGGCACCTGACGAGACGGTCGTCCAGATCGACGGCCCGTGGACACACCGGGCCGTGCACGCCGGCGGCACCCGCTTCCATGTCGTGGAGGCCGGCGAGGGCCCGCTGGTCCTGCTGCTGCACGGGTTCCCGCAATTCTGGTGGACCTGGCGCAACCAGCTCACCTCCCTCGCGCAGGCCGGTTTCCGGGCGGTCGCCGCCGACCTGCGCGGCTACGGCGGCAGCGACAAGCCGCCGCGCGGCTACGACCTGCCCACCCTGGCCGCCGACGCGACCGGCCTGATCCGCGCGCTCGGCGAGACCGGCGCGGTCGTCGTCGGGCACGACTGGGGCGGCCTGCTGGCCTGGACGATGGCCGTGCTCGACCCCAAGTGCGTGCGCCGGCTGGTCGTGGTCTCGGCGCCGCACCCGCTGCGCCTGCGCCACGCGCTGGCGACCGACCCCGGCCAGCTCAGGGCCGGCCGGCACGCGCTCGGCTACCAGCTCCCGCTGCTGCCCGAACGCAGGCTCACCAGGCACGACGCCGCCCTGGTCGGCAGGATCCTGGCGGGCTGGTCGGCTCCCGGCTGGCCGGACGCCGAGACCGCGCGCACCTACCGGGAGGCGTTCCGGATCCCCGCCGTGGCCCACTCGGCGCTGGAGTACCACCGCTGGTTCGGCCGTTCCCAGCTCCGGCCCGACGGCCGCCGCTACGCCAGGGTCATGCGTACCGAGATCGAGGCGCCGACGCTGCACCTGCACGGCGCGCTCGACCCGTACGCGCTCCCCCGCACCGCTCAGGGCTCCAGCCGGTACGTCGCCGCCCCCTACCGCTGGCGGCTGTTCGAGGGCGCGGGCCATTTCCCCCACGAAGAGATCCCCGACGTGTTCGACACCGAGCTGCTCGGCTGGCTGGCCGATCCCGAACCCGACCGATGAGAGAGCCCCTCGAGCGATGAGAGACCGCGACCCCCAGGGCAAGCCGCGCAACGCCAGGCCACGCGACGCGTACGGCAGGCCGCTCCCCTACGGCTCGCCCGGCGTCGACCGGGTCCCCGACGACTACGCACCCACCTCCGAGCAGGCGCTCGCCGACGCGCGGCACTTCCTGGGAGAGGGGCTGCCGTTCAACGCGCACGAGGTCTTCGAGGGCCGCTGGAAGTGCGCGCCCGAGGAGGAGCGCGAGCTGTGGCAGGGGCTCGCGCAGATCTGCGTCGGGCTGACGCACCTCCAGCGCGGCAACGGCCGCGGCGCGGTCACCCTGTTCAGCCGCGGCGCGGCCAGGGCGCAGGCGTACGGCGGCGACTACGACGCCGTCGGCAGGGCGGCCACCGGCCTGACCCAGGACAGCGACGCCGTCGAGGCGATCGCCCTGATCCTGGCCGCACTGCCCGCCTAGTCGCACTCCTGGGTGCTGGCCGCGGTGGTGTCGTTCCGGCCCTGGCCGGCGTCGGGCGCGACCTCCTCGGCGGTGAGCACGTAGCCGGTGTCCTTCTCGCTGACCGCGGCGGCGAAGATCACGCCGTAGACGCGGCCGTCGACGGTGAGCAGCGGGCCGCCGGAGTTGCCCGGCAGCACCTTGCCGCGGATCGCGTAGACCTTCCGCCGGACGTTGCGGTCGTGGTAGATGTCGGGGCCCTCGGCGTCGAGGCGGCCGCCGATGCGGGCGGGCTCGGCGGTGAAGCCCTTGCCCCTGGGGAAGCCGGCGATGATCGCGTTGGCGCCGCGCTTGCCGTCGGCCTCGAAGGTGAGCTGCGGCAGGTCGAGGCCGGGCACGTAGAGGATCGCGATGTCGCGCTGGGGGTTGTAGCGCACGACCTTGGCCGGGTGGCGCACGTTCTTGTAGTCGATGACCTCCAGGTCGCGGGTGACGCCGGCGACGACGTGGGCGTTCGTCATGATCCGGTTGTCGGCGTAGACGAAACCGGTGCCCTCGATGTGCTTGTTGCAGCTCTCGGCGTTGCCCTGGACCTTCACGATGGCCCGCTGGGCCCGGCCCAGCTTGGCGCCCTGCAGCACGCTCTGCGCCGGCGGCGGCACGTCGATCAGCGCGTCGGGGGCGATGGCGTCGAAGACGGGCGGGAACTCCGACCTGTCCACGAACTTCTTGAACGGCTGCTGCCAGTTGCGCGCGGCCTGCGGGATCGCGTCGTCGACCGTGGTCAGCAGCGCGGAGTTCTTGACCTGGTCGACCAGCGGGGTGAACGTCGTCGAGACGATCAGCGACCCGATCAGCCAGGCGATCACCAGCACGGACAGCGCGCTGGCGAACGTGCCGCCCACCGCGTCGGCCATCTTGGCCGGCTCCCACGTGACGTGGCTGCGCACGACCGCGCCGACCGTGGAGGATGCGAACTGGCCGATCGTGGCGGCCAGGAACACGATCACGATCGCGAGCAGGGCCTGCGGGGTGTCGCCGTCGACGACGGCCTTGGCGATCGGCGGCGCGATGAAGATGCCGAGCACGGCGCCGCCCACGAACCCCACGAAGCTCATCGCGCCGATGATGAAGCCCTGCCGGTAGCCGGATACGCCGAAGGCGATCACGAGGCCGATCAATATGAGGTCAAGCAGATCACCGCGCACGCTTCAAAGGTAGCCAGCGATACGGTCAAGTGTGCACGTCTTCCGCCAGGACGGCGTCACCCGGCTGGCTATCTTGGGCGGTATGCCGCCGGCCGAGGGAACAGTGCGCGATCTCATCCGGGCAGCTCTCAGCGACACCGACCCGGACGGGCCGCTGCGCTGGCACGTGATCTGCCTGCTGCGCCAGCGGGCCGACCTGGAGTCGTTCATCGAGGCACGCCGCCTGTGCGCCGCGGACAACGTGGCCGAACGGCTGCTCGGGGTGGACATCATGGGCATGCTGCGGCCGTTCGTGGACCGTACGCTGCCGGTGCTGCGCTACCTGGCGGCCAGCGAGGACGACGCCATGGTCCTGTACGCCGTGCTGATCGCCTTCGGCCACCTGGCCGACCCCCGCTCGCTGCCTTCGGTGATCGACCTTGCCTGTCACGACGACGCCAGAGTGAGGTACGGGGCGGCGTACGCGCTGCAGCACGTGCTGGGCGACCCGCCCGACCGGGCGGGCCTGGAGATGCTGCGCACCCTGGCCGCCGACGACGACGCGGACGTCGCCGACTGGGCCTCGCTCGGCGTCTCGCTCAGAACCCCGGAGTGATCCGCTCGCACAGCCGTCAGGACCCCGGAGTGATCCGCTCGCACAGCCGTCAGGACCCCGGAGTGATCCGTTCGCGCAGGCCCAGTCTGACGACCTCGGCCGGCAGGTCCTCCAGGCGCGCCTGGTCCCAGGGACGTTCGAGGCCGCCCTCGCGCAGCACGGAGTCGAGCACCATCGCGGTGAACCCCCACACCAGCATGCCCCGCACGTGGAAGGCCGGGCCGGCGAGCCCGCTGGGATGCCGCAACATGACTCGGTTGCCCGGATCGACCAGCTCGGCGATCGGCACCCGCTCGACCGACTCGACCTCGTCGGGCGAGGCGGCGTGCACCGCGGAGGGCGTGTGCCACCAGCCGAACACCGGGGTGACCCGGTTGTCGCTGTGGTCGAGGTAGAGCTCGGGCATCGTGCCGAGGACGCGCACGCCGCGCGGATCGACGCCGGTCTCCTCCTCGGCCTCGCGCAGCGCCGCGCCGACCGGGCCGCCGTCTTCGGGATCGACGCCGCCGCCGGGGAAGGCGGGCTGGCCGGCGTGCCTGCGGCCGCGTGAGCTGCGCTGGATGAGCAGCACGTCGGGGCCGAGCGGCCCCTCGCCGAACAGCATCAGCACGGCGGCCAGGCGCCCGCGGCCGGCCGGGGGCCGCAGGTAGCGGGGGACCGTGATCCGCGCGGCCTGCGCCGCGAGCCGTTCGAGCCAGTCGGGCACTTCTGTCACGCAAACCTCCAACACGGCACGGCCTCGATCACTTCCCTGGGCTCGCGGATCAGGAGAAGGGACCGGGCCTGACCAGCTTCTCCGCCTCCGCCTCGCCGGTGGGCCCGGTACCGAAGGAGGGGCACAGGTTCGCCAGCGGGCACACGCCGCAGGCCGGACGGCGCGCGTGGCACATGCGGCGGCCGTGCCAGATGACCCGGTGGGAGAAGATCGTCCATTCGCGGCGGGGCAGCAGCTCGGCCACGACGTGCTCGATCTTGACCGGGTCGGTCTCCTCGGTCCAGCCGAAGCGGCGCACGAGCCGCTGGAAGTGCGTGTCGACGGTCAGCCCCGGCACGCCGAACGCGTTGCCGAGCACCACGTTCGCGGTCTTGCGGCCCACGCCGGGCAGGGTGACCAGGTCTTTGAGCCGGCCCGGCACCTCGCCGCGGTAGCGCTCGCACACGGCCTGGGCCATGCCGATGATGCTGTTGGTCTTCGCGCGGAAGAAGCCGGTCGAGCGGATGATGTCTTCCATCTCGGCGCGGTCGGCGGCGGCGTAGTCCTCGACGGTGGGGTATTTGGCGAACAGGGTGGGGGTCACCATGTTCACCCGCTTGTCGGTGCACTGGGCCGACAGGATGGTCGCGACCAGCAGCTCCAGCGGGTTGCGGAAGTCGAGCTCGCAGTGGGCGTCGGGGTAGGTCTCGGCGAGGACGCGGTTCATCTTGCGCGCCCGCCGTACCAGGGCTAGCTGGGTCTCCGGCTTGCGCCCCGCCGCGTTCGTGGCCATGCCGCAAGACTATGGGAACCGTTGAACCTTCTACGCCGCGTTCGCGTACAACCTGGCGGCTGGGAGGGCGGCGACCATGGGCGATCAGCACAAGGGCGAGTCACTGACCGACTTCGTACGCAGGGGCGGCCCGTTGCGCGGCGCGGCGCTGCACCGGGTGGCGCTCGGCAGCGCGGCGGCCATGGCCAGGATGCACGCCCACGGCGTGACCGGCCTGCGGCTCACCCCCGACAACGTCGCGCTCGGCACGCGCGGCCAGGTGCTGGTGGGCGTGCAGGGCTCGCCCGGCCGCGGCGGCCCGGCCGACGACGTGCGCGACTGGGCGGAGCTGGTGAGGTTCGCGAGCGGGTCCGGCGCGCTGCCGCATCCGCTGCGCGGCGTCGTCGAGCGGTGCCGCCGTCCGGAGCCCGCCGGCCGCCCTTCGGCGGCCCATGTCGTACGCGTCCTGCTGGGCCACACGATGGCGACGGCGGTCGCCTCGGTGGACGACCTCCTGCGGAAGTAAGCAGGTCACCCGATTTGTTCATACACTTCAGTGCGCCACACACCAGGGCAAGCCACGCCTAACCCGGGCATTCCCATAGCCTGTGTGTGCCGCCCGGAGTGGGGTGAGTCACAATGGCAGCAGAGGAGGCAGAGTGAACACCGAAGATGTGCTGGGCAAGGCCCCCCTGTTCGCCGCGCTCGACCGCGAGAGCGCCGCGGCGCTGCGGACGAGCATCACCGAGGTCCAGTTGTCCAAGGGACAGACCCTCTTCCACGAGAACGAGACCGGCGACCGGCTCTACGTCGTGCTCGAAGGCAAGATCAAGCTCTCCCGCACCTCGCCCGATGGCCGGGAGAACCTGCTGAGCGTGCTCGGCCCGAGCGAGATGTTCGGCGAGCTGTCGCTGTTCGACCCGCGACCGCGCACCGCCACCGCGACGGCGCTGACCGACGTGCGCCTGGCCGGGCTGGGCCACGACGACCTGCGCCCCTGGCTGACCGGCCGCCCCGAGGTGGCGCTGCACCTGCTGCGCGCCCTGGCCCAGCGGCTGCGCCGCACCAACGACGTGCTGGCCGACCTGGTCTTCACCGACGTGCCCGGCCGGGTCGCCAAGCAGCTCCTCGACCTGGCGGAGCGGTTCGGCACCAAGACCGACGACGGCATGCGCGTGCACCACGACCTCACCCAGGAGGAGCTGGCCCAGCTCGTCGGGGCCTCGCGCGAGACGGTGAACAAGGCCCTGGCCGACTTCGCCCAGCGCGGTTGGCTGCGCATCGAGGCCAAGGCCGTGGTCATCCTCGACATGGACCGGCTCTACAACCGTTCCAGGTAGT
This sequence comes from Nonomuraea sp. NPDC051191, assembly GCF_044455665.1. Lineage (NCBI taxonomy): Bacteria > Bacillati > Actinomycetota > Actinomycetes > Streptosporangiales > Streptosporangiaceae > Nonomuraea > Nonomuraea sp. NPDC051191. Next base: position 761,774 of record NZ_JBITEZ010000001.1, on the reverse strand, counting down.
CGAGCTGGGCCCGCACGGAGACCTCCGCGGCGGGCCAGAGCGACCTGTCGACGTCCGCGTACACGATCTCGACGACCTCCTGCGGCGTGCGCGCGCCCTGTGCCCGCGCCGCCCTGATCTGGTCGAGCCGCTGCCGCCGGTGGGCGATGTAGCCGTCGAGGGCCGCGATCGGGTCGGGCAGCACCGGGCCGTGGCCGGGCAGCAGCGCCCGCGCTCCCAGGCCCTCGGCCGCCGCCCTCAGCCGGTCGAGGCTGCGCAGGTAGTCGCCCAGTCCGCCGTCCTGGGCGATGATCGTGGTGCCCCTGCCGAGGACGGTGTCGCCGGTCAGCATGGCCCGGTCCTGCGGCAGCCAGAAGCAGAGCGAGTCGAACGAGTGGCCGGGCGTGGCGTAGACGTGCAGCTCCAGGCCGTCGACCGTGACCACGTCGCCGTCGCCGAGCCCTTCGTCGCCCAGCCGGTGGCGCGGGTCGAGGGCGCGTACGGGGGCGTCGACCAGCTCGGCGAAGCGTTTGGCGCCGCCGCTGTGGTCGGCGTGGCCGTGCGTGAGCAGGATCTGGGTGACCCGCCGCTCGCCCAGATGGTCGCGTACGCGCAGCAGGTGCGCCTCGTCGTCGGGCCCCGGATCGACCACGATCGCGTCGCGGGTGCCGATGACCCAGGTGTTGGTGCCGTCGAGCGTCATGGCGGACGGATTGGGCGCGAGCAGGTTCTCGGCGTGCTCGGTACGGGAACCGTCAGGCGTGCCGAGCGGGATGTGCAGTCCGCTCACGGCGTCATCAACCTCATCTCCCCCTCGACCTCCACGGCCTCCGGCAGGATGGGCGTGATCTCCCGCTCCTCGGCCAGCACGGAGGCCACGCTGTCGTGCCCGGCCAGCTCGGTGAGCGTGTGGGAGGTGGGCGGCATCAGGAAGATCTCACCCGCGCGCCACAGCTCGATCGCCTCGGCCGGCCGCCGCCACACCACGTGGTCGGCCTCGCCTCCGACGTCACGCGTGCGCTGCCCCTCGGGCAGCACCGCCACGAAGAACCGGGTGTCGAACCTGCGCTGCTCGATCTCCGGCGTGATCCAGTGGGCCCACGGCTTGAGCAGGTCGGACCTGAGCACCAGGCCGCGCCTGTCCAGGAAGTCGGCGAAGGCCAGGCTCCGGTCGATGAGCGCCAGCCGGTCGGCCTCCCAGTCGTCGCCCGTGGTGTCCTCGACCACGCTGTCCGGCCCCGGCCCCGCCAGCAGCACCCCGGACTCCTCGAACGTCTCCCGCACGGCCGCGCACACCAGGCCACGGGCGACGTTCTCACTGGCGTAGAAGATCTCCCCCCACTCCTTGGGGGACGGCCCGGCCCAGGCCACCGCCTGGTCGGTGTCACGCGGGTCGACGGAACCGCCGGGGAAGACGTAGGCGCCCGCCGCGAAGGCCATCGTGGACTTGCGCCTGAGCAGGTAGACCTCGGGCCCGCCGCGCGGGCCCGAGCCGCGCAGGATCACCACCGTGGCGGCGTCACGCGCCGGGGCGGGGGCGAGCCGCCCGGCGATGATCTCTCTGGCTCGCGCGGCGAGCTCGTCGGGAAGGGGAAGACCGGCCACCTGACCTCCTACTAGAACATCACTCGGTCATGGTGACACATCCTCGCGGTCAGGAAACCTCCGCGATCAGCCCTCTCCGGTCAGGAGACCTCCGCACCCGCCTCTCCGGTCAGGAGACCTCCGCGATCAGCTCCACTTCCACCGGGGCGTCCAGCGGCAGCGCGGCCACGCCCACGGCGCTGCGGGCGTGCTTGCCCGTCTCGCCGAACACCTCGGCCAGGAAGTCGCTGGCGCCGTTGGCCACCTGGGGCTGCTCGGTGAAGCTCGGCGCGCTGGCCACGAAGACCACGACCTTGACGATCCTGCGCACCCTGGACAGCTCGCCCAGCTCGGCCTTCAGTGCGGCCAGCGCGTTGAGCACGCAGATGCGGGCCTGCGCCTTGCCCTCGTCGACACCGAGGTCGACGCCGAGCTTGCCGGTCTGGTGCAGCTTGCCCTCCAGCATGGGCACCTGGCCGGAGGTGTAGACGAGGTCGCCGGTGCGCGCGGTCGGCACGTACGCGGCCAGCGGCGTCACCGGCTGGGGCAGCTCGAACCCGAGCTCGGCGATCCGCTCCTCGGGGGTCACGCCTTCTCCCGCTTGAAGTAGGCGACGAGCTGCTCGGACGAGGCGCCCTGGACGATCTGGACCAGCTCCCAGCCGTCGGACCCGAAGTTGTCGAGGATCATCTTCGTGTTGTGGATCAGCACCGGAGCGGTGAGGTACTCCCATTTCTTCATGGCATGACGATCTCATGGAAAGCCGCTTCCCGGCCTGTCACCCCACCCATCCGGGCGGCGATGACCGCAATGTGAGCAATCTCAAACGGTGGCCGTCGGGTTTCGACAAGTAACCGTTCGGTAGCCTCGAAACGTGGACTCTCCGGACACGGACTGGGACGACGTGCGGCTGCACGTCTTCACCGGCAAGGGCGGCACCGGCAAGACGACCGTCGCCTCCGCCCTCGCCCTCGCACTGGCCGCGGGCGGGCGCAAGGTGCTGCTCGTCGAGGTGGAGGGCAGGCAGGGCATCGCCCAGATCTTCGACCTGCCGCCGCTGCCCTACGAGGAGCGGAAGATCGCCGTGGCGCCCTCCGGCGGCGACGTGTACGCGCTGGCCATCGATCCCGAAGAGGCCATGCTCGAATACATGGAGATGTTCTACGGCATGCGCAGGGCCGGGCGCGCGCTGACCAAGATGGGCATCGTCGACTTCGCCACCACCGTGGCCCCCGGGTTCCGGGACGTGCTGGTCACCGGCAAGACCACCGAGGCCGTGCGCAGGCGCGGCAAGAACGGCCGCCGGGTCTATGACGCCGTCGTCCTCGACGCGCCGCCCACCGGCCGCATCACGCGCTTCCTGAACGTCACCCAGGAGGTCGCCGGCCTGGCCAAGGTCGGGCCCATCAAGAACCACTCCGATCTGGTGAACGGCGTCGTGAAATCCAGGGAGACGATGGTCCACTTCGTGACCCTCCTGGAGGAGATGCCGGTGCAGGAGACCCTCGACGGAGTCGGCGAATTGCGCTCGGCCGGGCTTCCGCCAGGTTGCGTTTTCATCAACATGGTCCGTGAATCACTGCTTCCACAGGCCGCTCTTGACATGGCTGTCAAGGGCCGATTCGACGTGGGCGAGCTCGCGCTCGGGCTCAAGGCGGCCGGGCTCGCCGACACCTCCGACGCCGCCGCCATGGCCGAGGCGCTCGCCGAGGAGGTCGTCGAGCACGCCCGCCGCACCGAGCTGGAGCACGCCGAGCGCGAGTCGCTGGCCGGGGCCGGCCTGCCGCGCGTCGAGCTGCCGCTGCTGGCCGACGGCGTCGACCTGGCCGGCCTGTACGAGCTGGCCGACATCCTTCGCACCCACCGGGGAGCCGCGTGAAGAAGCCCGTCCCCCTGGACATCGACGCCATCCTCGACGACAAGGGCACCCGGATCATCGTCTGCTGCGGCTCCGGCGGCGTCGGCAAGACAACGACCGCCGCGGCCCTCGGCCTGCGCGCCGCCGAACGCGGCCGGTGCGCGGTCGTGCTGACCGTCGACCCGGCCCGCCGCCTGGCGCAGTCGATGGGCCTGACCGAGCTGGACAACACCCCGCGCCTGGTCAGCTCGCCCGAGGGCGGCGGCCAGCTCTACGCCATGATGCTCGACATGAAGCGCACGTTCGACGAGATCATCGAGGCGCACGCCGACCCCGAGCGGGCCCGCCAGATCCTGTCGAACCCCTTCTACCAGTCGCTGTCCTCCAGCTTCGCGGGCACGCAGGAGTACATGGCGATGGAGAAGCTGGGCCAGCTCCGCCGCTCCGACGAGTGGGACCTGATCATCGTGGACACGCCGCCCTCCCGGTCGGCGCTGGACTTCCTCGACGCGCCTGAGCGGCTCGGCCGCTTCCTCGACGGACGGTTCATCCGGCTGCTGACCGCCCCCGCCAAGGCGGGTGGGCGCAGCGCGTTCCGGCTGCTCAACGCCGGGTTCGGGTTGATGGCCGGGGCGATGACCAAGCTGCTCGGCGCGCAGGTGATCAAGGACCTGCAGACGTTCGTGTCCGCGCTGGACGCCGTGTTCGGCGGGTTCCGGCAGCGGGCCGAGATGACGTACAAGCTGTTGCAGGCGCCGGGCACGGCCTTCCTCGTGGTGGCCGCGCCGGAGCGCGACGCGATGAGGGAGGCGTCCTACTTCGTGGAACGGCTCGCCGAGGAGCGCATGCCCCTCGCCGGGCTCGTGGTGAACCGGGTGCACGTGTCGCCCGGCTCGGCGCTCTCAGCGGCACGCAGCGCCGCCGCGGCCGAGGACCTGGAGTCCAGGGGCGAACACGAGCTGACGGCCGCTGTGCTGCGGCTGCACACCGGCCGGATGCAACTCGCCACCCGCGAGAGCCGCGAGCAGGAGCATTTCGTCTCGGCTCATCCCACGGTGCCCGTGGCACAGGTACGTGCGATGTCCGGAGATGTCCACGATCTGGCCGGGTTGCGGCAGATCGGGAACCTGTTGGCGAGCGCGTAGAGAAAGCACGGCCGACGGGCGGCGCCGGCCGTGCTCTCCCTCCGCGGGCCCGATCAGCCCGCGATCAGCTCATTGGTCCGTTCGTACTCTTCCTTCGCGGACTCGAGCAGGTCACGCCACGAGTCCACGTCGGGCCGGCGCCTGAGCAGCGCACGGCGTTCGCGTTCGGTCATACCGCCCCACACCCCGAACTCGATGCGGTTGTCCAGCGCATCGGCGAGGCATTCGGTACGGACCGGGCATCCTCGACAGATCAACTTCGCCCTGTTCTGTGCGGCGCCCTGGACGAACAGCGCGTCCGGGTCCGCACCCTTACAGGCGGCACGGGAGGTCCAATCCGTGATCCACATTTTTCGACCCCACTCCCCTTAGGTGGTCAGTCGTCATTTGGGGCCGACGGGCGCGGGCGCCGAGCCTCCGTATTCAGTTGCCGCAGGGAGAACGTACGCAACTTCACGTTCGGGCCGACAGACCCCAGAGGACCAATTTCTCGCCGGACTGTTGACCGGGAATGACTAGTCACCCCTCCCAGTCAAGGCGAAATGGTGTCGTGTTACCGATAAGGACAGTGTTTCGACGTACCCTTAGGAGCGTGCAAGCGAAGGGCAAAGACCGCTCCCACCCGCTCCTCAGCGTCCTGCGTCTGATCATCGCCGGGACGGCGGCGGGTGTGCTGACGGCAGCCGTGGCGCTGCCCGCGGTCGGCGGGGCGGGTGTGTCGGCCAAGAGCGCCATGGACGGGCTCGACCTCAAGCCCAGGGAACTCGACGAGCCGCCCCTGTCCGAGCGCACGAAGCTGGTCGACGCCAACGGCAAGCAGATCGCCCAGTTCTACTACGAGAACCGGCAGTCCGTGACCCTCGACAAGGTCGCGCCCATCATGCAGACCGCGCTGATCGCGATCGAGGACTTCCGCTTCTTCGACCACGGCCCGATCGACGTCGAGGGCACCGCCCGCGCCCTGGTGAAGAACCTCACCGGCGGCGGCGTCATGCAGGGCGGCTCCTCGATCACCCAGCAGTACGTCAAGCAGGTGCTGGTCAACAAGGCCGAGACGCCGGAGGAGCAGCAGGCGGCCATCGCGCCGACGATGTCCCGCAAGCTCCAGGAGCTGCGGTACGCCATGGCGATCGAGGGCAAGTACACCAAGCAGCAGATCCTGGAGAAGTACCTCAACATCGCCTACTTCGGCGCGGGCGCGCACGGCGTCCAGGCCGCGGCCAGGCGTTTCTTCGACAAGCCCGCCTCCGAGCTCAACCTGTCCGAGGCCGCCACGCTGGCCGGCGCCGTCCAGAACCCGGCCCGCACCGACCCCAACGTCGGCCCCGAGGCGCGTGAACGGCTGCTGCTGCGGCGCAACACCGTGCTCGACAGGATGGCCCAGATCGGCAAGATCACCTGGCCCGAGGCCACCGCTGCCAAGGCCAAGAAGCTCGGCTACAAGGACGTCAAGTTCCCCGGCGGCTGCGAGGCCAGCAAGTTCCCGTACTTCTGCCTCTACGTCCAGTACGAGATCCTCGGCAACGAGGACTTCGGCAAGAATGAGGACGAGCGCAGGAAGCTGCTCCAGCGCGGCGGCCTGACGATCAAGACCACGCTCGACCCCAAGATGCAGAAGGCCGCCGAGAAGGCCATCAAGAAGTACGTCAGCCCCAAGGACAAGCCCGTGGCCGCGCAGGCCATGGTCGTGCCCGGCACCGGCGAGATCAAGGCGATGGCGGCCTCGCGCAAGTTCGGCGGCAGCAAGAAGAAGAACGAGATGAGCTACAACATCGTGGCCGACGCGGCGCACGGCGGCGGGCGCGGGTTGCAGCAGGGCTCGACGGCCAAGGCGTACACGCTGGCCACCGCCCTTGAGGAGGGCCTCAAGTACGAGGACGGCTTCCCCGCGCCGGCCGGGTTCACCGCCGGCGGCTACAACTCGTTCAAGGACTGCAAGGGCGACAACGTCGGCGACCCCTCGCACACCGCGCACAACTCCAGCGAGGGCGGCGGCGGTTTCAAGACCCTGCAGAGCGGCACGTGGGGCTCGGTGAACACGTTCTTCCTGAAGCTGGAGCAGGAGGTCGGGCTCTGCAAGGTCGTCAAGCTCGCCAAGCGCCTCGGCGTCAAGCGCGCCGACGGCGGCAAGCTGCGCGAGGTCGAGACGTTCACGCTGGGCGTCAACGAGGTCGACCCGGTGACGATCGCCAACTCCTACGCGGTGTTCGCCTCGCGCGGCCAGTACTGCAAGCCGCTGGCCATCACCGAGATCAAGGACAGGAACGGCAACGCCAAGCAGTACAAGCCGAAGTGCTCGCAGGTCATGGAGGAGGAGGTCGCCGACGCGGTCAGCGGCATCCTGTCAGGTGTGTTCACCAAGGGCACGATGCGCGAAGTGGGCGGAATCGGACGGGACGCGGCCGGCAAGACCGGGACGACCGACGACTACATGTCCGCCTGGTTCGCCGGTTACACGCCGAACCTGGCCTCCGCCGTCAGCCTCGGCGACCCGCGCGGCGCGTCCACCCACAAGCTGATCGGCGTCACGATCGGGGGGCGCTACTTCCCGTACGTGTACGGCGCGTCCATCTCCGGGCCCATCTGGAAGCAGGCCATGATGCAGGCGCTCAAGGGGGTGGAGCCGACGAAGTTCACGTCCGTGGACCACTCGCGCTTCGGCGGCTGCTCCGACAAGTGCGCGCCGAAGCCCAAAAAGAAGAAGAAGCACGAGGAGGACGGGCGGCCGGGCGGCGGCGACCCGTTCGAGGACTTCTTCGGCGACCGCAACGACCGGGGGGACGGCGGCGACGGCGGGCGCGGTGACGGGCCGGGGCCGGGTGACTGGCAGGGGCTGGGCGACGGGCCTGGCGGCCACGCCAACACCGGCCTCACCATCCCGGCGACCCGAACCCGCCCCTGACCCGCCTCCAGCCCGGCCCCTGACCTCACCGTCCCAGGGGCCGGCCGCCGCTCCCGGCCCGGCCTCCCATCGCCCCCTAAGGGCGCTACGCGGCTTCTAGACGTCTCCGCCCGCTTCCCGCCCCGGGATGGGCCCCCAGGAGGCCCCACAACCTTCTCGGGGCCCCTCAGCGACGCTCCAGCTTCCGGGGCCCTCAGCCTCAGAGACGCCGACCGGCCTTACGGGGGCGCTCAGCGGGCAGCGGGGGTCAGGCCGTCAGGCGGGCGCGTACGGCAGCGGCGACGCGGCCGCCCTCGGCCTTGCCCGCCACCTTGGGGTTGACCACCTTCATGACCTGCCCCATGGCCTGCGGCCCCGACGCGCCGGTCTCGGCCACGGCGGCGTCGACGATCTGGGCCAGCTCCTCGTCGGAGAGCTGCGCCGGCAGGTACTCCTCCAGCACGGCCTGCTCGTCCAGCTCGGCCTGGGCCTGCTCGGTGCGTCCCGCGTTCTGGAACGCCTCGGCGGCCTCGCGCCGCTTCTTGGCCTCCTTGGTCAGCACCTTGATGACCTCGTCATCGCTGAGCTCCCTGGCCTGCTTGCCCGCCACCTCCTCGACGTTCACGGCCGCCAGAGCCATACGAATCGTCCGGAGACGCACCTCGTCCCGGCTCTTCATCGAGGCCGTGAGATCGGCCTTCAGCTTGTCCTTCATTGCGCTCATGCGGTCCATCTTGCCGTCTGCCGGGACGCCTCGTGCCCGTTGTCAGGCATCATGAGTACGTGAGGAAAGCCGTCGCAGTGCCCCTGTCCATGATCGGTCTCGGCCTGGCCGGGCTGGGCTACGCCTCCGTCGTGGAGCGCAACTGGTTCCGTCTGCGCCGCTTCGACGTGCCGGTGCTGGAGCGCGGCCGGCGTCCCGTACGCGTGCTGCACCTCTCAGACCTGCACCTGACCCCCAACCGCACGATGCTCATCAACTGGGTGCGCTCCCTGGGCGCCCTGGAGCCCGACCTGGTGGTCAACACCGGCGACTCGATCGCCCACCCGGAAGCGGTCCCCGCGCTCCTGCACGCCCTGGAGCCCCTGCTGTCCCGCCCCGGCCTGTTCGTCTACGGGTCCAACGACCTCTACGCCCCCCAGCCCAAGAACCCGGCCCGCTACCTCTGGCGTACGTCCAAGAACGACCGCCGCCAGCACATCCCCAACCTCCCGTGGGAGGAGCTGGGCGCCGGCATGGCCGCCGAGGGCTGGCTGGACATGAACAACACCACCGCCCGCATCAAGATCGGCGACCTCGACGTCGCGGTGGCGGGCATCCACGACTCCCACATCTCCCGCGACCGCTACGACCTGGTCGCCGGCCCGGCCCCCGCCGACGCCGACCTCCGCCTCGGCGTCATGCACTCCCCCGAGCCCCGCAACATGACCCGCTTCGCCGACGACGGCTACCAGCTCCTGCTCGCCGGCCACACCCACGGCGGCCAGCTCTGCGTCCCGTTCTACGGCGCCCTGGTCACCAACTGCGGCATCGACCGCGCCCGCGTGAAGGGCCTGAGCCGGCACGAAAGCGCCTGGTTGCACGTGTCCGCCGGCCTCGGCACCTCGCCGTACGCACCTGCCCGCTTCGCGTGCTTCCCGGAGGCGTCGTTGCTCACGCTGGTTCCGCGACGCTGAGGCGGTCACGAGTACCCGCGAAGTCCGCTAGACTTTCTCAAGCACGCGCAAGACGGGCGTGCATCGGGGTGTAGCGCAGCTTGGCAGCGCGCTTCGTTCGGGACGAAGAGGTCGTGGGTTCAAATCCCGCCACCCCGACAGTATCGCCGCAGGTAGAAGGCCGCTTCCGAAACTTGGAAGCGGCCTTACTTGTTTCTGGGTAACCAACAATGTCCGAGACGACGGCACCCATGACTCTGATCTGCCACGTCCGCACTGAAGGGCGATCACACGGCGCTCCGACGAAGTTGGGGCCGGCGCCCAACCGGATGTGAGATATCAGCGTTTCGGCTGCCCGTGCCTGTGCGCGGCGATCAGCGTGGCCCACACAAGGCGAGCGGTGGCGTGGCGCCCTCGGGCGGTCTCCTCGTACCCGTTCTCCCCGCTGTGGCGACGGATGAGGAACTGCCCTGCCTCGCAGCACCACTCGTACTCACCGCAACACGAGATCTCCCGCACCCGGACAGGACGCGGACCGTACGGGACATGCGGCGTCCACACGTACATGAGGGCTTGCCTTCGGTTCGCGCGCAGGAGGCAACCGCGGTCGCCTCCTGCGATGCCTGATCGGGCGTTCACATCGGGTCGGCCTCGCTCTGTGGAGACGCAGTACGGTCGCGCCGTAGATGTAGGAGGGCTTCGAGGCGTACCGGTCGAGATGCACGAGCTGGACCGAGCCCGTGGCACCGGGCGCTAACGACTCAAGCGCCTGCCGCAGAAGCGCGGCCGCCTGCTCGGCCTCACCGGTTATGCCGCACGACCCACGGCCGTACTGATCGCAAGCAGCCCACGAGTAGAAACCATCGATGTCCTGGTGCACGACTACATGAGAGCCACGCGCGGTACTACGTCAGAAGAGGACACTGAGCGGCGAACCCCGCTGTCCGCCCCCGTGTCCGCCTGTCCCCGGAGGTGCACCGGATGAGCGACAACGCAACGGCCCCCGTCTGGGCCGGCCGCCTGCTCGCCGCCCGCAACAGCAAGGGCTGGTCCCAACGCGAGCTGGCACAACAGCTGGCCAGAGCCTCCGACAAACCCCTCCCCGAGCTGCCGAACGTCATCCGCCGCATCCGAGGCCACGAGACCGGCGAACACCGCCCCGACGCCTTCTACACCCAGCTCTACTGCAAGGCGTTCGGCCTGACCGAAGACCAGCTGTTCGGCACCATCATCAAGCCCGTCCCCGCCCTCGCCCTCCCCACCTTGGCCCCCGACGCCGACCTCTACGAACGCATCACCCGCGCCATCGAGCACCCCTCCCGCGTCGATCTGGCGACGGTGGAATGGCTGGAACACTGCCTCGCCGAACACCGCCGCGTCGAGGACACGATCGGCAGCCGCCCTCTCCTACCGCTGATCCACGCCCAGCTGTCCACCGTGGCCGACCTCGCCCGAGGAGCCCGCGGCCCCCTCGCTGACCGCGCCGTAGCAGCCCTGGCCCAGTACGCCCAGTTCCTCGCCTGGATGTGCCAGGACTCCCGGCAGCACGCGGCAGCCCTGGCCTGGTACGACCGCTCCCACGCCTGGGCCGTCGAGGCCGGAGACGCCTGCCTCGCTTCCACCACCCTGAACATGCGCGCCCACCAAGCCTGGAGCCTCGGCGACGCCCAACGCTGCATCCGCCTGGCCGAAGCCTCCCGCTGGCACGACGGCCGCACCACGTACGGCGTCCAAGGCATGGCCGCCCAAATGGCCGGCCGACGCCACGCCCAAATGGGTGAAGCCAACAAGGCCCGCACCCGCCTCGCCGAAGCCGAAGACCTCATCCGCACCGCCGCCGAACACCCCGAAGACGAACCACCCTGGATGTACTTCTACGACGAGGGCTGGTTCCTCATGCAACGCAGCATGGCCGAACTGGAACTCGGAGACGGCCGCCGCGCCGCCGAGTTCGTTGAGCGCGGCCTATCAACCCTGCCTGAGCACTATCGTCGCGACCGAGCCTGGTTCGGAGCCTGCCTAGCACGAGCCCACATTCTCCAGGGCGACGCCGAAGCCGCAACCACCATCGCCGTGGAGGTAGCCCCGGATGCTGTTGCCGTCAACGCGTACGCCGTGACCGAACTCCGCCGCGCCGCCAGCGATCTGGCGGCAATGAGAGCCCCTGGCGCGAAGGCGATCAAAGAGTCATTGATCTCCAAGGAGCGTTGAGGAGCTGTCCCTGCTGTCCCTGCTGTCCCTCACCGCTTCTGACGTGCTGAAATATCAACATCGGCAGGGACATCTCAGAGCAATCACTGTCACTGCCGCCCCGCGCCTTTGACCGGCGGCGGACTCTAACAACCAGCAGGTCCCCCAGTGTTACAGCTACCGTGGAGCGCATGGATCTTGGGAGGTGATGAGCCGATGACGCTCTATTCTTTTCCTCATGTCCACTCCGGGCCCCGTAGAGCGTATTGCGGCATCCCCTGCCATGATCATCGCCGATGTTTCGGCTGTCGTAGCACTGATCACTGCCGATGGTGTACGAACCTGGGTCCAGAAGAATCTGTTTATTGTCCTCTGGATGGCCATAGGGCTCATTACTGCGCTCATCCTACTCGTTCGCAAGCTTGCCATAATCGCCAAGCAATTTCGCGTCGACGCGACCAGCCCCCAGACGGATAAGACGAACATAGAGCATCGCCTTCATAGCAAGATTGCCACTCTGCAAGAGGAGAAGCGCGAGCTAGAGCGGCGGCTACATCCAACGAACGGGATGTCGAACTCTTCGCCGAAGTACTTCAAGCACTCCCCTTCCCAGTCAGCAACTCCATGACCGGCATCTGGCCTGATCACAAGACATCATCCGAGCGCGACTTCCAATCGATTACGGAAGGATGAAATGTGGTCTTCGGCTGAAGGGATCACTGGCCGTAGAGTATCCAGAACTATTGAAAGCTCCATGAGATTTCCACGTGACGGCTTCCTATTCAAGAAGGCAGAAAGATGCCTGTCGGCTTCCGCCCATCGCGACATCAGGCAGTGAGCGAGCACGAGATTTCCTGTATCAGCTATTTCCTGCATGCCATCGTCGCCCAAAGATGAGCAGAGCTCTATGGCACGGATGGCGCATGCCTCGTATCCCAGGTCCCGCATCGCGTACAGGGCAACCGCCTTTTCGTAGTAAGCCCAGCCGCTGCCCGGGTCAATGACGATGGCGCGATCGAGATCGGCCAGCGCTTCCGCGTAATGACCCAGAACGCGGAAGACAACGCCGCGGTTGCTGACGGAGAAGCAGCTGTTGGGCTCGACTTCGAGCGCGCGGTCGAAGTCGGCCAGGGCCTCCTCATGCCGGGCGAGGAGGCGAAGGACATGGCCGCGAAAGGCCCATGCATAGTCGGGCTTGAGTTCCAGCGCACGGTCGAAGTCGGCCAACGCCTCCTCATATCGACCCATAGACTCGTAAGTCTGACCGCGGCTCACAACAGCCCACACATAGTCCGGCTCGAGTTCCAGCGCACGGTCAAAGTCAACCAACGCCTCCTCATACCGACCCATGAGGCGATAAGTTTCACCCCGGTTTCGGAGGACCCGGCCAGTCACCTCGAACCGAAACGCCGCATTACAGTCGGCCAGGGCTTGCTCATAGCTACCGGCTTGGCGGTGTTCCCAGGCGCGCAGCACGTAGGCGAGATGCTTTCCGGAAGCATCAAAACCTCCACGGGCTATTAGGAGCGTCAGTGCGGTGATGCCCGAGTCGCTGGTTTCGAGTGCGGCCGAAAGCTCCTTCGCCCACCTGCGCACGTCGATGGCATCGGCATCCTGGCCGGCCCGTGCCAGGGTTTGAACCCATCGCCGCAGAGTCGCGATGTCATGGTCCTGAGCGTCGAGAAGCTCACGCAGTACGTACGGAAGCGCCCCGCGATAGTCTGCGCACAGCCTATGGTAAGTCTCTTGCAGTTTGTAACGACGCCATCGGCTGTCGTCCCATCGGTCACTCGCCGGCGCGATGTCCCCTTCCAACTGGACACGGAGTTCCTGGAACGTGTCCGCCAGACGAGTCTGCTGCTCCGTCCATCGGTGCGGGGATTGCTGACGCTGCAGGCGCAGCATCGCTGAACGTACGACATCGTGATAGTGGCCGCGGTCGACGCGGTTGATGAAGAACGGCAGTGACTGGAGCCAGCCGAACTCCTCTTCCGCTTCTTCCTCGACGGCAATGCGATAGATGTCCTCGTCGAGCTCTTGTGGCAGAGCGCACGCCATGGCAGCGGCGCGGCGAACTGGATTGGTCTCCCATTTGAGGAACCGCTCGACGGCCGTACCGCTGGGGTCCCCGATCTCCGCGACGCTGGATGGGCGCGCTTCGCTGAGAGTGGAGACCAAAACCGGCAATCGACCGGACAGATCCAAAATTACCTCGGTGATTTTCTCGTCGCTGATCCCCCTGGAAGCGATGAACTGATGTGCTTCTGTTTCGGTGAAAACGTCCAGTGGGAGGTCAGTCACCAGATCGAGCCAATCGCCCCAACATTGAGGATTCAACCGGGATTGTCCTGCTAGGACGATGAGCACGTTGGCCGGCATCCGGCCATATCGGTCGTAGAAAAGGATGTCGCGCAGCCACAGGTCCAGAACCGGCGCCGTGCGCTCATAGGTGTCAAAGAACAGGACCACCCAGGGGCGGCGCTCCGCGGCATCCGCCACCCCTTGGAGAAACGCAGGAGTGAGGATCTGCAACGGAGTTAGAATGAGATCGGCGTCTTCTTGGCTATGAAAACGCGCACTTACTAGCGCCTTGAAACGGTCGGCGCCCGCCGCCACCTGGTTCGGGTCAAGCATACTGGTGAATGACCCTACTCCGGGGACCATACCGAGCCCCGCCAGCGCGATTTGCGAGCCGATCACACTCATCGGGGACGGGTCCGCCGACTGAGCTCCTTGATCTGTCCCTCCGGGTTCTGAGGCCAAGCTCGCGCTCGCGCTCGCCTCGTGCCGTCGTTGCCGATAGGCCTTCGACAACTTGTCGAAAGCCTTAAGGTCTATACCCTGCTGGGCAAACTGCGAACTGATGGCCCCCATTGCCTCGACAGCGTCGGCCACGGATTCGTCGATATAGGCAGTGATGGCTTTAGCCTCGCGGGCGAGGAATTCCAGCTGCCGCGCCAGAGTGGATTTTCCCACTCCGGCTTGACCGTGGATGTGGAAGAGAAAATGTGCCACTTCTTCCGGGGGCTGCTGCAGAGCCTCTCTGAATGCGGCTTGTTCCTCATGGCGGCCGACCAGTCCGCTTCGACGCCGTCGCCGAACCAACTCCTGTCGTGAAGGCCCTTGCCCAGTCACAAGTCACCCCTATCGAAGCGCCGGATGGATCAGGCTCGTGCACGCGTCCGCGTCGTCAGGACGGATACCTGCTTCCAAGGATGCCGCAGATCGGTACCGTACAGACGGCTGTTGGTCAGATGGACGCGCCGGGGCCACGGACGGCCAGTGCTGACACCTCGACGACGACTTGCCACCCGTCGGGACCGCATTGGTCCAGGATGGTGCCCGGTAGCCAGGGCAATGAAGCGCGGCCGTCGTTCTGGCCGTCGCGTAGGGATACCTGACGAGGACGGGGCCTCCTCAGGTCAACGCCTGTCGTTGTCGTCCAGACTCGATCAAGAGTCCTCTCCCACACCGGGAAGGAGCCACGGGAGCCAAGTTGGGGAGCCACTTCCTTGCGGCTCCTTCAGGCTTCCCACGTCCTCCCCGGAGTGTTTTCTAAGGTGAGAGGCGCCCCGATCGGCTCAGATCAACATTCTCAAACTGCCCATTTTTCCCTTCGGGACGAAGAGGTCGCGGGTTCAAATCCCGCCACCCCGACAGGATTGCCGCAGGTAGAAGGCCGCTTCCGTAGTTCGGAGGCGGCCTTACTTGTTTCCGGGTGACCCATTCGACGGGGATGGGCGACGTATCGCGCTACTGGATTTTGGGGCGGTGGCCGTTATTGATGTGTCTGGTGGTGCCGGTCGCGAGGTCGAGGTAGAAGTCGGTGCGTTCTTCCGGTCCCGCGTCGCGGTAGACCTGGAACGGGCCCTTGCTCGACCAGCCCACTCCCCGCTCGATCGGATCCCCGTCGGGGAGGCGCGGGCGCACGCGATGGATGCGCTCACGGGTGGTGAGGTCGTACGTCTCCACGAGGTTGCCGGAGTCGCTGATGACCACGAGTCGACTGCCGTCCGGTTCGAGGAAGGCGGTGTGGGAGTCCAGGAGCAGTTCGGGGAGGGGGATGTTCAGGAGTTCCTTGCCGCGATGGTCGTGGGCCACCAGTCTGGAGGCCGTCGTGACCACCGTCCCCGCGGAGTTGACCTGGAGCACTTTCAGCGCGCCGGGCAGGGTGATCTCGCTCCACGACCTGGTGTCGATGACGCGGGTTCCGTTCTTGGTGAGGGCTATGTACCTGCCGCGTTCGCTGATGCTCACCTCGGGCACGTCCGCGTCGGCGAGCGGCTCGCTGAGGTCGTGCCGGTTCCCCGTGATCTGGTGGACCATGCGGCGCGAGGTCCGGTCCAGGTAGACGACGGAGCGCCGATCGGGGCTGACCAGGAGCGGTGCCGCCTTCGGCGCCCCTCCTTTCATGACGACGTACGGCGCGGCCTGCGTGAACGGCACATCGTCCAGCAGCCAGTAGCGGCAGGGGTCGTCCATCTCGTCCAACCACGGACAGGTGGGCCCTTTCACCTTGCCGATCTTCTCGCCGGAGGCGACCTGCCGCTCCGGGAACTGCCTGGGCAGTGTGTACTGCGGCATTTCGGCCGGCGTCTCCTGCTGAGGAGTGACGAGGGCGCCGGCGAGCACCGTCGCGGCTCCCGCCAAATAGCCGGTGCGGACGGACCATCGACGAATGGCCGACTGCGTTTCGTCCGGCATTTCGGGCCCGGTATTTCGTTCGGCGCGCGATATCGCCGTCACCACCACAACCACGATGACCGTGTGGACCAGCCGGGTCGGGGTGATTCCCCGTACCGCCAGAAGGTAGCAACCTGTCACGGCGGAGCCGCACACGGAGAGCAGCCAGGCCCGGCGATAAATGGCGTAGGCGGCCGGCGGCCGTACGACACGGGATATCGGAATGGCGCACCACCCCAGGACGAGAAAGAACGGATCCGCGGTCAGACCCGCCACAGGAGCCGCGAGGACGACGGCCGCCAGCCGCCACCGGCGCAGACCGGCGAAATGGTCGATGACCTGACGGGCATTGCTCCCGGTGACGGTGAGACCCGTCAGAGCGGCGAACCTGTCGAGGCTCCCCCGGCTGAGGGGTAAAGCTGCGACGATCAAGGTGATCACCACCGCCAACCAGAGAATCGTCGGGGGTATCGTCACAAGGCGTCACGATATATGGTTCCATCTCGTGAGTTCAGCGGATATATGGCGCCAATTCGGTGTCGCCCCGCGTACCCGATTACCGGTCGCGGTGTCCAGTTGTCTCGTGCTGATGTGCGTGGCGGCGACGGGCTTGTGGTGGTCCGGGTCGGTGACGCCGCGAATCCGCTGGGAAATCGACGACTTCTTTGTTCACGGCGAGGTGAACGACAATGGCGTGCTGTCCACCGTTGCCGTGATCGAGATCGAGAACGAGACGGCCTCCGCATTCACGGTCACGGATATCTCGATGTCCATACCGGGCCTGCGCCTGCTCCCTCCCGAGAAAACGGATGACGACCCCGCGGTGATCACCGTCGAGGGGGGCGGCATCAGGCCGGTGACCCGGCGGTTCGTCATCACCGACTGCGCGGCGGTGCCGCACGAGCCGCAGCCGATCCGCTACACCTACCGGACCTGGCTGGGGACGGGTTCGTCGGAGGTGACGCCGACTTCGTGGCAGCTGACGGGAAGCACGGGCAGCGTTCCCGTGGCCTGGCAGCGCGGCCTGGCCGGCCTGGCGTGCAACCAGACGGTGAGCGGCGAGCTCTGACGGCCGTTCGACACGAGAAGGGCAGTGCGCTTGCGTCCCGTCACGAAGATCGTCACCGGGCTGGTCATCGCCTTCTGCGCGGTCCGGCTCAGTGGCCTCGACCTGCTGTTCGACCCCGTCGGCTGGGGCCTGTGCGCCGCCGGGCTGCTGCCGTTGCGGCGACCGGGCGACGCCTTCGCCAGGGCCCAGACCTGGACGATCTGCATGGTCCCCGCCTCGCTGGTGGCCACCTACGCGAGCGGCGAACTCCCGGATGAGCCGGTCAGGGACCTGATCGGCAACGCCGTCACGGCCGGCGCCCTGGTCACGGTCTGGCTGATCACGGACGCCTTCGTCAGCCGGATGTGCTCACTCGGCGACAGTTCCCCTGCCGCCCTGCTGGACGTCCTGCGCTGGGCGGTGGCCGGTCTGGGCACGGCCGGTCTGCCGGCCGGCTCCGGCTACGCGGAGCTGTCGCCCGTGCTGACGCTCGGGTGGTTCGCCGCCCTCGTCGTCCTGGTCATCGCGCTCTAGGGCGTGCGCGACCGGCCGTACTTCGCCGGTGTGCGGCCGGTCTCCGGTGACACATTGCGTCAGTCAGGGGCGGGCTGACGCACGGAGAGGCCGCCCGTGTGGGATGTGGGGACGTACCCCTCGGCGGCGCTGGGCAACGCCTCGACGCAGGCCGGAGAGCAGGCGTTGACCAGGAGCGGCAGGACGTCGGTGGCGACTCGCAGGGAGATCCACACCTGATGGGGGCCGGCCTCGCTGATCGGCTGGTCACAGACGCTGCACGTACGAACGGCCGTGGCGCCCCAGACCTCGGGATCGAGGTCACCGAGGTCGGGACTGTCGGCGGCGTCCGGGCCGGACCGCAGCCGAGGGAACGACGGACGCTGCTTGTAGTTGCCGTACACGGAGCGGGTGCTGACCGTGCTGCGCCGCAACTTCTCGCACCTGGTCAGCTCGTAGGGGAACCAGTGCAGCCGGCGAGAGGTGTAAGGGCTGAACTCCTCCAGAGCGGTCATCGCGCCGATCTCCGGCGGGATCCTGACCAGGTTGCTCCCGTACAGCACGAGGTGCTTGACCGCGACCAGCTTGGCGATCGTCGGCGGCAGGGTCACGATCTGCCGCCGCTCGTCCGGGCTCAGCTCCGTCAGCGGCCGGAACACCTCGCGGCCGTCCGCGGCGGCTTCCTCGATCAGGGCCAGCAGATGGTGCCATCCGGCCGCTGAGGTGTCCTGTCGCTCGGCGTGGAATCGCACGTTCCTCGGCTGCTGCCGCCTGAACTGGTCGAAGCAGTCACATCGATCACGGTCGACCCCGCCGCCGGGGCCCACCGCGTCCGCCCACAGGTTGCCGAAAGCAGCTCCTGGCTGCTCGCTGTCCACCATGGCGGCCAAGCTACGCGTTTGGAGGGAATTGTGCCCGGCCGTTCCCCCGATGGACGGCCGGGCACCGGTTCAGCCCACCGCGTAGGCGCGGATGATCGTCTGGGTCAGCCGGGTGGTGGGGGTGTCGATGACGGTCGCCCGCAGGGAGACGAATCCCGCTGTGCGGGGGTTGGGGACCACCGCCAGCCAGCCCTGGGCGGATCGTGTCACCGGGACGGGACGCCAGGTGCGGCCGTCGTCGGAGGAGGTCTCAAGGCGTACGCGCATACTCTCCTGGGGGGGTTCGAGTGTCAGGGTGAAGGGGGTGCGGGTGCCCGGGCGGGCGCGGTTGTGGTCGTCCAGGGTGGTGGGGGTGAGGCGTACCGCGGTCAGGGGCGGCGGACGGCGGCCGTCGGCCCTGGAGGAGCGGAACGTCCAGACGGACTCCACGGCGGTCGAGAGGGTGGAGTAGGGGACCTGGCGGCGGGCCGACGCCTTCAGGGTGTACGTGGCGGCCTCCGGTGACAGGGCGGCGTGGAGCACGCAGTCGGCGGGCCGTTCCGTCGCGCATCCCGCCAGGTCGGTCTCGGCCAGCGTCCGGCCGCCGGTGGCGAGGGTGGCGGTGCCGGTGGCCGCGTCATCGGCGCCCCTGTGGCCGGCGACGCCGTCGGCGAACAGGCCGCCCATGGGAACGGTCAGCTCGTCACCCGATCGGGTCGCGACGGGCGCGGACGGGCCGGTCACGGCGGCGTTCCACACCTCCGTGGTGCTCCCCCGCTCCAACCTGACCGGGGCGCCGGCCACGACGGACGTGCCGACCTCGAACCCGCTGTCCCACACCAGCCCCGGCGTCCGGTAGTGGGTGAGGGTGCTCGGCAGCTCCACCTCCTGGTCCGGGCTCGCCCCGATCCCGGGCCTGTCCTCGACGAGCCTCGGGCCGGAGTACGGAAGTCCGGTCGCCGCCGTGGCCGCGGCCCGGTACGTCGCCGTCACCTTGACCAGGTCCGCGCGCCGGGCGGCGTGAACGGGGTTGTCCGGCAGCCCGTCGGTGTGGATGTTCACCAGGTCGTAGACGTACGGGCTCGGCGTGCGGGTCCTGCTCTTCCAGAGGCTCCTGATCAGGAATCGCAGGCCCGGCGCGCGTGCCGGGACGACGTACGTGTCCCAGCCCGGTGCGGCCCAGCTCGCGAACCCGTAGGACCAGGCGCCGTCGGCCAGTTCGACGACGAGCGGGTCGCCCGGCGCGGCGTCCGGGTCGTCCACGCTGAAGCCGGCTCGCCTGCCGTCGCGGGCGTCGATGGTCACCTGTCGGTCCTGGTCGACGTCGAGCCGGGTGTGGGCCAGGGTGCCTCCCGTGTCGTCGTCGATCTCGGTGTACAGGTTCCACTCGCGTTCGGGCAGCCTGAGCCTGGCCGTCCCGTCGATGAAGGGGACGTCGCGGCCGGTGCCCGTGTGCGCGTCGTACACCTGGATGAAGCCCGCCTCGGCGGGCCGGCCGTTGCGGTCGAGCGCCTTGACGGTCACGTTGTGGGACTCGGGCTCGACGAACGCGCCGGCGAGCGTGCGGATCACCGTGTCGCCCGACCTGGCGATGATCGTCGCCGGGTGTTCGCCGGGCGGCTTGTCCTTGGCGTCGATCGTCACGGTGACCGTCGCCTGCCCCTTGGCTGGCACCTGGAGACGTCGGGCGGAGAGCCGCGCCACCTCGCCGTCGGCGGTCAGGTCGAGGTCGACGGGGGTGTCGCCGGCGTTGTCGTACGTGACGGTCCCGGTGGACACCCGCTCCCCCGGACCGTCCGAGGGGAAGTACGCCCACACCCGCTCCGGTACGGCGACGACCTGCTGGGCCAACGCGCGGACGACGTCCACCCGCCCGGTCCCCTGCCGGTACGGCGTCAGGCCGGGAAGCGGCATGGCGCTGCCCGTCAGCGCGGACTTGAGCCGTTGCCCGGTCCAGTCGGGATGGAGCTGGGCGAGGATCGCCGCGGCGCCCGCCACGTGCGGCGCGGCCATGGAGGTGCCCGACATCGCCACGTGCGCCTCGGTGCCGGTCCCGTCCGCCTTCGCGGCCACGATTTCCACGCCGGGCGCGGTGATGTCCGGTTTGATGGCGTGGTCGCCCTCGCGGGGTCCGCTGCCCGAGGAGGCGGCGACGCGGTCCTGGTGG
This sequence comes from Nonomuraea sp. NPDC051191, assembly GCF_044455665.1. Lineage (NCBI taxonomy): Bacteria > Bacillati > Actinomycetota > Actinomycetes > Streptosporangiales > Streptosporangiaceae > Nonomuraea > Nonomuraea sp. NPDC051191. The sequence continues at coordinate 741,210 of NZ_JBITEZ010000001.1, read as the reverse complement.
TCGACGGAGCCGACGGTGAGCGCGGCGTCGGCGCTGCCGGGACTGGTGACGGTGGTGCCGTCGTTGCCCGAGGCCGCGACGAACAGCGTGCCGTACCGCTCCGACAGCGTGTTCACCGCCTGCTCGACCGGGTCGAGGCCCAGGGTGTCGGGAGCGCCGAAGCTCAAATTGACGATCTTGGCCTTGACCTCGGCGGCGGCCCACTCCATGCCCGCCAGGATGGCCGACTCGGTCAGTCCGAAGGCGGTGCCGGCCTTCGCGACGGCGAGCTTCGCACCGGGCGCGATCCCTCGGTACTTCGCGTCGGCCCCCGCGATGATCGAGGCGACGTGAGTGCCGTGGCCGGTTTTGTCGCGGATGTCGGGGTCGTCGGTGAAGTTCTTCTCCTGGGTCACCACGCCCTTCAGGTCGGGGTGGTCGGGGTCGTACCCGCTGTCCAGGACGGCCACCGTGACGCCTTTGCCCGTCATGCCCTGTTTCCAGGCTTCGGTGGCGCCGATCTGCTCGGCGCTCCGGTCAAGGTTGTAGGAGCGGCGGCCGTCCAGCCAGAGCTTGGTGGATCCGGCGGTGAGGGAGCGGGCGCCGGCCGCCAGGTCCTGCCAGGTCCGCCCGGCGGACGCCTTGGGAACGCTCATCGCGCTCATCCCGAGCCCGCCGAGCCGCCGGGCCCGCTCGGCCCCCCGGAACGTCGGGGCCGTCCCCTGGGACGACTGGACGATCAGCGGGATGTCGGGCCGGTCGGCGTCGCCGTACCGCCAGGCCAGCAGTTGGGTGACGTCGAACAGCCGCCGGTCGAGGAGGTCCGCGGCGACCAGCGGCCGGGCGTCGGACGGGATCACGTACAGGTGACCGTCCTGGATCTGGCCGCTGAACCCCACCCGCCTGCCCGGCCCCGGTCGCACGCGGTATCCGCCGCCGCCGGTGACCATCACGCGGTCCCCGGTGATCAACGTGACACCGCCCGCCCGGCCCACATCCGGAGGCTGCGGAAGGTCTGGCGCGGGCACGACGCCGACCGTCGCGGCCACCAGGACGGCGGCCAGTGCCTTGTGCACGATCACGGGCACCCGGTCTTCTCCTTCATCGTCCGTACGAGGTCGGCGGGCAGGTCCGAGTCGCTGACCTGGACTGCCGCCTTGCCGGCCATCGTCAGGTAGCCGCCCACGACGTGCATGGACTCCGGGACCGACGCCTTGGTCACCGGCTCGGTCTCCTTGCCGTCCTTCGTCCAGAAGGCGGGACCGAGGACGTCGAACACCTGGATGTCCACCCCCCGGTCCTTGAGCAGGGCGCGCACCTCGCTGACGGGCCTGTTGTAGTACGGCGCGCAGTGCATGGGCTCGCCGGGCACGTCGAAGCCGGTGATGATCTGGTATTCCTCACCGGGACGCGCCTCCCGGCCGAGGACGAGCTCGGCCGAGCCCTTGAAGTCCCGGCGGACCTTGATGCTGATCGGGCAGCCGCCCGCCGTCTCGCAGCCTTCCTGACGGTCGATCACCTCGATCCCGTCCGGTTCCACCGTGCTCGGGGCGACCGAGCCGACGCTGCTGGGCGTGGAGGGCAACAGGCGCAGCTTGATGTCGAGCCCGGCGTCGCGCAGTTGCTGCTGGTACTCCTCCGGCTTGGCGAACATGTCCTTGACCTCGATGACGAAGTAGCCGCCCTCGTCCTTGACGTCGAGGGCAGAGGCCGAGGCGGGCCCGAGGGTGACGACGACGGCCAGCGACGCCGCGAGGGCGCCCAGCGCGGCCGGCAGCGCGAGCAGGGCGCGCCGCCTCCTGCGCGCGGGCAGGGCCGGGGCCGGGGCCGGCTCCTCCTCCATGATCTTGTACATCGTCTCCCTGGCGCCGGGCGTCAGCCCCGGTCCGACGGGCGGGGCGAGCCGCCTGACGACGTCGTCGAGCTGCGGGTTCATGAGGTCTCCTTGGCAAGACGGACGGCCCGCGGACCGTACCGGGCGAGATCGGGGTCGTCGGCGGCGAGCTCGGTGGCCAGGCGCTTGCGGGCGCGGTGCAGGCGCTGCCGCACGGCGAGGCGCGAGCAGCCGAGCACCTGGGCCAGCTCGGCGTTGCCGAGCCCCTCCCAGGCGACGAGCGACAACACCTCCCGGTCGTCGACGGACAACCGCATGAAGGCCGCGCGGGCGGTCTCGGGCACGGCCTCCATCGCGGGGCCGGTCCATTCTTCGAGTTCGGTGCGCAGGCGCGTGGAGAGGGCCGCCCTGCGGGACTCGCCGCGGCGGTGGTTGGCCAGGGTGCGCCGGGCCACGCCGTACAACCAGAGCCGGGCGCGGTCGCCGGACGGCACGTCGCCGAGCCGCCGCCACGCGGTCGTGAAGGTCTCGGCGATGACGTCGGCGACGTCGTGAGGGTCGCCGGTACGCCGTCGCACATATCCGGAGACGGCCTCGTAGTGCTCGGTGTAGAGCTCCTCGAAGCGTCGCCGGGGGTCCGGTGGGCCCACGCGGTCGTCCCTTCCGTAGGGGTATGTCACAACAAGCAGGTGTCCGGATGGTTGCAGGCGTGACAGACGAAGACGCGGAAGCGGCCTTTCGCGTCGGGGCTGTGGGCCCTATGGCCGTTGTTCGAGATGGCGGCGGTAGGCGTCCAGGATCAGGCCGTGGAAGTGGTGGACGGCGTGTTCCGACAGGCCCGAGCCGTCGAGGTCGTAGACGATCTTGCCCTGGGTGAACGCCGGGGTGCGCATCCCCCGCTGGGCGCTCTCCACCAGGGCGATGTCCTCCACCTGGAGCACCTCGTCGATGTAGCGGATGCTGTCCCGCTCGCTCTCGTCGGGCTCGGCGGCCTCCAGGGAGAAGTCCCAGGTCTCGCGCCCGGTGTCCGCAGTCGTTCCACGTGACACAGCCATTGCGAGGTACGGGCGAAGATGAGTGCCGGATCGGGATGGTAACCGGCGGAGATGTGAGCCAATTCGGGGGTTACCGATACCTCCGATGCAGAACATGAGCCGCCTTGAGGCTATTGAGCAATTGCGTGCCGATTCAAGGCTTCAGTTCTGCCTGGGGCTGGCGTAATCAATGAGATTGGTGGGATGATCCTATGATTAACGCCAGAAGAATGGAGTTGTCCAATGAGTCCGTCTTCCAGAGCGCTGCCGATGGCGGGGTTCATGTTCTCGGCCGTCGGGGTCGGGGGCGTGGTGCTGCAGATGTTGAGCGTGGCCTATCCCGACGGCGATCCGGCCAGAGCGCGGGCGGCCGCCGAATTGTTGCGCCAGCTGGCGGGACGGGTGGACGCGAGCCTGGACGACGTGGAGGAGGTGGCGAGCAGGGTTTGGCGGCCACCGAGTTCCGGCGCGGGAATTGACGCGTTCAGGCGGTATTTCACCAAGGAGATCGCGCCCTATCCGCCGCGGGTTTCCGCCTACATCCGGGGATTGGCGGACGCCGTCGAGGATTATGCGGAGTTGCTGGAGCGGACCCAGCACACGTTGCGCACGATGGCCATGATCCAGTGGATGGAACTGCTGATGTTCTTCTGCTGGCCGGCGATCGACAAGAAGGTCCAGGTGATGATCAACTGGGCGATGCGCAGGTCGCAGGCGCGGCTGTTGATCAGGATGTTCGAGAACGCCGTGGGGAAGCGGTTCATCTACGCGGTGGGGGGCAGCTTCGCCTACACCGTTCTCGACCAGGCGGTCGTCGACGGGTTCAAGCTGGCGAGGGGCGAGGACACCGGGTCGTGGGGCGACCGCGGCGAGTACATGCTGAAGAACTTCGCGGCGGCCATGGTCTTCTATCACGTGGACCCCGCGAACTTCGGCAAGGCCGCGAACGTGCTGCCGAAGAACCCGGCGGCGCGGAACGCGGCCGTGTTCCTGACCGGATCCACCATCTTCAGCACCACCGCCAACGCGCTCAACAGGCCCGGAGACGTCGTGGACGACCCGGTCAGCCTGTTGCCGACCTGGCAGCAGATGCTCGCCAAGCTCGGGGTCGCCGCGGGCCAGGACCAGTTCAGGAGATGGCGACGGTACTGAGGGCCGGTCACGTCGTCACTCCCGGGTGAAACGCCGGATCTCGTCGGCGAAAGGGGTCAGACCGGTCGTCATCAGGCCGGTCATCTGGGCGGCGAGGTCCTCGGCGGCGGCGTTCGCGGCGGCCAGGACGGCCTCGGCCAGGGCGTCGGCGCCCAGTCGCATGGCCCGCGGGTCGATGTGCAGGCCGCCGAGCGCGCCGGTCGGCGTCACCTCGGCCCTGACCTGGCCGTCGGCGGCCTCACCCCGGCCGCGGACGGCGTCGAGGCTCTCCTGTAACTCCTCCAGCGGGCGGACGTCGGCCTGGAACCGGTCGAGGAGGTGGCGCATCTCGTCGTCGAGATAGGGAGTGGGGTCTTCGGGGGTGGTCATCGGGGACTCCTGGGGTGTCAGGTGAGCTTTCCGTCCTTGGGGGAAAGCTTGGGCGGGTCGGACACTTCGGGCAGGGATGCGATGGTCGCCCAGTTCGCGACGTCGAAGCTGGTCTTCATGTCGTCCAGGCGGTCGGCCACTGCCGGGTATACGTCGCGCAAGGCTTCGACGTAGGTCTCGGCCTTGTTCAGGGCCGTGGAATAGCTTTTTCTGAACGTGTTCGCGGTCCCGTCCGTGCCGGCGAAGTCGCCCAGTGCGGCTATGGCGTCGAGGATGCGGCGGATGTCGGTCGCCAGTTCGGTGCGCTCCGCGAGCAGGGCGCCGGCGGCCTTGGTGAAGGTGCTGCCGTACACCTCGGTGGTCGGCAGCCCGGGACCCCGGGGGGCCGCCGGGCTCGCGCCGGAGGCCGGGAACGGGGGCGCTGGGCGCGGCGGCGGGGGCTCGCTGGGTGACGGATTGCTGGGGCTCGGGGCGGGGGTGCTGCTCGGGGTCGGGGTAGGAGGAACGGGGGTGCTCATGGCGGTTCTCCTGTCGGTACGTGGCCACCGGGCGGGGCCCACGAGGTTGTCCACAATACCGACAGGAATAGGGGGCATGGGCTAGGGTTCGTAGACCGGGGCGAGATCGGCGAAGATGCGGTAGTCCGAGATCAGGCCGTCGTCCCGGGTGCGCCAGATGGAGACGGCCACCACCGCGGCGTCCTTGCCGTCCAGCCGCCGGTACGTGACCTCGGTCTCGGCGATCGTGTCGGGGCCTGCCTGCCAGTCCCTGACGATCCGGTGCCGGAGGCCGCCGATGGTCGAGTAGAACGTCCGCAGGCCGTCGGCGACGGCGTCGCGTCCCACCATGGGCTCGGCGTTGCCGAACACCAGGGTGGCGTCCTCGGCCAGCAGTTCGGCGAACTTGTCGGGGTCGAACGAGTCGACCGTGCGGAAAACGCGTCGTACCACATCGTGGGACATGTTGATCATTCCTCACGTGGACGGGGTCGCTGGTGCGGACGATACGGGACGACGCGTTCCCGTGCGACGGACCGGCCGCGTCCGGCGCTCAGGCCGGCGAGGCGCCGCCGGGACCGGCCGGCGGCTCGAAGGTGATCGACACGATCGCGCTGATGGCGAGGTTGTGCTCCCGGACGCCGCCCGACGCCCGGTCCGAGGACTCGACCGTGACCACCGAGTCGCCCCGGCGGGTGACGTGGCCGGTGAAGGAGTCGCCGCTCAGCAGGCGTACCGAGATGACCCGGTTCTCGTGGCGGGCGTTGTCGAGGAGGGCGATCCAGGACGTGATGAGCCCGGTTCCTGAGGGTTCGAAGGGGTCTTGGGTCATGCTTCCCCTTCTTCCCTCAACAAGGGGAAGGGAACGACCGGATCGGCGACCTCACCGGCAGGCAAGGGCTCGGAAACCGGCTCAGCGTCAGACCGTGCGGCATGTCACCGGTCGTCACGAAATTTCGTGTGATGTCGTGGGGTGAATTCATTTGCCCTTCAGCGGTAGGACATCAAGCGTCGATACCTTTCGACCCTTGTCTGTAGGTTTGCTGCCAAGGGAAGCGTCATGTCTCGTTCGTTCATCGCCATGCTGGCCGTCGGCGCGGCCCTCGCCACCACCGTCGCCGCGCCCGCCGACGCCGCCTCCGGACGGCAGCCGCGCGTCCTGTCCGACGTGACGCTGCCCGCCCCCGACCTGGCCGCCTTCGAGCCGGGCCTAGTCAAGGACTCCCGCGGCGTCAAGCTCGGCGGCCTCGGCAGCGGCCTGTTCCCGGCCCGGCGCGCGGGCGAGTACTGGATGGTCACCGACCGGGGCCCGAACGGCGAGCCCAAGGTGAACGGCGAGAAGCGGCGCACGTTCCCGGTGCCGGAGTTCGCGCCGGCGATCATCCGCGTGGCCGTACGGCAGGGCGTGGCGCGCATCGTGGAGAGCATCCCGCTGAAGACCTCCGACGGCACCCCGATCACCGGCCTGTCCAACCAGCCCGGCCACGACGAGGTCCCCTATACCTGGGACGGCCTGACCCAGCTCACCTACGACCCGAACGGCCTGGACACCGAGGACATCGTCACCGACGGCCGCGGCGGCTTCTGGCTCGTGGACGAGTACTCCCCCTCGCTGCTCCACGTGGCGGGCGACGGCCGCATCCTGGCCCGGTACGTCCCCAAGGGCCTGAACCTCACCGGCGCCGGCTACCCGGTCCACGAGACGCTGCCCGCGATCCTCGCGACCCGGCAGCAGAACCGCGGCATCGAGGCGCTCGGCGTCTCGCAGGCCGAGCGCGCCCTGTACCTGGCCGTGCAGAGCCCGCTCGCCAACCCCGACAAGAAGACCGGCAAGGCGTCGAGCACGGCCCGCATCCTGCGGGTGGACCTGCGTACCGGCCGCCCGACCGGCGAGTGGGCCTACACCATGGAGAACGTGGCCACCTTCGACCCGGCGGCCGAGCAGGGCGACATGAAGATCTCGGCCCTGAACGTGCTGAGCCCCGGCCGCCTGCTCCTCCAGGAGCGCACCGACGCCGTGGCCCGCCTCTACACCGTGGACCTGCGCCGGGCGACGAACCTGCTCGGCGGCCCGCACGACGACCCGGCCACCACGCCGTCGCTGGAGGCGTCGCTGCCGTCGAACGTCACCGTCGCCACCAAGGCGCTGTCCGTGGACCTGGCGGCGATCGCCGGCCTGCCGGGCAAGATCGAGGGCGTCGCCCTGCTCGACCCGGTGACGCTCGCCGTGGCCAACGACAACGACTTCGGCCTCGGCACCTTCGACGCCGACGGCCGCCTGGTGGACTCCGGCGTGACCAGCCGGATCCTGACGATCCGCCTGGCCAAGCCGCTCTTCTGAGCTCCTAGGACAACGTGCTCGCGTACGGGTCCCAGTCCGCGGGCAGGGGTTCGGGAGCCGTCACGGCCGAGGTGATCGGGCGGAACTCGGCGCGTGCGCCCGACTCGGTGATGGCCGTCATGAGCTCCAGCACGTGCAGCGTCAGCTCGCCCGAGGCCCGGTGCGGCGTGCCCGCGCGCAGCGACCGGGCCAGGTCGAGCACGCCGATGCCGCGCCCGGCCGTGCCGTCGGCGACGGGCAGCTCGCGCCAGTCGGCGTCGTGCGGGCCGCGGGCCAGCAGCGGGCCGCCGAAGGTGTTGGGATCCGGCAGGAGCAGGGCGCCCTCGGTGCCGACGACCTCGATCAGCTTGCGGCTGACGGGCGAGTCGAAACTGAAGGTCGTGGTGGCGGTGGCCGTGCCGGGGAAGTCCAGCAGGGCGTTGACGTGGGTGGGCACGTCCACGGGGAACAGGGTGCCGGCTTTGGGGCCCGAGCCGATCACCCGTTCGGCGCGGGCCCTGCGCGTGCCGCCCGCGACCCGGGCGACCGGGCCGAGCAGGGAGACCAGCGCGGTCAGGTAGTAGGGGCCCATGTCGAACAGGGGGCCGCCGCCGGGCCGGTAGTAGAACTCGGGATCGGGGTGCCAGGACTCCGGGCCCAGGTTCTGGAACGCGGCGGTGATCCCGACCGGCTCGCCGATCAGGCCGGAGCGCAGGGCGTGCGCCGCGGCCTGGAGTCCGGGGCCGAGGAAGGTGTCGGGGGCGCCGCCGACGCGCAGGCCCAAATTGGCGGCCTCGGCCATGACCTTGGCCGCCTGGTCCATGTCGAGGGCGAGCGGCTTCTCGCCGTACACGTGCTTGCCGGCGCGCAGGGACTCCAGCGCGACGGCCGCGTGCACGGCCGGGACCGTCAGGTTGACCACGATCTCGACCTCGGGCAGGGCGAGGATCTCGGCCAGGCCGCCCGAGGCGGGCACGCCGTGCTCGCGGGCCGCCGCGGCGGCCCGATCGGTGTCGAGGTCGGCGACGCCGAGCACCCGCACGTCGGGGAAGGCGGTGAGGTTGCGCAGGTACTGGGCACTGATCACCCCGGCGCCGACGACCGCGACACCGACGGGTCCGCTGCTCAAAAGCCCTCCAGGCGGGTAAGACGGACAAGCCTGCTGCTCAAGAGCGCTCCAGGCGGGTGAGGTGGGCGTGGCTGTCGGCGAGTGCGGTGAACAGGTCGGTCGCGCACGTGTCGAGCTCGACGATGCGCCAGGCGTCCGGCGCGGCGGCCAGGATCTCGGGCACGGGCATCGCGCCCGACCCGACGGCCGTGTGCGGCTCCTCCTTCACCACCGGCCCGTCCTTGACGTGCAGCGCGAGCGTGCGACCGGCCAGGCGGCCGAGCAGGGCGGGCACGTCCGCGCCGCCCACGGCCGCCCAGTACGTGTCGATCTCCAGGAACACCTCGGGGGCGAGCAGGTCGGCCAGCGCCTCGATGGCGTGCCGGCCGTCGATCCTGGGCTCGATCTCCCACCAGTGGTTGTGGTAGCCGATGCGCATGCCGTGCCCGGCCGCCTGCTCGGCCAGGCCGTTGAGCAGGTCGGCGGTGCGCGAGAGGCCGTCGCGGGTGGTGAACTCGGCCTCGGGGACGCCGCCGGGGATGATCACCAGGTCGGCGCCGACCGTGGCGACGGCGTCGAAGACCTCGGCGGGCTCCCTGCTGAGCAGCGCGTACGCGTGCGTGCTGCTCACCGCGAGCCCGAGGTCGTCGATCACCTGGCGGAAGCCCTTGGGGTCGTCGGTCGGGTCGAAGGGCTCGACGGCGCCGTACCCGATGCCGGCGATGCGCTCAAGAGTGCCGTCGCGGTCGGCGGCGAGCTGGTCCCTGACGGTGTAGAGCTGGACGCTGAGCGGCCGGGTCATCCGCGGACCCCCATGAGGTGCTCAAGGGCGAGCTGGTTGAGCCGGGTGAAGTGGAAGCCGCGCCGGGCCGCCGCCTCGGGGTCGAAGTCGTCGCCGGCCAGGTCCTGCCAGGTCTCGCCCTGGGCGAGGGTGGGCCGGGCCAGCTCGTCCACGCGGGAGGCGCGCAGGGCCTCCTGGACCTCGGGGTCGGCGCGGAAGGCGCGCGACTTCTCCTTCAGGATCAGGTACGTGCGCATGTTCGCGGCGGCCGAGTCCCACACGTCGTCGGGGTCCTCGGTGCGCAGCGGCTTGTAGTCGAAGTGGCGGGGGCCGTCGTAGCCGCCGTTCTCCAGCAGGTCGACCAGGAAGAAGGCGCTCTTGAGGTCGCCGTGGCCGAAGATCAGGTCCTGGTCGTACTTGGGGCCGTGCTGGCCGTTGAGGTCGATGTGGAACAGCTTGCCGTGCCAGAGCGCCTGGGCGATGCCGTGGACGAAGTTGAGCCCGGCCATCTGCTCGTGGCCGACCTCGGGGTTGAGGCCCACCATCTCCGGGTGCTCCAGGTCGTTGATGAGCGCCAGGGCGTGGCCGATGGTCGGCAGCAGGATGTCGCCGCGCGGCTCGTTGGGCTTGGGCTCCAGGGCGAAGCGCAGGTCGTAGCCACGGTCGAGGACGTACTGGCAGAGCAGGTCCAGGCCCTCCTTGTAGCGGTCGAGGGCCGCCTTGACGTCCTTGGCCGCGTCGGACTCGGCGCCCTCGCGGCCGCCCCAGCACACGTACGTGGTCGCGCCGAGCGAGGCGGCCAGGTCGATGTTGCGCAGGACCTTGCGCAGGGCGTACCGGCGGACGTCGCGGTCGTTGCTGGTGAACGCGCCGTCCTTGAACACCGGGTGGGTGAACAGGTTCGTGGTGGCCATCGGGACCTTCATCCCGGTCTCGTCCAGGGCCTTGCGGAAGGCGGCGATCGCCTTGTCCCGGTCGGGCTCGACGGCCAGCAGGTCGTCGTCGTGGAAGGTGACGCCGTACGCGCCGAGCTCGGCCAGCCTGTGCACGCTCTCGACGGGGTCGAGCGCGGGACGGCTCGCGTCCCCGAACGGGTCACGGGCCTGCCAGCCCACGGTCCAGAGTCCGAAGGTGAAGCGGTCGGCGGGTGTCGGAGTGAAGGATGACATGTGTCGGTGTCCCCAACCTTTAGTCCATAATCTGCACATAATCCTGAGGAGGCATGCATGGTGGCGTCAAGGGGGGTCCGGCATGATTCCATGCGTGCCCGCAATCTGGCCGTGGTACTCCAGGCCGTCCACCGGCAGGGGCCGCTCACCAGGGCGGGGCTGGCCGAGCGCACCGGGCTGACCAAGACCACCGTGTCCAGCCTGGTCGCGGCCCTGCTGGAGGCCGGGGCGGTGAGCGAGTCGGGCGCGGTGCGCGACGGCGAGCGCGGACGGCCCGGCGTGGCCGTGGAGCTGAGCGGGCATCGCGTGGCGGCGCTCGGGCTGGAGGTCAACATCGACTACCTGGCCGCCTGCGTGGTCGACCTCACCCGGTCCGTACGCCTGCGCCGCACCCGTCCGGCCGACAACCGCGGCTCCGACCCGGCGGGCGTGCTCCAGCTGCTGCGCGACCTGGTGAAGGAGGTCACCGCCGAGGCCGAGGGCGCCGGGCTGCGGATCATCGGCGCCGGCCTGGCCGTACCCGGCACGGTCGAGGGCGACCTGCTGCGCAACGCCCCCCACCTGGGCTGGCGCGACGTACGGGTGGCCGACCTGCTGGACCTGCCGTGCGCGGTCGACAACGAGGCGAACCTGGCGGCGCTCGGCGAGCTGTGGTTCGGCTCGGGGGCGACGGACTTCCTCTACGTCTCCGGCGAGATCGGCGTCGGCGCGGGCCTGGTCGTGGACGGGACGGTGTTCCGGGGGACGTACGGGCTGGCCGGCGAGCTGGGCCACGTCGTCGTGACCCCGGACGGCCCCGCCTGCCGCTGCGGCGGCCGGGGCTGCCTGGAGGTGTACGCGGGCCAGGACGCCCTGCTCGGCGGCCTGGACTCGGTCGCCGCCCTGGTGAACGCGCTGGCCGCGGGCGACCGGCGAGCGCTGGACGCCTGCGCGCGGGCGGGGGACGCGCTCGGGGTGGCGCTCACCTCGGCCGTGCACCTGCTCGACCCCGGCAGGATCGTGCTCGGCGGGATCTTCGCCCCGCTCTTCCCGTGGCTGGAGTCGCCGGCCCGGGACGTGCTGGGGGCCCGGCTGGGGCAGATGCGCGGCGCGCCGCCCGCCCTGGTCGTCTCGTCCAACGGCGCGGACGCGGCGGTGCTCGGGGCGGCCGGGATGGTCATTCAGCGGATCATCGCCGACCCGGCGGACGTGCTGGGCCTGTGAGGGTCAGTAGTAGCCCTTGTTCCCGTCGACCAGCTCTCTGACGATGTCGAGGTGACCGGCGTGCCTGGCGGTCTCCTCCACCATGTGGATCAGCACCCAGCGCAGCGAGGACGCCGCCGACCGGAAGTCGGGGTGCTTGCCGACGTCGTCGAGCGAGTGGGCGGCGACGATCTCGTTGGAGCGCTCGCACTGCTTGGCGTAGTCGTCGAGGAGCTGGGCCAGCGTGACGCCCTCGACCAGCATGTCGGCATCCTCGGGCTCCTCCAGGAACTGCGGGTTGCCCTCGGAGCTGCCGCCCATGAAGAGCACCTCGAACCAGCAGTGCTCGGTCCAGCGCATGTGGGCGACCAGGCCGGCCATCGTCATCAGCGGCGAGCTGGGCAGGACGACACGGTGGGCGTCGGCCTCGGACAGGCCCTCGCACTTCCAGTGGACGATCGCGCGCTGCATGTCCAGCCAGCCGACGAGCTGGGTACGTTCGTCGGCCACGAAAGGCGGACGTACACGGGGTGGCGTCATGCGCGGGAGACTACTGCACGGCTTCTCTGCAACGCACCGCATTTTCGGCTGGTTCGCGTATGACCCGGGCGAGCCGCGACAATGGCTCGATGGCGGAAAGTGCAGAGGCCGACTGGGTCTCCAGGTTCGCGGACGAGGTGATCTCCGAGGCGGAGCGTCGTGCCCCGGGCAAACCGATCGTCTGCGCCTCCGGGCTCAGCCCCTCGGGCCCCATCCACCTGGGCAACCTGCGCGAGGTCATGACCCCCCACCTCGTCGCCGACGAGATCCGGCGGCGCGGCCTCGAATGCGTGCACCTGCTGTCCTGGGACGACTACGACCGCTTCCGCAGGGTGCCCGCGGGCATCGACCCGGCCTGGGCCGAGCACATCGGCAAGCCGCTGACCTCGGTGCCGGCCCCGCCGGGCAGCCCGCACGCCAACTGGGCCGAGCACTTCAAGGCGCCGATGGTCGCCGCGCTGGCCGAGCTGGGGGTCGACTACCGGGGCATCAGCCAGACCGAGCAGTACACCTCGGGGGCCTACCGGGAGCAGATCCTGCTGGCCGTGCGCGAGCGGTCTCGCATCGACACGATCCTGGCCGCGTACCGGACCAAGGACGGCGGGCGGGAGGTGGAGGACTACTTCCCGTACAAGCCGTACTGCGAGTTGTGCGAGCGCGACCTCACCAAGGTCACCGCGTACGACGACGAGACGACCGAGCTGGCCTACACCTGCGAGTGCGGGTTCGGCGAGACCGTGCGCCTGGCCGAGCACGACCGCGGCAAGCTGGTGTGGAAGGTCGACTGGCCGATGCGGTGGGCGTACGAGGGCGTGGTCTTCGAGCCGTCGGGCGTCGACCATCACTCCCCCGGCTCGGCCTGGATCGTCGGCGGGGGCATCGTGGGCGAGGTGTTCGGCGGCGAGCAGCCGATCGGCCCGATGTACGCCTTCGTCGGCATCACCGGCATGGCCAAGATGAGCAGTTCCAAGGGCGACGTGCCGACCCCGGCCGACGCGCTGGCCATCATGGAGGCCCCCGTGCTGCGCTGGCTGTACGCCCGCCGCAAGCCCGCCCAGTCCTTCAAGATCGCCTTCGACCAGGAGATCCAGCGCCTCTACGACGAGTGGGACGCCCTGGCCCGCAAGGTCGCCGCCGGCCAGGCCCAGCCCGCCGAGCTGGCCGCCCACGGCCGCGCCGTGGGCACCGCCGCCGGGCCGCTGCCGGTCACGCCGAGCCCGGTGCCCTACCGCACGCTCGCCTCGATCCTCGACATCACCACCGGCCACGACGAGCAGGCGCTGCGCATCCTGCGCGACCTCGACGCGGTCGACGACCTCGGCCAGGCCCGCCCCCGGCTCGACCGGGCGCGGCGCTGGGTGGCCGACCACCTGCCCGCCGACCAGCGCACCCGCGTGCGCGAGACGCCCGACCACGCCCTGCTGGACTCCCTGGGCCAGACCGAGCGCGAGTCGCTGCGGCTGCTGGCCGAGGGCCTCGACGACTGGACGCTCGACGGCCTCACCGCGCTGGTCTACGGCGTGCCGAAGCTCCAGGCCGGCCTGGACGCCGACGCGAAGCCCACGCCGGAGCTGAAGGCGGCCCAGCGCGCGTTCTTCGTCCTGCTCTACCGGCTGCTGGTCGGCCGCGACACCGGGCCCCGGCTGCCCACGTTGCTCATGGCCGTGGGCGCCGACCGGGTGCGGAAGCTCGTCGGCGGGTGAAGGGCGTCGTCCTGGTCACCGGGATCTCGGCCTCGGGCAAGTCCACCATCGCCCAGGCCCTGGCCGAGCGCCTGCCGCGGTCGGTCCACGTCCGGGGCGACGCCTTCCGCCGCATGGTCGTGCGCGGCCGGGCCGAGATGACGCCAAGGGCGGAGGAGGCGGCGGACGAGGCGGTGCGCCAGCTCCACCTCCGCTACCGGCTCGCGGCCCAGACGGCGGACTTGTATTTCCAAGCCGGATTCACGTCAATTGTGCAAGATGTGGTTCTTGGTGAAGACTTGGAGCGGTTCACCACGTGGATCCGCACCCGTCCGCTTCGGGTGGTCGTGCTCGCCCCCGACGCCGCCGCCGTCGAGCGCCGCGAGCGCGAACGCGCCAAAACCGGCTACGGCGCCTGGACGATCGCCCAGCTCGACGCCACCCTACGGGCCGGGACACCGCGGATCGGCCTGTGGCTGGACACCTCCGGCCAGACCCCCGACGGGACCGTCGCCGAGATCGTCGCGCGGGCCGACGAGGCATTGGTCAGCGGAGATCGCATATAAGTAGGATCACTGCAAGGCAGTGTCAAGTGGGCTGCATGTGTGCAGGTGCACCTTGTACCCATGAACAAGCAGCCCTTCGCCGCCAGTGTCAGTGTCATCGTCCCCGCGATGAACGAAGCCGAGAACCTCCCCCACGTCTTCGCCACGCTGCCCGACTGGATCGACGAGGTGATCCTGGTCGACGGCAACTCGACCGACGACACCGTCGCCGTCGCGCGCAGGCTGCGCCCCGACCTCCGGGTCGTCGTGCAGAGCCGGCGCGGCAAGGGCAACGCCCTCATCGAGGGCTTCCAGGCCGCCAGAGGCGACATCATCGTCATGATCGACGCCGACGGCTCGACCGACGGCAAGGAGATCCGCTCCTTCGTCGAGACCCTCATCGACGGCGCCGACTTCGCCAAGGGCTCCCGGTACGCCCCCGGCGGCGGCTCCGACGACCTGAGCCCCATCCGCTCGCTCGGCAACAAGTTCCTCACGGGCCTGACCAACCTGTTGTACGGCACCCGCTTCACCGACCTGTGCTACGGCTACAACGCCTTCTGGCGCGACCACCTGGACGCCATGGAGCTCGACTGCGACGGCTTCGAGATCGAGACGCTCATGAACGTCCGGGCCGCCCAGGCCGGTCTGGTCATCCACGAGGTGCCCAGCCACGAGCGCTCCCGGATCCACGGCGCGAGCAACCTGCACGCCGTGCGCGACGGCTGGCGCGTACTCAAGACGATCATGCGCGAGCGGACGCGCGGCACCGCCCTGGTCCCGCAGACCGAAGTGGCGCTGGCGAAGTAAGAAGTGACATTCTCGGACAATGCGCTACATAGTGATCGGAGCAGGAGCAGTCGGCGGCACTATCGGCGCCCGCCTCCACCAGGGCGGGCACGAGGTTCTGCTCGTCGCGAGAGGCGCGCACTACGAGGCGCTCAAACGTGACGGACTCCGCCTGATCACCCCCGAATCCGACGAGACCCTGCACATCCCCGCCACCTCCGGCCCGGTCCCCACCCGCGACGGCGACGTGCTGATCCTGGCCACCAAGTCGCAGGACACGACGGCCGCCCTCGACCCCTGGCCGGCGGACCTGCCGGTCGTCTGCGCCCAGAACGGCGTGGCCAACGAGCGCACCGTCCTGCGCAGGTCCGAGCACGTCTACGGCATGTGCGTGTGGCTGCCCTCCCAGCACCTCGAACCCGGCGTCGTGGCCGCCTACGGCCACCCGTACTCGGGCCTGCTGCACGTCGGACGCTATCCCCAGGCTGTGGACGACCTGGCCGGGCGCATCGCCGACGACCTCGGCAAACACGGCCTGCTGGCCAGCGCCACCCCCGACGTCATGCGCTGGAAGCACGGCAAACTCCTCAGCAACCTCGGCAACGCCGTCGAAGCCCTCGTCGGGCACGCCGACGGCATGGTCGAGCTCTTCGACCGGGCCCGCGCCGAGGCCATGCGCGTGTTCGACCACGCGGGCATCCCCTACTCCACCCCCGAGGACGAGCGCAGGGTCCGCGGCCACCAGGTGGACGTCGTCCCCATCGAAGGCGTCGAGCGCGGCGGCGGATCGTCCTGGCAGAGCCTGGCCAGGGGCAGCGGCTCGATCGAGGCCGACTACCTCAACGGCGAGATCGTCCTTCTCGGCCGCGAGCACGGCGTGCCCACGCCGGTCAACGAGGTGCTGCGCCGCGAGGCCAACAGGTACGCCCGCGAGAAGCTGCCACCCGCCTCGATGCCGGTGGAGGAGCTGACCGCGCTCATCGACGCGCGTTCCGCAGCCTGATCCCGCTGAACTGCATGCTGCTGCCCGTCACCTCGTGCCAGAACGGCCACAGGTTGTCCAGCACGCGGAGCTGGATCCCGGCCTGCTCGTGCAACTCGAACAGATCGCCCACCGGCTCGGGAGGGCCGACCGGGACGACCGGCGCCCTCGACACCACGGCGTGCGGCGGGTCGCCGATCGGCGCGAACCCGGTCGCGGGCAGGCGGTAGGCGTACAGCCGGACGTCCATGATGGCCTTGAGCCAGGCGTACTCGACGGCGTGGACGCGGTCGCCGCAGCCCGCGCCGACGATCCTGGTCACGTCCTCGTCGGCCGTGTCCGGACCGCGCCAGGCCATCGCTCGCGGGCAGGCGCGCGGGAACCAGTAGTCGGGGCAGCGGTCGTGGGCCACCGCCCACACGTACGGCTCGACGAGCGAGGACGTCACCGCGACATGGGGCACGAACCGCTCGATGGTCGGGTCCTCGGAGAAATGCAGCACCTGGCCTGGCTCGGGTCTCATACCCGCCATCATGCGCATACCCCGCCTGCGTCAGGGCAGAAGAAACGCGCTCTGACGACAAGGGGTGAGTTCGGATGGTCTTATTGGGTCTGATCCTGGTCCTGCTCGCCGGCGGCGCGGTCGCCCTGGTGGCGACCGAGGAGAGCTCCAGGTACATCTTGTTCGGCAACACCTACCAGCTCGACCACGTCCAGATGTTCGTCGCGGGGGCGGTCACCGCGGCCGCCCTGCTGGCGGGGCTCTGGCTGATCGGCTCCGGGTCGCGCAGGACCGCCAGGAAGCGCCGCAGGCTGCGGGCCGCGCGAGCCGAGGCGTCCGACCGGGTCTCCCGGCTGGAGGGCGAGAAGCGCGACCTCGAACGACGGCTCGAACGCGACCGTGCCGCCGAGGCCGCCGAGGCCGCCGAGCGGGCCACCGATGACGGCGTGACCGGGCGTCACGTGGCGCACGAACCGGCGGAAGGCGACCGGCTCGTGGCCGGCGGCCGTACCGACGACACCAGGCCGTGAGCTCATGAGCGCGAGGGCAGCAACTTGCCCTCGCGCCAGAGCGCGAACCCGGTGACCAGCGCCCCCGCCCCTTCCCAGAGACCCACGCCGAAGAACTCGCCCGGCGCCGCCCCCGTCAGCACCAGCGTCGTGAACACCGCGAACGTCACCAGCCTGAACGGCACGGTCCACCGGAAGAACGGCGTGTAGTCGGCGGATGCCGCGAAAACGTAATAGACCCCCATGTTCACCGCCGCCATCGACGAAGCAGCCATGTAGACCAGCGTGTAGTCGCCGGACGGGCGTACGTCGAGCACCTCGAAACCCAGCAGGACCAGCAGGGAGTCCGGCGACAGCAGCCCGACGAGCCCGAGCGCGAAGGCGAGCACGCCGAAGACGCCGATGGTCCAACCGGCGGCGGAACGCGGAAGACGCACAGAAATCCTTCCAAATGGGGGTGTAATCTGCGAGGCGATCTCATCATGCACCCGGAGGTCGCATGCCCCCCACGCGTGGCCGTCCCATTGCTCTGAAGCTCCTCATCCTGCTGCTCGTGCCGCTGCTGTCCCTGGTCGGGCTGTGGGCGTTCGCGGCGGCCCTGACCGGCGGTGACGGCCTGCGCCTGCTGGAGATCAACAAGCTGGCCTCCCACCTGACCACGCCGTCGGAGCGGGTCAACGTCGAGCTCCAGGACGAGCGGCTGGCCTCGGTCGAGTTCCTGGCCACCCGGCGCGGCGCGGACAAGCTGGCCAGACAGCGCGGGCAGACCGACCGGGCCGTGGCGGCCTTCCGCAAGCTGGCCAAGGACCAGCGTGACATGTCGCCCGAGATGCGCACGCAGCTCGACGCCCTCAACGGCAAGCTCGACCTGCTGTCCGGCATCCGCGCCGAGGTGGACGGCGACACGGTCGCGCCGCTGGCCGTCATCGACGGCTACAGCCAGATCGTGGACGCCTCATTCCGCATGTACGACGCGATGGTGCTGGTGCCCGACATGTCGCTGTACCGGCAGGCCAGGGCGGTCACCATGCTCGGCGAGGCCAAGGACCTGGTCTCGCGCGAGCGCGCGATGATCGTCGTGGTGCTGGCCAGAGGACGGGTCGAGGCCGTCGAGCGCGAGGCGTTCACCGGGATGGTGGCGACCCGGCGGCTGCTGTACTCGCAGGCGCTCTCGCACCTGGACGACGGCCTGCGCGGCCCGTACGAGGAGCTGGCCGCCTCGCCCGTCTACAAGGAGTTCCTCGACGCCGAGGACGCCATCAGAGGCCAGGCCGCGATGAATGGCCTGCCCGCCACCGCCGCCACCTGGGAGGTGGACGGCCAGAACCTGTGGGCGGTGCTCGAACGCGACCAGGGCCGGGCCGTCGAGGGCGTCGTGGCCCGGGTGACGCCCGCCGCGGAGAGCATCCTGATCAAGATCGGCGTGGCCGGGGGCGCGGGCCTGCTCGCCGTGCTCGCCTCGATCCTGCTGTCGCTGCGCTTCCGCAAACGGCTGGTCCGCGAGCTGGCCGGGCTGCGCGACGCGGCCACCGAACTGGCCGAGGTGCGGCTGTCCGGGCTGATCGAGCGGCTGCGTACGAACACCCGCCCGCCCTCGGCCGCCGAGGTCGCGCCGCTGGAGGTCAGGACGGAGACCTCCGAGGTCGCCGACATCGTGCGGGCCTTCAACCACGTGCAGTCCACGGCCGTCGAGGCCGCTGTCGACCAGGCCAGGCTGCGGCACGGCGTCAGCCAGGTCTTCGTGAACCTGGCCCGGCGCAACCAGTCGCTGCTGCACCGCCAGTTGCTCCAGCTCGACGGCATGCAGCGGGCCACCGAGGAGCCCGAGATCCTGTCCGACCTGTTCAAGCTGGACCACCTCACCACCCGCATGCGCAGGCACGCGGAGAGCCTGATCATCCTGTCCGACCAGGCCCCCGGGCGCGGCTGGCGCAACCCGGTGGCGATCCTCGACGTCCTGCGGGCCGCGGTCGCGGAGGTCGAGGAGTACGAGCGCGTCGAGATCCTCCAGCCGCCGCAGGCCGCGCTGCTCGGCGCGACCGTCACGGACGTGGCCCACCTGCTGGCCGAACTGGTCGAGAACGCCACGCTCTTCTCACCCCCGCGGACCAGGGTGGACGTGCGCAGCGCGAGCACCCCGAACGGCCTGATGATCGAGATCGAGGACCGCGGTCTCGGCCTGCCGAGGGTCGAGCTGGACGAGCTCAACGACCGGCTGGCCGAGATGCCCGAGTTCGACCTCGCGCAGAGCGACCGGCTGGGCCTGTTCGTGGTCGGCCGGCTGGCCGCCCGGCACGACATCAAGGTCACCCTCGCGCCGTCGCCCTACGGCGGCCTGACCGCGATGGTCTTCCTGCCCGCGGCCCTCCTGGCCGACCAACCGGCCCTCACCGGCAGCTAGACGAGGGCCGACCAGCCGGCCCTGGCCGGAAGCCGGATGCGGGCCGACCAGTCGGCTCTTGAAGGAAGCCGGGCCCGCGTTACGGCAGCACCTGCAGCAGCGCCTGGGTTCTGGCCTTGGCCGGTTCCTCGATCCGCTGGGTCTCCTTGCCCGCCGCGTCCAGCACGACCAGCGTGTTGTGCGCGCCGCCCGCCACGCGGACGACCAGCCGCCCGTCGGCCAGGTAGAACGCGCCGATCAGCCGGCCCTTGACGGCCGGGGTGAGCTTCTTGCCCGTCACCAGGTCGACCACGGTCGGCCTGAAGGCGGCCGGCCAGCTCCCGTCGCCGAGCGCGTTCGGGTTCGCGGGGAACTCGACGACGGCGGCGCGGCCGTTCGGCGACAGGCTCTGCACGTGCGTGACGAGCTTGACGCCCTTGGCCCTGACGGACTTCCCGGTCCTGACGTCGAGCCGGTAGACGGCGTCGGCCTCGCCGGTGTAGCCCGCGAGGTAACGGCCGCCGGCCGCCCACGCCAGGTGGCACACGCCCTTGGACGTGCCGAGCCTGCGCGCGCCGGTGCCGTCGGCCTTGACGGCCATGATGGTCTCGCCCTTGCCGACGTAGGCGACCTGGGTGGAGTCGGGCGACCAGACGGGGGTCAGGCAGGGCGTGCCGCCCTGGAGCTTCGTGGCCGCGGTGACGGTCTTGGCGCCGTCCTTGACCTGGAGGTTGCCGCCGCCGGTCACCCAGGCGGCCTTCTTGCCGTCCGGCGAGGCGGCGAACTGCGGCAGCGCGCCGATCTCGGCGAGGGTGCTCCACTCGCCGCCTTCGTAGCGGGCGAGTTGGTTGCCGGCGCCGGCATAGACGGCGGCGCCCGAGAGCTCGGGCGCGGTGGCCGCCGACGCCGCGGCGGGGGCCACCAGGGCGGCGCCGAGAGCGACACCGGCCACAACACGAATCTTCATGAGAGCCAATGGTGCCGTAACGGATCAAAGACGCATGAACGGCTCGCTGAAGTGCGCGGTGGCGATCGTCGCCCGCTCGGCCCGCAGCGCCGCCAGGACCTCGGTGCGCGTGCGCGCGGCCGTCTCCTGGTCGTCGTCGTAGGCGTAGTGGACGCCCGGGTCTGCCAGCTGCACCGGGTGGAGCACGAGGTCGCCGGTGATGGCCAGGTCGCCGACCCTGGCGATCTGGTGTCCGGGGGTGTGTCCGGGCGTGTGCTGGACGTGGACGCCCGGCGCGACCCGGGCCTGCCCCTCGACGATGTGCAGCTGGTCCTTGAGCGGGGTCAGGAGCCGGTCGGCCACGACCCCGGCGGCGGCGTCGACCTCGGCCCGCTGGAGCACGTAGCGCGCGTTCTCGAACACCGGGGCGCCGTCCGCGACCGCGCCGCCGGCGTGGTCGCTGTGCAGGTGGGTGAGGATGACGGTGCCGATGTCGGCGGGCGTGACGCCCGCCGCCGCCAGCTCGTCCGTCAGTACGCCGGGGACGGGCGCCCAACTGGCCGCCGGGGAGTCCTCCCCGCCGATGCCGGTGTCGACGAGGGTGAGGCGGCCTGCGCCGTCACGCAGCAGGTAACAGTGGAAGTGCAGGACCCACGGATCGTCCCCCGAGCCGGAGCCGGGGAACATCTCGGCGAGCGGGAGGCGGATCGCGGGGCCCATCGGGCCCACCGCGTCGCAGAGCGGCGTCACCTCGACGCCGGAGACGGTGATGGGGTTGTGCTTCATCCCGCCAAGGTTAGGCGGCGACGGGCTCGCGCGGCACGTACTCGTTCTCGAGGTCGGCGGCGTAGACGGCGCGACAGCAGTGGGCGCACCTGTACATGATCGGGCCTTCGTCGAGGGTGTGGTGGCACTGCGGGCACTGGACGGCGTTCATGGTGATCCCCCAAGGAGCTGTGATGTGTCCATGGAACCCTCGACGAGTTGCAGGGGTCCTGCATGTCACTTGACACGGTGCCGCTGCGCTGGACGGGGATTCTGTGGCGTTCGGGCGCACCGGTGGCCGGCGGTTTCCTCACGGCGCGGTGCGATGAAGAACATTGTCACGCGTACGGGCCGTCTCGCGCGGCAGAACACACCAGAACCGTCCAGGAATAGTCCAAGAGGGCTAGACGTTTCATGGGGCGGAACGTGTGGTATCTTCCCCACAAGCGTTGAGCTGTCAGCTCCGCTGGTCTTCCACACCGAAGCCCGCCTCGGTTTTCCGGGCCCGGCTTCCTCATCGAACTCGCCGGCCATGGTTCGGCGCATCTCCCCCAAAGGGGCTCTTCATGACTGTTCACACCATTCCGCAACAGCGCGCGGAAACGCCCGTACGGCAGGTGAGCGGGCTTCTCGACGTGCACGAGAAGTCCGCCTTCATCCGCGCGGAACACCTTCCGGGGCCGGGCGACGTCCGGGTGCCTCCCGAGAAGGTCAAGCAGCTCGGCCTGCGGCGCGGCGACCACGTCGTCGCCTCCGTGGCCGGGAACAGGCTGGCCGGCGTCGAGTCGGTCAACGGCCTGACCGAGTGGCGGGGCCGGCCGCACTTCGAGGAGCTGACGCCCGTCCATCCGGACGAGCGGCTGGTCATCGAGGCCGGATCGCTCAGCACCCGGGTCATCGACCTGGTCGCGCCCATCGGCAAGGGACAGCGCGGTCTCATCGTGGCGCCGCCCAAGGCCGGCAAGACGATGGTCCTGCAGGCGCTGGCCGCCGCGGTCAGCCGCAACCATCCCGAGGTCCACCTCATGGTCGTGCTCGTGGGCGAGCGGCCCGAGGAGGTGACCGAGATGCGCGGCTCCGTCCAGGGCGAGATCTTCGCCTCCACCTTCGACCACCCCGACCGCGACCACGCCGCCGTCGCCGAGCTGGCCGTCGAGCGGGCCAAGCGCCTGGTGGAGGGCGGCCGCGACGTCGTGCTGCTGCTCGACTCGCTGACCCGGCTCGGCCGGGCCTACAACAACCTCGCGCCCGGCGGCGGCCGGGTGCTCACCGGCGGCATCGACGCCCGCGCCCTCTACCCGCCCAAGCGCTTCTTCGGCGCGGCGCGCAACGTCGAGGACGGCGGCTCGCTGACCATCCTCGCCAGCGCCCTCGTGGACACCGGCTCCCGCATGGACAACAGCCTGTACGAGGAGTTCAAGGGCACCGGCAACATGGAGCTCCACCTCGCCCGCGACCTGGCCGAGCGCCGCCTGTTCCCCGCGGTCGACCTGGAAGCCTCCGGCACCAGGCGCGAGGAGATCCTCATGCACCCCGAGGAGCGGCAGGCGATCTGGCGGCTGCGCCGCTCGCTCGCCGGGCTGGAGCGGCAGCAGGCCCTGGAGACGCTCATCGGCAAGCTGCGCACGACGCCGTCCAACGCCGCGTTCCTGCTGGAGGCGCTGCGCGCGGCGGCGTGAGGCCGCTGGAGAATGGGCGCATGCTGGCCGACATCGTCGAACACCTGATCTGCCCCGTCTGCCGCGCGGACGTGGAGCTCGCCGACGGCGCCCTCCGGTGCGCCCAGGGACACTCCTTCGACGTGGCCAAGCAGGGGTACGTCAGCCTGCTCACCGGGTCACGCCCGCCCGGCACCGCCGACAGCCCGGCGATGGTGGCCGCGCGGGCCGCGTTCCTGACGGCCGGGCACTACGCGCCACTGGCCGAGGCGCTGGCGGAGACCGTGCGCGCCAGGGTGGCAACTCCAGAAAAACGTGAATCTTCTACTGAATCGAATGACGAAACCGGGTCGAGAGCGTACGGTGGGGCGGGAGTGGAAGCCGGTTCAGAAGGTGAACCGGCGGCCGTCGAGGATCGCGGCGCGGCGGGCAGGGCCATACCGGTGATCGTCGACGCCGGCACGGGCACCGGGCACTACCTGGCGGCCGTGCTGGACGCGGTGGACGATGGCATCGGGATGGCGTTCGACGTGTCCAAGCACGCCGTACGGCGGGCGGCGCGGGCGCATCCGAGGCTGGGGGCGTTCGTGGCGGACGTGTGGCGGCCGCTCCCGATCCGGCATGGGGTGGCCGATGTGGTGATCGATGTGTTCGCGCCCAGGAACGGGCCCGAGTTCCGGAGAATTCTGCGTCCTGGCGGGGCCGCGGTCGTCGCGACGCCGGCGGCGTCGCATCTGAGCCCGCTGGTCGAGGAGCTGGGGCTGCTCTCGGTGGACGAGGAGAAGGATCGCCGGGTCGCCCGCAGCATGGACGGGTTCGCCCAGACCGGGCGGCGCACGATCGAGTTCGACATGGACCTCGGACAGGATGAACTGATCCAGGTCGTGGGAATGGGACCGAGCGCGTGGCACACTGATTCCGCCGAGCTGACAGCCCGCATATCAGGCTATTTCAGCCGGCATGCCAAGAATAGCCAGAATAAAGTTACGGTCAGAGCCGCGTTTCATCTGTCTATCTTCGAGCCTGAGCCCCGTTCAAGACCTGTTCCTTGACGGGCATCTGCGACTGGTGTTACTGATGGGGCATTTAGTACGAAATTCCCCCACATTCCCCGAGTATTTCCCGGACTCAGGCGCAATACTGGACGGCATCCCGCACCCAGAGGGCGCGGGCCATCGATGGGAGGGGGCGCGCCGGATGAAGGCGGAGGAACGCTGGCAGGCCAGGTTCCGCGCGTCACGCATGACGTTGCCGACGTGGGCCCGCCAGGCCCCCAACCGCTCCATCTACCGCTCCAACGCCACAGGCACGTGGGAGGTCTACGCCTGGGACCGGGGCACCGGCGTCGTGCGCCAGGTCACCGACCGGCCCAAGGGCACCGCGTACGCGGCGATCGACCCGGCGGGACAGTGGATCTACTGGTTCGCCGACACCGACGGCGACGAGTTCGGCACCTGGTGGCGCCAGCCCTTCGCGGGCGGTCCGAGCGAGCCGGCCGCCCCCGGCCTGCCGCCGGGCCAGCCGGGCGGCATCGCGCTGTCGGCGACCGGGCTGGCCGCCATCAGCCTGGCCAGCGAGGGCACGTTCAGGATCCACCTGGTACGCCCCGGCGCGCCGGCCGAGCTGCTCTACGAGCACGCCGAGGCCGCCTGGGTGACCGACATGTCCCTCGACGGCTCCCTGATCGCCATCAACCACGGCGAGTACGGCGACTTCCGCCGTCCGGCGTTGCGCGTGGTCGACCAGCACGGCGAGACCGTCGGCGAGCTCTACGACGGCCCCGACAGGGGCGTGCACGGCCTCCGCTTCGCCCCGGTGGTCGGCGACCGCCGCCTGCTGACCCTGCACGAGCGCCGCCAGCGTCACGAGCCCCTGGTCTGGGACCCGGTCACCGGCGAGCAGCGCGAGATCTGGCTGAAGGACCCCGGCGACCTGGCCGCCGAGTGGTTCGACGACGGCCGCGGGCTGCTGATCGTGCGCGACCACCGCGCCCGCAGCTACCTGCACCGCTACGACCTGGCGGGCGGCGTCCTGACGCTCATCGACACTCCGCACGGCGTGATCGACGAGGCCGCGGCACGACCCGGCGGCCACATCGAGTACTCCTGGTCCAGCGGCTCCCGCCCGCCGGTCATCCGGTCGAGCAACGGCCAGGTCGTGCACAACGCGGGCGGCCCGACGGCGCCGCCGAGCGTCCCCGTCGAGGACCTCGACGTCGAGGGGCCCGGCGGGCGCATCCACGCGCTGGTGTCCAAGCCCGAGATCGGCGCGGCACCGTTCCCGACGGTCTTCCTCATGCACGGCGGCCCGACCGACCACGACCGCGACTGCTTCTCCCCCGAGGTCGCGGCCTGGGTGGACGCGGGCTTCGCCGTCGTCCGCGTCAACTACCGCGGCTCGACCGGCTACGGCTCGGCCTGGCGGGACGCCCTCCACGGCGACGTGGGGCACATCGAGCTGGCCGACATCGCCGCCGTGCGCCGGGCGCTGGTGGACCGGGGCACGATCGACCCCTCCCGGCTGGTCCTGGCCGGCACCGCCTGGGGCGGCTACCTCGCGCTGCTCGGCCTCGGCGTCCAGCCCGGCCTGTGGGCCGCGGGCATCGCCGCGGTGCCCATCGCCTGCCACCAGACCTGCTACGAGGACGAGGCCGAGAGCCTGCGCGCCTACCAGCGTGCCCTGCTCGGCGGCTCCCCCGACGAGCAGCCCGAGCGGTACGCCTTCTGCTCGCCGATCACGTACGTGGACCAGATCAAGAGCCCCCTGCTGATTCTCGCCGGCGAGAACGACACCCGCTGCCCGCTGCGCCAGATCGAGAAGTACGTGGCCAAGCTGGCCGAGCACGGACGCGAGCACGAGCTCTACACGTACGGCGCCATCCGCGGCTCGCTCGTGGTCGCCGAACGCATCGCGCAGACGGCCCTGCAACTGGAGTTCGCCCGCAAGCACGTACACATCGGCTGACTTCTCGCGCACGTTTTGGGAGCGCTCCTGCGGGGGCGCTCCCGCGCGGTCAGCGTGCGCGGAGGACCACGATGGCGAGGTCGTCGGCGCTCGGCTCGGCGGCGAACTCAGCCGCGCCCCTGCGGATGCGCTCGGCCACCGCCCTGGCCGACAGCCCGGCGCACTCGGCCAGCAGCTTGGCCAGGCCGCCGTCGTCGTCGAGCAGCCGGCCGCCCGAGCGCCGCTCGGTCACGCCGTCGGTCACCGCGAGCAGCACGTCGCCGTGGTCGAGATGGATGGTGTCGGCCTCGAACACGACCTCGTGGAAGACGCCGAGCAACGACTGGGGCGTGGTCACCGCCTCCACCTTGCCGCTCGGCCTGAGCCGCAGCGCCTCGGGATGGCCGGCGGACACCAGCCGCACCTCCAGGCCGGACTCCACGGGCGTGATGTCGCCGTGGAGCAGCGTGAGGAACCGGGCCCGCTCGCCCTCCTCCAGGATCGCCTGGTTGAGCCGGCCGAGCACCGCGGCCACGCCGTAGCCCTCACGAGCCAGCAGGCGCAGCGTGTGACGGGCCAGGCCGGTCACCGCGGCCGCCTCCGGGCCGGTGCCGCAGACGTCGCCGATCGCGAAGCGCCAGGAGTCGTCGCCCGCCTTGAACAGGTCGTAGAAGTCGCCGCCGACCTCGTTGGCCTCGCCGGCGGGCTCGTAGATGACGCCGTAGTCGAGGCCGGGCACCTCGGGCTCGTTGGGCGGCAGGAGACTGCGCTGCAGCGCCCGGTTGGCGGCGGCCTGCTGGGCGTAGAGCCGGGCGTTGTCCATGGCCAGCGCGGCGCGCCTGCCGATGTCCTCGGCGAACTGGATGACGTCGTCGGGGAAGCGGTCGGACCGGCCCAGGCACATCATGCCGAGCCCGCGGCCGCGCGCGGTGAGCGGCACGGCCAGCACCTGGGAGTCGTTCAGGTGGATGATGGACGTCGCCCTGGTGTCGGCCGCGCCGATGTTCATGTCCGTGAGCTGCTCGCGCAGGCCGTCGATGCGGGCCTCGTCGGCGTGCCACAGGTAGACCAGCCGCAGCGGGCCGCCCGAGCTGTCGGCGGTGTAGACGGCGCACCAGTTCGACAGGCGCGGCACGACGATCTGCGCGATGATCGCCGGGACCATGTCGGGGTCGAGGGTGCCGGCCAGCAGGTCGCTCGCGTCGGCCAGGAATCCGAGCCAGTGAGGGCCCCGCGCGCTCTCCTCCAGCCATTCCGCGGCCACCTGGTCCACCGAGCCGGGTAGCGTGAGCCTTGCCCAATGGACACGGGAATCGCCCGCGAAGGTGACTCCCCACTCTTCCACGTGCACGGAAGGAGCCTTCGGATCACCGTGAGCGGTGATCCGCTGCCGTAGTTCGACCTGGACGGCATCTCCATAATGCTTCCAAATCACCTCAAACGGCTCGTCAGAGACCTGCTCCGTCAGATCTCCGGCCACCTGCTCGGCGGCGTGGAGCACGCTGACAGTGGCCCACGCGGTCATCACCTCGCGCGTGAACCTCATCGCAGCCGTCACAGCGGTATCGCCAGGCGCGAAGGTCGCGGCCAGCACCGCATGGGGAGATGCAGTCATCCCATCGTGCCTACCACACTTCTCACTGACTTGGGGTAAATCCAAGGGCAGGACTACGAGCTACTCATCGTGACAGACTTGAATCACTCGCCGGGACCCGTCGCGAGTGAAGGAGGCCCCATGACCACGGCCAAGGCCGCATCAAGCCCGGAGGAGAGGACCTATACAGAATCGGATCTCGTTCCCGTGCTGGAGACACTTTTCTCCTGGCGTGACGGCGATTTCCGGCGTCGGGTCCCTCACGCGCCCCCCGGCATCCTCAGTGAAGTGCGTCTGTTGCTGAACGAAGTGGCCGATCGCCGCGAACATCTCGCGAACGAGCTGGCAAGAGTTCGCAAGGAAGTCGTCAAGGAAGGGCGCTTCGGGGAGCGGCTGACGCCCGGCCCCGGTGTCGGGGCCTGGTCGGAGAGCGTCGAGTCGGTCAACATGCTGATCGACGCCCTGGTCAGCCCGGTCAGCGGCGCGGCCGACGTGATCGACGCGGTGGCCAAGGGCGACCTGTCGCGGCGCATCGACCTCGACCGGTCGGCCCGCGGCGAGGTGCGCCGCCTGGGCAAGGCCATCAACGGCATGGTCGACCAGCTCGCCCTGTTCAACTCCGAGGTCACCCGGGTCGCCCGCGAGGCGGGCACCGAGGGCAGGCTGGGCGGCAGCGCCAACCTGCGCGGCATGTCGGGCAGCTGGCGCGACCTCACCGAGGCCGTCAACACGATGTCCTCGCGCGTGGCCGCGCAGGTCCGCGACATCGCCGTGGTCACCACCGCGGTCGCCAAGGGCGACCTGAGCCGCAAGGTCACGGTCGACGCCGTGGGCGAGATGTTCGAGCTGAAGAACACCGTCAACACGATGGTCGACCAGCTCTCGGGCTTCGCCGAGGAGGTCACCCGCGTGGCCCGCGAGGTCGGCACCGAGGGCCAGCTCGGCGGCCAGGCGCAGGTCACCGGCGTGTCGGGCGTCTGGAAAGACCTCACCGACAACGTCAACTTCATGGCCAACAACCTGACCTCGCAGGTGCGCTCGATCGCGACCGTGGCGACGGCGGTCGCACAGGGCAACCTGTCGAAGAAGATCACGGTCGACGCCGAGGGCGAGATCCTGCAGCTCAAGGACACCCTCAACACGATGGTCGACCAGCTCTCGTCCTTCGCCGACGAGGTCACCCGCGTCGCCCGCGAGGTCGGCACGGAGGGCAAGCTCGGCGGGCGCGCCGAGGTGAAGGGCGTGTCGGGCGTCTGGAAGGACCTCACCGACAACGTCAACTCGATGGCCAACAACCTGACCTACCAGGTGCGCAACATCGCCCAGGTGACCACGGCCGTGGCCAACGGCGACCTGACCCGCAAGATCGACGTCGACGCCCAGGGCGAGATCCTCGAACTCAAGTCGACCATGAACACGATGGTCGAGCAGCTGTCCTCGTTCGCCTCCGAGGTCACCCGTGTGGCCCGCGAGGTGGGCACCGAGGGGCAGCTCGGCGGCCAGGCTCAGGTGCGCGGCGTGTCCGGGGTCTGGAAGGACCTCACCGACAACGTCAACTCGATGGCCAACAACCTGACCTCGCAGGTGCGCCAGATCGCGGCCGTGTCGTCCGCGGTGGCGCAGGGCAACCTGTCGAGGAAGATCACCGTTGACGCGCAGGGCGAGATCCTGCAGCTCAAGGACACCCTCAACACGATGGTCGACCAGCTCTCGTCGTTCGCCGACGAGGTCACCCGCGTGGCCCGCGAGGTGGGCACGCAGGGGCAGCTCGGCGGCCAGGCGCGGGTGCAGGGCGTGTCGGGCGTCTGGAAGGACCTCACCGACAACGTCAACTTCATGGCGAACAACCTGACCTACCAGGTGCGCAACATCGCCGAGGTCACCACGGCCGTGGCCAACGGCGACCTGACCCGCAAGATCGACGTCGACGCCCAGGGCGAGATCCTGGCGCTGAAGACCACCATCAACCGGATGGTCGACCAGCTGTCCTCCTTCGCCTCCGAGGTCACCCGTGTGGCCCGCGAGGTGGGTTCGGAGGGCCAGCTCGGCGGCCAGGCCCGGGTCGAGGGCGTCGAGGGCACCTGGAAGCGGCTCACCGAGAGCGTCAACGAACTGGCCGGCAACCTGACCACGCAGGTGCGTGCCATCGCGACCGTGACCAGCGCCGTGGCCCGGGGCGACCTGACCCGTTCGATCGCCGTCGAGGCGCAGGGCGAGCTGGCGGAGCTGAAGGACAACATCAACTCGATGGTGGCCAACCTCCGCGAGACCACCCAGGCCAACCAGGAGCAGGACTGGCTCAAGTCCAACCTGGCCCGCATCTCCCGGCTCATGCAGGGCCACCGCGACCTGTTCGAGGTGGCCAAGCTGACGATGAGCGAGCTGACGCCGCTGGTCTCGGCCCGCTACGGCGCCTTCTACGGCATCGACCCCGAGGGCGACCACGAGCTGACGCTGATCGGCGGCTACGGCGTGCGTCCCGACCGGGGGCCGCGCCGGCGGTTCGCGATCGGCGAGGGCATCGTCGGCCAGGCCGCGGCCGAGGGCAGGCACATCATCCTCGACGACGTGCCGCCGCAGTTCATCACCATCGACAGCGGGCTCAGCCAGTCCACGCCCGCCCAGATCGTGGTGCTGCCGATCCTGTTCGAGAACCGCGTGCTCGGCGTGCTGGAGCTGGCCTCCTTCACCCCGTTCGGCGAGGTGCACCTCGACTTCCTGACGCAGCTCGTCGAGACCATCGGCGTCACGATGAACACGATCATCGCCAACTCCCGCACCGAAGACCTGCTGACCGAGTCCCAGCGGCTCACCCGTGAGCTCCAGGAGCGCTCCGACGAGCTCCAGCGGCAGCAGGAGGAGCTGCGCAGGTCCAACGCCGAGCTGGAGGACAAGGCGGCGCTGCTGGCCAAGCAGAACCGCGCGATCGAGATCCAGAACTTCCAGATCGAGCAGGCCCGCCGCACGCTGGAGGAGCGCGCCGAGCAGCTCGCCGTCTCCTCGCGGTACAAGTCCGAGTTCCTCGCGAACATGTCCCACGAGCTGCGTACGCCGCTCAACAGCCTGCTGGTGCTGGCCAAGCTGCTGACCGAGAACGCCGAGGGCAACCTGACCTCCCAGCAGGTCGAGTTCGCCCGGACGATCCACAGCGCGGGGTCGTCGCTGCTCCAGCTCATCAACGACATGCTCGACCTGTCGAAGGTCGAGGCCGGCCGGATGGACATCCATCCGATCCAGGTGTCGTTGCCCAAGATGGTCGACCTGCTGGAGGCGGCCTTCGCGCCGCTGGCCCAGGACAAGGGGCTGTCGTTCGGCGTGGAGGTGGCCTCCGACGTGCCGAGCGAGCTGCGGGCCGACGAGCAGCGCCTGCAACAGGTGCTGCGCAACCTGCTGTCCAACGCGGTGAAGTTCACCCCGAAGGGCGAGGTCAAGCTGCGGGTCGCGGCGGCGCCGCGGGGCGTCGACTTCGACGACGACACCCTCCACGACGCCACCGACCTGCTGGCGTTCCAGGTGATCGACACCGGCATCGGCATCGCGCCCGACAAGCGCGAGGTCATCTTCGAGGCGTTCAGGCAGGCCGACGGCACCACCAGCCGCAAGTACGGCGGCACCGGTCTCGGCCTGGCCATCTGCCGCGACATAGCGCGACTGCTCGGCGGCGAGATCCACGTCGACAGCGAGCTGGGCAAGGGCAGCACGTTCACCCTCTACCTGCCCGCCTCCTACACCGGCCCGCTGGCCGCCACCGACGGCAGCACGGCCCCGCGCCGGCAGCTCATGACCTCGCCCGCCGAGGAGCAGGCCGCCGCCGCGACCATGCCCGAGCCGCCCATGCCGCTCGACATGCCGATGCCCGAGCTGGTCGAGGCGCCGGTGGAGACGCCCGCCCAGTGGCAGGGCGACGACCCGCTCAACGGCGCCAAGATCCTCATCGTCGACGACGACATCCGCAACGTGTTCGCCCTCACCAGCGTGCTGGAACGGCACGGATCGACGGTCGTCTACGCTGAGAACGGCCGTGAGGGGATCGAACAGCTCGAACGGAACGAGGACGTCGCGCTCGTACTGATGGACATCATGATGCCGGAGATGGACGGCTGGGCCACGACCTCGGCCATCCGGCGCATGCCGCAGTTCGCCGATCTGCCGATCATCGCGCTGACCGCCAAGGTCATGCGAGGTGATCGCGAGAAGAGCATCGCCTCGGGCGCGTCCGACTATGTGCCCAAACCGGTCGACGTGGACCGCCTGCTCGAACGGCTGCGCGGCTGGCTCAGCCGTGGGCGAGGAGCCACGAACGACTCGTCGCCCTCAACCGCCGAAGGGTCGTGATCGATGCCTGACCGTGCCAAGATCCTCCTGGTCGACGACCGCGAGGAGAACCTGATCGCCCTGGAGGCGATCCTCAGCTCGCTCGACCTGGTGCCCGTACGCGCCAGGTCCGGCGAGGAAGCGCTCAAGGCGCTGCTCAACACCGAGTTCGCGCTGATCCTGCTCGATGTCCGGATGCCGGGCATGGACGG
This sequence comes from Nonomuraea sp. NPDC051191, assembly GCF_044455665.1. NCBI lineage: Bacteria > Bacillati > Actinomycetota > Actinomycetes > Streptosporangiales > Streptosporangiaceae > Nonomuraea > Nonomuraea sp. NPDC051191. The sequence continues at coordinate 709,424 of NZ_JBITEZ010000001.1, read as the reverse complement.
GTTCGAGACGGCCGCCCACATCAAGCGGCGGGAGCGGACCAGGAACATCCCGATCATCTTCCTGACCGTGGTCGACAGCGCTCCCGACTACGCCTTCCGCGGCTACGCGGCCGGGGCGGTCGACTATCTCACCAAGCCGTTCGACCCGTGGGTGCTGCGGGCGAAGGTGTCGGTGTTCACCGAGCTCTACAACATGAACAAGCGACTGGCCGAGCAGGCGTCGTTGCTCCGGGAGCGGCTGACCGCCGAGTTGCCGCCGGGAGCGGGTGACCACGCCTCGGTCCTGCCGGAGTTGTCCCGGCGGCTCACCGCCGCGGAGGACGAGCTGGCCCGGGTACGGGAGCTGGCCCGCAAGTCGCAGGATCCGGCGCTCGCCGTCCCGCTGGGCGACCTGGCCGACCGGCTCACCCACCTGCGCGCGGGCTTCGACGCGCTCTCCTGACGCCGTCCCACCGGACGCCCGGGCCGCCACCTACGGCGCCCGGGCGTGGCGGTCAGTGGCGGGCGCGTTCGAGGGCGTCCCAGAAGCCGCGGCGCAGGGCGTGGCGAACCTCGTCGTGCAGGAGGAAGTCGATCGGCAGCGAGGAGCCCTGCAGCAGGCGGGCCTCCAGGTCGGAGGGCATGCGGGGCTTGCGGGCGAGCACGGCCTCCAGCCACAGCGCGGGCGCGTCGCGGGCCACGGACTCGCCGAAGTCGTGCCCCTCGCGGTGGGCGGCCTTGACGGCGTCGGCCAGCGTGGTGGCCCCGGCGGTCGCCGCGGACGGCGGCGAGACCGGGGCGGCCTGCGGCCCGGTGTAGGGCCCGAGCTGCGACGGCTGGTACGCGCCCCCCGACGACGGCGTGGCGAACTGCCCGGTGCTGGGCGAGGCGGACTGCGGCTGCTGCAACGGCCCGGTCGCCGGCGCGGCGGACGGCGGGATGGACGGCGGCTGCTCCTGGTACCCCGAGTAGGACGGCAGCACCGGCGGCGTGGACGCCTGCCCCCGCCCGGCCGACGACGCGGGCCCGTTGGCGGACGGCTGCCCGGCGGAGGGCGCCGCGTGGCTCCCGGAGGGCGGACTGGCCGCGTGGCTGCCCGAGGACGACGAGCCCGGTGGCAGCGAGGCCGTCGGGGACGGCGGCGCCGAGGCCGGCGGGGCGGGCGGCAGCGAGTGCGCGGCGTGCCCGTTGCTGAGCGGCTGGTGGTGACCGTTGGAGGACTCGGTGACGCCGCTCACCATGGTGACGTAGGGCCGCAGGTGGACACCGCCCAGCTCGACCAGGTCGTCGCACTCCTGCCGAAGCGACCGGGACACGGCCCACCCGCCGTCGGCCGCGATGTGGATGACGGTGACCCTGATGCCGAGGTCTTGGGCGTCGCACACCACCTGGGCGAGGTCTTCGTCGCCGCTGACGACGACGGCGTCGCAGATGGCGTTGTTGCGGGCCAGGGTCATGAGGTCGCGATGGACCTGGGCGTCGACGCCTTCGCGGCGGCCCGGCCGGATGCGCGAGAGCCTGAGCTTGAGGCCCGGGATGTCGGCCAGCGCGTCGTGTTCCGGGGTGCGGCGGCCCTCGACGGTCGCCTCGTACCAGTAGCACCGCAGCAGCGGCAGGCCCGTGCGCTCGCGCGACAGGTTGGTCATCAGCTGGAGGAGCCCGGGATAGTCCCAGGCGACGGCTTCGCGATGGCGAGTGCCGTGCACGGCCATCGCTCCGTCTGCCAGCAGATAGCCGGCGTCCACGAACAGCGCGCAGCGATCCACTGACACCGCCCCTTTCCTGGTGGTCCGACCTTGCTGGCTCTGCACCGTCAGAGACCGGACTCGGCGGCCCTCTCTCAGGGTAATGAAAGCAGGTGATCGCGCGAGGGTGAATCCCGACGATTCGACCGCGGGTCGCCGTCCGACCGGAGGTTTTAGGCAGACCGTACCAGTTTGTCCTGTTCATGGTCATGAGCGCGCCCTGACGCTCAGTGCGGCCACGCCGAACAGCACGACGTCCCGGTCGGCCACGATCGTCAGCCCCGGGTCGCGGCCCAGCTCGGCGTCGACCGTGTCGACGTCGACGCCGAAGGTCATCCCCGTGGCGCCGTTGGAGGAGCCGTCGAAGACGTTGGCGCGGTCGCGGTCGCCGCCCGCCGGGGTGATCGCGCCGGTGCCGAGCGAGACCTTGTCGCCCCCGAGGTCGGCGTCGCCCTCCCAGGTCACCAGCTCGGCCCTGGCGGGCGCGGCGGCCGGGCTCAGGCCGCCGAGCGGCATGCGCACCTTCCTGACCGGACCGCCGATCACGGTCGCCGTGTCGAGCACCACGGCCTGGCTGTACGGCTGCCGCGGCCCGGACACGATCACCACCAGGCTCCACCCGGCGTGGCTGGAGGCCCCCTCCGCCATCGGCGGGTCGGCCGCCCACCACAGGCCGCTCGGCCGCGCCTGCCCGGCCAGCGCGGTGACGTCGGCGAACGCCTGGTAGGCCGGGCCGAGCGGCATGTCGAGGGTCGTGACGTGGTCGGGCCGGACCGACACGTACGTGCGCCGCCCAGGCGCCCTGACCTTGACCGGCCCCGCCGCCGCGCCGCTCGCCGACCAGTAGAGGCCCGCCCACACGACCCGGCCGTCCTTGGGCAGGGTGAGCCGGGCCGCGCTGGAGGCGGTGGTGGCCGGGCTGGCGTCCTGGTCGAGCGCGGTCATCGGCCACAGGTCGTTGTCGCGCTGGTCGCCCTGGCGGCGCCTGGCCTCGGCACAGCCGTCGTGCTCCTCGGGGCAGGTGAGCAGCGTGTTGCCGATCGCCCTGACGGCGACCCTGCCCTCGGTGGCGAACCTGGCCGACGCCCCCGCCGTGCGCACGCCCTGCTCGGCCCGCGCCTTGACGTGCAGGCCGGCCGCGTCGACGCGCACGGCGGGCCCGGCGCCCTCCGGCGCCTGCTCCGACACCAGCACGCGCAGGAACAGCGCCGTGCCCTGCCCGGCGGCGAGCGGCTGCCTGGCGCACCGCGCGCCCTGACCGGCCTGCCGGCAGGACCAGCCGTCGACCGTGCCCACGGGATCGAGCAGCGCCACCCCCTGGCCGCGCCGGGCGGACGGGAGGAGCGTCACGCCGGGCGGCAGCTCGACGGTCGCGGCCAGCTCGCCGCTCGGGCCGTCGCCGTCGTTGCGCAGGCGCATGCCGACGATGCCGGGCTGGGCGCGTACGAGGGCGCCGAGCGCGCCGATCGTGGCCCGCAGCCGCGGCCTGCCCGACGGTTCCTCCGGCGGCGGCGGCACGCGCGCGGGCGGCTCGCTCGGCACGGGCAGCGGCACCGGCCGCACCGACGCCGGAGGCCGCTGGGCCACGGGCGCGGGCGGCGGCACCGGCTGCCTGACCGCCGGCGACTCCCCGGACACCAGCACGAACGCCGCCACCGCCGCGGACGCGACCGCCACGCCGCCCGCCACCACGACCTGCTGCCGCGAGGGCGTCCGCCGCAGCAGCCCGAACAGCCGCAGCAGCCAGCCCGTGCCTCCGCCGGCCGCGCCCACCTTGGCCAGCGCCGCCGCGTAACCGCCGAACACCGGCCCGGCGATCAACGGGCCGACGATGACGCGCAGGCCGCGGTTGACGTCGGTCAGTTCGAGCAGCACGCCGTGGCATTCCTCGCAGCCGTTCACGTGGTCGTCGACCGCCCGCGAGTCGCGCCTGGCCAGGCCGCCCCTGACGTAGGCGCCCATCTTGCCGAGCACCGGACGGCACTCGTGCTGCGGCGCCGCGCGCAGATGCATCTGCAGGTACGCCTGCCGCAGCCCCTCGCGCGCCCGGTAGGCCAGCGCCGCCACCCCGTTGGCCGACAGCCCGAGCAGCGGCGCGACCTCGGCGGGCTTGCACTTCTCCACCTCGGTGTGCCAGAGCACCGCCCGCCAGCGCTCGGGCAGCGACAGGAACGCGCGGGAGATCATCGACCGTTCGAGGCCGACGAGCGCGGGATCGGCGAAGGGCACGCCCGGGTCGTACCGCTCGATCTCGCCGGTGGTCACCTGGCGGCTCTCGACCCGGCCGCGGTCGTAGACGGTGCGGCGCACGACGGTCAGCAGGTACGTGCGGAACCCCGATTCGGGCCCGCCGCCCCTGCCGACCAGGTCGAGGATCTTCGTGAACGACTCGGCCACGACGTCCTCGACCTCGGACTCGCCCCTGACCAACTGCCTGGCCAGCGCGCGGGCCGCGGCCACGTGACGCTCGTAGAGCCGTCCGTACGCGGTCGCGTCTCCGGCCCTGACCTCCTTCAGAAGGTCGGCATCGCTACGCGGCGATTCCACACTCATTGTGACCTCACGATTACGGTGGGTTGCCCCGCGCAATCATTCCGCATTCTCCGTCATGACTAAACCGCATGGCCGTCTTTACCTCTGAGGACCTAGGGGAGGCACGCATGGGCGAGGACGTGCGGACGCGCTGGCGCGGCCGGAGCACGGCGGAGGGATGGTCGCTGGCCGACGACTGGTGGGCTCCGGCCGTGGAGTACGCGATCAAGGCCGCGACGCGCGGCGGCGACCTGCCGCGCGCCTGCGAGGAGCTGGGCGCGGCGCGCGCGGAGGCGGGCGTGGGGATCACCGAGGGGCTGAACGACCTGGCGGCGCTGTTCGCCGTCACCGACCGGGGCGAGCCGTCGTTCCCCCTGGTACGGGCGTACGCGGCGGGGTGGGCCGAGCAGAGCTTCGCGCCCATGAACGACCTGCGGTGCGAGGACCCGCTGACCGGGCTGGCCACGGTGGGCTACCTGCGTACCAGGCTGGGCGAGCTCTACCGGGGGGCGGCCGCGGGCGGGCACCTGCTGGTGGTGGCCGAGCCGTACGGGCCGATCGGCGAGCCGGCCGAGCGGCTGGCGGCGGCGCTCAACCTGGCGACGGCGCTGCGCAAGGTGTTCACCGGCGGCGAGACGCTGGCGCTGCTCGCGCCCGTCCGCGTGGGCGCGGTGACCACTGAGGACGAGCGGCTGCCCGACCGGCTCGCCCGCCTGCGCACCACCGACATCCTCTACGGCCGCCACCCCCGCGTCCGCGCGCGCCGGCTCCCCCGCGCGCACGCGCAGGCCCTCGCTCTCATCAGGACGCTGACCCTGGGACCCTAAGCTTGGGCGCATGACAGACCGCGACAACCTGCTGGCCGAGATCAAGCGCAAGGCCGTCGTCCACGGCAAGGTCACGCTCTCCTCGGGCAAGGAGGCCGACTTCTACCTCGACCTGCGACGCATCACGCTCGACGGGGTGGCCGCGCCGCTCGTCGGCAAGGTGATGCTCGACCTGACCGACGATCTCGACTTCGACGCCGTGGGCGGGCTCACGATGGGGGCCGACCCGGTGGCCTGCGCGATGCTGCACGCGGCGGCGGCGCGCGGGCGCACGCTCGACGCGTTCGTGGTGCGCAAGGCGCAGAAGTCGCACGGCATGCAGCGCCGCATCGAGGGGCCCGAGGTGAAGGGGCGCCGGGTGCTGGCCGTGGAGGACACCTCGACGACCGGCGGCTCGCCGCTGACCGCCGTCGAGGCGCTGCGGGAGGCGGGCGCCGAGGTGGTGGCCGTGGCCACGATCGTCGACCGGGGCGCGGGCGCGCGGATGGCGGAGGAGGGGCTCGACTACCGCACCGCCTTCACCCTCCAGGACCTCGGACTGTGACGGCCTCCCTCGCGCCCTGCTCACCCGGGGCGCGAGGGACGGTCGACGGCGGGATCAGTGCTGAGGGTCGGTGCTGGAGGGCACGCGGTGGTGCTTGCCGTTGGGCAGGGGCATCCGCTTGCGCTCGCGGCGCTTCTTGACGACCTCGATGATGATCGGGATCAGCGAGATGAAGACGATGATGAACACGCCCGGCAGGATGTACTTGTCGATCTGCTTGGGGTCGACCTTGCTGCCGAGGAAGTAGCCGAGCAGCACCAGGCCCTCGACCCAGACCACGCCGCCGATGACGTTCCACAGGAAGAAACGCCTGGCGGGCATCTCCAGCACGCCGGCCACCGGGTTCATGAACGTGCGGACGATCGGCACGAACCGCGCCAGCACCACCGCCCTGGCCGGCCCGAACTTCTGGAAGAACTCCTCGGCCCGCATCACGTGTTCGCGTTTGAACAGCCGGGAGTCCGGCCTGTCGAACATCTTCCTGCCGAACCTGGCCCCCAGGAAGTGGCCGAGCTGGGCGCCCGCGATGGCGCACAGCGGTGTGCCGATCACCAGGACGGGGAAGGAGATCGGCGGCGCCTCGCCCACGACCAGCGACGCGGAACTGAAGATCCCCGCCGCCACCAGCAGCGAGTCGCCCGGCAGGAAGAAGCCGAGCAGCAGACCCGTCTCGGCGAAGATGATGGCCAGCACGCCGATGGTGGCGAAGGCGCCGAGGATGGTGAGCCACCACGTCGGGTCGAGGAGATTCCAGAGCCAGTCCACCCCGTGAGCCTACCTGGAGCCGAGCGAATCGGATGTGGCCATCCGGCTCGCGTTGTCACTACCAGTTGAGGTGGGGAGCCGGGATACTGGGCAGGCGCGAAGCCGTACTTCTCAGGGAGATGACTCATGCCCATCGCGACTCCAGAGGTCTACGCCGAAATGCTCGACCGTGCCAAGGCGGGCGGGTTCGCCTATCCGGCGATCAACGTGACCTCTTCTCAGACCTTGAACGCCGCCCTGCGCGGGTTCGCCGAGGCCGAGAGCGACGGCATCGTGCAGGTGTCGACCGGCGGCGCCGAGTTCCTCTCCGGCACGACGGTCAAGGACATGGTGACGGGCGCGACCGCCCTGGCCGAGTACGCGCGGGTCGTCGCCGCCAAGTACCCGGTCACGGTGGCGCTGCACACCGACCACTGTCCCAAGGACAAGCTCGACGGCTACATGCGGCCGCTGATCGACATCTCGCTGGAGCGGGTGTCCAAGGGCCTCGACCCGCTCTTCCAGTCGCACATGTGGGACGGCTCGGCCGTACCGCTGGAGGAGAACCTGGAGATCGCCAAGGAGCTCCTGGACAAGTGCGCCCGCGCCCGGATCATCATGGAGATGGAGATCGGCGTGGTCGGCGGCGAGGAGGACGGCGTCGTCGGCGAGATCAACGAGAAGCTCTACACCACCGCCGAGGACGCGCTGGCCACGGCCGAGGCCGTCGGCGTCGGCGACCGGGGCCGCTACATGCTGGCCGCCACGTTCGGCAACGTGCACGGCGTCTACAAGCCGGGCCACGTGAAGCTGCGGCCGAGCGTGCTGAAGGAGATCCAGGACGCGGTCGGCGCCAAGTACGGCAAGGACAAGCCGTTCGACCTGGTCTTCCACGGCGGCTCCGGCTCGCTGCTGGAGGAGATCCACGAGGCCATCTCCTACGGCGTCGTGAAGATGAACGTCGACACCGACACCCAGTACGCCTTCACCCGGCCGATCGCCGACCACATGTTCCGCAACTACGACGGCGTCCTGAAGGTCGATGGCGAGGTCGGCAACAAGAAGGCGTACGACCCGCGCGCCTACGGCAAGAGCGCCGAAACCGGCATGGCGGCCCGCGTGGCGGAGGCCTGCCACAACCTCAAGAGCAGTGGGACGAAGATCTCCTAGCCACTTGGGCGGCACGGCGGGTATGACTTGTCCTATGGATAACCTTCTCGCCGGGCCGCCCCCGACTCACCTGCCGGACCTGCCCGAGGCCAGGGAGGCGCTCGAATCAGGGGCCAAGGCCGCCGACGTGGCCGCCCGCTTCCCGGCCCACCCGGCGGCCTGGGCCGCGCTCGCGGAGGAATACTTCGCGCAGGGCCACGCCGTCACCTCCTACGCCTTCGCCCGCACGGGCTACCATCGCGGCCTCGACCAGCTGCGCAGGAGCGGCTGGAAGGGCCACGGTCCCATCCCTTGGGAGCACGAGCCCAACCGCGGCTTCCTGCGCTGCCTCTACGCCCTGTCCAGGGCCGCGCAGTCCATCGGCGAGAAGGACGAGGCCGAGCGTTGCCTGCAGTTCCTCAAGGACAGCACCGACACCGGATATGAGGCGCTGGCCAAGGGTTAGCACCCCATTGGGGGCACGCGCCTTGGGACGAATAGGCAGACTCGGGTAGTCTCTCTACGCAAGAGCCCCTGTCGCACTTGCGCCAGGGGTTTCGTTTTGTGCTCGGGAGACTGAACAATGCCGGCTGCCGTTCTCGTTGGGGCCCAGTGGGGCGATGAAGGCAAGGGCAAGGCCACCGACCTGCTCGGTGGCGACGTCGACTACGTCGTCCGTTATCAGGGTGGCAACAACGCGGGACACACCGTCGTCATCGGTGACCAGAAATACGCTCTGCATCTCCTGCCGACAGGGATCCTGTCGCCGGACGTCGTACCGGTGATCGGCAACGGTGTGGTGATCGACCCGGGGGTGCTGCTGAGCGAGATCGACGGGCTGGCCGCGCGGGGCATCTCCGCCGAGCGCCTGCTGATCTCGTCCAACGCGCACCTGATCATGCCGCACCACAAGGCGCTGGACAAGGTCACCGAGCGCTATCTGGGCAAGGCCAAGATCGGCACCACCGGACGCGGCATCGGCCCCGCGTACGGCGACAAGATCGCCCGGATGGGCGTGCGGGTCCAGGACCTGCTCGACCCGGGCATCCTGGCCAAGAAGATCGAGGTCGCGCTGACCGAGAAGAACCAGGTGCTGACCAAGGTCTACAACCGGCGCGGCATCGACCCGGCCGCCGTGCTGGAGGAGTACCTGGCCTACGCCGAACGGCTCAAGCCGCACATCGCCGACACCTCGCTCGTGCTCTCCAAGGCGCTGGACGAGGGCAAGTTCGTGCTGCTGGAGGGTGGTCAGGGCACGCTGCTCGACATCGACCACGGCACGTACCCGTTCGTCACCTCCTCCTCGCCGACGTCCGGGGGCGCGTGCGCCGGGGCGGGCATCCCGCCGAACCGGCTCACGAAGATCATCGGCATTCTGAAGGCGTACACGACCCGCGTGGGCTCGGGGCCCTTCCCGACGGAGCTGACCGACGAGACGGGCGAGTGGCTGCGCCAGACGGGCGGCGAGTACGGCGTCACCACCGGCCGCAACCGGCGCTGCGGCTGGTTCGACGCGGTGATCGCCCGCTACGCGACCCGGATCAACGGCATCACCGACTACTTCCTCACCAAGCTCGACATCCTGTCGGGGCTGGAGAGCATCCCGGTGTGCGTGGCGTACGAGGTCGACGGCGTCCGGCACGACGAGATCCCGATGACCCAGACCGACTTCCACCACGCGGTCCCGGTCTACGAGGAGCTGCCGGGCTGGAAGGAGGACATCTCCAACGCCAAGTCGTTCGACGACCTGCCGCCGAACGCGCAGGCGTACGTGCGGACGCTGGAGGAGATGAGCGGGGCGCCCATCTCGGCGATCGGCGTCGGCCCGGGCCGGGACCAGACCGTCGTGGTCCGCTCGCTGGTCTGAGGCTGACGTAAGGGGGACGGCGTTGCTGTCCCCCTATCGTCGAGGGTTAACAGTTTTTGTATTGCCATACGCTTGATCGCGGGAAGGGCGCGGTGTACCGTCAAGGTACAGCGAATGCCCTCTGAGGCGGCAGCTCGTACAACTGCGATCGCAGAAAAAGCCGTGCCCCGGGCGGCATGCGGAGCAGAGGCGGACCCGGGGCGTACGAGCTACAGCATACCCCGAGGTGCCGCTATGAGTCAGCCGTGCTCTGGAGGGTTTCGCCATGCGTACTGACGTGCCTGGGTGGATCGAGCGAACGATCTCCGAGCCACGCTTCGCGCCGTACCTTGCCGCGTTCAGCGGAGACAGTTCGCCTGCTTGGAATCTGTACCAGTGGAACGTCGAAGTGTCCGAAGCGTTCTACCAGCCGTTGCATTGGTTGGAGATCAGCCTGCGGAACGCCGAGCATCGTGAACTGTGCGAGAGGTTCGGGCGAGCCGACTGGTGGCACGTGGCTCCGTTGCAGGAGCATGACGCCGACAAGGTGCTCAGGGTGGAGAACGAGTTGCACCGCAGGAACAACCGTCGCCCCGGCGCGGACAACGTGGTCGCCGAGTTGTCGTTCGGCTTCTGGGTGTCGCTGTTGGGACGTCGGTATGACCGCCACTTGTGGGTGCCCGCTCTCCACCGCGCCTTCCCGCACTACAAGGGGGCCAGGGAGCCGCTGCGTGACAACCTCCAGGCCATGCTGCTCCTGCGTAACCGGATCATGCATCACGAGCCCGTGCACCACCGGCATCTGGCTGCCGATCATGCCAAGATCTATCGCCTGCTCGGCCACGTCGAACCGAAGCTCGTCACATGGCTCCAAACCATCGACCGCCTGCCCGGCGTGCTGGCCCGCCGTCCGGAAGGCGCGCGGTGACGGCCGCACCCGACGGTTACGTGTCGCGGCCCGACATTGCTCGGCTCGCCCAGGTGAAGCGGCCGGCGGTGAGCAACTGGGAACGCCGTCACAAGGGGTTCCCCCAACCGGAGCGCATCGGCGGCGAGGACTACTTCCCTGTCGACTCGATCGCGTCCTGGCTCGACCACCGGCCGATCGCGGTCAATCGACTGCTGCCTGACGAACAGTTGGGAACCACCTTCGGCCAGCGCTTCCGGAGAAACCTTGCGGCGCCGAAGCCGGGTGGCACCGTGGATGCCCCACCCGCGCTGCCGGCCGCCGCTTCTCTGGTGACCCCCGAGGAGGACTTGTGGAGGGACCTGGAGCGCTTGCGCGGCGTCCATGACGTGGGCTCTTACCGAAATCTGGTACTTGGCCTGATTTACGCGCGGGAACGCGACGGGGCCGGCTGGACAGATGCATCTGGTGACAGAGGACGCGAGTCGGCGTGGGCCACCGACGCCCTGCGAAAGCTGGCATGGGAGATGGACGGCATGCTGCCCGACCTCAAGCGCGGGCACAGGATGCTCGCCGAAGTCGCCGGCATCGTTGACAGGGCGGTCCGTACGATGGGCGCCGCCGAGGCCTTTCGCGTCTTCATGGATCGCTTCGCACTATGGGAAGGCAAGCGTGGCGGCGAATTTCACACACCACGCTCTGTGGCGCGTGTCTTGGTCGACGTCACCGCAGCCGAGGCGCCGGCACAGGTCTATGACCCGAGCTGTGGATCCGGAGAGCTGCTTCTCGCGGCCGTCGAGCGCGCGCAGGAGACGGATCCCGAACAACAGTTGACGGTCCGTGGCGACACGCTCCAGCGGGACAGCCTGCCCCTGGCCCGGATGAACATGGAACTGCACGGCGTCGACGCCCGACTCGGCATCCAGACCCTGGAGGCGCTGTGCGACCCGCGGCCTCCTCATGAGCGCTTTTCCCACATCATCACAAACCCTCCCTTCAACGTCAGAAACTGGTGCGAAGACGATCCGGCGTACCGGCGGCCATGGCGCTATGGCCCCCCTCCACGCGGAAACGCGAATTTCGCCTGGTTGCAGTATGTGCTGGAACGCCTGTCGCCCGGCGGGAGAGCCGCGGTTCTCATGGTGCCCGGCACCGCCTTCTCCGAGAACCCGCGCGAGCGCGCGATTCGCAAGGCTCTCGTGAACGACGGCATGGTGGAAGCACTCATAGCCCTGCCTCCACGACTCTTCCCCACAACGGGCATCGGCGCCACCGTCTGGGTGCTGGGCCGGGAGGAAAGGCCGCGACAGGAGGTTCTGTTCGTGGACGCGACGGCGATGGGGCGGCTCTCCCGCCGCAATCAACGTGAGCTGTCGAACGAGGATCACGAAGCGATCGCCGGCGTCCTCGCCGACTGGCGCGCGGAGAGGGCGCCGCGGCGCGAGGTGCCGCCCTCTTCGGCAGAGACCATCGAGGAGCTGGGGCGACAGAACTACAACCTCAATCCCAGCAGGTACGTCAGACCAAAGCTTCCAAGCCGTTCGGAGCACGGAGGGCAGGACGTCGAGACACTGCTCCGAGAACTGGACCAGTTGCATGTGGCAGCGGCGAAGGCGGACGCCGAAGCCGACCAGGCGTTGAAGAGACTCACATGGTGAGCGCGTTGATCGGTGAGTTGCCCGCCGGCTGGACCGAGACCAATCTCGCCGAGATCTGCGAACTCACGGCCGGTGCCGCGCTGCAGGAGAGCCCTGACGGGCGCACTACCGTGATCAAACCCAAGAATCTCGTCGGCGGCCGCATCACTGGAACCTTCGATCACGTGAGCGACGAGGAAAGCGGAAGGCTGGCCCGCTACCAGCTCAAGCCCGGAGACATTGCCTGTGTGCGAACCGGCGCGATCGGCCGACACGCGTCGGCGACCTCGGAGCATGAGGGCTCGGTGTTCGGCACCGGCATCATCAGGATCCGTCCCAGTGGCGACGTGGACGCGCGCTACCTCGACTCCTACCTGAGCCATCCGGCTGTTCTGGACTGGTTGGAGCGCAACGCGGTACGCAGCCCCATTCCCAATGTCAGCACCGGCGTCCTCGGCACCCTGCCTGTCGCGCTCGCCCCCTTCGAGGTCCAGAGGTCGATCGGCCGCACCCTCCACGTCCTGAACGAGAAGGTGGCGGCCCACGAACGGATCGCCAGGACCACCGCAGCTCTTCGGGACGCGACGATTCCGCTGTTGTTCTCCGGAACGGTCACGATCGCGGCCGAAGAGGAAAGTCCTCTCAGGTGAGGACGGCGGCGGTCATCGGGGTGTGCAGGGTCCAGCCGAGGGTTTCGTAGAGGGCCTGGCCCGCGGCGGTGGCGACCAGGACGCCGGTGCGGGCGCCACGGGACACGGCGGCGGCGGCGACCGCGTTCATGACGACCGTGCCGAGGCCGCGGCGCCGGTGCTCGGCGGCCGTCTCCACCTGGTCGACCACGGCGGCGCGGCCCGCGACGGCGAACTGGCCGCGCGCCGCCACCTCGCCCGCCGCCGTGAGCAGCCGGGCCACGGTCACCCCGGCCCTGGTGGTGATGGCCAGGGTGTAGCCCGCGGGGGCCTTCGGGGTGATGCGGGGCAGGGAAGCGGTGGTCATCATGTACTCCTGCTCCTGCACGGACCACTCCGGGGGCAGCGAGGGAGTGACCGACTCGGCCGGGGCGCAGAGCTTGAGCCAGGTGCCGGGGACGGTGAGCGTGCCGGTCAGGTGGGCCAGGATCTCCGGGGTCGGGGTGGCGACGATGTGCCGCGCCACGTGGCCGGGGAGGCCGACGTCCACTCTGAGGCCCCACGGTTCGGGGACGGGCCGCGGTGCGCTGCGGGAGATCGCCCAGCCGTCCACCCATGCCCGGACTGTTGCGGAATGGGCGTGTTTGAGAACCTCCGTCATGGGTTCCAGCTTATTGCAAGGTAGTTGCATTTATCATGTAATAAGCGGCCGGAGGGGCCGCTTGGCGGTCTTCAGCCTTCGACCAGGGCGTAGCAGGATAAAAAGGACACGGCGTGGCACTGCCTCAGCGGGGCTCGCGCCGGGTAGTGTCCCCGGTGTGCGCGTTGAGATTCATGGTCACCGGGGAGCGCGGGGCCTGTGGCCGGAGAACACCCTGCCAGGGCTGAGCCGCACGATGGAGCTCGGCGTCCATGCGCTTGAGCTCGACGTCGCCCTCACCGCCGATCGCCGCCTCGTGCTCACGCACGACCTCACCGTGTCGGCCGTCACCAGTGCCGACCGCCGGCCGCTGCGGCAGGGCGATCCGCTCTTCCCGTACGTGGGCAAGCCGATCAACGCGCTCAGCCTCGCCCAGCTGCGTACGCTCGACGTGGGCGTACGCCTGCCGCGCCACCTCGACGACCCGTTCGCGCTCACCCAGGTCGCCATGCCGGAGACCAGGATGCCCACGCTCGGCGCGGTGCTCGGGCTGGTCAACGCCTACGAGGCCGAGCACGTACGGCTGCACGTCGAGCTGAAGTCCGACCCCACCAGGCCGGAGCTGACGGCCGACCCCGAGATGTTCACCGAGCTGGTGGTGGAGGAGCTCGACCGGCACGGCAGGCTGGGCAACGCCGCCGTCCTCAGCTTCGACTGGCGCGTCATCGGGCACGCGGCCCGGCTCGCCCCGGCGACCAGGCGGTTCGCGCTGATCGAGCTCGACACGCTCCACTGGCACGAGGGCGGGCTGGGCGACGACGTCCCCGCCGCCGCCCGCGAGGCCGGCGCCACCACGCTCTCGCCCGAGCACGTGATGGTCGACGAGAAGCTGATGGCCCAGGCGGCCGCGGCGGACCTCGACGTGGCGGTCTGGACGGTCAACGACCAGGCCCTGGCCGGGCGGATGATCGACCTCGGCGTGGCCGGGATCGTGACCGACTATCCCGACCGCATGCGGGAGGTGTGGCGCGAGCGTGGCCTTGAGCTGCCGGAGGGGGTTCGGCCGCTCAAGCCCGTGAGCGTCTGAGCGCGGCTCGGAGCCGGCCGTCACGGCGGAAGCCGCTCGGAGTCGACCGTCGCGGCGGAAGCCGCTTCAGAGCCAGCCGTTGCGGCGGAAGCCGCGGTGCAGCAGCACGCAGGCAGTGATCATGACGGCCAGCACCGCCGGATAGCCCCAGACCTGCTTGGTCTCGGGCATGAAGTCGAAGTTCATGCCGTAGATGCCGGCGATCATCGTCGGCACGGCCAGGATGGCGACCCACGAAGAGATCTTGCGCATGTCCTCGTTGGCCAGGGCGTTCGAGCGGGCCAGCGCGGCCTGAAGGATCGAGCTGCACAGTTCGTTGGAGGCCTCGACCTGCTCGCAGACGCGTGACAGGTGGTCGCCGACGTCGCGGAAGTACTCGCGCATCTCCGAGGGGATGACGCGGCGCTGCGGCAGCGCCGACAGCGGCGACTGCAACGGGGTGACGGCCCGCTTCATCTCCAGCATCTCCCGCTTGAGCTGGTAGATCCGGTTGATGTCGCGGGAGCTGACGTCGGCGAAGACGGTCGCCTCGACCTCTTCGAGCTCCAGCTGCATCAGGTCGGCCACCTGGAGGTACTGGTCGACGACGTGGTCGGCGATGGCGTGCAGCACGCCGGCCGGGCCGCGGTTCATCAGCTTGGGCTTGTCCTCAAGGCGCTCGCGGACCAGGGTGAGCGGGCAGTGCTCGCCGTGGCGCACGGTCACCACGAAGTCGACCCCGAGGAACACCATGATCTCGCCGGTCGCGATGATCTCGCTGTTGGCGGTCAGCTCGTCGTGGTCGAGGTAGGCGACCGTCTTCAGGACCATGAACAGCGACTCGCCGTAGCGCTCGACCTTGGGACGCTGGTGGGCCTTGACCGCGTCCTCGACGGCCAGGGGGTGCAGGCCGAAGACCTCCGACAGCCACTCCACCTCGGGCGCCTCGGGCTCGTGCAGGCCGACCCAGACGAACGCGTTCGCGCCGTCGGCCTTGTTGTTGTGCTCGCGTACGAGTTCGAGGGACTCGACGATGCCCGGGGCACAGACCTTCTTGCCCTGGATGTAGGCGCCGAATTCGACGATGGAGTCGACAGGGGGCACGCAGACCTCACGCGCCGGCTTGGCCGACGGACGTGCGACGTGCGGCTGAACAGGGTGACGGTTGATGCGACGGAAAAGCGTGGACGAGCGCATGGCAGTCCCTTTCCGCCCGACCTGGCACGCTCCACGCGCGATGAAAAGTCACCTCAATCGACACAAATGCGTGGAGGCACGATCAGGCTGCCGGATTGGAGTGGTCGGGGGTAACTGGGGCGTACGTGGGAGAGCACGTACTGCTGGGATCACCAGGATTCATCCCGGACCACCTCCAATCACAAGAGACGCCGCAAAGCCGCCTTAACCTACCACAGGCGGGTGAACCCAAACGACGATACTCGCCGGAGGGCTCTGGGATCAGGTAGAACCACACAAAGATGCGGACTTGTTCCGGCATCAGCGGTGCCCGCGAAGTCCCCGGGACGTGCCCGAGACCCGCGCCGGGCGGAGCGGCGGGGCCTGCGACAATGGGGCACGTGCGCGTTCTAGTCATTGGTTCCGGAGGGCGTGAGCACGCCCTGTGCCGTTCGCTCAAACTCGATCCCCAGGTCAGCGAGCTCCACTGTGCTCCCGGTAACGCGGGCATCGAAGGCGTCGCGACCGTTCATCCCGTCGATCCCGTCGATCCCGCGCAGGTGGCCGGGCTGGCCGCGCGACTGGGGGCCGACCTCGTCGTGGTCGGGCCGGAGGCGCCGCTCGTCGCGGGCGTGGCCGACGCCGTGCGCGAGGCCGGCATCGCCTGCTTCGGGCCGACCCGCGAGGCGGCCATGCTCGAAGGCTCCAAGGCGTTCGCCAAGGAGATCATGAAGGCCGCCGACGTGCCGACCGCCCGGGCGCGCACGTGCGAGACCGAGGCCGAGGCCGCCGCGGCGCTCGACGAGTTCGGCGCGCCCTACGTCGTCAAGGACGACGGTCTGGCGGCGGGCAAGGGCGTGGTCGTCACGCGCGACCGCGACCAGGCGCTGGAGCACGCGCGGGCCTGCGAGCGGGTGGTGATCGAGGAGTTCCTCGACGGGCCCGAGGTGTCGCTGTTCGCGCTCTGCGACGGCAGCACGGCGGTGCCGCTCCAGCTCGCCCAGGACTTCAAGCGGGCCTACGACGGCGACGAGGGGCCCAACACCGGCGGCATGGGCGCGTACACGCCGCTTCCCTGGGCTCCGGAAGGGCTCACCGAGCAGGTCATGCGCGAGGTCGTGCATCCG
This sequence comes from Nonomuraea sp. NPDC051191, assembly GCF_044455665.1. Taxonomy (NCBI): domain Bacteria; kingdom Bacillati; phylum Actinomycetota; class Actinomycetes; order Streptosporangiales; family Streptosporangiaceae; genus Nonomuraea; species Nonomuraea sp. NPDC051191. The sequence goes on along the minus strand of NZ_JBITEZ010000001.1, from coordinate 692,876 downwards.
ACGATCGCCGAGCTGGGGCGGCGCGGGCTGCCGTACCAGGGGGTGCTCTACGTGGGGCTGGCCCTGACCTCGAAGGGGCCGAAGGTGGTCGAGTTCAACGCCCGCTTCGGCGACCCCGAGACGCAGGTGCTGCTCGACCGGCTGGAGACGCCGCTCGGCGGGCTGCTGATGGCGTGCGCGACCGGCGAGCTCGGCCTCGACCCGGTGTTCAAGGACGGCTCGGCGGTGACCGTGGTGATCGCGGCGGAGAACTACCCCGACGCGCCGGTGAAGGGCGACGTGATCACCGGCCTGGCCGAGACCGAGCACGCGTACGTGATCCACGCCGGCACCACGCGCGGCCCCGGCGGCGAGGTCGTCTCCAACGGCGGCCGCGTGCTGACCGTCGTCGGCAGCGGCCCCGACCAGGAGAGCGCCCGCCGCAACGCCTACGACCTCGTTGATCGCGTCGAGCTGCGCGGCTCGCACCACAGGACGGACATCGCCCGATGAAGCACCTGCACTCCGGCAAGGTACGCGACCTCTACGAGACCGACGAGGGCCTGCTGCTGATGGTCGCCTCCGACCGGATCTCGGCCTTCGACTACGTGCTGGAGCCGGACATCCCCGACAAGGGCGCCATCCTCACGCAGATGTCGCTGTGGTGGTTCGACCAGCTCAAGGACGTCGTGCCCAACCACATCGTGTCCAGGGGCGAGGAGGCGCGCAGCGTGGTGTGCAAGCCGCTGCGCATGGTCCAGGTGGAGTGCGTGGCCCGGGGCTACCTGACCGGCGGCGGCCTGTCGGAGTACCGCGCGACCGGCACGGTGTCCGGGGTGCCGCTGCCCGCCGGGCTGGAGGACGGTTCCCGGCTGCCGGAGCCGATCTTCACCCCCTCGTCCAAGGCCCCGCAGGGGGAGCACGACGAGCCGATCTCCTTCGAGCAGGTGGTCGCCGAGGTCGGCGCGGAGACCGCCGAGGAGCTGCGGCGCATCACCATCGACGTCTACACGCGCGGCGCGGAGATCGCCCGTGAGCGCGGCATCATCCTGGCCGACACCAAGATCGAGCTGGGCTGGGACGCCGACGGCGTGCTGACGCTGGGCGACGAGGTGCTGACGCCGGACTCGTCGCGGTTCTGGCCGGCCGACGAGTGGAAGCCGGGCCGGGCGCAACCTTCTTTCGATAAGCAATATGTACGTGATTGGCTGCTCTCGCCCGAATCTGGATGGGACAAATCCTCCGGAAACCCCCCGCCTCGACTTCCCGACCATGTTGTCGAGCGCACCAGGCAGCGATACCTGGAAGCGTATGAGCGCATCACGGGGGCTTCCTTTAGCGGATGATTCGGCTGGGCCACCTGGTGTTAGCGACTACTGTTGGCCCGATCGAGCCTCACCGTTGATTTCAAGGAGCCGCACGAATGGTCCGTTACCGCGTGCGCGGTGGCAACGCACTGCGTGGAACCGCGTTCATCCAGGGCGCGAAGAACGCCGTGCTTCCCATGATCGGCGCGGCTCTGCTGGCCGCCAAGGGCCGTACGGTGCTGCGGAACGTGCCGATCATCGAGGACGTCCGGCGTGCCATCGAGCTGGCCGAGGCGATCGGCGCGTACGTGGAGCTGCACGAGTCCGAGCGCACGCTGGTCATCGACGCCTCCAGGCTGAGCAGCCCGGTGCTGCCCGCCGAGATCGCGCGCCGGTTCCGCGGCTCCGTGCTGTTCACCCCGGCGCTGCTCCACCGGCTGGGCGAGGCGATCGTCGAGGGCGTCGGCGGCTGCAACCTCGGCAGCCGCAACCTCGACTTCCACTACCTGGGCTACAAGCGGCTCGGCGCGGTCGTCGACGAGGGCGAGACCGTCATCCACGTCAAGGCCAGCGGCCTGACCGGCGCGACGCTCTACCTCGACACCCCCTCCCACACCGGCACCGAGAACCTGATCATGGCCGCTGCCCTGGCCAAGGGCACGACGGTGATCGAGAACGCGGCCCTTGAGCCCGAAGTGCTCGACGTCATCGACATGCTCACCAAGATGGGCGCGCGCATCAGCGGCGGCGGCACCGGGTTCATCACCGTCGAGGGCGTGGAGGAGCTGCACGCCGTCGAGCACACCGTGATGCCCGACCGGCTCGACGCGGGCGTGTTCGCGATGGCCGCGGCGATCACCGGCGGCGAGCTGAGCCTCGTGGGCACCGGCCTCGACCTGGGCGTCGTCCGCTACAAGCTGGAGCAGATGGGCGTCGACTTCGCCCGGCAGGGCGCGGTGCTGCACGTGCGGTGCGACCGCCCGCTGCGGCCCATCAACATCATCACCGACACCTACCCGGGGTTCGCGACCGACCTGCAGTCGCCGATGATGACCGTGGCCGCCCTGGCCGACGGCACCAGCTACATCCACGAGCGCATCTTCGACGGCCGCTTCGCCCTGGCCGGCGAGCTCAACAAGATGGGCGCCGACGTCGAGGTCGACGGCAGCCGGGCCGTCGTACGCGGCCGCACGCCGCTCACCGGCGCGCAAGTCACGGCGCACGATCTGCGCTCCGGTATCGCGCTCGTGCTCGCCGGTCTGGCGGCCGAAGGAGAGACCGTCATCGAGTCGGGATACCTCATCGATCGCGGCCACGCACATCTCGCGTCGCGAATGCGCGCGCTCGGCGCGGACATTACACGAGAGATTTCTGAGCGCTAAAAAAGATGAGAAAAACCGCGTTGAGCTGCTGAGACTTCTTGTCGGGCGGTCAACCAGAACGACTTTCCGGAAAAGTCGGGCGTGACATTACGGCCCCCGCGAGCGATCGTTCCAAAAGAGAGCACTGCAACGGACGGCAGGATGGGACGAACATTGGTCGAGAGGGCCGAAGAAACTCCCCGAGTGTCACGCCCGGGCGCCATGACACCGGACCTCACCATCGGCGTGGTCGGACCCCACGACCTGGTCGAGCGAGTCATGCTGATGGGTCACGCCGCGGCACCGCTGCCGTGTCGCCTGGTCGCGGCCGCGTACCGCGACGAACAGGAGGCGCCCGACAAGGTGACGCGGCTCGGTCCCGGTGTCGACGCATGTCTGTTCGCCAGCCCGGTCCCTTATGACCTGGCCAGGCGATCAGGCGTGCTGACGATGCCCGCGACCTACGTGCAACTTGGTGGAGCGGCATTGGTGGCGGCGCTGGCCAAGGCGGCGCTGGACACCCGGATGGACCCGCAACGGGTCAGCGTGGACGTGGTCAGCAGGGCGGACGTCGAGGAGGCGTACACCGACCTCGGCATACCGGCCACGGACGTGCACAGCCGCGACGAGCCCGGCGCCACGGGCACGATCGCGGCCTACCACGAACGGCTGGCCCGCCAGGGCGCCACCTCGGGAGCACTGACGTGCCTGCCCGCGGTGGCCGAACGCCTGCATGCCGCAGGCATACCGGTCATCAGGATCAGGCCGACCTCGGCGGCGGTCCGGACGGCGCTGCACACCGCGGCGCTGCTCGGGGCGCATCACCGGCTGGAGGAGTCACAGCTCACCGTGGTGCTGGTGGAGGTGCCGACGCTGCGCGAGCCCGTGCGGCGCGCGGCGCCACGCTACTGGCGCGACGAGCTGCGGCTGTCGCTGCACCGGCTGCTGGTCCAGGAGGCGAACCGGATCAACGCGACCGTCTGGCCGATCGACGATCACAGTTACCTGGTCACCGCGACCAGGGGCTCGATCGCCGCGGCCACCGACGGGTTCAGGGTGTTGCCCTTCGCGGCCAGGATCCGGGACGAGCTGGGGCTGGCGGTCGAGGTGGGCGTCGGGATGGGGCGTACGACACACGACGCGGAGTCGCACGCGCGGGCCGCGCTGGCCCGCACCCAGGCGGGCAAGCAGGCCCAGGGGTTCGCGGTGGACCGCGAGGGCCGGGCCCTCATCCCGGCCCCTCGGATGCCACCCACCGGGTCGAACGCGCTCAAACCGAAGGGCGTGGAGGTACTGGCCAGGCTGGCGGCCAAGCTCGAAGGCGGCGACACGGTGGTCGACGCTGAGGGCGCGGGCAAGATGCTCGGGGTGACGCCACGCACGGCTCGGCGGTTGCTGCGCACGCTGGTTGACGAGGGACTCGCGTGGCCGCTACCGCCGAACCGCACCCCGCAGCCGGGGCGTCCGCGTCAGCTCTACCGGCTCATCGTGGAGAAGCTCGGACCGCGGTGACCGTACGGGGCCCGTCGCCCCCTTTCCGGGGCGACGGGTGCCGAATTCTTGACCTCGGGAGTCAAAGGTACAGACAATCCTGTTGACTCTTGGGGACTTATTGGTTGACCCGAGTAGATCCGGGTATGTTCACAACGCCCCCGATCGACAGGATTCGGACGGGGGCGCCAAACTTTCCCCTCCCCTTCACGCGGAATACGTCCGCAAGGGGCTGTGGGCCACCTGGCGGGGCTGATCAGCCGACCGACATGTCTGGATATAGCCGGTCGTTTCGGCTGGACTGGGGGCGCCTTCAGCAGGCGCACGCGATCCCGGACACCGGCGCCGTCAGCGCGTCGATCGGCCGCCGCGTGACGCCGGACGCGGTCTCGACCGGAAAACCCTCTCTGGCCCAGTACTCGAAGCCGCCGAGCATCTCCTTGACCGCGTACCCGAGCCTGGCGAACTCCAGGGCGGCCCGTGTGGCGCCGTTGCAGCCGGGGCCCCAGCAGTAGGTGACGACGGTGACGTCCTCGGGGATCAGCGCGGCGGCCCCCATGGCGATCTCCGCCGTGGGCAGGTGCATCGCCCCCTGGATGTGCCCCTGGTCCCAGCTCTCCCGGCTGCGGGAGTCGACGACCACCACGCCCGGCGTGCCGGCGGCCAGGTCGGCGGCCACGTCCGAGACGTCGGTCTCGAAGGACAGGCGGGCGGCGAAGTGGGCGAGGGCGGCGGCGTTGGGGGCGGCCGGGGTGGAGGTGACGGCTGACATCTACGACATATCCCTTCATTGCTGGACAGTCGCGATCGTCTCAGCCGGCCCGCCCTCCTCAACAGTGGCGCGAAAGCCGCCTATCGCTAATATCCCGCCAGGGTCCGAAGTCTGATACTCGCCGGTGTTATGTCCGAGTGGCCCGGTAAGGTCATGACCCATGAGTGCGAACACCACTGACAGCCGGGCTACCCTCCTGGTCTGGAGCGCCCTGGCGATCGTGTACGTGGTGTGGGGCTCGACCTACCTCGGCATCAGGATCGCCATCGAGACCATGCCCCCGATGCTGAGCGGCGCGCTGCGGTTCGTGACGGCCGCGCTGCTGCTGGGCGGCTTCCTGATGATCAGGAAGGGCCTTGAGCCGTTCCGGGTGTCGTGGCGGCAGTTCTGCGGGGCGGGGCTCGTCGGCCTGCTCCTGCTGACCAGCGGCAACGGCATGGTCGCCGTGGCCGAGCAGCACATCTCCAGCGGCCTGGCCGCGCTGCTCGTGGCCTCCGTGCCGCTCTGGCTGGTCGTGTTCCGGATCATGGTCAGGGACCGGCCGGCCGTGCTGACGCTGGCGGGCGTGCTCGTCGGGTTCGGCGGCGTCGCCGCGCTGTCGGTGACCGGCGGCCAGTCGGTCGACACCACCGGGATCGTGGTGATCCTGGTCGCCTCGTTCTCGTGGTCGATCGGCTCCTTCCTGTCGGCGCGCATCCCCATGCCCGCCAACCCCTTCGCGGCCAGCACGATCGAGATGCTGGTCGGCGGGGCCGGCCTGGCCGTGACCGGCACCGCGCTCGGCGAACGGCTCGACCTGACGGCGATCTCCGGACGCTCCTGGATGGCGCTGGCCTACCTGGTGCTGGTCGGGTCGCTGGTCGGCTTCACCGCCTACACCTGGCTGCTGGGGAACGCGCCGATCTCGCTGGTGTCCACATACGCGTACGTCAACCCGGTCGTCGCCGTGATCCTCGGCGTGCTGATCGTGAACGAGCACGTCACCCCGCAGATCATCGCCGGGGGCGCGGTGATCCTGGTCGGCGTCGCCCTGGTGGTCTCCACCGAGCGACGCGCCAGGACCAGGGCCGCGGCCCTCGCCCAAGAGGTCAGCGCCTAACCGCGGAACTCCTTGGCCGCGGCGAGGAAGGCGTCGTTGGCCTCGGGGTCGCCGATGGAGACCCGGGCCCCCTCCCCCGCGAACGGCCGCACGGCCACGCCCTCCACCGCGCAGGCGGCGGCGAAGTCGAGGGTGCGCTCGCCGAGGCGCAGCCAGACGAAGTTCGCCTCGGTCGGCGGCACCGTCCAGCCCTGCTCGATCAGCGACTCGCGGACGCGGCTGCGCTCCTTGACCACCCGCTCGACCCGCTCCAGCAGCTCGTCCTCGGCCTTGAGGGAGGCGACGGCGGCGATCTGCGCGAGGTGGTTGACGGCGAACGGGATGATCGTCTTGCGGACGGCCGCCGCCACCGGCTCGGGCCCGATCAGGTAGCCGACCCGCAGGCCCGCCAGCCCGTACGCCTTGGAGAACGTGCGCAGGACGCAGACGTTCGGGCGGTCGCGGTAGAGCGTCAGGCCGTCGGGGACGTCCTCGTCGCGGACGTACTCGCGGTAGGCCTCGTCCAGCACCACGAGCACGTTCTCCGGCACGCGGTCGAGGAAGGACAGCAGCGCGTCGCGGCGGATCGCGGTGCCGGTGGGGTTGTTGGGGTTGCACACGAAGACCATGCGGGTACGGTCGTTGATCGCCTCCGCCATGGCGTCCAGGTCGTGGTCCTCGCCCGCGAGCGGCACCTGGACGGACGTCACCCCGGACAGGTCCGCCAGCAGCGGGTACGCCTCGAACGACCGCCACGCGTAGACGACCTCGACGCCGGGCTCGCCGACCGACTCGAACAACTGCTGGGCGACGGTGACCGAGCCCGCGCCGAGCGCGATGTGCTCGAACGGCACGTCGTACCGCTCGGCGATGGCCTCGGTCAGCTTGACCGCGCCGGGGTCGGGATAGCGGTTGATCTGACGGGCGCCCTCGGCGACTGCCTCCACCACGGAAGGCAGCGGGTCGTAGGGGGATTCGTTCGAGGACAGCTTGTACGACCGGCCGTCGGCGGAGACCACGGCCTTGCCCGGCTTGTAGGGGGGCATGGTGTCCAGGATGTGGCGGAAACGAGGCATACAACTACCTTAGGCCAGGCGCTTCATCAGCACCGGGACGGGAGCGGGTGGCGGCGTTCCCAGCGGGTCTCGCCGTCGTGGACGAGGTCGGTGGCGTGCAGACCGGCGCGGGCGGCGACGGCGGCGGAGGCTGCGTGGTCGGGGTGGACGTGGGCGACGACCGTGCCGATGCCCTGGGCGTCGCACCAGGCGACCAGGGCGCGGGCGGCCTCGGCGGCCAGGCCCCGGCCCTGCCACGGCACCCCGATCACCCAGGCGATCTCGGCCGTCCCTTCGTCGACGGTCGCCTGCACGTAGCCGGTCAGGCGGCCGTCGGCGCGCAGGCGCAGCACCCAGTTGTGCCAGCCGGACGGGCCCGCGACCAGGCGTTCGTAGCGGGCGCGCAACTCCTGCTCAGTGGCGGGGACGCCGCCGATGAACTCGTGCAGGCGCTGGTCGGCGAGCACGGCCGCCATCTCCGCGGCATGCTCCACTCGCAGGGGCACGAGGGCCAGGCGAGGGGTCTCGATGACGTCCGCGGCGCGGTCCGGGTGGGAGGTCATTCCTGCAGCATAGGGGGGTGGAGGAGTTCGGCCGGGCCGCGGCGGTAGAGCTTGGCGGGGCGGCCGCCGTCTCTGGTGGTGGTGGCGCCCGTCTCCACCAGGAAGCCCTCGGCCTTGGTGACCTTCCGGTGGAAGTTACGGGGATCGAGGGGGCGGCCCCAGACGATCTCGTACACCCGGCGCAGGTCCGCGACGGTGAACTCCGGCGGGCAGAAGGCCGCGCCCAGGGACGTGTACTCCAGCTTGGCCCGGGCCCGATCGACCCCGTCGAGCATGATGCGGCGGTGGTCGAAGGCCATGACGTTCAGCGCCGCGACCGGCTGCCAGCTCATGTGCGCCTTCTCCGAGGCCGGCAGGTCGGGGGCCAGGCCCAGGTAGGCGACGCTCAGGACGCGCTGACGCGGGTCGCGGTCGGGGTATCCGTACGTCTGGAGCTGCTCCAGGTGCACCGGGGCGCCCGGGAGGCCGGCGCGCTCGGCGAGGACGCGGTGGGCGGCGGCCGGCAGGTCCTCGTCGAGCTGGATGAAGCCGCCGGGCAGCGACCATCGGCGCAGGAACGGCGGGTTGTCGCGCCGCCACACCAGAGCGCTGAGAGCATGGTTGCGTACGGTGAGCACGACCAGGTCGACGCTGACCGGGATGCTCGGGACCATGGACGGCACGTTACACGGAGTCCCGTCTGCCCTATGCGGATATGCGTACGTGGAGCGGCGTCGTGGCCTGCTTACCCGACGCCCCCTTGATCCCTATCTTGACCCATTCCCCGGGCGGCACCTGGGTCCAGTCGAACGGCACCCAGGCCGTCGCCATCCGGGCGGGGTGCTCGTCCAGCGGGTCCTTGTCCAGCCAGCCGACGGCCGAGACCACCAGCTCCTTGGTGCCGCCGGACCATTCGAGCAGGACCGTGCTGCCGTCGAGGTTGTAGCCGCGCACCTCGACGCCGTCCTGGGGGTCGCGGGGCCGCCTGATGGCGTCCACGGCGATCGGGCGCTGCCAGTCGGAGGCGATCTCGTCCTGGAGCGAGGGGTCGCCGCAGGTCATGAAGTCGCTCCACATGTAGGAGACGATCTTCTGGACGTACCGGCCGGCCATCGTGACGGCCTGGTCGAGGCGCTTCTTGTCGGTCTGGCCGCGGGTGCCCTGCGGGGCGCACGGCTGCTTGCCGGACGGCTCGAACGCCTCCACGTTCGCCCACAGCTCCACCTCGTGACCGGCCTGGAGCATCTCGTCGCGCGCCTTGGCCATCTCCCGGTAGTAGTCGCGGGTCGAGCCGTGGTACGCGGTGCCGTACGCGGCCTCGCCCACTACCGGACGCAGCCGGTCGTCCACCTCGGTGTCGCGCTCGTCCGGCCAGAACAGGCCGACCTTGCCCGTCCCGCGGCTGTCCTGCGGGGCGATGATGCCGACACCGGTCCTTGCCAGCGCCTTGAACGCCTCGGCCACCTGCGCCGGCGTCTGGCCGAAGCCGACCCGCTTGCGTGCGTCAAGGTACGGGCTGATCAGGATCGGTTTGCCCAGCTCCTGCTCCACGATCCGGTGCTGGTCGGCGTACACCTCAAGGGTGGGATTGGTGGCCAGCGTGGCGCCCATCTGCACCTCGAACGGCTGGTAGACGCCGCCCAGCGCCTGCCGGTCGGCGAAGCGCACGCCGTAGTCCTGGAGGATGCGCCGGGTCAGCGTGGTGAGGGTGCCGATGTGCCGCTTGTTCGCCCTGGTCGGCGTCGCGGGGTCGCGCGGGGCGAGCGGCAGCGCGGGGAACACCCGCATGCCGAACTGGTCGGCCAGATCGAGCAGCTCCTTCAGGCTGTCCTTGGCCGAGCCGGCCACCAGGATCATGTCGTAGGAGGTGGCCTTCTTGCTGAAGTCGCAGGTGGAGTCGTCGGAGCCGTCGGGCGGGGTGACCATGCGGTAGTAGATCCGGTCGCCGACCTTGACCCGGTGTTCCATCTTGGGGCAGCGGAACAGGTCGTCGCCGAACGCCTCGTCGGTGCGGTAGACGTACGTGCGCCCGACCCGGTTGCCGGGGTTGGCCTTCCTCAGGTCCTGCTCAAGCGCGTCGCGGCAGCTCAGGCCGTCTTCCTCGCACGCCTTGTACAGCGGGTCGAGCGAGCCGTCCTTCGCCAGCACCTCGCCGGTGTCGGAGACGCCGCGGAACTGCAGGCCGTACCCGATCCTGATGATCGTGTCGCCGCCGGCGCGGTGGATCTCCTGGAGCTGGTGACGCCAGGTGCAGGGGTTCGACTTCGGCGTGATCCAGTAGCCGGTGACGGCGTAGAAGTTCTTGGTGGTGGTGTCGAACGTTCCACAGGGGTCGGTGAACTCCTTGACCTTCGGCGGCGGCGGCTTCGACACCGTCCTGGACGGCTTCGGCGTGCTCGACGAGGACGCGACCGGCCGCTCGGACGACGACGGGAAAAGGATGATCACCACCGCGACCACGGCCAGGACGGCTGCGCCCACGAGCAGGAAGAGCCATCGCACGTTCAGGAACCTACCGCTCTCGTGATCTGCCAGAGATAAACCGCTATCGCGTGATACCGGCCCATGCCTCAAGCTGGGACACGAACCGCTTGGCAGAGTTCGGCCAGTGGTGGTTCGCGCGGGCCGCCGCGTAACCGCGAGCGCCCTGCGCCCGCCGTTCGCGCACGTCGTCCCGCAGCGTCAGCACCGCCTGCGCGACGGCCTTGGGGTCCTCCCAGGGCACCACGACCCCGCTGTCGTACCGCTCCACCAGCTCGACCGCGCGCGGCGACGGCGTCGTGATGACCGGGATGCCGTGCGCCATGTACTCAATGATCTTGGTGGGCATCGAGTGCCGGTAATTGGGCTCGTCGTGCAACAGCGACAGCCCGGCCAGCGCACCGTCGAGCCGCTTGAGCGCCTCGTCGTTGGGCATGAAGTCGCGCCACTCCAGCAGGCCGTCGGCGACGGCCTGGTTGAGCATGGGACGGCTCTGCGGATCGGCGTACCCGATCAACTCCACCGCCACCCGGTACGGCTGGAGCAGCTTGGCCACCTCGACGGCCTCGAACACGCCGCGCGCCCGCGACAACCATCCGAGATAGACCACCCGGTCGTCGCCCGGAGGCGTCACCGAGTCCGGCACCCACGTCTCGTTCGGCACGATCAGATGGGCGTGCTTGAACCGGCCCGCGTAGGCGGTCTCGGCCAGCAGCAGGTTCATGTGCCGCTCGGCCGTGCCCTCCAGCATGCGGGCGAAGAAGCGCACCGGCGGGCGCAGGAACGAGGGCAGCCACGGCTTGAGCGAGAGCGTCGCCGGGGTGTCCTCGTGCACGTCCCACACCACGGGCGGCCGGTTGCGCACGCCCCAGACCGCGAACAGCAGCTCGGGGTCGTGGATCAGGACCAGGTCGACCTTGTTCCGCATGCGCTTGAACAGCCGCCGGGCAGCCCAGACGGCCGCCATGCGTTTGCGCTGGGCGGCCCTGGGCAGATCGACCCCGTTGACCCATGGACGCGGTACGACCCCGTGCGCCGTGAAAGAGGCGGCATACGTGACCTCATGACCGGCATCCACGAGGGCACGGATCTGCCGATGCAGAATTCTCGCGTCCTCGGGGTTATGCACCACCGTCATGACGAGCACGTGCACTGCGCGCAGCCCTCCGTCGCTACAGCCGCTCGACGCGTTCACCCTCGGTGAGCACACCGCGGGTGTCCAGCACGAGCTTGGCCTTAGCCTCGACCATGGCCAGATCGAACGCGGCGTGCTGCTGCAACAGCAGCGACACGTCGGCGTTGACCACGGCCTCGGTCAGGTTCTCTTCCCGTGGCACCGGAGTACCGTCGACCGACCACTCCTTGACGTACGGATCGGCGAACGAGAGCTCGGCCCCCAGCTCCAGCAGCGCACGCGCCACAGGCAGAGCCGGAGTTTCCCGTTCGTCGGCGATATCCGGTTTGTACGTGACGCCGAGCATAACCACTCGGGCGCCGTTCACGGGCTTCTTATGTCTGTTCAGCAGTCGCTGGACGCGGGCCACCACGTAGGACGGCATGCGCTCGTTGATCTCCTGGGCCAGCTCCACGAACCTGAACGGGTACCCGAGCTTGCGCACGGTGTACGACAGGTACGAGGGGTCCACGGGGATGCAGTGACCACCGACGCCCGGCCCCGGCAGGAACTTCTGGAAGCCGAACGGCTTGGTGGCCGCGGCCTCGATCGACTCCCACAGGTTGATGCCGAGCTCGTCGCAGAAGATCGCCATCTCGTTGACGAGGGCGATGTTGACGTGCCGGTAGGTGTTCTCCAGCAGCTTGGCCATCTCGGCCTCGCGGGTGCCGCTGACCGGCACCACCTGCTCGATGAACTGCTTGTAGAACGCCGTCGCCCGGTCGCGGCAGACCGGCGTGTAGCCGCCCACGACCTTCGGGGTGTTCTTGAGCCCGAACTTCGGGTTGCCCGGGTCGATGCGCTCGGGCGAGAAGGCCAGGTGGAAGTCCACGCCGGCGGCTAGGCCCGACTGCTCCAGCAGCGGGCGGGCCACCTCGTCGGTGGTGCCGGGCCAGGTGGTCGACTCAAGGACGACGAGCGTGCCCTTGCTGAGGTTGCGGGCGACGGTCTGGGTCGCGCCCTCGACCGCGGACAGGTCGGGACGGTGGTCCTCGTCCAGCGGGGTGGGAACGCAGATGACGATCGTGTTGCTTCTGGCCAGCACGGACTCGTCCAGCGTCGCGCTGAATCCGTTCGCCAGCATGTGATCGAGGTCAGCGTCGGTCAGGTCATCGATGTAGGACTGCCCGGCGTTGAGCGCGTCGACCTTCCGGGGGTCCACGTCCACGCCGACGACCCGGAGCCCGGCGGCGACCGCTTCCTTCGCGAGCGGCATGCCGACGTAGCCCAGGCCGATGACAGCCAAGTCGATTTCTGTCACAGCAGTGCCTTCGAGAGCCGGAAACAACACTTCATGGTCGCAAAGGTTATCTCAAGTCCACCTAGCTCACGCCTAATGCGACCGAACCCGTCACAACGTACAGGCAACGTGGAGGTCATCTTTCGGCAAGCGATCGGTATAGAGCTTGATAAGTCTCGGCAACGCGACTCCACGTCCGCTTCGCCGCGACTTCGGCCCGTCCGGCCTCGCCCATCTCCGAGCGCCTGGCCGGGTCCTCGCGGAGGCCGGCGATCGCCTTGGCCAGCTCGGCCGGGTCGCCCGCCGGGACCAGCAGGCCGGCCCCGTCGGAGCCGACCAGCTCCGACAGCGCGGGCAGGTCGCTGAGCACCACCGGCTTGCCGAGCGCCATCGCCTCGACGGGCTTCAGGGGCGTGACGAGCCGGCAGACCCGCAGGTCCTCGCGCGGGCAGGCGAAGATGTCGATGGCGTCCTGGGCCTGCAGCGCCTCGTCGGGGCCGACCCGTCCGGGCAGGACGGCGTCGCGCAGCCCGAGCTCCTCGACCAGGGCGAGCAGGTTCTCCCGCTCGGCGCCGTCGCCCACGATGAGCACCCGCACCGGCGTGCGCTCGTCGCGCAGCAGCGCGGCGGCGCGCAGCAGGGTCGCGAAGCCCTCGTAGGCCACGATGCTGGACACCGAGCCGACCACGATCTCGCCGGGGGCGATGCCGTACGCGTCGCGGAAGGACGCGCCGTCGTAGTGGGCCGACAGCAGGGTGTCGTCGACGGCGTTGGGCGCCAGGTGGATGCGCTCCCTGGGCACGCCCCGCTCGACGATCTCCGTGGCCATCGTCTCGGCCAGCGTGACGACCGCGTCGGCCTCGCGCATGAGGAACGCCTCGCGCTCGCGCTGGAGCACGTGCCGCTGGCTGCCGACCCGGATCGGGTCGCGCGAGGCCCACGTCTCCTCCAGGAAGCCGCGTACCTCGTAGACGAAGGGGGTGCCGGTCCGGTCGCGGACGGCGTGGGCGACCGAGCCGTTGCGGTGGTCGGTGGCGGCGTGCAGGACCTGCGGCCGCAGCTGCTCGACCAGGCGGGTGACGCCCTCGGCGCCCTTGACCATGCGGCCGCGCATCTCGAACGGCACCTCGCCGTGCCCGTCGGGCAGCAGGCGGTAGTACGGGATGCCGTCGATCTCCTCGTGCGGGGGCGCGTCGGCGTGGCCCTGGAGCATCGGCCAGCCCCAGCTCGTCACCACGTGCGGGTCGAGCCCGGCCGCCTTCTGGGAGGAGACGATCCGGTGGGTGCGCACGGTGTAACCGGCCTGCGTGTACGGCAGCGCGTTGGTGACCAGGTGCAGCACGCGACCCGCGACGCGCTCACCGATGGCGATCTTCGGCGCGGGCGGGATCGGGTCGGGGCTGATGGCGGCCAGCTCACCGCGGTAGTAGGCGGCCCTGCGCTTGACGAAGGGGTACTTCGTGTGCGCGTCGAGCACGTCGGCGGCCTCGGAGACCCGGCCGGCGTCCCAGTGGGCCTTGGCCTCGTTCCACGGCGCCTTGATCATGCGCATGCCGAGCTTGCGGACCATGCGCCGGGCGCCACGGGCGGCGGGCCAGGCCACGCTGCCGACGATCGGGCGGAGCTTGGGCGGGAGCGCGTCGGCGGCTGCCTGCGCCACGCGGACGGGGTCGGACTTGACCTTCGTCACGACGACGCGGGAAACGATGACGGGGTGCTGGACGAAGCCTTTGAGAAGTCCCCCGACGCCGGCCCGGGCGGACTTCGCGGAAACCTTGGAGGAGTCTTGACGACTGGCGTCGGATGCCACGCTGGGACCGTACCATAGGCAGCGTTTTTTCCCTTCCGCTATGAAAGGCGAGGTCAATGAGGGAGAACCCCCTGGTCCTGCACGTTTTGGGTGCTCGTCCCAATTTCGTGAAAGCGGCCCCGGTGGTGCGTGCACTCGGTGAACTCGGCGTACGGCAGGGCATCATCCACACCGGGCAGCACTACGACGCGCTGATGTCGGACGTCTTCTTCGCCGACCTCGGGCTGCCCGAGCCGGTGGCCAACCTGGCGGTGGGCTCCGGCACGCACGCCAGGCAGACCGCGGCCCTGCTCGTGGGCCTGGAGGACGTCTTCGTCGCCCAGGAGCCCGACCTCGTCGTGGTCTACGGCGACGTGAACTCGACGCTGGCCGCGATCCTGGTCGCCGCCAAGCTCGGCATCAGGACCGCGCACGTCGAGGCCGGGCTGCGCTCGTTCGACCGGGGCATGCCCGAGGAGGTCAACCGGGTCGTCACCGACGCGCTGGCCGACCTGCTGTTCGTCACCTCGCCCGAGGCCCTGGCCTACCTGGCGTCGGAGGGCGTTCCGCCCGCGAAGGTGCATCTGGTGGGCAACCCGATGATCGACAGCCTGTTCGCCGCGTTGCCCTCGCTGGACCCGGCGCCCGTGGTGGCGCGGCTGGGCCTGCCGGCCCGGTACGCCGTGGCGACCCTGCACCGCCCGGCCAACGTGGACACGGCCGAGGCCGCCAGGGAGCTGGTCGAGGCCGTGCTGGAGGTGTCGCGGCGGACGCCGGTCGTGGTGCCGGTGCACCCGCGCGGCAAGGCGCGGCTGGCCGAGGCGGGCCTGGTGGACGGTGACACGATCAAGGTCATCGAGCCGCTGGGTTATGTGGACTTCCTCTCACTCGTCCGGGGCGCGGCGCTGGTCGTCACCGACTCCGGCGGTGTGCAGGAGGAGACGACCATGCTGGGCGTCCCCTGCCTGACGCTGCGGCCCAACACCGAGCGGCCGATCACGATCACGCACGGCACGAACCGCCTGGTCACGCCCGCGCTGCTGCCCGCCGCGGCGGAGAAGGCGCTCGCCGACGGGGCCGCCACACCGGCCGGCGAGCTGCCGGTGATGTGGGACGGCAAGGCCGGTCCGCGCATCGCGACGGTGATCGCGGCGTGGCTGAAGGGCGACAACCTGGCCCCTGCTTCCCAGGCCAAACGCCCCGAATAGCGGCTGAATCCGCCGTACTATGACATACCTCCGCTGAGCGATAGGCGTATCACCATGGCCGAAAACCCTGAGCCCCCCGCATTCCAGCGACTGGGTCCCGTCAACTGGCTGCCCGAGGAGCGCAAGCTCGTCGAGCGGTACGAGACCGAGGTCAGGGAGCTGCGGCGGCGGCTGGAGATCGCCGAGGCCAAGGCCGCGTACGCCGGCTGGAAGCTGGAGGCCACCCAGGCCAAGCGCACGTTCAAGCTGGGCGAGGCCCTGGGCTCGAAGAGCCCGGGGAAGATCGTCGAGGCGGTCAGGTCGAAGGACAGGGCCCCCAAACCGCCCATGCCGGTCACCGAGGCCGTCGAGCTGGCCAACCACCGGCCCCCGCTGGTCGAGGTGCCCACGGCGAAGTGGCCGCTCGGCCCGGTCAACCGCCCCGACCTCAAGGTCGCGGTGATCCTGGACGACTTCTCCAGGATGGCCTTCAGGTACGAGTGGGACCAGATCGAGTTCGGCCTCAAGGACTGGCCGGAGATCTTCGCCGAGAAGCGCCCCGACCTGCTGTTCTGCGAGTCGGCCTGGCACGGCAACCAGGGCCGCTGGCGCTACCAGATGACCGGCACGAACGCCCCCAAGGACCCGCTGCGCGACCTGGTCGCCTGGTGCCGCTCCGAGGGCATCCCGACGGTCTTCTGGAACAAGGAGGACCCGCCGAACTTCGACTTCTTCATCGACACGGCCAAGCTGTTCGACTACGTGTTCACCTGTGACGGCGACATGGTGCCGAAGTACCGCGAGGTGCTGGGCCACGACCGGGTCGACGTGCTGCAGTTCGCCGCCCAGCCGCGGGTGCACAACCCGATCCAGCAGAAGCAGGGCCGCCTGCACGACGTCGTCTTCGCCGGCATGTACTTCCGCGACAAGCACCCCGAGCGCCGCGAGCAGATGGAGACCGTGCTCGACCCGGTGCGCGAGCTGGGCCTGCACATCTTCGCCCGCAACGGCGAGGTGGACGAGAAGTACGCCTGGCCGGAGAAGTACCGGCCGCACATCGTGGGCGAGCTGCCCTACGACCAGATGCTGGCCGCGTACCGGATGTACAAGGTCTTCCTCAACGTCAACTCGGTGCTCGACTCGCCGACCATGTGCGCCCGCCGCGTCTTCGAGCTGTCCGCGTGCGCGACCCCGGTGGTGACGGGGTGGTCGCGGGCGATCGAGGAGACGTTCGGCGGGCTGATCCCGATCGCGCGGGAGCCGGTCGAGTCGTACAACCAGGTGCTGCACCTGATCAACAGCCCCGAGCTGCGGGCCAGGATGGGCCACCTGGCCATGCGGGAGGTCTTCGACAAGCACCTGTTCTCGCACCGGGTGGACCAGATCCTGCAGAATCTCGGCCACGCCACCGCGCCCCGGTCGCGTTCGATCTCGGTCGTGCTGCCGACCAACCGGGCCGCGCAGATCGAGCACGCGATCTCGTCCGTGGCCCGGCAGCTGCACCGGCCGCTACAGCTGATCATGGTCCTGCACGGGCTGGACATCGACCCGGTGGTCGTGGCCGACAAGGCGCGCATGGCCGGCATCACGGACGTCGTGGTCCTGCCCGCCGCCCCGGAGCTCTCACTCGGCGCCTGCATGAACCTGGGCATCGCCGCCGCCGAGGGCGACCTGATCGCCAAGATGGACGACGACAACCTCTACGGCGAGCACTACCTGTCGGACCTCGTGCGCGCGTTCGACTACTCCGACGCCGAGCTGGTCGGCAAGGGGGCGCACTACGC
Organism: Nonomuraea sp. NPDC051191; assembly: GCF_044455665.1. NCBI lineage: Bacteria > Bacillati > Actinomycetota > Actinomycetes > Streptosporangiales > Streptosporangiaceae > Nonomuraea > Nonomuraea sp. NPDC051191. Next base: position 675,636 of record NZ_JBITEZ010000001.1, on the reverse strand, counting down.
GTACTTCGAGGGGAGCAACACCACCATGCTCCGCCTGCCCGGCCTGGAGCACCGGTACTCCTTCCTCGTCCAGGGCGGCACGTTCCTCGGCAAGGCGGACATGTTCCGCTCGTACGGCTTCGCGGACATCACGCGGGGGGAGGACACGCACCTGGTACGCCGGCTGAAGGAGGACTCCGTCAAGATCTACTCGGCGGACCGCTTCAACTTCGTCTACTGGCGCAGCGCCGACGCCTCCATGCACACCTGGCAGGCCGACCACATCAAGCTGACCCGCAACGCGCAGTTCTCCTTCGTCGGCCGCCCGGACGACCACGTGCTCATCTGAGACTCAGCGGGTGACGCGGGCCAGGTTCTGGTCGGCGAGGCGGGCGAGCTCGTACAGGCCGGCCGCCTTCACCTTCTGGCCGACGACGAGCATGCTCATGATCAGGTGGGCCCGCCTGATCACGACCGACCCGATCTGGGCGCGCTTGTCGCCGCCGGAGGCCGTCGTCAGGTACGCCCGCGACTCGTCGCCCTTGGCCGGCATGGCCAGCTTCTCGGTGCGGTAGGTCACGTCCGCGCCCTCGACGGTCGCCTTGTACAGGGCGCACTGCGGCGGCAGCGGCGCGGGCATCGACGCCTCCGGCATCGACACGACGGCCTGCGTGATCGAGCCGCGCGCGGCGGAGAAGGCGATCACGGCGGCGGGCGCGCGGGCGACCTCCGGCTTGGCCGCGTCGAGCTGGGCGGCCCCGGCGCACTCCGGACGTTCCAGCTTGGCCTGCTGGATGGCGGCCAGCCCCTCCTGGGTGGACTTGAGCGAGCCGAACGCCCCCATCTCCGGCCCGTACGCGATGCGCATGCCCTTGGGCACGGGCAGCAGGGCGGATCGCAACCTGGCGGCCTCCACCGCCGAGGAGGACGCGGAGGGCTGCGCCGACCCGGCGGCCTGGTCACCGGCCTCGCCGGAGGAACATCCGGCGAGGACCATCATGCTCAGACATACCCCCGAAATAGCCTTAAGCACGAATTCTCCCCTTGCTCTAGCGGCTTTTTGGAAAACGCTAGAGGAGGCGGCGAGTAAGGAGCCGAGTAACGTCGCTATTCGCGGGATTCAGCGGGTTCGCGAGGGATTTCGGGTTCGCTGCCGTTCCCGCTTCGTCCATGAGGTTCGGCGCCGTTCCGAGGTTCGGCGCCGTTCCGGCCTCCGCCGTCGAGCAGCGCCCTGGCCAGGCCGAGCCCGGTGCCGCCGAGCGTGAGAGCCTTGGCCAGAAGCTCCTCCACGCCCTGGGCGCCGTTCAGCACGACCATGTGGTCCACGTTCCCGAACGCCTTCGCGCCCGCCTCGACGACCTCCGGCCAGCGTTCGGCGAGCTGCTGGGCGATGACCGCCTCCTGGTTCTCCTTCAGCGCCTCGGCCCGCGCCCTGATCGCCTCGGCCTCCGCCAGGCCCAGCGCCCTGGCCGCCTGCGCCTCGGCCAGCCCGCGCGCCTGGGCGGCCTGGGCCTCCGCCTCACCGGCGATCTTGGTGGCCGCACCGGCCGCCTCGCCGCGCAGCCGTACGGACTCGGCCTCGGCCGCGGCGGCCAGCTTGACCTGGCTCGCCTGGGCGCCGGCGCGCAGCTCGGTCTCCTGGGCCTCGGCCTGGGCCTGGGCGATCCGGGCGTCCCGGTCGGCCTGCGCCAGCGTGACGGTCTCGTACGCCTTGGCGTCGGCGGGCTTGCGCACCTGCGACTGGAGCCGCTGCTCGGCGAGCTGGGCCTCCAGCTCGGCGGCCCTGGTCTCCTGGACGACGACCTCCTGCCGGGCACTGGCCTCCGACAGCGGCCCCGACTGCCGGGCCGTGGCCTGGGCCCGGTCGATCTCGGCCTGGTAGGCGGCCCGCTTGATCTGCGCGTCACGCTGGGCCGCGGCCTTGTTCGCCTCGGCGATCTGCTCGGCCTCCGTGGCCTCCTGGTCGCGCTGGGCCTGGGCGATGCGGGCGACGGCGGCGACCCTGGCGGCGTGCGGCTTGCCGAGGTTGGCGATGTAGCCGGTCTCGTCGTCGATCTCCTGGATCTGCAGCGAGTCGACGATCAGCCCGAGCTTGCTCATCTCGTCGGCGGCCGAGGCCCTGGTCTCGCTGGTCAGGCGTTCGCGGTTGAGTATCAGGTCCTCGATGGTGAGGTTGCCGATGATCGAGCGCAGGTGCCCGGTGAACAGCTCGTGGATCGCGCTGGTCATGAAGTCCTGCTGGTCGAGGAAGCGGCGGGCGGCGTTGGCGATCGAGGACAGGTCGTCGCCGACCTTGTAGATGACCACGCCGCGGATGTGCACGGGGATGCCCTGCTGGGTGACGCAGGAGACCTGGAGGTTGGCGGCCCTGGTGTCCAGGCGCAGCCGCCGGGCGGCCTGGAAGCCGGGGAGCACGGCCGCGCCCTTCCCTGTGATGATCTTGAAGCCGAGGCTGTCGACGCCCTCGCCGCGCCGACGCGCCCCGAGGCCGGAGATGATCAGCGCCTCGTTGGGCTCGGCGACCCGCCAGACGGCTTTGAACAGCAGGATCACGATGACGACCGCGACGACCACGGCTGCGGCGACGATGAAGACCTCGGGGGACATCGGCCCTCCCTAGACGAGTGCTCTGGCCACGTAAACCGTCCGCGGGGGGAAGTACTCCACCACGACGACGATGGTTCCGAGGCCGAACTCCTCGTCGGGCACGCTGGGATGGGCGTAGAAGGCCTCCACCCCGCCCCTGACCGGGACCATGACCTCGCCGACGAGCCCAGGGCCGATCTTTCCGGTGACCCTGCCCTGCTTGCCGACCACCGCGCTCCCCCCGCTCACTTCTCTTCCGGACGCTACTCCAAATGGGCATTCGCGGTAATAGGCCACGCAAAATGTTTCTCGAACCGCTGCGCGCCCCTGTGGGGCTTTTGGCCGAAGTGCCGATGATCGCCCTCATGAGCATGAATCCGCGCGACCTCGGGATGGATGTGCCCATTTCCCGCCGGGACTTGTTCGACGGGATAACGGTGAGCGCTCTGGGATGCTCGGCGGCGAAAGCCGTTGTCAATGTGACGGAACCGGTCGGCGGGCTGCGCGGGGACACCGCTCAGGCGGTCGCCGTGCCGCACGCGCTGCGCGACGGCCGTTTCTGGCGGCACGCGGGCCCGCCCGAGCCCACCGGCGAGAGCTACGACCTCGTGGTGGTGGGCGGCGGTCGCAGCGGCCTCAGCGCGGCCGAGGAGTGGCTGCGCGGACGTCCGGGGGCCCGCGTGCTCGTGCTGGACAATCGCGACCCCGGTGAGCACGGCGGCCCGGCGGGGTTCGACGCGCGCCCGGCCGTACGGGTGATGTGCGACAGGGAGAGCTTCGGGGCCGACACCCTGGTCCCGGCCGGCCGGCTGGAGGACCTGCCGCTGCCCGCGCGGGCCGTCGGCGACCTGCGCAGGTTGCGCGACGACCCGCCCGACTGGTTCCCCGGCCTGTCGCAGGAGGACAAGCAGGAGCGCCTGGCCGGGCTGACCTACTCCCGGTTCCTGCTGGAGGTCTGCGGCGCGCACCCCGACGCGGAACGCTTCTGCCGGACGCTGCCGTGCGCCGAGCGGGCCTACGACGGCCGGGCGCTCGGCGCGGTGGACGCCTGGGCCGCCGGATATCCGGGGTTCGGCGGCCTCGGGCTCGACAAGCCCTCGCGGTACGCCTCGGCCGCCGGGCCCCTGACCGGGAGCCTCAGGGCCGGGCGGGCGTCGCTGCGGCCGTCCAGCCCGGTGGTGTCGGTGCGGCACGGGCACGCGTCCGTGGTCGTCGCCTACTTCGACGGGCATCGGCTCAGGACCGTCGGCGCCGAGTCGGTGATCATGGCCTGCTGGAGCGCGGTCGTGCCGCACCTCGTGCCCGACCTGCCCGAGCAGCAGCGGCGGGCGTTGGGCCAGGCGGCCCGGCTGCCGGTCCTGGAGGCGACCGTACGGCTGCGCGGCGGACGGGCGCCGACCGGCCGCACCCGGTGGACGGGCGCGTTCTGGTGCCTGAGCGAGCCCGCTCCCGAAGGGCTGCGCCTGCTGGCCACGCCCTGCCGGTCGGAGCTGGGACCCGTCGCGGGGGCGGCTGCGGGCAGGCGGGAGATGATGGCGACGCCGTACGACCGGCTGGCGGACGGCGTGCGCGACCAGGTGACGCGGCTGCTGGGCCCCCGGACGGGCATCGAGGCGATCACCGTCCACCGCTGGGGGCACGGGCGGCCGGTGGCGTACTGCCGGCCCTGGCACCCCTTCCACCCCGACGGTCCCTACCCCGCCGACGTCGCCCGCAGGCGGTTCGGCCGGATCGCCATCGCCGGGTCGGACACCGAACCGGCGGCCGGCGCCGACGCGGCGGTGGTGGCCGCGCGCAGGGCCGTGCGGGAACTCACCGCGTGAGGCCCTGGCTGCGGGTCTTCCTGGGCGGCCTGGTCCTGTGGGCGGCCACGGTCGCCGTCACGGCCTGGACGGCCAACTCCAACCTCGTGCCGACCGTCGTGCTGTTCGGCAGCTTCCTGATCCCGGTGACGTTCGTGGTGTGGGCGCACGGGCGCGACCGCTCGCCGGTGGTCACGGTCGAGCTGCAGTTCAGGGCGTTCGTGGTCGGCGGCGTGCTCGGGGTGCTCGGCGCGTCGCTGCTGGAGAGCTGGCTGATCAGGCCCTCACTCCTCATGTACGCGCTGGTCGGCCTCATCGAGGAGGGTGTGAAGCTGGCCGCGCTGATGTACGTCACCCGGCACGCGGTCCGGCGCTCGCCCAAGGACGGCGTGGTGCTCGGCGCGACGGTCGGCTTCGGCTTCGCCGCCTTCGAGAGCTCCGGCTACGCCTTCAACGCCCTGTTCACCGCCGACGGCCTGTCGCTGGCGCAGCTCGTCGAGACCGAGATCCTGAGGGGCATCCTGGCCCCCGTGGGCCACGGCCTGTGGACCGCGATACTCGGCGGCGTGCTGTTCGCCGCCCACGGACGCCTCACCGGGCACGTCGTGTGGTGCTACCTCGGCGTCTCGCTGCTGCACGCGCTCTGGGACTCGATGAGCGCCATCGCCATCGCGATCACGCTGGTCCTGACCGGGCGGGCCTGGCAGTTCGAGCTGCTGCGGATCGGCCGGGTCCCGCACGTGAGCGAGTGGCAGGTGCACGTGTACACGCTGGTGGACTGGGCCGGGCTCATCGTGATCTCGCTGGTCGCGCTGGTCTGGCTCTGGCGGGTGCTGCACGCGGGCCGCCGGGAGACCGAGATCAGGCCCCAATAATCACGGTAATCATCCTGTTCCTCCCACTGCGCCGGAACCATAAACGGTGCTAGTCTCCTGTGCGATCTTCCGGAGGTGTATTTACACAAGGTGTGGAAATGCCCCCGACTCGAGGTTGGGACATGGGCTCGCGAAACCGGTCAATTCGGTTCAAGATCTTTTTATTGCTGCTGCTACCCCTCCTGTCTCTCAGTGCGCTGTGGGGTTTCGTCCTCAACCTGACCATGGGCGACGCACAGTCACTCCTCCGGGCCGACACGCTCTACGAGACGCTCGGCGTCACCTCCACCGACCTGGGCGTACAGCTCCAGGCCGAACGGGTGCGCTCCGCGGAGGCGCTCACCACCCGTGAACTCACCGAGGACCTGGGCGCGCAGCGGGCCCGCACCGACAGCGCGGCGGCCGACTTCGAGGAGGCCGTCACCGAGGCGGGCGACGCGATCGGCGACGACCTCCGGATACCGCTCGAAGCCCTGACCTCCCACCTCGACCGGCTCAGCTCCATCCGCGCCGACATCGACGGCGGCCTCAGCTCCCGCCTGGCCGGCCTGGACGCCTACAACCAGGTGCTCGACACCGTCTTCTCGCTCTACGACCACCTGATCTCCGTCTCCGACCTCAGCGTCTTCCAGCAGGCCTCCTCGTTGCAGGCCATGGGCGGCGCCAGGGAGTACATCGCCAGGGAGCACGCCCTCATCGTCGGCGCCCTGGTGGACAGGCGGCTGACCGAGCCCGAGCGGTCGGCCTTCACCGAGTACGCCGCCTCCAGGAAGTTCCTGCACGCCCGCGGCCTGGCCGGGCTCGACGTGCCGCTGCGCAGGCCGTACGAGCAGGTGTTCGCGTCCCAGCCGTTCCTCACGTTCGCCTCGATGGAGGCCAGGGTCGTCAAGACCGGGACGCCGCCCGCCGACGCCGAGGCGTGGAAGAGCGCGGTGGACCGGCTCACCACCGAATTGGACCGCGACAGCGCGGCCGCCGCCAAGGCGCTGGCCGCCCGGACCGCGAAGGGCGCGACCGGCACGATCGTCAAGATCGCCGTCGCGGGCGGCCTCGGGTTGATAGCGGTGCTCGCGTCGATCATCATCTCTGTACGCTTCGGTCGGCGCCTGGCGGGCGAGCTCTACGGGCTGCGCACCGCCGCGATCGAGCTGGCGGAGGTGCGCCTGCCCGACGTCGTGGACAGGCTGCGCAAGGGCGAGGACGTTGACGTGCGGAAGGAGGCCAGGGCCATCAGGGTGAGCGGATCGGCGGAGATCACCGACGTGGGCAGGGCCTTCGCCTCCGTGCAGCGCACGGCGGTGACGGCGGCCGTCGGGCAGGCCGCGCTGCGCCGCGGGGTCGGCCAGGTCTTCCTCAACCTCGCCAGGCGCAAGCAGGGCCTGCTGCACCGGCAGCTCGGCCTGCTCGACGGCATGCAGCGCCGCACGCACGACCCCGACCGGCTGGAGGAGCTCTTCCGCCTCGACCACCTGACCACCCGCATGCGTCGGCACGCCGAGAGCCTGATGATCCTGTCCGGGTCGGCCCCCGCGCGGGCCTGGCGCAGACCGGTGCCCGTGATCGACATCGTCCGGGCCGCGGTCGCCGAGGTCGAGGACTACACGAGGGTCAACGTCGAGGCCATGCCGGACGGCGCTGTCGACGGCGGGTCCGCGGCCGACCTCACGCACCTCGTGGCCGAACTGGTCGAGAACGCCACCATCTACTCACCGCCGGACACCGTGGTCCAGATCCGCGGCGACCTGGTCAGCAACGGCTATGCCATCGAGATCGAGGACAAGGGGCTCGGGCTGTCGGCGGTCGAGTACGCCGCGACCAACAAGCTGCTGGCCGCGCCGCCCGAGTTCGACCTGGCCGACAGCGACCGGCTCGGCCTGTTCGTGGTGGCCAGGCTGGCCGAACGCCACGGCGTCAAGGTCCAGCTCCGCCGCTCGCCCTACGGCGGCACCGCGGCCATCGTGCTCGTCCCCCGCTCGCTGGTGACCGAGCCGGCCGCGCTGACCGCGGGCGGCGGCGACGACCGGCCGCAGGAGCTGCCGAGCCGTACGAAGAAGGCGCTCGCGGTGGTCACCTCGGGCACCCACGCCGGACTGCCCAGGCGCGTGCGCCAGGCGAACCTGGCGCCGCAGCTCAAGGACGAACCGCCGGAGCCGGAGCCGCAGACCGAACGCTCTCCCGACGAGGTACGCGACCTGTTCTCCGCGTTCCAACGGGGAACCCAACGTGCCCGAGAAGAAGCCTCTGAGGAGGAGCCCATGAGCAAGGGGGACGCATGACTGCGCAAACCACCAACACCGGTGAGCTGAACTGGCTGCTCGACGACCTGGCAACCAGGGTCGCCGCCGTCCGCCAGGCGGTCATCCTTTCCACCGACGGCCTGGCCGTCGGGTACTCCAAGGGATTGACCCGCGAGGACGCCGAGCACCTGTCGGCCGTGGCTGCGGGCTTCCAGAGCCTGGCCCGGGGCACCGGACGCCATTTCGGCGGCGGCGACGTGCGCCAGACCATCGTGGAGATGGAGAGCGCGTTCCTGTTCGTCACCGCGGCCGGACAGGGCACCTGCCTGGCCGTGATCGCGGAGGCGAACGTCGACGTCGGGCACATCGCGTACGAGATGGCGATGCTGGTCAAGCGGGTGGGCCAGCACATCACCACCAACCCGCGCGCGGGAACGGCATGACCGACGCCCCCCGCTGGTACGACGAGGAGGCCGGGCCCGTCGTCCGGCCCTTCGCCCTCATCCGGGGCCGGACGCGTTCGTCGGGCGACGCCTTCGACCTCGTCTCGACCGTGCGCGCGCTCGCCGACCAGGCGGACGACCTCGGTCCGGAACAGCAGCTCATCCTGCGGGCGGCGCGGAGCCCGATCTCCGTGGCCGACCTGGCCGTCGAGCTCGACCTGCCCGTAGGCGTCGTCCGGGTGCTGCTCGGCGACATGCGTGACCACGGCCTCATCTCGGTGACGTCGCCCTCGGCAACGGGGTCGCGTTCCAATGAGCGCATTCTCAAGGAAGTGATCAATGGACTCCGTGCTCTCTGAGGACCCCGTCGCGCTGAAGATCCTCATCGCGGGCGGGTTCGGCGTCGGCAAGACCACCCTGGTCGGGTCGATCAGCGAGATCAAGCCGCTGCGCACGGAAGAGGTGCTCTCCGACCGCGGGATCGGGGTCGACGACCTCGACGGCGTGGAGGGCAAGACGACCACCACCGTGGCGATGGACTTCGGCCGCATCACGATCCGCGACGGACTGGTCGTCTACCTGTTCGGCACGCCCGGCCAGGAACGGTTCTGGTTCATGTGGGACGAGCTGTCCTACGGCGCGCTGGGCGCGGTCGTGATCGCCGACACCCGGCGGCTGACCGACTGCTTCCCGTCGGTGGACTACTTCGAGCAGCGCGGCACGCCGTTCGTCGTCGCCGTCAACTGCTTCGAGGGCACCGCCCAGCACAGCGTGGACGATGTGCGCATCGCCCTGGACCTCGACGACGACGTCCCCGTGATGCTGTGCGACGTGCGGCGCAGGGCCTCGGCCAAGGAAGTGATGATCACTCTGGTCGAGCACTCCCTGCGGACGCTCACCGCCGCGAACTAGCGCGCGGCCCGTCGCCGGGCTACAGCGCGCGCAGCCCGTTGATCACCTCGCGGAGCAGGCTCTCCGTCGGGGTGGCGGTCTTGTCGCGCGGCGGGCGCACGTCGATCAGGTCGTACTCCAGCAGGTCGCCGAGCAGCACGCGGATCACGCCCACGGGCAGCCCGAGCTCCGAGGCGACCTCGGCGACCGGCCTGGACCGGCCGGACAGGCAGCCCATCAGCCGCCGGTGCTGGCCGCTCAGCTCGGCCTTGGCCGGCGCGGGCCGTCCCGTCGAGACGACGGTCGCCAGCAGATCGAGGGCCGGGGACGAGGGCCTGGTGCGCCCCCGCGCCACGGCGTACGGCCGGACGACGGGCCCGGCCTCCTCGTCAACCCACTCGTGCTCGCGGCTCACGGTCGGGAACCCCCATCCTGGTCGCTGTCCTGCCGCCCCCGCTGCCATCCGGACTGGAGTGAGGAGAGCAGCGCCCTGGCCTCCTCAGGGGAACGCTCCTCCGCCACGGGAACCGGGGACGCCGGCACGGGAGAGGGCGCCTGCCTGAGCCGCTGCCGCTGCGGCAGGTTCGTCTGCCGTTCGCGGCGTGGCAGCTCGGGATCCTCGACCGCGGCGGGTCCCGCGCGCTTGCTGGTACGGACCCGGCGCGGCAGCTCGCCCGGCCCGGTCATCTCCCCCGCGTCCATCGGCCGGTCGGCCCGGAGGACGGAGACGGGCTCGAACTCCAGCGGGCGCGCCGGGGTCGTCATGGGCTCGACCAGCGATCCCGGCACGAGCACGATGGCGGTCGTGCCGCCGTACGGGGACAGCTTGAGCGTCACCTTGATGCCGTGCCTGGCGGCCAGCATGCCGACCACCGCGAACCCCAGCCGCTCGGTCTGCGCGGGGTCGAACTCGGGCGGGCTGGCCAGCCGGTCGTTGATGACCCTGCGGGTCTCCTCGTCCATGCCGAGGCCGCGGTCCTCGATCTCGACCGCGAAGCCCCTGCCGACCATCTCACCGCGCACCGAGACCTCGTTGGCGGGCGAGGAGAACGACGTCGCGTTCTCGATCAGCTCGGCGAACAGGTGCATGAGGTCGGCCACGGCCGAGCCGGACACGCCGCACTCGGGCATCGGGTAGACGCGGACCCGGGTGTACTCCTCGACCTGGGCGGCGGCGCCGCTCAGCACGTCCTCGACCGGGATGACGCCGCGCCACCTGCGGCCCGCCGTGCCGCCCGACAGCAGCACCAGGCCCTCGGCGTGGCGGCGCATGCGGGTGGTCAGGTGGTCGAGCCGGAACAGGCGCTCCAGGGCCTCGGGCTCCTCGGTCTGGCGCTGCATCTCGTCCAGCATCCGGAGCTGGCGCTGGAGCAGCGACTGGCTGCGCCTGGCCAGGTTCCGCAGCGCCTCGGCCACGCCCTCGCGCAGCCTGGCCTGCTCGACGGCGGCGTCCACGGCGGTGCTCTGCACGCTGTCGAAGGCCGCGGCGAGGTCGGCGACCTCGCTGGTGGCGTCGCCGCCGACCTTGATGGGCGGCGCCTCGGACTCGATGTCCACCCGCTCGCCGGTACGCAGCTTCGCCACCACGTCGGGGAGCCTGACCTCGGCCAGGTCCAGCGCCGTACGGCGGAGCGTGGCCAGCTCCCTGGTGATCCTGCGGCCCACCCGGACGGAGATGAAGATCGAGAAGGCCACCGCGATGAGCCCCAGCGCGCCGGCGATCGCGGCCCTGACCACGATGACCACGCCGGCCGGCTGCATCCGGTTCAGCAGCTTCTCACCGGTGCCCCAGACGGCCTCGCTGTATTCCTTGAGCACCTGGTCGGCGATGCCGCGCCACAGGTCCATGTCCGCCGGCTGGCCCGCGACGAAGCTCCGCAGCAGGCTCTCCATGGTGATGTACCTGGAGGAGTAGAACAGCTTCTCGAACGGCGCCCGCAGCTCGGTGTCGAGGTTGGCCAGCGCCTTCGGGAACAGGAACGTGCGGGTGCCGTCGATGCCGGCCAGCAGGTGCACGTCGTGCATCGAGGGACGGCCGTTGGAGCCGACGAGCAGGGCGTTCTCGCGGCTGAGCAGCTCGCGCACCTCGTCTGCCGCGATCAGGCCGTGGGCCTGGAGGGAGAGTTCGAGATCGGTGCTGACGGTCAGCCTGGAGTACAGCAGGTGGACCTCGTCGGAGACCTTGGCGTACTCGGTGACCAAGTTGCCGGGGGTGAGCCGGCGCTCGTCGACCTTGCGTCTGACCTCGGGGAGCCGGTCCACGGTCTCCAGCACGACCTGGAACTGCTTCTTCATGTCCTCGGTCATGGCCGACTGGACGTCCTCCGCCAGGCCCTGCTCGCGCAGGGTCTTCCTGCTGGCGTCCACCTTGGCGCGGGCCTTGGACAGGGCCGCCTGCTCGGTCGCCGTGCCCGCGACGCGTTCGGCGGAGGCCAGGCGTTCGGTCTGGAGGCTGGAGACCAGGTCGTCGGCGTTGTTGATCACGCTCCCCCAGATCGCATCGATCTTGAAGAGGTTCAGCGCCTCACCCGTGGTCGTGCTCGCGGCGAAGCCCCAGAGCGCGACCAGGGAGATCAAGGGGATGACGAGCAGCGTCGAGATCTTGAATCGGATGGATCTGCCCGATGCCATGACACCTGCTCCCGCATAGAAGATCGCGGGAGAGAATAGCATCGAAACAGACGGGATTAAGATCGACTAGCGATAAATCTGTGATATGTCGGGAAATTTGCGTCTACAGGGTGCTTCGGGGCGCGGGGCGGGGCCCACGTGAGCCACAGCGCCCACGCCGCCAGCAGGCCGAGCAACGACACCTCGGCGCCCAGCAGCAGCCGCTCGACCAGCCCGATCATGACCCGCTCCCCCGGCAGGGCCACGTACGTGATCGCCAGCAGCCCGAACCCGCCCGCCAGGGCCACCCACTCCACGGCCCGCGCGACGGGCTTCCAGTGGATGTCCGCGGTCAGCCTGGGCACCAGCAGGGCCCCGGCGGCCGGGAGGCTCACGAACGCGGCGATCGACACGTACCGGTGAACCTGGGCCGCGAGGTCGAGATCGAGGCCGAGGGGGACGGTCGGGATGACCGCCACCACGACCAGCGCCGCCGACCACACGATGAGCAACTTCTCCGGCAACCCCCGGATCGGCGCCCCCATCCTCCTCAGCGCGGCCAGCAGCGCGAGCGACCCGATCCCGAGCACCGCCATCGCGACCTCCGTGACGCCCCCGCGGTCGGTCACGGCGTACTCGCTGATGGTCACGTTCATGGGGTCGAGGTAGGGGTCGGGCCCGAAGTGACCGACCAGGATCGCGACCACCGAGAACACGATCGATGCACAGGCGATCAGGGGGTAGAGCCTCGCCGGGGTCATGAGGGCCCTCAGGCTCACGCTCCAGGGCGCTCTCGCGACTCTCACTCTGCTGTTCGGCACTGCGGTCATGTGCCCAACTCTCCCGCGCCCAGGCGTGGCGGCACATCAGGCGCCGCCCCCGACCCGTCCCTGACTCCGACCCTGAGTCCCTCCCGGCCTCCCCCCGGGGTCGTCCGGCGTCGCCGCTAGTCGAGCACGTGGGACGTGGCCCTGGCGTAGCGGGCGCGGATCTCCGGGACGGCCGGGGCGTCGTAGGTCGCGGTGTCCTCGGTCCGCCAGTCGGGGATCGTGAGGAGGGCGGCGGCCTGGCGGGCGGCGCCGTCGGCGACGTACTCGCCGGGCGGCGGCACCGCGATCGGCACGCCGAAGACGGTCGGCGCGACACGGCGTACGGCCTCGGAACGGGCCGCGCCGCCGATCAGCAGCACCCTCTCCGGCCGCGTGCCGAGCGCGTCGAGGGCGTCGGCGAGGCCGCACAGCATGCCCTCGACGGCGGCGCGGGCCAGGTGGGCCGGGGTCGAGGTGGCCAGCGTGAGCCCCAGGACCGAGCCCGTGGCGGTGGGCCGGTTGGGGGTGCGTTCCCCCTCCAGGTAGGGCACCAGCGTCAGCCCGCCGGCCCCCGGCGGGGCCTGGAGCGCGAGGTCGCTCAGCTCGTCGAGGCCGACCCCGGCCAGCCCGGCGGCGGCGTCGAGGACCCGCGCGGCGTTGAGCGTGCACACCAGCGGCAGGAAGCGCCCGGTGGCGTCGGCGAACCCGGCGACCGCGCCGGTGGGGTCGGCGCTCGGCGTCTCCGCGACCGCGAACACCGTGCCGGACGTGCCGAGCGAGACCACCACGTCACCCGGCCCGGCCCCGACGCCCAGCGCGGCCGCCATGTTGTCGCCGGTGCCCGGCGCGAGCAGCGGCCCGGCGGAGGCCGGGTCGCCCGCCCGGTCGGCGGGCCCCAGCACGCGGGGCAGCAGCGGGACCGCGCCGAAGGCGGCCTTGAGCAGGTCGGTGCGGTAGGCGCCGGTCGCCGGGGACCAGTAGCCGGTGCCCGAGGCGTCGCCGCGGTCGGTGGCGAGCAGGTCGAGCGGCGGCGGGGGCGCGTCGTGCCAGGCCGCGAGGTCGCCGCCCAGGGCGAACGCGCCCGCCAGCCGCCAGGTCAGCCAGTCGTGCGGCAGGCAGACCGCCGCCGTGCGGCGGGCGTTGCCCGGCTCGTGCTCGGCCAGCCACCGCAGCTTGGTCACGGTGAACGAGGCGACGGGCACCGAGCCGACCGCCTCGGCCCAGGCCCCCGGCCCGCCCAGCTCCGCCACCAGGTCGGCGGCGGACCGGGCGGATCGGGTGTCGTTCCAGAGCAGGGCGTCGCGCACGACGTCTCCCGCCTCGTCGAGGCAGACCATGCCGTGCTGCTGCCCGGCCACGCTGACGGCCGCGACGTCGGCGAGCCCGCCGGCCTCCTCGACGGCCCGCAGCAGCGCGGCCCACCAGTGGGAGGGGTGGATCTCGGTGCCGGCCGGATGGGCGGCGCGGCCCTGCCTGACCAGCGCGCCCGTCTCGGCGTCACGAATGACGACCTTGCAGCTCTGCGTGGAGGAATCAACCCCAGCGACCAGCGTCACCCGAACTCCTTATGCCTGCTCCAGGGCGAGATGGTTGAGATGGTATCCGCGTCCGGGAGTGACATTAAGGAGCAATTTGGGGCGATTCACAGCCCCGAGGGGTCACGGCCGACGCTGATCTCCTCGGCGATCTTGCGGATCTCCGCCACCTCGAGACCTGGAGCCTTGGGCAGGTGGCGCAGCAACGCCTCCATGACGACGGGCACGGGCTGACCCGCCATCAGCCCGGCGATGCCGTGGACCGTCCGGAACAGCGCCTCTTCGGTGTCGTGCATCGGCAATCCCCTCGTTCGGGCCTCGTCGGCTACCGGGAGAGGCTACGGCCTGGCCACGACAGTTCGCTCGCTACCGCTCCAGCGTGTCCCGTACGGCCGAGCAGATCGCGCCGAGTTCCCGCACCTGCTCGGGGCTGAGGACGTCGAACAGGCTCCGGCGCACCTCCTCGACGTGGCCGGGCGCGGCGGCGGCCAGCGTGGCGAATCCCTCGTCCGTCAGGACGGCGACGTTGCCCCTGCCGTCGGCCGGGCAGCGCTCACGGCGCACCCACCCGCGCTCCTCCAGGCGGGCCACGGCGTGCGAGAGGCGGCTCTGGGAGCTCTGGGCCCTGGCGGCCAGCTCACTCATGCGCATCGCCCGCTTCGGCGCCTCCGACAGCGCCACCAGGATCATGTAGTAGGTGTGCGGCATGCCCGCCTCGCGCTGGAGCTGCCGGTCCAGCGCCTCGTTGATGAGCTGGCCGGCGGCCAGGAAGTGGCGCCAGGTCTGCTGCTCGTCCGGATCCAGCCATCGGGTCACCCTCTCATTTTAGTTGAACTCTCATATACTCTGACCGGGAGAAACAGGTGAAAGGGGACGACCATGCCGGTCCACAGGCTCAACCACGCGGTCCTCTACGTCCGTGACGTGGAGCGCAGCGTGGCCTTCTACCGGGAGGCGCTCGGGTTCGAGGTGGTCATGGGCATGCGCGGCGCCGCGTTCCTCCAGGCCCCCGGCTCCAGCAACGATCACGACCTCGGGCTCTTCGAGATCGGCGAGGGCGCCGGCCCCTCGACCGCCGGCCGCACCGCCGTCGGGCTCTACCACCTGGCGTGGGAGGTCGACACGCTCGACGAGCTGGAGCGCATCGCGGTCACGCTGAGCGAGCTGAACTCCCTCGTCGGCGCCTCCGACCACGGGACCACCAAGGCGCTGTACGCCAAGGACCCCGACGGGCTGGAGTTCGAGGTCTCCTGGCTGGTGCCCGCCTCGCTCATCACGGACGAGACGCTGGCCGCCCGGTCCGCCATCCGCCCGCTCGACCTGGCCGCCGACAAGGAGCGGTACGGCGCTCAGACCCGGGGCGGGGTAGGGGTGTCGATCCCGGCCTGACGTACCGTGGCAGGTATCCGACCGATTTGTTCCGGAGAGGGTCATGCCAAACGATCCGGATCACGTCCTCGACGCCATCGACGGCGTCGTGGACGAATGGGAGACGCTGAGCGCGGACGCCATGCGCTGGGCGCCGCCCGAGCACAAGTCGCCCGACCTGCTCGGCGAGGTGACGGAGATCCTGACCCCGCTCGCCGAGGCGCTCTCCGAGGTGCTGCGGCCGCTCGGCGACTCCATCAACCGCGCCCTCGACCGGCTCGGCGACGACGACTGACCGGGCCCGCCGGCACGGCCGGGCCGGGCGAGCCGTCCTGTGGCCGGGGCCGGGCTGTCACGGGCCGGGCGAGCCGTCCTGTGGCCTGGGCGCCGGTCGTCAGTCTGTTCTGCGGCGGCGGGTGCGGCGCGGGTAGGCCTTGGCCGTCTCGGCCAGCCGGGCCGAGTGCTCGGCCTGGCGCCGCCAGTGGCCGTACGCGTCGCCGCGCTGGGCCAGCCTGTCGAGCTCGCGCATGGTCGTGAGCGGGATGAACGCCGGCTCGGCGTCCCGCCACGGCGTGCCGGGCAGCGGCATGAACGTGTGCGTGTGGATGCGGGCGCCCAGCTCGGCCAGATCTCCGGCCAGCACGAGCGACTGGCGCTGGTCCTCCTCCGACTCCCCCGGCATGCCGAAGATGAAGTCGACGTTCGGCCTGAAGCCGTGCTCGACGGCGATCCTGACGGCGTCGCGCACGGGCGAGGTGTCGTGCCCCCGGCCCGAGGCGGCCAGCACCCGGTCGGACCCCGACTGGGCGCCGATGATCAGGTTGTCGTTGGCCACGTACCGCTTGAGCAGCCGCATGGCCTCGGGCGTGACGTGCTCGGGCCGCACCTCGGACGGGAAGCTGCCGAAGAACACCCGGCCGTGCGGCGGCAGCTCCTCCCTGACCCCCGCCAGCAGCTCCTCCACCGCGCCGAGATCCGGGTCGGGGCCCGGCGAGCCGTAGGAGAGCGAGGTCGGCGTGATGAACCGCACGTCACGCAGCCCCTGCTCCACCATGCCCTTGACGTGCGCGCGCACGCTCGCCACCGACCGGTGGCGGAACTGGCCGCCGAACATGAACGGCGTCTGGCAGAACCGGCACGTGTACCGGCACCCCCGCGTGATCTCGATCGGCCCCTTGCGCCCCAGGAACGACGGGAACGCGTCGAGCGGCAGTTGCGGGGCCGGACGCGTCCTGAGGGCGACGCCGTCGCCGTCCTTGACCGCGAGGCCGGGCACGGTCGTCAGCGGCTCGTCCCGCCGCAGCGCCTCGACCAGGGCGATGATCGTGGACTCGCCCTCGCCGATCGCGGCCAGGTCCCAGCCGGCGTCGATGACCTGCTGCGGCTCGGCGGTGGCGTGCACCCCGCCGGCGATGTGCAGCCCCCGGCCGTCGCTGAGCGACCGGACGGTGGCCAGCTCGGCGGCCATGGCCTCGGCGTCGGGCGAGTAGAACGACCAGAGCACGAGCACCCGGTCGGCCCGGCTCGCCGCGATGTGGGCCGCCGTCTCCTCCGGGGTGACGCCCAGCAGTTGCCGGTGCTGCACGCCCGAGGCCTCCAGGGCGGCGAGCACCGCGTGCACGCCGTAC
The DNA here is from genome assembly GCF_044455665.1 of Nonomuraea sp. NPDC051191. NCBI lineage: Bacteria > Bacillati > Actinomycetota > Actinomycetes > Streptosporangiales > Streptosporangiaceae > Nonomuraea > Nonomuraea sp. NPDC051191. The sequence goes on along the minus strand of NZ_JBITEZ010000001.1, from coordinate 658,873 downwards.
GTCACCGCCTTGCGGTAACGGACCACCACATCGACTGCCAGCGCCACGACCGGCAGCGTAGCTCAGGCGGAGGCCAGCCGCATGGGACGCAGCGCGCCGGTGAGCTTGGCCAGCTCGGCCAGCATGGCGTCGGCGGCGGCGGTCATCACGTCGTTGGGCGCCACGGTGCCGTCCTCGGCGATGAACTGCTGGTAGAAGGGGATGTTGACGGCCTCGACCACGGGGATCATCTTCAGTGTGCTGACGACCTGCCGCAGGCCGTTCACCGCCCGGGTGCCGCCGGAGATCCCGCCGTAGCTGACGAACCCCGCCGCCTTGTGCTGCCACTCGTGGTGCAGGTAGTCCAGGGCGTTCTTCAGCACGGCCGTGAAGCTGTGGTTGTACTCGGGGGTCACGAACACGAAGGCGTCGCCCCGGTCCACGGTGGCGCTCCACTCCTTGGTGTGGGCGTTCACGTACTGCTTGAGCTTGGGGTGGTTCGGCTCGTCGAGGAACGGCAGGCCCACCTCGGCCAGGTCGACCAGCTCGACGTCGAAGTGGCCGGAGGCGACGGCACGGCTCCTGAACCACTCGGCGACCTCGCGTCCGGCGCGGCCGGGACGGGTGCTGGCGACGATGATCTGCAGGACTGGCTTGTCCATGGGGTCCTCCCTCAGGTGGTTGATACCTCAACATTATTGAGTAGCTAAACATTTCTTAGCAAATGCTAGGATCGTCCCCGTGAGCCCCCATTCCGTCTGCGTCCGGTTCCACGTCGCACTCGAACTGATCGGCGCCCGCTGGTCGGGAGCCGTGATCCACATGATCTTCAAGGGCGCCCACCGCTACGCCGACCTCAAGGCGGCCATCCCCGGCATCAACGACACGATGCTGGCCCGCCGGCTGCGCGAGCTGGAGTCCGCCGGGCTCGTCGAGCGGCGCGTGCTGCCCACGTCGCCGGTGCGGGTCGAGTACCACCTCACGGAGATGGGCCAGGAGCTGCGCCCGGTGCTCGACGAGCTGGTCACCTGGGCGCACAAGTGGATCCCGCTGCCCGAGGAGCCGGCCAGGTCCGCCTAGCGAATACGGGCGAGCGCCGGAGGCGGGCCGGGGGTTAGACTCCCGGGCATGCACTGGCGACATTGATGAACCACCAGCGGCCGACGCGGAAGAAGCGCGCGCGGGCCTCCGAGGTGCCGAGCACCAGACGGAGTCCCTGTCCGCCTCTTCCGAGAGGGTCGCATGTTCGTCCCCAAGCTTTACGTCTACACGTTCCTCGGCGAGTTCGTCCTGCTCTACCCGGTGTACACGCTGTTGTTCACCGATTCCGGGCTCTCGGTGGCCGAGACGTCCTCGCTGTTCGTCATCTGGTCCGTGACCGGCATGGTGCTGGAGATCCCCTCCGGCGCCTGGGCCGACACGATGTCCCGCCGCCTGCTGCTGTTCCTGGGCCCGCTGCTGGCCGGCGCCGGCTTCGCGTTGTGGGTGCTCTTCCCGTCCTACTGGGCCTTCGCGCTGGGCTTCGTGCTGTGGGGGGCCGAGGGCGCACTCGTCTCGGGCGCCTTCGAGGCGCTCGCGTACGAGGAGCTCGAACGCCGGGGCCTCCAGGCGCGGTACGCCGCGATCATGGGCAGGGCCCATTCGCTCGGCATCGTCGCCGCGGCGTCGGCGATCGCCCTTGCCACGCCCGTCTTCGCGGTCGGCGGATATCCGGCGGTGGGGGTGGCCAGTGTGGTGGCCTGTCTCTTGTGTGCCGGTACGGCGTTGACGCTGCCTGAACGTCGTCGGGCGGTAGCGGGTTCGTCCGGTCTGTCCGGGGATTCGGGTGGGCGGTATCTCGCGGTTCTGCGGGCCGGTGTCGCGGAGGCCCGTACCGATCGGAACGTGCTCGAAGCGATCGTCCTGATCTCCGTCGTCACGGCGATCTGGGGTGCGCTGGAGGAGTACGTCCCCTTCCTGGCCGCCGAGACCGGCGCGCCCAGGACGGCCGTGCCCCTGCTCGTCCTGGCCGTCTGGGTCGGGGCCGCGGCGGGCGGCCTGCTGGCGGGGCCCGCCCAGCGCCTGACCGGGCGGCAGTTCGCGCTGGTCCTGGCGCTGGCGGCCGCGGCCATGGCGGTGGGCGCGCTGATCCCGCATCCGGCCGGGTTCGCGCTGGTCGCCGTCTCCTTCGGGGCGTTCCAGATGGCCGGCGTGGTGGCCGACGCACGACTGCAGGAACGCGTCTCGGGCGACCAGCGGGCCACCGTGACGTCGGTGGCCGGGCTCGGCACGAACGTGGTCACCCTGGCCGTCTACACCGCCTACGGCGCGGGCTCGCCGTTCCTCTCCCACGGGACCACGTTCGCCCTCCTGGTCCTGCCGTACGTGGTCATCGCCCTGTGGCTGGCCCGGGAGCGGGTCGCGCCGATGTGATCCTCTTCGACGCGAACGGGACGCGCTTGGGCAGCGGCGGCGGCTCCTCCCCCTCCTTCTCGGGAGCCCCCGCCCCGCCCCGGCGCGCCCGCCAGCGGGACGGGAACACGGAGGCGGCCAGCAGAATGCCGCCGATCACCAAAGACCAGGTATTCAGCAATGCCGCGTACGCGTCCAGATAATCGGCGGGCACCAGATCGAATCCCATTCTGCGGTCGCCTCCCGTGGCGGCCCGTACGAGCGACGCCACGGCCAGGGCCGTGAAAGCCAGACCGGGCAGCAGTGAGGCGACCGGAGAAATCCGGGAACCGGCCAGGACGCCGATGAGGAGCGCGGTTCCGGCCAACGCCGCGGCCGCCGCCCACTCGACCGTCCAGTCGAAGCCGGACGTGGTCGCGCGGGGTCCGTACAGAAGACCGGCCGCGATCAACGGGATCGCGGCCACTCCGACCGCGGCCCCGGCGAAATGACGAACACCATTACCCATAGGGAACACCTCCAGGCCCAATACGATACCGACATACCACCGGTTACAACTTTAGGATGAAAAATCTCCATTTGTGGCCGCTGACCGGAAGGTCGGGCATATCGCCTTAATAGGAAACATTTGGTATCTCCTCATTTGTCTGTCAGCGGTTACCGTGACAGAACCCCCCATCGAGGAGCGGCGGCATGTTTCGCTGTGCAGTGGCGGGCGCCACCATCGTGGCCGCCTGCCTGGCCAACCCCGGCCCTCCGACGCCCGGCCCCGTGATCGAGGCGCTCTCGCGCGACCTCGGCCTCTCGGAGTCCCAGGTGGTCGCCCGGCTGGCGAGCGAACGACATGCCGCCGCCCTGGAGGCCGAACTGACCGCCTCGCTGGGCGACTCCTACGCCGGGTCATGGCTGACCGAGGACGCCTCCGCCCTCGTCGTCGCCACCACCGACCCCGCCCGGACCGCCGCGATCTCGGTCCGGGGGGCGCGCCCTGTCGTCGTGCGGCACTCGCTGTCGGAGCTGGACGCCGTCGTCCAACGCCTGGACCGGGCCGCCCGCCGCCTCCGGACCGGCCTCGCCCTCTGGTACGCCGACGTCCGCGCCAACCGCGTCGTCCTCCAGGTCCCCCGGCCGGAACCCTCGCCCACCGAGGCGTCGTCGGCCCCCGGGGGCCAGGTCGCGGCGGCCCTGGTGGCGGCGGCCCGCAGCACGGCCGTCGCGGTGTCGCCGGCCGCCGAGCTCCCCCGCACGTACGGCGACATCATCGGCGGCGACCCCTTCTACGTCGGCTCGACGCGCTGCACGATCGGCTTCTCGGTCACCAAGGGCAGCGTCCCCGGCTTCGTCACCGCGGGCCACTGCGGCCACACCGGCGACCTGGTGACGTCCCCGCCCGGCACCTTCCAGGGCTCGTCCTTCCCGGTCAACGACTACGCGTGGGTCGCCACCCCCGGGCACACCGCGCAGCCGTACGTCCGCGGTCCAGGCGGCTCGCTGGTGACCGTACGCGGCTCGCTCCCGGCGACGGTGGGCGCGTCCGTGTGCCGTGCCGGCCCGACCACCGGCTGGCACTGCGGCACCGTCCAGCAGCACAACGCCACCATCACGTACGCCCAGGGCACCGTCTACGGCCTGACCCGCACCAACGTGTGCGCCGAATCGGGCGATTCAGGCGGACCGTTCATCTCGGCCGGCCAGGCCCAGGGCGTGACGTCGGGCGGCTCCGGCAACTGCAGCACCGGCGGCACGACGTACTTCCAGCCCGTCAACGAGATCCTCAGCGCGTACGGCCTGACCCTCCGCACCGCCTGACCTCCCCCACCCGCGCCCGCGCACACGCGGCACTCGTGCGACCCCGAACACACGGCACCTCCCGCGAAGCCGAGCGCCCGGCACCGATGAGTTTTCCTCCCCGGTCGAGTCTGCCCTCCCGGAAGCGGATCCCTTCCGCCGTACCCGACCGCAGGGAGGCAGCGATGACGCGCCCCAACCTGAACAGCCTGCTCCTGGCCAGCACCGACCCGGCCCGACTACGCGCCTGGTACACCACGGCCCTCGACCCCGAGTCCGACACCGACGTCACCCATTACGGCGTGCTGAAGTTCGGCGACTTCCACCTGATCATCGACACCCGGGCCGACGTGGCGGACAAGAATCCCGAGCCCGGACGGGTGATACTCAACTTCGACGTCCCCGACGCGCGCGCGATCGCCGCCCGGATGGAGGAGGCGGGCGTGTCATGGCTGGCCGAGCTCGAAGACCGCGACGGCAGCCTGTTCGCCACGGCGATCGACCCCGACGGCAACTACGTCCAGATCATCCAGCTCAGCGAAGACCACCGGAAGGCGATGTGACGATGTTCGGCAAGACGAAGGCGTTCAGCGGATTCTCCGTCAACGACCTGGCCGCCGCGAAGGCGTTCTACGGCGACACCCTGGGGCTGGAGGTCTCGGAGTCGAACGGCCTGCTCACCCTGCACATCACCGGCGGCACCGACATCCTGATCTACCCCAAACCCGACCACGTCCCGGCGACCTTCACCATTCTCAACTTCCCCGTCGAGAACATCGAACAGGCCGTCGACGACCTCACGTCCCGAGGCGTGCGGTTCCAGCGCTACGACCACCTGAAGACCGACGAGAAGGGCATCTTCCGCGGCGGCGGCCCCCTGATCGCCTGGTTCACCGACCCCTCGGGCAACATCCTGTCCGTCCTCCAGGACTGACACCCGCACCAGCGGCCTCGGGCTGGGGTCGACTCACAGGCTCCTCCCCAGCCAGGCCAGAACATTCCGATCAGGTCTGCCACGTAAGAACCTGCGCGAAAGCCACGGCGGCGTGCCACGAGCGTCCGCTGCCGCTCAGAGCAACTGCATGGGTCGCCTCAAGGGATCCCAGTCGATGGTGACGAGAGCGCCATAACGCCTGGCCAGCCTGCGGCGTAGATCCTGGCTGAACGTGTTCGTCTCGACGACGATCCGATTGAGCTCAGGTTCGATGAACATCGCCAAGACCTCGGGTTCGTCGATCGGCCGGCCATGTTCCCTGTCCTCCGTCAAGGCGGTCAGCGCCGCTTCACTGTTCCTCACCGGCCGAACCTGCGGCACGATCCGGTACGGGTCCGGTCTCCCGTATGACCGGTCCACTCCTGAGATGGGCAAGGAAGCCAGCTCCTGCCCTCGGGGCGTGACGTAGGGGGCGACGAGCCGATACGGCGCGTACAGGAGGTAGGGCGGGGCCAGATCGTACGGATGGGTCTCGGCCCGCCGCTCAGCGATTTGGATGGCCTGACTGAACGGCCCGAGGCTCACGTACCACCGAGGCATTGACGACCTGAGTTTGTAGTACACCTCCGCAGCGTCACCTGCCGCCGGTTGCACGATCACTCGCCATTCGCCCGGCATGCTCACGGGCACCGCCGTCACAGCGTAGAGAGCGAACAGCGTCAAGATCACCTTCAGCCGCATGCGGCGAGAGTGTACCCACCCGTGATCATTTGCGAGCCTTCCGCAAGACGAAGCACAACCGCCCCCTGGGGCAGGTCACCAGCACATCCAGCAGTCAAGCGCCTGACGCGCAGGAACCGTCCCGCTCCGCGGTCGCGGTGAAACTCGCGTTTCCGCAGGCAGACCGCGTCTCACGTGTCCCACCCTGTCCCACGGACGATGCGCGCGGCCTCGCTCCCGTGCTCGGATGTGCCCGTCACCACGTACCGATGCCACGTGCTGACGAAGGCACGAAGAGCCGGCGAGTTCCCCCGTGAATGCGATCAGGAAAGGCAGTGACAGGACATGAGCCACCACGTCAGCGAGAACGTCCTCAGCGTCAAGGACATCGAGCAGCAGCCCAAGGCGCGCGGAACGCGATTCACCCTCAACGGCGCACTCTGGGCACTCCAAGCGTTGTGGGGCTTCTTCTTCGCCGGCAGCGGCTTCGGCAAGGTGCTGATGTACGACGACGTCCTGTTCGCAGCAGCCCCCCGGGCCGTGGCCTGGTACGCGGCGGTGCCTCAGCCCCTGATCGTCTTCATCGGGATCGTCGAGGTGCTCGGCGGCGTCGGCCTGATCCTGCCGGCGATGACGAAGGTCAAGCCGATGCTGACGCCTCTCGCCGCCGCCGGCCTGACGCTGACGATGATCCTCGCGGCCGGTTTCCATATCATCCGCGGCGAATACGAACTGGTGCCCGCCAATCTCCTGCTGGGCGGCGTCGCGGCGTTCATCACGGCCGGACGATGGAAGCTGCGGCCCGTCTCCTCCGCCGCCCTCACCACCCCACGCGTACTCACCGCGATCGCGGTCCTGGTCGCACTCGCCCTGCTGACGTTCGCCCCGACGTGGTACACGATGACCAACGCCCAGTTCTGATCACCGGCGGATCGAGGGCTTCGCTGACGTAGCCATTGCAACCCGGACGCCGGAAACTCGAAAGGCCCTCCGCCGGACGCGGCGAGAGGGCCTTTCACCTGCGGAGGATCTGAACCCCGGCTGGTTGCCGCCAAGCCGCCTTGGCAACGCGGGGCACCACCGCTCAGGACACGGTCTTCCTGGAACGGGTTTGCCCCCTTCAACAGTGCCAGCGGGCTCGAAGCACAGTCTCCCGCGCCATCAAATCTGTCATTCGACTAACATTTGACATTCATGTGACACAATACTCGGCATGAAGGACACCATTCCACGGCTACTGCGAGACGCACACCGCACCAGAAGGCGCCACGAGTGGGCAGCAGTCCAGCGACGGCGGCTCGCCGAGATCGTCGAATACGCCCGCACCAACTCGCCCTACTACCGCGATCTCTACAGCGGCCTGCCTCCCGACATCGACGACTCCGCATCGCTGCCCGTCACCGACAAGAAGGCGCTGATGGCGCACTACGACGATTGGGCCACCGACCGCGAGGTGACGCTGGCACGGGCGCGCGCCTTCGCCGCAGATCCGCAACTGGTCGGTGGACGGTTCCTCGACCGATACCTGCTGGTCACCACCTCGGGCACCACAGGAAACCCCGCGATCTTCGTCAAGGACGATCGCGACATCGCCGTCAACTACGCCCTCAGCATGCGGATGATGGGGTCCTGGCTGGACCTCGCCGACCTCACCCGGATCGTGGCCGGCGGCGGACGGATGGCCATCGTGGCCGCGACGAACGGCCATTTCCTGGTCTCGGCCGGCGCCGCCCGCATGCGCGCACATCGGCTACAGCGCAAGGCCGTCCGTCTCTTCTCCGTGCACACCCCTCTCGGTGAACTGGTCGAGGCGCTCAACCGGTTCCGCCCCGCTCTGCTGCTCGGATACGGCAGCGTCCTCAACATGCTCGCCGCCGAGCAGGAGTCGGGACGGCTGCACGTCGCGCCGGTGGTGGTCGAACCCGCCGGCGAGACGCTGACCAGCGGTGACTACGCGCGGATGGCCCGCGCCTTCGAAGCCAAGGTCCGCGACACCTACGGCGCCAGCGAGTGTCCCTTCCTCACCGAGGGCTGCGCGTACGGGTGGTATCACGTCAACAGTGACTGGGCCCTGGTCGAACCGGTCGAAGCCGACCACTCCCCGACCCCGCCGGGCAGGCCGTCCCACACCGTTCTGGTGACCGATCTGGCCAACCGAGTACAGCCGATCCTGCGCTACGACCTCGGCGACAGCGTCCTGCAACGGCCTGACCCGTGTCCGTGCGGCAACCCCCTGCCGGCCATACGGGTACAGGGACGCGTGGCCAACCTGCTCACGTTCACCACCGGACGGGGCGAGGTCGTCATCGCGCCGCTGATGCTCAACACCCTGGTGGACCGCACGCCTGGAGTCCAGCTCTACCAGATCGTCCAAACCAGCCCGGCGAGCCTGCGCATACGGATGCTGCCCTCGCCCGGGGCGGATCCGGAAACGGTGTGGAGGGCGGTGCTCGACGCGATCGGCGGCCTGCTCGCCGACCACAAGCTGGACCATGTCATCCTGGAACGCGCTGAGGAGCCGCCGCAGCAATCCCCCGGCGGAAAGTATCGGACGGTCGTCCCGCTGAAGGATTTCGCATGATGTCAGATTCCCAGCAGCCCGGACTGCGGGAGCGCAAGAAGGCCGGCACTCGCGCCGCCATCCAGCGACATGCGCTGCGGCTGTTCCGCGAGCAGGGTTACGACGCCACCAGCGTCGAGCAGATCGCCCAAGCGGCCGACGTCTCGCACCGGACGGTGTTCCGCTACTTCCCGACCAAGGAAGCGTTGGTCACCCTCGATGACTACGACACCCTCATCGCCGAGGCGTGCGCGGCCCAGCCGCCGGAACTCGGTCCGGTGCCGGCGCTGCGCAACGCCTTCCGGGCCGTGTTCACCGACCTGACCGACGTAGAGGTCGCCGCGAAGCAGGAGCGCCAGGCGCTGGTGCTCAGCGTCCCCTCGCTGTGGGCGGCCAGTCTCGCCAACATCACCCAGACCAAGCAGACGCTCACCGAACTGGTCGCAGCCAGGCTGGGCCGTCCGCAACGCGACGACCGAGTGCGGGCCGTCGCAGGCGCGGTGTTCGGCATCCTGCTGTCGGTCTGGCTGGACTGGGCCAAGGACCCGGAGTTGGACGCCCCGGCACTGTTGGACAGCGCGCTCGCCCATCTCGAAAGCTCCGTGAACTAGAGCTGTCCCGACAACCTTCACTCCTTGAGCCGGCCGGCACAGCACGGCCATGCCCACGAGCTCAACCCTGCCCATGGGCGCCAAGCCGGGGATGATTCCGAGCAGGGGGTTTCCTTCTACGACCACGTCGGGCAACGTTCCGTTGATGTCGGGGTCGAAGAGGTCCTTCACGTCATCCCACAACAGGTCAGGCACAGTACATTGACTTCGACGTCGACCTCAGAGAATTGCAGGGGCAGGAGCGGTTGGATGTCCTGGTGGCTGTCCTCCGCCTGATCGGACAGCGTCTCGGGAAGTCTGTGCTGATGACTGCGGAGGGTGCTCCCGGTCATCCGGATCTCGGCTTCGATGTCGAGGCCGGCCGGGTGGTGCTGATGGTCGGACCGACTGGTCCGGGTCACGAATTCGCTCCAGGCGGCCGTTGAACCACCACCTGGAGCTTGGGGAGTCTCCTGTGGAGTGAGTACGCTGCCGGGATGGTCTCGGACTATGGGATGTCGGGGTCGCAGTTCCCGCCGAGGCGGGTAGCCGGTCGGGGGCGTGGCTGGTATCGAGGTGACTGCCATGTGCACTCGGTTCTCTCGAATGGCGGAGAGCTGACGCCGGAGCAGCTTGCGGCCGGTGCTCGTGCGGCGGGGCTGGACTTCATCGCGACCACCGAGCACAACACCGCAGCTGCGCATGGCGCCTGGGGCTCGCTCGTCGGCGACGACCTACTGGTGATCATCGGCCAGGAAGCCACCAGCCGAACCGGGCACTGGCTGGCGCTCGGCATCGATCCGGGGCAGGTGGTCGACTGGCGGTACGGCGTCCGCGACGACGTGATCGGCAAGCATCTGAATCAGGTACATGAGGCCGGTGGGCTGTGCGTGGCGGCCCACCCGCACGCGCCGTACCCCTCTGGTGTCTTCATGTACCCGTTCGAGGGGTTCGACGTGGTGGAGGTGTGGAACGGGCTGTGGAGCTCCGATGAGCCCTGGCAGGCGGACAATGCGGCAGCACTGGCCGAATGGGGTCGCGGCCTGGCCGTCGACATCCACCGTGGACGGTGGCGACCGGCGATGGGCAACAGCGATGCCCATCTGGAGGGCCAGATCGGCAGACCGCACACCGTCGTGCTGGCCGAGGAATTGAGTGCTGACGCAGTCCTCGCCGGCATCCGTGCCGGCCGAAGCTGGATCGCCGAATCGGCCACGGTTGAGCTCTCGCTCCGGGTCTCTGCTGGTGATGGCAGTGCCGGCATCGGGGGGCGGCTGGATACCCACGGCGGACCTGCTGTGGTCCGGGTGGACGTCCGTGGTGTGCCGTCCGGCACCGTCAGCTTTCACACCGATCGAGGGACGGTGCACCGCGCAGCATTGCCGGGCAATGGATCAGGCGTCCTGGAGTGGCAGACCAACGCGGAGGAATCAGCCTTTGTCCGCATAGAGGTGCGTCATCCCGACGAACACATGGCGGCGCTCACCAACCCCATCATCCTGAGCTGAGCGACCGAAAGGTCGGCGCGCGGCGCCCGGGGTCGCAGCGGACGGTTGAAGGTGCCCGTTGCAACCAGAACTGCAACCAAGACGCCCGGAAAGTTCGAAAGGCCCTTCCCCGAAGATCGGGGAAGGGCCTTTCAGCTGCGGAGGATCGGGGATTTGAACCCCGGATGGTGTTGCCACCAAACCGCATTAGCAGTGCGGCGCCATAGACCTGACTAGGCGAATCCTCCTGGAAGCCATCGCGGCTCAGCACAGCGTACCGGCCTTCTGGCGAGGCGGCAAAGCGGTTGCGTGTCGTGCCTTCGCCAAGAGTTATCAACAGCCTGTGGGTAACCGCCTGTGGATGAAGCCCGCCCCATGCTAGGGCGGGCTTCCAGGTTGTGGACAACCCAGCTCAGGCGGGGTTCGCCTCGCCCTCGATCTCGATCTTGACCTTCTTGCCCACGAGCACACCGCCGGCCTCCAGGGTCTGGTTCCAGGTCAGGCCGAACTCCTCGCGGTCGAACTCGGTGTTGATGGAGAAGCCCCACACCGCGGCGCCCCACGGGTTGGTGCCGGCGCCGCCGTACTCGACGGTGAGCTCGACCTGCTTGGTGATGTCGCGGATCGTCAGGTCGCCGACGACGGTGAACTCGTCGCCCGAGTGGCCGACCACGCGGGTGCTCCGGAAGGTGATCTCGGGGAACTTGTCCGTGGCGAGGAAGTCGTCGCTGCGCAGGTGGCCGTCGCGGTCGCCGACGCCGGTGTCGATGCTGGCGGTCTTGATCGTCAGCTCGGCCGTGGACTCCAGCGGGTTCTCCGCGATCGTGACGGAGCCGGTGAAGTCACCGAAGCGGCCGCGTACCTTGCTCACCATCATGTGCTTGACCACGAAGCCGATGCGGGTGTGGGCCACGTCGAGGTTGTACGTGCCGGCGGCGGGAATGGTCAGGGACTCCCAGGTGCGGGTGCTCATCGGGTTCTCCTCGGGAAGGTTGCTGTGCGGATGTCTGCGGCAACAAATGTCTACACGAGGAATATTCCGCAAGTCAACTAACGTCGGTTAAGGTATGGACGTGAAGCACATCGATGACCCCAGGCTGACGGCGATGGGCCTGCTCGCCGAGGTTCACGCAGGTCTGGCAGCCCGGATGCAACCCGTCTTCAGCAGGGCGGGGTTGTCGGGCATCGACTTCGAGACGGTCATCCGCCTGGCACGATCACCGCGGCAGGCGCTGCGGATGACCGACTTGGCCGCCCAGACGGGCCTGTCCACGAGCGGCGTGACCAGGGTCGTCGACCGGCTCGAACGTGAGGGCCTGGTGACCAGGCAGGCGTGCGCCACCGACCGCAGAGCCTCTTACGCCGCGCTCACGGACGCGGGACGCGAGCGACTGGCGAGCGTCCTGCCCCAGCACCTTGAGGACATCAAGGACAGCTTCACCGGCCTCCTGAGCGAGGCCGAACTCGACGCGTTCCTGCAGACACTCCGCAAGATCAGAGACGTCGTGCGCCCCTGCGCGACGGCCGGCGCGGAGGAGACCACCCACTCGCTCAACTGAGCCGCACGCCGCCTACAAGGCCGATGACGAGGACGCCCCCGGAACCCCCGAGCCGCCCGGCTCCGAGGAGATCCCCAAGGCGCTCCTGAGCTTGGCCATCGCCCGTGACACCGTGCTCTTGACCGTGCCGACGCTGATCCCGAGCGTCCTGGCGATCTCCGGTTCGGTCATGTCCTCGTAGTAACGCAGCACGATCGCAGCCCGCATACGTTCGGGCAGCCCCTCCAACGCCTGTTCCAGCAGCTCGTGCACCTCCCCGCAGGCCGGCGGCTCCGCCGCGGCCACCTCGGGCAGGTCGTCCGACGGGTACTCCTCCAGCTTGCGCCGCCGCCACTGCGAGATGTTGATGTTGACCATGGCCCGGCGGACGTACCCGTCCAGCGCCTTGCGGTCCTCGATGTTCCCCCACTTCAGGTACGTCTTGGCCAGCGCGCTCTGCAGCAGGTCCTCCGCGTCCAGCGGATGCCCGGTGAGCTGACGGGCGGCGCGCAGCAGCGCGGGACCGCGAGCCGTGACGTACTCGCGGAACTCCTCTTCCCACCCGGTGGTCTGCATCGTGGCCAGAATCGCAGCCTGATGCCCTTTTGCGACTGAACCACAATTCAGGTTTCGGCCCGACGAAGACAAAGGTCAGTCAAGGTCGGTGGCAGATTGTTCGAAGGCGGGTGTCAACTACCTTCCCCGGGGATGCGTATTTTGCTCCCCTCTGTTCGCCACGGCACGAGCCGCTCCGGAGTCATGTGAACCTAGTACCTGACGAGGGAGGGCAGATGGGCTATCCGAACGTCGAACGCCGCAGGCGGCTCGCGGCCGCCGCGCTGGGCCGCACCCCGGGCATCGCGGGCCCCGACCTGGCCGACGGCGAACCTTTACGCGCCGTCGCCGGCGAGATCCTTGACGTCAGCCCGCATCTCATCGTCATCGAGACCCCCGAAGGCGTCGAGGAGCGGCTTGTGATCGCCCCCTGGGCCACGGCCTGGCACGGCGCGGAGATGGCGCCCGCCGACCTCCCGGCGGGCTCCATGGTGCTCATGCGCACACTGCGCGACGGCCGCGTCGTCGAGCGGATCTGGGCCGACACCACCCGCCTCACCGGCACGATCCTGTCGGTCGAGGGGCGCAAGGAGCTGACGGTCGAGCTCGACTGCGGCCCCCACCGGGGCCCCCGGACGATCGTCATCCCCTACCCGGCCACCGGACGGCTGCAGGTGCGGCATCCGAAGTTCGAGCCGGGCTACCTGTTCGACGCGATCGGGATCAGGCGCGGCGGCTCCGCCCTGGCGCTGCTGCCGGCGACCTCGCAGCCCGCCCACCGGTCGGGCATCGTGCCGGCCCCGGCGCCCGCGTACGCCGGGGCGCAGGCGCGCATCTCCGGCACCGCCACCTGGTCCGACACGTTCGACGAGGAGGAGCGCGGCGCGGCGTACCCGATGCTGGAGCGCGTGGACACCGGCTGCCCCGACGCCGGGCTCTCCTGCGCCGGCCTGCCCTACCTCGCCATCGGTTCGCTGTTGCAGGTCAGGAACACGTGCGCCGACCGCGCGGCCAACCTGCCGGTGGTCGCCTGCGGCTGCCTGGCCGGGCGGTTCTGCGACCGTTGCGTCGAGTGCGACACCTCGCCGCGCGGCCGCGTCGCCGAGCTGTCACCCGCCTCGTTCGTCGAGCTGGGCGGCGAATTGATCAAAGGCTGCTTCAACGCTCAGATCGGATTGGGGTGACGGGCGTGTTCGATTCGCAGATGCCGATCCTGATCGTGCTGCTGGTGATGGGCGCCGGCGCCAAGGTGGTCACGGTGTACCGGGGCGGAGAGCCGGGCACCCTGTCCAGGCTGGGCCCGGCCGTGCTCATGCCCGGCCGCATGCAGGCGCCCTCGCTGCTGGTCTGCGCGGTCGTCGAGCTGGTGCTGGCCGGGGGGCTGCTGTTCACCACCGCGCCGATCTTCAGGTGGGGGACGGTCGGCTTCTTCGCCATGTGCACGTACGTGCTGGTCGAGCTGCGCAGGCGGCGTCCTGACGCGGGCTGCGGCTGCTTCGGCGAGGTCAGCTCGGCGCCGGTCGGCATACGTTCGATCGGCCGGACGGTCGTCCTGACCGGGATGTCCGCGTTGTCGGTGGCCGCGCCGGCGTCGGGCTGGGCGGCGACGGTCCATCCGACCTGGCTCACGGCCGCGGGGTTGGCGGTGATCGCGCTGCTCTCCCCCGAGATCGAGGAGCTGGTCGATCGCGTACGGTACCGCGCCCCCTGCGAGCAGCGCCCCGGCCCCACCGAGCAGGTGATGCTCTCCCGGCTGAGGTCGAGCGGCCCGTGGCGGGCGCACCAGGAGGCGCTGACCTCGCCGGAGCCGTACGACAGCTGGCGCGAGCTGTGCTGGCGCTTCTTCGTCTTCACCGGCCGCGACCAGGACGACGTGGTCTTCGCGGTCCACCTGAGCGGACGGCGTCCGGCGGTGCGCGTGGCGGTGGTCAGCAACGACGACAGCGACTCTCTGCCGGAATATACGCCAGTATCGGCGTGACGCTAGAGAGCCCTAGATTTCCGTATCCAGGCACGGCGATATGACTCTATTGGGCTGTCTAGCTTCCCCACTAGACAGCCCAATAGAGGTCTAGGGGCGGCGCTCAAACAGGTTGAGACCGCAGGAACCTTCCGAAGTGCGGCACCGTGAACGCGATCAGACCGCGCTCGGCGCTGTAGATGAGCCCTTTCTTGATGAGGCTGTCACGAGCCGGCGAGAGGCTGGACGGCTTCCGCCCGAGGGCGTCGGCCACGTCGGCGGTGGCGACCGGCTCGTCACCGATCTGCGCCATGGCGTGCATGTAGTCGCGCTCGGCCGGGGTGGCCCGCTCGTAGCGGCTGCCGAAGAAGCCCACGGCGAGCTCCTCCTCGGCCTCGGGCGCGGAGACCTTGACGTCGTCGAGGGTGATCGGGCTGCGGAGCGCGAGGTCCCAGGCGACCTTGCCGTACGCCTGGACGAAGTAGGGATAGCCGTCGGCGGCCTCGTAGAGCGCGTCGAGGGCTTCCTGGGTGAACTCCACCATCTCCTCCCGCGCGGGGAGGATCAGCGCCATGTCGGCCGCCTCGCGGTCGAGCTTGTCGATGCGCGCGTAGCGGAAGAGCCGTTCGGAATAGCTCTTGCTGGCCGACAGCACGCTCGGCAGGTGCGGCAGCCCCGCGCCCACCACGATCAGCGGCCCGCCCGACTGGGACAGCTCGTGGCAGGCGGCGCAGAGCGCGGACACGTCGGCGGGCTGCACGTCCTGCATCTCGTCGATGAACAGCGCGATGCCCACGCCGAGGTCGGTCGCCACGCCGGCGGCGTCGACGAACAGCTCGGTGAGGTCGATCTCCAGATCGCCCGAGTCGGCGCGCCCGCGGCTGGCGGGCACCTCGATGCCGGGCGACCAGTGGGAGGTGCCTTTGGCCGCGGACGGGTCGCGCATCGCGAACGCCTTCAGCACCCCGAGGAACTCCTCGATGCGCTCGGGCGCGCGGTGGCGCGGGGCCAGCTCGCGGATGGCCATGTGCAGGGCGGCCGCCACGGGACGCCGGATCGACTGGTCGGGCCGGGCCTCGATCTTGCCCGTGCCCCACAGCCGCTGCATGGCCATGGACTTGAAGGTGTTGAGCAGGACGGTCTTGCCGACGCCGCGCAGGCCGGTGACGACCATGCTGCGCTCGGGGCGCCCTCGGGCCACCCGCTCCAGCACCACCTCGAACTGCTGCAGCTCACGGTCGCGCCCGGCCAGCTCCGGCGGACGCTGCCCGGCGCCGGGGGCGTAGGGATTGCGCACAGGGTCCACGCTCTCGGACTTTATTGCCGGATATAGCGGCCGTCTTAGATTTGGGAAGAAAGTGCTACGGCGTGTCCGAGCAGGAGCTGTGGCGAGCATCGTCACCGGACACACCCCCTCTCACCAGGCCGAACCCTTGTTCGATTTCGATACCCAGAACTGTAGCGCGGACTCGAACATGCATGCGATGGTTTCGAGTAAAAGATCTTTGCAACAGTCCGGGACGCCCGTGCGTCTGGGTGTTGTGGAGTTCGAGGAGTTCGTGCAAGCGCGTGGCGCCGCCCTGCTCCGGTACGGATACGTCCTCACCGGAAACCCCGACGACGCCGCCGACCTCGTCCAGGAGGCGCTGCTCAAGCTCGGCGGCACCTGGCGCAAGGTGCGCAACAAGGACAACCCGGAGTCCTACGTACGCACGATCATGACTCGCCAGCACGTGAGCTGGTGGCGCGGGCGGCGCAGGGAGCAGCTCACGGACGAGGTGCCCGAGGGGGCCTACACCGACAGCCACTCCTCCGGCGAGCTGTGGCGGGAGCTGGCGACGCTGCCACGCAGGCAGCGGGTGGTCCTGGTGCTGCGGTACTACGAGGACCTGTCGGACCAGGAGATCGCCGACATCCTCGGCATCTCTCGAGGAACCGTTCGCAGCCAGGCGTCGCGCGCGCTGCACACGTTGAGGATCCGGCCGGCGGTGCTGGAGAGGGAACGGACATGAGGACCGAGAAGGACCTGACCGAGACGCTTCGGGCCGCGGCGGACCACGCACCGGATCCGGGCGGGCTGCTCGCCGGGGTGGAGGGGCAGCGGCGGCGCAGGCGGAGGCGGCGTACCCGGGGGCTGGCCGTCGCGACGGCGGTGACGGCCGTGATCGCGGCCGGCACGGTCATGGCGGCGAACGGACGGCAGGCGGCCGCGCCGCCTCTGGCGGCGCGGTTCTTCCCGCAGGCGACGGCCGTGCCGCTGGAGCGGGCGTGGCCGCAGGCCGTCGTCACGATGCCCGCCGTGCGGGCCGACGGCCTGCGGCGCGTCCCGGTCACCGCGCTCGACGCCGCCCGGATCCTGGCCGTCGCCGGGCCCAAGGCCGACACGATCCGCGCGATCGAGGTCTTCGACACCACCACCCGGATGTTCCGCGAGATCACCGACATATCGGTTCCGCCAGGCATGAGGACCTACCGCCCCCAGCCCCCGGCGCTGGACGGGCTGAACCTCGCCTGGCACGTGAACGCCGTACGGAAGGACGGCACCGAGGTGCGCGAGATCTGGACGGTCCCGCTCGCCGGCGGCAAGCCCCGACAGGTCGCCGCGATGACGGGAGAGCACCTCCGGATCGAGCGGATCGCCCTCGACGGCGACCGCATCATCTGGTCGGAACGGACCGGCGGCGTGTGGTGGATGCCGCTCGCGGGCGGCGCCCCCATGCGCATTCCGGGCGGCGAGGGCCTGCACCTCGTCAAATGGCCGTGGGCGAGCGACGTCGCCGACGGCGAGGAGCGGAGCCAGACCAGGGTCGTGAACCTGTCGACCGACTACCCTTCCACCAAGGACGTCGTCGCGCCCCTGGACGCCCTGAGCCTGCACTGCGGCCCGTCCTGGTGCCAGGGCGTACGGGGCGGGCGCACGTACCTGCAGAACATCGACGGCAGCGCCGCGGCCGAGCCCCAGGGACTCGGTCTCGTGCTGAGGCTCGGCGACTACCCGCCCCTCGACCGTTTCGTGGTGACCGGCCGCGCGGTCTACGACGTGGCGACCGGCACGCTGGCCACGTTCGACCGGCCCGGCATCTGGTGGGGGAACTTCATGTCCGCCGAGCCCAGCACGACCATGTACTGGAGCGAGCGGGGCGACGAGTACCGGGTGCTCAACTTGGCAGCCGTC
Source organism: Nonomuraea sp. NPDC051191 (assembly GCF_044455665.1). Lineage (NCBI taxonomy): Bacteria > Bacillati > Actinomycetota > Actinomycetes > Streptosporangiales > Streptosporangiaceae > Nonomuraea > Nonomuraea sp. NPDC051191. Next base: position 641,196 of record NZ_JBITEZ010000001.1, on the reverse strand, counting down.
CCGCCCGCGCAATAGCGTTCGTGACCATGCGGACCTTCGCGAACGTACAGGAACTCAAGGCGGCCGTGGGCGAGACGTTCGGCCCGACCGAGTGGCGCACCGTCACCCAGGAGCAGGTCAACCTCTTCGCCGACGCCACCGACGACCACCAGTGGATCCACGTGGACGTGGAGCGCGCCAAGGAGGGGCCCTTCGGCGGCACGATCGCCCACGGCTACCTGACCCTGTCGCTGCTGCCGACGTTCATGTTCGAGATGGTGCGCGTCGAGGGCATCGCGATGGGCGTCAACTACGGGCTGAACAAGGTGCGCTTCCCCAGGCCGGTGCCCGTGGGCGCGCGGGTCAGGGCCGTGGGCGAGCTCACCGACGTCAAGGGCACGCCGGCCGGCTACCTGGCCAACCTGAAGATGACGATCGAGATCGAGGGCGAGCGCCGGCCCGCCTGCATCGCCGAGTCGCTCAGCCTGTACGTCCCCGCGCCCTGATCACCGCAGCGACAGGACGATCCCGACCACCGCGGCAAGCCCGATCAACCCGAGATAGGCCAGTACGAGCCGGGTGTCCCTGAGCAGGCATTTGCTCCGGGTCAGCCCGGCCCGCCGCGCCTTCCAGTACCCCGCGAACCCCAGCGCCGCGAACCCGAGCACCGCCCACGGCCCGAGCAGCCAGGCCAGCAGCGCCACGGTGGCGTACACGCACAATCGAAGCGGATCGTACGGCTGGGCCTTCACAGGATCACCAGCCCCGGCCTCGAGGCCACTGCGGACAGCCGCTGCCGTGAGAGCTGCGGCCACGCCTGCACGGCGCAGAACGGCGCGCACTGGTCCTGCTCGGCCCGCGTGCCCACGTGTACGCAGCACTGCGTGAGCCGCTCCTCGATCATGGTCGAGATGTCCATGAACGGCTTGATCGTGATCCGCACCACCCGCTCGCCCAGCATCCTGCGCAGCTTCCTGCGCCGTCCGGGCAACGCCGAGGAGGCGAGGGTGAGCAGCGTGGCGACGCCCAGGTCGCAGTTCTCGCAGATGTCCCGCCACAGGTCGCCGATCTGCGGGTGGGACAGCGACGACTGCTCCGACAGCAGCCCGAGCAGCGACTCCTGAACGGCCAGCCGCAGCTCGCGCGGCAGCTCGGTGTCGGCGATGCGGTTGGAGACCAGGCCCAGGTTCTGCTTGAGGCGGTCGTGGCCCATCAGGGCGACCAGCGAGCGCCACTGCTGCGAGTCGTCGCGGATCAGGTAGCCCACCGAGCAGCAGTGGGGGTGGGAGCAGGGCAGGGCGGTCAGGTCGCGCCAGGTCACCAGGCCGTCGGTCTGCGGGCCGAGCCGCTTGAGCACGCCGGTGTGGGTGAGCCGGGCGGACGGGTCGATGACGCCCGACCTGCCCGACCCGAACTGCGGTTGCAGCGACACGCCGCCGACGAAGGGGGTGTCCAGCGCGAGGCGTACGACGTCGCCGATCTCCCCGTCGTTGACGCCCAGGGCCGCGGTCATGACCAGGGTCGTGAAGATCTCCCGCTCCGACAGCCGCCGTACGGCCTCCGCCTTGATCCGGCGCAGGTCGCCGCCGCGATGGTGCTTGGACGCCTCGGCCGACGAGCCGTCGTACTGGAGGTAGACCTCCACCCGGTCCCGGTGCTCGGTGAGCAGGTCGAGCAGCGCGTCGTCCCTGGCGATGAGCACGCCGTTGGTGTTGATCAGGATGCGGGTGACCGGCCGGAGCGCCAGCTCGGCGAGGAGGGTCTTCAGCTCGGGGTGGAGCGTGGGCTCCCCGCCGCTCAGCATCAGGACGTCGAGCTTGCCGTTCTCCCTGGCCAGCCGCTGGTCCACGTTCGCCAGCACGTCCGCGACCGGGACGACGCCGGTCAGGTCGGGCGAGCTGTCGGCGAAGCAGGTGGGGCAGCGCAGGTTGCACGCCTCGGCGATGTCCTCCAGCAGGATGCAGGTGTGCTGGGTCTGCATCTCGGGCAGGCCGTTGAGGTACGCGCCGGGGATCGGGGCGAAGTTTCCGGACACGTCAGGGATGTGCTGCTTGGTGGGAGCGGTCCACTCCTCCAGGTAGGAGAGGATCTCCGGGTCCTCGTCGTACAACGTGCGGATCAGGCCGTGTTCGCGGCAGCCGCGTTCCAGCCACACCTTGCCGTCGCGTTCGGCCAGGTAGCCGCTCAGCCGTTGGACCTGGTCGAGGTCCTGGCCGTGGCATTTCGGGCAGAACGCGTTGACGTACCGGAGGATGCGGTCGCCCCGTAGCCCCATCCCTGCGCTCATGTCATGACCTTCCGCTTGAAAAGGGCATCGTAATGGCCTCGACGCCAGCCATACACGAGCCTGAGCGTGAGCAGCGTCAGGCCCGGGATCAGGAAGCACTGCGGTCCGGTCAGGCCGAGCCACAGCGTCTCGTTCGCCCTGGTGAACTCGACCAGGAACCGGAAGACCGCATATCCGGCGAGGTAGAGCGTGAACAGCTCGCCCGGCTGGGTCAGCCGCTTGCGCGCCCACCGCAGCGCGACGAACGCGGCGAGCTGGAAGACGATCTCGTACACGAACGACGGGTGCATGGCCTGGCCGGTCAGGCAACCCGGACATTCCGGTGTGGACGGCGGCGCGTGCACCCCCCAGGGCAGGTCCGTGGGCCTGCCGGGGGCCTCGGTCAGGTGACAGCCGATGCGGCCGATCGCCATGCCGAGCGCCACCGCCGGGGCGAACAGGTCGCCGGTGCGCTCCCGGTAGCCGATGACCTTCTTCGCGACCAGCACGCCGACGTACGCGCCGGTCAGGCCGCCGAGGATGCTGCGGGAGCCGTACAGCCAGAGGTCGGCGAGGTCGAACGTCTCCAGCCAGCCCGCCAGGCGCATGCCGATGGCGCCGCCGACCAGGGCTCCGGTGACGGCGACGAGCGACTGCTCGTTGAGCGCGCCCCTGGCCCTCGCCTCGCGGACGAAGACCACCGCGGCCACGAGGACGCCCAGGCCGACGAATATCTCGTGATACGGCATGCTTCAGCCGTACAGGCTCGGGTTGAGGCCGGTGCAGATGCCGGCCGTCAGCATCGACCACAGCGCCCAGCCGATCGCGAGCCCCAGCCCGAGCCCCCGCGACCACGGCTTGCGGACCAGGCCGAACCCCAGACCGCCGCCCAGGCCGACGACGGCCAGCAGCACCGCGCCGACGATCACGCCCGCCTTGTTCGTGCCGTCGATGGCGGAGATGAAGACGAAGAAGCCCACGATGCCGTTGACGACGCTGTAGGCGAACATGCCGGCGACGAGCGTCGCGATGAGGACGATCGCGGAGTCGCGGCTGCTGGGCCGCTGCGGTGGCAGCGGCGGCAACGGCGGCAGCGGCGATGGCCGCGGTGGCTGCGGCGATGGCCGCGGTGGCTGCGGCGATGGCCGCGGTGGCTGCGGCGGTGGCTGCGACGGCGGCTGCGACGGCGGCTGCGGCGGTGGCCAGCCTTGGTGCGGCTCCCACGGGCCTTGTGGCGGTGGTGTCGTCATCCCGCCGTCCCCTGGTCGGTGAGGCACTGCTGATCGGTCATGCTTCGCCTACGCGTACATGCCGGGGTTGAGCCCCGTGCAGTATCCGGCCGAGACGATCGACGCCAATGACCACCCGATCATCAACCCGAGCCCCAGCCCGAACGACCACTGCTTGCGCAGGACGACCAGCGTGATGCCCAAGCCGAGGCCCAGAAGCGCCAGGAACCCGGCCGCGACGCCGATTCCCACCGCGGACTGCAGGCTCAGCGCGAGCAGCCCGACCATCACATTGATCACCAGGTAGGCGAAGCTTCCGGCCAGCGCCAACGCGACGGTCAACCCCGGCTGGCGCCGCGGCTGCGGCCCGGGCTGGCCGTGCGGAGGCCCCTGCGGTGGCGGACCCTGCGGCGGCGGTCCGTACGGCGGTTGCCCCGGCGGGGGTGGCCCGTACGGCGGCTGCCCGGGGGGAGGTGGCCCGGATGGAGGCTGCCCCGGCGGAGGCGGCGGCGGCATGGTCACGGCGTTCACCCTACGGGGCTAAAGCGACTCTGAGTAGTAAATCGCTGCCTGGACGCGGCTCTTCAGCCCCAGTTTGTTCAGGAGGCGGCTGACGTGCGTCTTCGTGGTGGCTTCGGCCATGTCCAGCTCTTTGGCGATCTCGGCGTTGGACAGGCCGCGGCCGATGCAGGCCAGCACCTCGCGTTCGCGCGGGGTCAGGGCCTCCGGGTCGGAGGGCTCGCGACGGGGCGGCTGATCGGCGAAGGCCGCGATCAGCCGTCTGGTGACGCCCGGCGCGATCATCCCCTCGCCGCCCGCCACCAGCCTTACCGCTTCCACCAGGGCGTCGGCCTCGGTGTTCTTGAGCAGGAAACCGGCCGCGCCCGCCCGGAGGGCGCCGAAGACGTACTCGTCGACGTCGAACGTCGTGAGGATCAGGACGTCGCTCACCCCCGCCAGCTCCCTGGTGGCGGAGATGCCGTCGAGGCGGGGCATGCGGATGTCCATGAGGACGACGTCGGGACGCAGGTCGTGGGCCAACCGGACCGCCTGCTCGCCGTCGGCGGCCTCACCCACGACCTCGATGTCGTCGGCGCCGTCGAGGATCATCACGATCCCGGCGCGTACGGCCGCATGATCGTCAGCCACCAACACCCTGATACTCACGCCACCCCCCTCTCCCCGTCCGCCGTCCCGGGGCGCCCGCCGTCCGCGCTCTTGAAGCGTCCGCCGTCGCCAGGCGGCTCCCTCGTAGCCCGCTCCCCCGAAACCCGGCTGCTCGAAGAACGGTCCCCCGAAGCCGGTACGCCGAGCGACGTCGGGAAGGCCGCCACGACGCGCCACCCGTCCCCCCATGGCCCCGCCTCGAAGAACCCTCCGACCAGCGAAGCCCGTTCACGCATGCCGATCAGCCCCGCCCCTGCCCCCGGCAGCCGAGCGCCACGCCGGCCGACCCGATTCTCGATCGTGAGGAGAACCTCCCCGGCTTCGTACGCCAGCGAGACGACAACCGGTGCCTCGCCATGCTTGAGCGCGTTCGTCAGCCCTTCCTGAAGGATCCGATAACCAGCCAGATCCACCGAAGCCGGCACCTCACGCGACTCCCCGTCGACCCGCAGCTCAACCGCCATCCCAGCCCGCCGCGTACGCTCGACCAGGCTCTCCGCGTCAGCCAACCGCGGCCGGGTGGCCTCAAGCTCCTGCCCGTCCCCCTCGCGCCCGCCGTTGGCCTCCCGCAGCAGCCCGATCATGTCCCGCATCTCGGCCATCCCCTTGACACTGTTCTCCCGTACGGACTCCATGACCTTGCGAACCGTCTCCCGATCCAGGTCCTTACGGGACAGAGCAGCCGTCGACTGGATGGCGATGGCGCTGAAATGGTTCGCGATCATGTCGTGCAGCTCACGAGCCATCCGCGTACGCTCGGCCGCGATCGCCGCCTGCCGGTCGAGCTCGGCCAGATGCGCGACCTGCTCCGCCCGCGCCCGTTCCGCGGCCGCCCGGTCCCGCTGCTCCCGCAGCACCCAAGCCGTGGTGACCGGCGTGATCAGCACCAGCCCGCCCTGGATGCCCATGACGGCCAGCAACCGCCAGTCCGCCGCGATGAACGCCGCCACCGCCCCGCCCACCACGGCCAGCACCGTCGTGATCCCGAGCAGCCAGCGAGCGAACCGCGCCGGCCCGTAGAGCGCCGCGGCGTACAGATTGTCGGTGAACACCAGCACGGTCGCCAGCGACGGCCCCACCACCCCGTCGACCGTGACGGCCACCACCCCCAGCGCCAACGACCACAGCGGAGCCCGCTGCCGCAGCAACACGGCCGAACAGGTGATCGCCAACGGCACCAGCAGGGCCCACACCGGCACGCCGCGCTGCACGTACGCACCGGCCAGGATCAGCAGCGCCCCCAGAACGAAGGCCAGCCCGGCCGCCACTGCGGGGCGTACCCGGCCCTTCTCCTGGCCACCGGCCACCCCGCGCACGGCGAACGGCCTCAACCACCGTGCAACCGCCCGCGCCTCGGCGCCACCGCTCTTCACCGCCGCCCGTGTCATGTCCTCATCACACCACTCCCGGCGGCCGCCGCCGTCCTCCGAGGGTCCGCCTGTGGATACACCCTTCGATGTATCCACAGGCTCGTTTTCGCCGACGATGTGCCGGGCCGCGAATCCCCCCAAGCTGGAACATGTGATTGTCGCCATCCTCATCGGCTGCGAAATCGGCTTCTGGCTCCTCCTGGGTCTCGGCCTGGCCAGCCGCTACCTCTGGAAGCGCCGCCGGCTCAGCACGGCCCTCCTCCTCTGCGTCCCGCTCCTCGACGTGGTCCTCCTGGCCGCGGCGGTCATCGACATGCGCGGCGGCGCCACGGCGGACCTGCGCCACGGCCTGGCGGCGGCCTACCTCGCCTACTCGATCGTCTTCGGCCACCGGACCATGCGCTGGGCCGACGCCCGCTTCCACCACCGCTTCGCCGGCGGCCCCCCGCCCTGGAAGCCGCCGGCGGGCGGCATGGCCCGCACCCGCTACGAGTGGGGGTTCTGGCTGAAACTGGTCCTGGCGTACGGAATCTTCTGCCTCATCCTGTTCGGCCTCATCTGGCTGGTGAACGACCCCTCCCGCACAAAAGCCCTGATGGACTTCATGCTCAACCTGCTCAAGATCCCCCTCATCGCCCTGCTCTGGCCGGTGAGCTACACGCTCTGGCCGAAGAAGGAACCGTCGGCTCGCCAGTGATCGCGGGTATTCGGTTCGATGCACCGCCCAGAACCCGCTATGCTTGCTTACGCAGCGAGCGGCCGTAGCTCAATGGATAGAGCATCTGACTACGGATCAGAAGGTTGGGGTTTCGAGTACCTCCGGCCGCACAGCAGGTCAAAGGCCCTCCAGGATCATCCCGGAGGGCCTTTTTCGTGCCCGTACAGCAGCGTTGTACAGCTACACAGCCGCATGCAGGCAGCCACCTACAACAGCAGCTCACACTCTCCGAGCCGCCGGCCTGCTCTGCTCAGACGCCGCCAAAGCCCTCCTGCAGTCGGCGAACCCAGTCCGCAGGGAAGACCTGCTCAAGCCGCTCCTTGCTGGTCGCCAGCAAACCCTCTTTCGCCAGGGGAAGCAGGGCGCCCTCCTGAACGGCCTTGTGCTTCTCGGGTGCCGGGCAGATGAGTACGGCGAGGATCCGACACGCCCGTTGGAGCTCCGTGATTCCGGTAGCTTCGATCATCTCCTTGATGGGCTTCCACGCCACTCGCACGGCGAGGCCCACCAGTGCTTCGAGGAAGGGCTCACGGTCGTCGTCCTTGCGAGATTGCATGATGATCGTCGTCACGTACTCCGGGATTCGGTCCATGGCTTCCGAGAATTTCTCGATCGCATCGGCCATGGCCACGAGGAGATCGCACCAGAGATGATCATTAATTCGTTTTCTGGCCTTACGCAGATCACTACCACCGAACTCTTCGTCCAGCCTCGTGATCACGCAGTCGACAAGGACATCGCCGACTTTTTGGACATGTTCGATGACTTCTGGATGCCCGGACAGCCAGTCGGCAAGATCCACCCTGGCGGTGTCCGTGGCGGCCTGTCTCGCCTTGGTGCGCCTTGGCCGCCCTTGGGAGGGCATAGCCCTCGCCCATCTGATGTTGCAGCGGTCCCTCGCCTCTTGACGGGCAACGGGGGACGGGTCGCGGGCCAGCTTGAGGCTTTGAGTCCAGCCATGTTGGACCCCACCGCACGCACATTTGCAGGAGTGCCCTTCGGCACTTTCGCAGTTTTTCGGATGCGTCATACGCCCCCCGATGCGTTCGATACGACGTTGACCTGGCGACTTATCGGAAGCCTTCTTCTTTTAAATCACAAATGACGAACAGCGAAATGATCGAAGCGGCCAGGTCCGCATATCCCTTCGGCTACGAGAAGACGTCGCACACGCTCAAAGGCCCTTTGGGATGATCCCTAAGGGCCTTTGAGGTAACGCAGGATTAATTATGTCCCGTTTGAGCAGTCGAGACTTCGACTGAGTCGATCAAGCGCCTTTCGGGTTTCGGGACTTGGAATCTGCGTGTAGACGTCCATGGTCATCGAGATCTGCGAGTGCCGCAGAATGCGCATCGCTACACGTGGGTGGACGTCGAGTGCCGCCAGGAGTGAGGCGCACGTGTGCCGGGTGTCGTGCACACGGATGCGCGGGACGCCCGCTCGGCGGCAGTGACTCTCGAAGGCCCGGTTGAAGTTACGCGGCTCGATCGGCGTACCGGTACGGGTCGTGAACGTCATGTCCGAGGTTTTCCATCCGTCCCCGGCCATCTTGCATGCCTCCTCCTGGACGCGTCGGCGATGCTTGAGCGCCGTTACGCACATACCGAAGAGCGGCAGCGAAGCGGTCGAATCCTCTGTCTTGGTCGTCTCCCGATGGAGGAGCCTGCCGCCGACCCTGGTCAGCTGACGGGAGATCCAGAGCTGTTCGTCGGCGAGGTCTACGCTGTCCCAGGTGAGACCGAGAACCTCTCCGCGGCGGAGGCCCAGGACAAGGATGAGCACGTACGCCGCGTAGAGCGGGTCATCCACCTCCCGGAGATGTTCAAGAAACCTGCGAGCCTCGTCGACGGTCCACACGGTGTGCTGTCGCTTCTTCTTCGTCTTGCTGGCACTCGGAAGCGTGGTCAGCGAGGCGACGTTCTTGGTGACCAACTCTTCCCTCAGGGCATGTCCGAGTGCCGAGCGCAGGACTCTGCGGATTCCGGCGATGCTGCTGCGGGCGAGGTAGCCCTTGCAGCACTTTCCGATCGAGCAGCACCGCCGCTTGTGCTCGGGCCTCTTGTGGTCCTTCTTCTGATCGCAGCAGGTACAGAGCATCGGAAGGGTATTCAGCCAGGCTTGCACGTCGCGGACGGTGAGCTTGTCGAGCCGGATCTTGCCCAGGCCAGGGATGATGTACAGGCGGATGAGCGGTTCGTACGCCACGTAGGTCGTGGGCTCGCGGTTGGGCTCGATGACTTCGGCGAGCCAGCGCGTGAGGAAGGCAGCCACCGTTTCGTGCTTGGTGGCCACCGGCCCCTTGCGGGCTTGCTCATGGAGCTTGAGCCACTTCTCGTGGGTCTCCTCGCGGGTCTTGCCGTAGGCCCACTTGCGGGTCTTCTTGCCTTCTGGGGTGGTGACCCAGACGTAGCCCGCCCAGCCGTTCTTGTACGGGAAGATCGAGCCCTCGTTGTTGGCGCGGGTACGACCGCCTTTGCGAGGACGCTTGGGCTGCTCTTCTGGAGTCGCGGGTGCGGTCTTGGCAGGCATCAGGCAGCCTCCTCACAGAGTCGGGTCACGTAGTCGTTGAGGGCGGACACCGGGATGCGACGGCAGCGTTCGCCGACGATGACCGAGGCGAGCGCACCTGAGCGAATGAGGTTGTAGAGCGTCCACCGGCTGACCTTCAGGACTGCCATGGCTTGCGGGACAGTGAGCAGTTCAGGCGTCATGAGGTCCCCCGAGGTGCGGCGCATAGTTGCCGGTGATGGCGGCAGCGAGGAGTTGTTCTCCGAGGGAGAGGCCCTGTCCGGCGTACTCCCAGTGGGCGACGACGAGGATGGTGTCCTCGTCGAGCAGAGGCAGCCGTCCTGTCGTGATCTCCTCGGTGCGCATGTGTTCTTCGCGGGCGGCGCGGAGGTCGCCGAGGGTGGTGGAGTAGTGGCGGCTCTTGGTAGAGAAGTGGCCGCGGAAGCCGAGCATGTGGGCCCAGTGGGTGAGCCGTAGTTCGGCCAGGTCGGCGTTCTCGCCGAGGCGGATGCAGGCGGCGATGAGCCGGCGGGCGTGGTCGCGAACGGGGAGGGCGTCGAGGTTGTCGAGTGGTTGGATGCGGCGGTCTAGGGTGCCGACGCACTCGGCGGCCTTGGTGGCGTACTTGGCGATGTAGGCGGCGACGGCTTGTTCGGTGAGGTCGCCGTTCATGGTGATGTGGCGGACGTCGAGCTGTGTGCCCCACCGGAACGTTCGGCCCAGTGGCTTGATCTCGGCGGTCACGGCGGCTGCCGCGTGCTGGACGGCGTCGGCCAGGGCGTCGGCGGTGGCCCAGGCTGGCGGTGGTGCGTTGGGGCCGTCCGGGCCGTCGAGGCGGATAACGGCGTGGAAGTGGACGACGCCACGGCGCTGGTACTCGGCGACCTTGGCGAAGGCGATGGTGACCTGTTCGCGCAGGGCCTTGACGGTCAGGCCGTTGAGCCGGGCGAAGCGGCGGCGCAGGGCCAGGGTGAAGCGGCGCCAGAGCTCGGGGCTGATGGCGTTGAACAGGACTGAGCCGTCGTAGTCGTAGCAGTCGGGGCACAGCGGTTCGCCGAGCCGTGGATCGTCGGCGCTGTGGCGGTCGGTGCAGGACATGACCTGTCCGTGCGGGCAGGTTTGCGCGTTGCGGCGGGCGTGGCAGGGCTGGACCTTGCCGTTCTTCTCCCGCCGTACGTGGACCGCCCCGAAAGAGGGGGCGGTGAGGGTGATGAACAGGCACGGGTGCGAGCTGACGGTCTCGGGGACGCCTTTGCCGCCGATGAGGCCGGCGCGGACGAGTTGGTAGGTGTCGGCGCGGTAGACCTCGGCGCAGGCCGGGCAGCGGGAGGCACGGCGGGTCTTGCACGGGACGCGCAGGACGCCGTTCGGTTCGCGGTTGGTGGTGTAGCGGTGGAGCAGTTCGCCGGTGGCCTGGTCGTAGTGTTCGACCTTGCCACGCAGGTGAATGGGCTGGCGGCAGCCGCCGGTGCGCTTGATCTGGTGGGCCCAGCGGTCGTAGTCGGGTTGGTGGAGCCGGTCGATCATCCCGGCTATGGCGTGTGAGTGGTGCAAGATGGATCCGTCCTGTCCGGATGCGTTCTGGAGTGGGATGGCCCCTCACCTGGCGCGGAACTTGGCGGTTGTGTGGCCAGGTGAGGGGATCTCGGCTATGCGCCGTGGTTGTCGATGCCGCTGCCGTCGCAGTCGCGGCAGGTGTCGCTGTCGCCGTCGAGGCCCGTTCCGTTGCAGGTGCAGCAGCGGCCGTTGGCGAGCGGGACGGCGGCGAGGATGTCGGGCCAGGCGGTCCAGGGTTCTTCGGTCGTCATGGGCGGTGGTCCTTGCGCGGGGTGATGGTGACGTAGAGGCGGTAGTTCCGCGGTCGGCTCCTGTCGGGGAAGGCCCGCGACATGCTGGTGACGGTGAAGACCTGGCGTAGGTGGATCATGCCGAGAGTGAGTTCGGCGCGGTTGCCTTCGAGGCGGATGCGCATGGTCAGGGCTCCTGGGTGGTGTCGATCTGGATGCAGCCGCGGTAGCTGTCATCGGCGGCGTGACGGGCGCGGGCGGCGGCGAGGATGGCGATGAACTCGTAGCGAACCGGTCCGAAGCCGATGCCGGTCATGTAGTGGTCGTGGGGCAGGTGGTGGTGGTCGATCTCCGTGCCGAGCAGGGCGGCGACCTTGTCGACCTCGGTGCGCATGTCGTCGTCGGAGCCGTTGTCGGGGAAGGCGCGGATGGTGACGGGTGCTATCGAGGTCGGGATCTGAGGGTGGGCCTTGAGGAAGCCGGCCATGGCGATGAGTCCGGCGATGAGGGCGTCTCGGTCGTTGTGCATGGTGGTGCGCCTTTCAGGTGGTTGCTGGGACGGTGCGCAGGGTGTGGAGCAGGTCGGAGGCGAGTTGCTCGGACACGCCGAGGTGGGCGCGAAGGACGTCGCGGGTAATGGGTTTGCCGTGTCGGGTGTGGTGTTCGTCGGCGACGCGGCGGGCGTAGTCGACCAGTGCCGGGGACGGTCCGGGGCGTTCGTCCTGACGGTCCTGGGCGTGGACGAGGGCGGGACGGTCTGCGGACGGGACGGCTACGGGTGCGTTCGGACGCGGAGGGGACGCGGGGACGTCCTTCGGGGACGTCCCGAAGACGTCTGGGGACGAGTCGGGACGCGGGCCGGACGTCCGGCGTTCGAGCATGGAGACGGCGACGAGGAACGCGGCGGCCGGGGTGGCGGCGGTGATCCAGCCCCAGGCGGTCGGGTCGGCTTGTTGGAGGTTGGCGGCCAGGGACAGGACGATGCCTCCGGTCAGGACGAGGACGGGCCAGGAGATCAGGCCGCGTCGTTCACGGGCGGTCTTCTTGTCGCGTTGCCGCTCGCGGGCGGCCATGACGCAGGTGAGATCGATGCAGACGGCGATCGCCCAGGCCATCCAGCCGGACTGTCCGTGGTCGCTGGCAGTGTCGCGGATGTGGGTGAAGGACCCGGCTCCGGCGATGAGGGCCAGGACGAGGACGGGGCCGGTGTCGAGCAGCCAGTGAGCGAGGCGTCGCATCGGAGTTCAGGCCTCTCTTGGGTCAGGGATGGAGTTGAGGAACTCGGCGAGATCGGTGTCGCTCACGTGGGCGGCGTGGCCGGCGACGACGTCGGCCCAGACGGGTGAGCGGTCGGCGTAGGTCGAGGCAGCGAGTTCGGCGGCTTGTTCGCTGACGTAGTAGGAGCGGGCGCGGTACCATTGGCCGTCCTGTGAGGCGACGATGGCGACGCCCGGTGTCTCGGCGGGAATGGCGCGAGCCGATGCGAGGGCGGCGGGGTCGAGGTCGCCGAGCGTCATGGTGGCGGTCTCGGGATCGTTGACCCGGTGGCAGATCCGCCCGGAGCACTGAGCTCGTAGAGCGGTGACGCCAGGTCCGAGGTCGGAGCCGATGCGCTGGCCGCAGCAGAACAGGTAGATGCCGAACGCCCGCCCGAGCTGCGCGACCCGCAGCAGGGCCGTAGAGGTCTTGGCGATCTCGTCCTTCTCCGTCTTGTCGGCCATCAGGTACAGCTCGGCCAGTTCGTCGACCAGGACGACGACGGGCACGGGCCGCTGATCGTCCGGGAGCTGCCAGATGTTGCGGGCGCCGGCCTCCCGGCACTGGGCCATGCGGCCGGTCATCAGGCCGACGAGGTCGTCCAGCAGGGCGACGCATTCGGTTCGTGTGGTGCCCAGCGCCGACAGGCGAGGGCTGTACGGGGTGAACTCCACGCCGCCCTTGAGGTCGAAGCCGACCAGGGCGACGGGTTGCGGAGCCAGCCCTTGGACCAAGGCGTTGGCAAGGTTGGACTTGCCGGACTGAGTCGCTCCGGCGTTGAGCCAGTGCGGGACGGTCCTGAAGTCGATGGTCCAGGGGCCGCCGGTCTCCAGACGTCCCACGGTGACCTTGAGCAGTTCGGGTGAGGTAGGCAGGGTCTCGATCCGGACGAGTGGGTCACGGACGGTGGCGGACAGGACGACCCGTCCGGGGCGAGGCGAGGAGACGCGGATCGCGTGGACGCCCCATGAGTGGGCGAGTCGTTCGGCGGCGTCGGCGTAGTCGGCGGGGATCTGTCCTTCCAGGGTGTGCAGGGTGACGCGCCAGCCGTAGCGGGTGGGCTTGGGCAGCCACATGAACGGCTTGGTGTCCACGGCGATGCGCTGCCACTTGCGCCGGACGCGGACGACGCCGGTCGAGGCGACCAGGCCGGGGACGGTGGTGAACCAGAAGCGCTGCCGCTTCTTGGTGAGGTTGCAGCCGAGGGCGACCTTGCGCCAGGTAGCCCGTACGCATACCGCGACCAGCGGGAAGGCGGCCACGAGCCAGAACGACGGGTAGTGCCAGCGGCGCCAGGCCCAGAGCCCGGCCGCCGAAGCGGCCAGGACTCCGAGCACGAGGAGCGTGGTGTCAGACACGGAGCGGCTCCGTGTCGACCGGTAGGAGAGCGGCGGCGCGGTAGGAGATGCCCCACCGCCCCGCGATCTCCCAGACGTAGCCGACCATGCCGGTCGGGTTGACCTGCTGACCGGCGGTGATCGGAGGTTCCCCCGAGGTGCCGATCTTGACGAGTTCGATCCGGCCGAACTCGTCTTCCACCGAGACGGTGATCTCGTAGACGGTGTTGCCGTTCTTGTCGGTCTTGATCTCGCCGGTGTCCTTGTTGACCAGGCGCGGCTTCGGCGCCTTCACGCAGGTGATGACGAGCTTGGAGGTGTCGACGGGGATCGGGATGGTACGCATGAGCGCTGGTCTCCTTCAGAGTGACTGTGCTAGTTACAAAGATACCTAGGTATCTAGCGCTGTAAACCGAGATAGCTGAATCGCTTCGAGATTCCTTACAGGTTGCCCAGAGACCTAGGCATCTAGAACCGCTAAAGTTGACTCATGGCAACCACTGACCGGCGCCGGCCGTACCTGCGGATTGCCGAGGACATTCGGCGCGACATCGCCTCAGGCCGGTATGCAGTGGGGGAGCAGCTCCCCGTAGCGCGTGAGCTGTCCGAGAAGTACGGCGTGGCCATGATGACCATCGGCAACGCCCTGGCCGTACTCCGCGACGAAGGACTCATCGAGACCCGCCAGGGGGCGGGCAGCTTCGTCACCCGCACCCCTGACGACGTCGAAGCCGTGCCCGCCCCGGGCGAGCACAGCGAAGAGTTCCGCATCATCTCCGAGCAGTTGCGCGAGATCCGTCAGCACATGAACAAGCTGACGGTCAGGCTGGACGAGCTGGACGCTCGGACTCGCCCTGATCAAGCCGGGTAGAGACCCTGGTCGCACGCCGTTGGAGTTCGGCCAGGTCGACCGCGATCTCCGCCAGCTCGCGAAGCAAGATCTGTCGTTCAGTCTCGCTAAGACCCATGTATCACCCCATCGTGTAGGCAGGACGCCGAAGCGCCCCCGGGTTACCTGCTGGGTGGGGAGCCATTGCGCGGATAGCCCTCCGCTTGTCGTACTCAGAGCAGCCGCATCACCTTGGCGAGGTTGAGAATCTCGCGCTGACGATGCAGCTTGCCGCTGTCTCGCAGGTCGTGCACGATGTTGCGGACCAACGGACGGTTCCGGACGTGCTGAGGCGCGATCCGGTCGGCACGGAGCAGAGCGTCTGCGGCTTCGTTGTCCTTTCTGTTCATGTGGTAGCCCGCCGCGGTGCAGGTCCAGTAGTGAGCCTGACGTTCGGACGAGGCGATCTCGGCGATCTCGACGTGTTCGGCCCGGGAGATGACCTCACGAGGCCGGCCCAGCTCCATGCTGACCTCGACGGCGTGAATGGTGGTGTTGACCCGGTTGAACTGGGTCTGGAACGCGTTGCCGTCCCGCGGCAGGACCTCGGCGACGCGGCGGGCCTCGTCCAGGTGGCCCTCCGCCTCTCTCTGGTCCCACAGCCGTGAGTACGCCACGGCGGCCCGCAGATGCAGAGCACCCCACATCGCCTTGATCGTGTCGTCTCCGCTCACGTACGGCTCGATCTGGTCCAGTGCTGAGAGAGCCGCGTCCTTGGCCGGGTCAAGCTGCGCCTCGTGCAGCCACACCCCGCACAGGTCCCAGCTCGCCGCCGCGACCAGATCGGGTGAGCCCACGTGCTGCGCCGCCACGAGTTCGCGCTGTACCGCCGTCCAGCCGAGATCATGGTGACCCAGCAGGTTCGACGACACCCGCGCCATGTGGCAGGCCCGCAGCATCAACGCCTCGGCCCGGTCGCGATCGGCCGAGGAGCCGTTGATGATCGTCATCAGGTTGGTGAGGATCCTGGGCAGCACCTCACCGAGGGCGGTGAACTTGGCGTCCTGGCGAAGCTGCTCCGCCAGGCGTACGTTCGCCTCCAACTCCTGCAACGTCCGCGGCTCCCCGCGCGCCGGCAGTCCGATCCCGCTGGGCAACGACGCCTGCTGAAGCGCGAGCCGAAGCCCCGGAACAGCCGCGTGCCCGGAGTCGAGCTCCGTCGTCTCGTGCTGGTACGGCTGGCCGGTCAGCTCAGCGACCTCCACCCCGAGCGCCTCGGCGAGCTGCCCCACCATGCTCATCCGGTCCAGCGGCATCCGCCCGTTCTCCACCTTCGACAGCCAGGAGACAGATCGGCCGACCTTCTCCGCGAGGGTTGCCTGATCCCAGCCCTTGCGGTGACGAGCCCGCGCGATCCGCTGGCCCTGCGTCACGTACTCTGTTGCCACGTCGCCGCCCCTCCTTCTCGTCGTCGCCTGCTTCGACGATAAGACAGGTGACCTGCGTCACTGGCAGAAAAACTGCCAGTCAGCGGGCATGCGAAACCGCAGGTCGGCCTTCGACCTGCGGAAACGCTCGTCACTGATCGGCTTCAGAAAGTGACGCTACGTGTACATGACTCGCCGGATCTGCGTCTCGTTACCTCGCTTCCCCGCGCATGAGCTGTCGCCACAGCGTCATGGCATCGACGACCCGCATGCGCGGGCTCTCCATGACGTTCGGAGCGGGGACGGACCGGTCATAGCGCCGGATGAAACTCTGCCCGCCGGCCATGCAATGCTCAAAGACGGGCGACTGGCATTCGCAGGTGTAGTTCAGGACCCGAGCGCGATCGGGGCGTTGCTCCACTGGGAGCCACCTCACCGACACCGCGTGAGGTCGAGGCGAGGCGGGGTGCGTACCGTGAAGGTCTTCGACTTCTGCCACCGGGCTCACCGTCCTTCGTAACGCGCGATTGCCAGCGCAGCGCCGGCAGTGCTCGCGGATGTCGCGATCGATGAACAGGCCTTGGTGAGCGAGGAGCCGTCTCCAGCCGCACAGCGCGTCCTCGCGGAGCGGCAGACCGAAGCGCCCGAACAGAGCCCCACCCGGCGGGACTCCGCACAGCCGCTCCCCAACGCCATGACCGCAACCTATCCCAGCCTGTCTTAACCTGTCTATAGCATTCCTAGCAATGCCTGTTCTATGCCGTTAGGTGCAGGGATACCTAGAGTCGTCCCGTGATCGAATGGGACCCGCGGCTCTACAAGTGGGAGCAGATAGCCAACGTCGTGGCCGAGCGCATCGGCGACGGCACCTACCCGCCCCTCACCCTCATCTCTGAGGTGAAGCTGCAGGAGGAGTTCGACGTCGCACGAGTGACCATCCGCAAGGCGATGGAAGCACTCAGAGAACGAGAGCTGATCACCACAAAGCCCGGCAAGGGCTCCATCGTGTCCCCACAGTAGCCATGTCTGCCCCCTCAACAGCCGCATCACCGGCGACACCTGATGGGGAGCTATCTACCGCACCTTCAAAGTCGCTGGTCCGGCTGTCGTTCGACGAGGATGGGTGAGGGTGGGCCTGGACAGCTTCGGTCCTAGACTCGGGCTCATGGCCAGGACTGACCGCGCCAGCCGGCTGATCGCGGCACCGCCGGCGACTGTCTACGACGCTCTCCTCGACCGGGAGGCCCTCGAAGCATGGTTGCCGCCGCACGGAATGCGGGGGCGGATCGAGCGGTGGGATCCCCGCCCTGGTGGCGGGTTCCGGATGGTCCTCACGTACCTCGACCCCACCGACAGCCCAGGCAAGACGTCAGACGCGACGGACGTCGTCAACGTCGCGTTCGCCGACCTGGTGCCACCGGAGCGCGTGGTGCAGCGGGCAGTGTTCGAGGCCGACGACCCGTCGTACGCGGGCACCATGACGATGACCTGGCACCTGACTCCCGCCGGCGAGGGGACCAAGGTAACCATCACCGCCACGGGCGTACCACCCGGCATCGACCAAGCGGTCCACGAGGCTGGGATCGCCTCCTCGCTGGCCAACCTGGCGTCGCACGTCGAAGAGGCCGGCTGACTCAGGTCGGCTTGCAGTCGAGGGGGCACTCCCAGCCTGATCAGCATCGCCAGCACGGGAGGACTCGACAAAACAGCAGGTCAGCCGGAGTGCTTCACAACCGGATGAGAACTTTCCCTACGGTTTCAAGGGCGGACCGCTGCGCGGTCCGCAGGGCGCGCTGGCCGGTCTGCGTGCCCGGCTGCGGCTCTTCGGCCGGTCCGGGCACGCACCACCCAACGCGCCCTCAGACACCAGAGGTCACCAGTTAACGCCGTGACGATCGCTCACTTCGGCGCTCTCCAAACCGGCTGGGGCGATCGACTGCCGCGCGGCTTCCGGTGCTCGGGCCTGGCGGCCCTGCGCTCCGGGTCCGCTTGCCACCGGATAACGGGGGTCTCCTGCTATCGATGCACAGTCCATGTGCAGGGTCAGGTACAAGCAGTCGGGTGACCACTCACTAGGTACACCACCGAAGTGGGTCCGGTCGCGGTCGGTGTGAGAAAACGTGCCAGTTACATCCATCCCGGACTTGCCAGGCCAATCTCTCCGGCATCGGGAGAAGAATGCTCCGCCCTGCACGATCGCCAAATGATCAGAAAGCCAGGCTTGGGCTCTGCACGATCACGCGGCCAGCGGCCTCATACACAAGATCAGAAAGCACATTATCCGCTCGTCATTAAAGGCGGCCCGCCTCTTGGCAGCCCGCCGCGCGTTCGGGCGGTCTGCTGGCCGCGCTACAGCTCTCCGGCCGGTCGCGGCCAGCACCGCCGACGCGCCCAGGTCTCACGCGTCCTCGAACGGCACCCCTTGTTGACTCCAACTGCTCGGGACTACGCAGAGCCAGGATGCTGGGTGTCCCGCCAACTCAAGATCGCGTCAACCTCGTCAGCGAACCATGCGTACGAGTCCCTCGCCAATCGGGGAAGACATTTCTTCGCCTCCCCAGAAGTCCGAGACGTGAAAGCAGTCAGGAATCGACAGTCGTCCTCGCGAACCCCGCACTCGACAGCCCACGACTTCAATCGCTCGCGCCTAACGTCGTCGATCGGACCATCAGTTGCGACAACCTCTATAAACCAAAGATGCCTGCTCGAAATATCGACCATGAGGGCGTCAGGCAGAAGATTTGCAAGCCGGCCCAACTCAAGTCCGAGTACCCGAAGTTGCCGATTATCAACAATATTTACAGGCTCTCCGGATTGGCTAATGAAGATTACGATGGGGTCAGCCATTATCAGATGGCTATGCTCAATAAATGACGCGAGAATAACGCTGCTCACACCTGGGAGCAGCTCCCGAGTCCCCCCGCCAGGAAGATCCACCAACACCGAGTGTTGTCGCTGCTCTAGCCCCGCCCGGTGTGCTGCTCGCGCTCGCCCAATGGGCGTGAGATTTTCCTCTTGCCATTGATAAATCGCCGCTTCAAGGTCTTCGCCATCGAGGGCAGGGTCAAAGAGCCTTGCAAACTCTGGGCGCAAGGTGTAGCGGCCGACCGACGATGTCGCTTTTATCGATCTGTCGATAATTATCGCGTTGTTTTGCTCCCAGCTCTTTAGGGTTTCATCTCGCGGTCCTTCACGGGAGTCCGAGGCATACCACTTACCTTCGGCCGGGAGACCCCACTCGCTGCACAACTTATCAATAGCCTGGCCGGAGCGACGGGCCGCCTCATAATATGCACGACGAGATTCGTCGTCTCGGCGGGCAGCGATCCCATCTCTCATATGAGTAATGGTCATCGGACGGACTGGGTTCACGCCGCCGATAGCTCCGCAGTACATCATCACGTAGGCACAAGCAGCTGCAGCTGGATTATCTGTAGCAGTGGTGCCCGTCGCCTCGCGCGGCACGATGCGTCGGAGCCGGTCCTGATACTCCTCTCTGTCACGAAGGAGAGCTGGAAGGGCGGGAGGAGGGGAATCTTGTGGCACAGCTGCTCCGGTTCAACTGCCAGCGAGAAGATCGACCGCTCACTCTGAGTGAGCTGGTACGAGATCATGTTAGGACCGACGCGGTCCAACATAGCGATCAAGGCTTCTGCAGTCGAGGGATCCACAGGGGGCACCAGCAACTACCCAGCGATCAGGGTTCTACGACAGACAGCAGAGCAACCGCAGCTCCACACTGTGCACGTTCAGGCCCGCTTACCGTGGCGCAACCCACCGGCAACGGGCCTGACGTGATCACGCACCAGCGGAAGGAGCGTGCAGCGCAAACCTATCCATATCCACTACTTGGTCAAGGGGATGTCCGGGTCGGGGGAGACGCTGTCTTCTCTCATCGCTAATCTGCTCCTGTGGATCCGATCGAAGCACTGATCAGCAGGACCGAAGCGCGCCGACAGAAGGTTTCGGCGCAGCTCAGCCCCAAGTCACGTAGCGCCCTCGGCCAGTACTTCACGCCGGATGACGCTGCTCGCCTGATCGCCAGCATGGTCACGATGCCGGAAGACTCCGACCTTCGCCTTCTAGATCCCGGAGCGGGAGTTGGCTCCCTGACGGCAGCACTAGTGGCGCATCTGATTTCTGGCGAGTACAAGGGGCGTGTCGAGATTGTTGCAGTCGAGGTCGATCCCCAGCTACTTCCTTATCTGCAAGAAACTCTAAATGACGTTGCGAAGACCGGAATTCAGGCAGGCCTTCAAATAGAAGCTACCATCATCGGAATGGACTTTATAGTTGCTGCCACGGGCTCGAA
This sequence comes from Nonomuraea sp. NPDC051191, assembly GCF_044455665.1. Classification (NCBI taxonomy): domain Bacteria; kingdom Bacillati; phylum Actinomycetota; class Actinomycetes; order Streptosporangiales; family Streptosporangiaceae; genus Nonomuraea; species Nonomuraea sp. NPDC051191. The sequence continues at coordinate 621,010 of NZ_JBITEZ010000001.1, read as the reverse complement.
TCCCCAGCGAAGCCTGAATAAGCCTTTCGACATCATTATTGCCAATCCACCATACAAGAAGCTCGGCGCCTCATCGATAGAGCGAAAATCGCTACTCAGCCTAGGCGTCGATTGCTCGAACATTTATAGCGCATTCATTTCACTTTGCGTTAATCTACTGCAAGACGGCGGGCAGCTCGCTGCCATCACGCCGAGATCTTTTACCAACGGATCCTACTTTCACAGCTTCCGCGAATTCTTGACGTCTCGAGCGAGCATTACACGCCTACATGTGTTCGAGTCACGATCAGCAGTTTTCGCCGACTCTGCCGTTCTACAAGAAAATGTAATCTTCCACGCTGTAGCAGGACGGGAGATAGAACAAGTAGTTCTCTCTATCAGCGACGATCACATCGGGCAATCGACTACACGTGAGGTGCGGTACGACGAGGTGATCTCGCCTGCGGATCATCATAGATTTATCCGCATCCCAATAGGCAATCACGACACTAGCACAGCCGAGCTTATCGCCAATATGCCCTGCTCGCTTGCGGATCTTGGCCTCAGAGTCTCTACCGGAAAGATCGTAGACTTCCGCGCAAAAGATCATCTGCTCGCCCAGCCAAATCTTTTCTCTATTCCCCTCATCTATCCAGGGAATCTGCGATCAGGGAAAGTTGAATGGCCGCTTCCGCTCCGCAAGCCTCAGGCGCTTATAGATCATCCAAAAATTCGGAATCTCCTTCTGCCAACAGAGCACTTTGTGCTGGTTAATAGATTCTCTGCTAAAGAACAGAGGCGCCGTGTTGTTGCAGCCGTGTTCGACCCAGAAGATATTCCAAGCCAACATGTCGGATTCGAAAACCATCTGAACGTCTTTCATAAAAACGAACGAGGCCTTCCCGAGAATCTCGCCTATGGACTATGTCTATGGCTTAATAGTTCGCTGGTAGATACATACATACGCATCTTCAGCGGACACACCCAAGTCAACGCAACAGATCTGCGAACGCTTCGTTATCCGAACGCGGACTCGCTCACCTCGCTTGGCGCAGCTTTTGGGAGAGGTACTTGGCCTTCCCAGGAAAAGATTGACGCCCTAGTTGACGCTCACATTCTTGGGCAGGAGGGCGGCGCGTCTCCGACCCCTCTCGGATCTCCCGTTGATCATATGGAGGACACGATCACCCTGCAGGAGTGATTCTCGGGTATGGTGGGAACATGAGCGATGAGGCTGCGCACTACCTCCTCATTTTGGCCGATCGCCGTGCTGTCGCATGGGTCCTCGAAGAGCAGCGGATGGCGTTCCCACCCACGGCCAGAGCCGAGGTACGCGACCTCAAGCCCGGTGATGAACTCTTCATCTACGTCACTCGTGGTGCATACCAGAACCCCGGACGGGATCGAGGGCGGGTCGTTGGTCGCGCCACTGCACTCTCTAAGGTGCAATGGCTGGGCTCTCCAATAAAGATCGGCGCACGCGAGTTCACGCGTGGATGCGACGTCGCGATTCACGAGCTTGCGCCTTGGGGGTCTGGTGTCGACCTAGCGCGAATGCTCACGCGGATGGAAGCATTCCCCGTCCCAGAGGTATGGAGCTCTAAGCTAAGGCGCCCACTGCTACAGCTTCCATTTACGGATGCCGCGCTGCTGCGGAACGAGCTAGCCTCTTGCGCTGGTGCTCCCGAAGAGTCGCTTACCGGCTACGTCAAGCGCGCTACACCAGGGCCGACCGGGCCACGCGTTGCTCGCCGTGCCTAGCTCGGTTGTCCGCATCACGGATACTCCTCGCAGCGAACCAATTGCGAACCGATCACGCGTCGGAGGGCCAGCCTTTAGCCATCCCAGCAGGTCATCAGCTATCTGGCCCTTCTTGGGGTGCCGCACTCCTAAAGCGGTGCGTCGCATGATCTGACACTTCAGACTAATCCGGGCGATTTGGTTGCTGCGGCAGGTGAGGCGCTGTCCAATGGCCTTACGTCCCTGGTCCGATGCTTGATCGTTGCGTCCGAAGGAGTCGCGTATGACCCGGGAGCAAGTGGAGCAGGCCTTACGCCGAGCTGAGCAGCTCGCGGATCAAGCCCGGCCCGGTCTGGACCGGGCGATCGCGCTCATTGCGCAAGACGTCTGGACCGGCCCAGCCGCGCAGCGCTTCGCCGGTGAACTGAGCGCGCAGCGTCAAGCCCTGATCGGGGCGTGCGCCGGCGCGGTAGACGAGCTAAGGGCATTGTTAGCCCGTACTCCGGCGGACACTTCCGGCTAGGCCCATGGGTCAGCTCGAGGGCATGCTCCCCGAGGGAGTCCGCAGCCTGAAGGACGCGCTGCGCCAGGCTGAATCATCGCTGGACTCCATCGGCGAGGAGTTATGGAACTTACTGCGCGGGTCCTGGTTGTCGACCGCTTCGGCCGACACGATCCGTCAGGTAGCGGCGTGGGCTGGAACCCAGGGACCAGAGGTCAATAAGCGGTTGGTGCTCCTGGAACGCATGGAGTTGGACAAGCCGGAACTGTTCGGCGCTGGCAAGCCGCCTATCTCGGTCGACGGTTCGATGTTCGCTCCGGGAGCGGTCCTGCCCACGGCAGGCGGCTTCTGGGACCGTATCGGCCAGCAGATCCAGGACGCCTTCGACCCGAACCTGACCTCCGGCAACCAGATGACGGAAACGGCCAAGGGCACGGTAGAGAGCCTGGCCGGCTTGGGCAAGATGGTGATCGACTACTCTCCCACGCGGGCGGTCGTCGACTTCATGGGCTGGCAACGCAGCGTCAACGACATGGGCCAAAGCCTGTTCTACGGCATTCAGGACCCGGTCGGGTTCGTCAAGTCCGTGCTGGACTGGGACACCTGGGCCTCCAATCCCGATCGGGCATTTGGCCGCCTCATCCCGGACATCGTGGCAGCCGTCACAACCGCCGGCTCAAGCGGCGCCGTCTCCGGCACCACCCGAGCCGTGGGAGCCCTGGGCAAGGCGGCCAAGAGCGTGATCAAACCCAAGCCAACGGCCACGCTCTCACGCTTCGGGGAGCGCTTCGAACTCAAGGGGAAGGAGGTGCCACCGCTGTTCCGGGGAGACGGCCGGACACTGGAGCGAATCTTCGAGAAGGGCATGACCGCTCGCGACCCGGACATGAGCGTCGAACAGCACCTCTCGGGGGAGAACGGTCTGATCGCCGCCTCGAAGAGCAAGAACGTGGCCCGAGGGTTCGCCGTCGGACACAAGGGCTACATCTTTGAGATCGAGGACCGCGGGAACGGCATGGAGGTAAAGTACGGCCCCGGCTTCAAGCACCTCAGAGGCGAGCAGGAGGTCGTGTTCAAGCGGATCGATCCCTCGCAGATCAAAGGAGCCTGGAAGCCAGGCAAGTACGGAAGTGCTGACGACGTCTGGATTCCGAACCCCCACTACGTGCCGAGGTGAGCATGCACGACCTCGAATTGGTCAACTTGGCCGACGAATCCCTTCTGCCCTGCCAGGTGACAACGCAGACCGATGGCGATACGTATGAGCTCCGGCTGAATCGCGCAAACGCTTCGCCGATCAGGGTTCACTCATCGATCGACTTCGAAGACACCTTGCGACAGCTGAGAGCAGAGCTGGAACAGCAGAACCTGCTGTTGCTCTGCAACAGGTACCGCCGCGATGCGTTCGTCTCCTCGATGTCACGTCAAATGAGTGAGGGCCTGTCATGCTACGTAGTCGTGGCTGGGGAACCCGTATCGCCGGAGTTGCTCGTCGAGAGCCTCGGCCCCGCCCCCAGGAGCGATGTCGTCAGTGCTGAGGAGGCGTCGAAGTTCATCGATGAATGGATCGCCAGCTTCGACGACTGACGAGTCTCTGCGGACAGGCCCTCGACTCCTGTGATGCGCTGGCTGTACAGCAGCGCGTACAGCAACACTGTCTTACGCGATCGCACCCGACCAGCGCGCATCTACTGCCCGAGCAGGCCGGAGTGCCCTCAACGAACGGTCTGCCCTTCCCTACGGATCAGAAGGTTGGGGTTTCGAGTACCTCCGGCCGCACACATGCGAAAGGCCCGCAACCAGGGGTTCCTGGGAGCGGGCCTTTTGGTTTGTCAGGACCATCTCGGGATCTTGCTAACACCTCTGCTAACACGCGCCCTTCTCACTCACCGATCGCCTCGGCGAAGATGTCTGCGGCTGATGCTTCGGCGGCGCGGATCACATGGGCGTAGACCCTGAGGGTGATCGATGGGTCAGCGTGACCGAGGCGGGCCGCGACGACATGGACGGGGACACTGGCCAGGAGCAGGGTCGTGGCGTGGATGTGGCGTAGGTCGTGAAGCCGCGCGTGAGGCAATGGCGTACGAGGGTTCGCCTGGTTGTACCTCTTGATCAGAATCGGGAAGAGCGAGCTGAGCGTGTCGGGGTGAACGGGCTTGCCCCATCCCGTGGTGAACACGTAGTCGTCGGCGCCTCGCCACTCAGGACCGAGTTGGAGCTTGTCCGCGGCTTGCTGGGAGCGCTGTGCACGGAAGACCTGGACCGTCCGCGCGTCGAGGCTCACAACGCGCTTACGGCCGCTCTTGGTAGTGCCCTCGACACGCTTGCCGTCGATGAACGAGGCCGAGCCGCGAATGGTGATCTGCTTGCCCTCAAGGTCGACATCGGACCAGCGCAGATGAAGCAGCTCACCGCGCCTGGCACCCGTGTAGGCCGCGATGTGGAAGAACGGCCAGAGGCGGTGGTCGCGAGCAGTGAGGAGGAACGTCTTGAGCTGGTCCGTGGTCCAGACCGTGCCGGGCTCGCTGATCTCCCGTCGCGGGCGCTTGCCCTTCTCCACCGGACTGGACGCCAGGATCTCATCGACGTTCACAGCGTCACGGAATGCCTTCCGAAGCACGGCGTGGACGTAGTCGACCGTGCGTGCGGAGAGCGGCCGCCCGTTCTTGCCGCCGCCGGCCCTCAGATCCCGGTACAGCTTGGTGATCGCGGTAGCCCGAACGGCCTGCAACCGCAGCGTGCCGATGTTGGGCTTGATGTATCGCTCGATGATGTGCCGGTAGTCGGCGAGGGTCTTGGGCTTGATCTCGACGGCGTGCGCCTCGATCCACTCATCGAGGTACTCGCGGACGGTGATCGTATTGCGGTCGACGTACTCGCCACGGCGGGCCTTGACCCGCGCTTCGTCACGAGCCGCCTTGGCATCGTCCTCGCAGGTGAAGCCGCCTACCCATCGAGGCCTGCTCTCCCCTGTCTCAGGGTCGCGGACCCTGATCACGTACGACCAGGTGGTGCCGCGCTTCATGACGCCGTCACGAAGCTTGGGTGCCTTCTTCTTGCGCGGCTGCTCGTCCGGTGTGCCGATGAAGGTCTTGGTCATACGGCGACCTCCTTCCTGGTCAGACGGGTGATGTAGTCGTTTAGGGCCGTGACGGGGATGCGGCGAGAGCCGTCGATGCGGATGGAAGCGACGGCGCCGGTAGCGAGCAGTTGGTAGAGCTTGCTTCGTGAGATGGCCAGGGCTTCGGCGGCTTCGGGAACCGTGAGGAGTAGCCGAGTCATGAGCGGCTTCCTGCGTACTCGAACGTCACCGATGGCGTTCCAGTGAGGGCGGCGGCGAGGAGCGTGTCCCCGAGAGAGTGGCCCTTGCCTGCGTACTCCCATTCGCTGATCACGAGGACTGCGTCTTCGGCGAAGAGCGGGAGGCGGCCGGTGGTGATCTCGCTTTGTCGGGCGTGGTGTTCGCGGTCGGCTCGGATGTCGCCGAGGGTGGTGGAGTAGCGGCGGGAGCGGGTTGAGAAGTGGCCGCGGAAGCCGAGCATGTGAGCCCAGTCGGCGAGACGGAGTTCGGCGAGGTCGGGTTCGGTGCCGAGATCCATGCAGGTTGTGATGAGGCGGCGGGCGTGATCGCGGAGGTTGTACAGGGATAGGTCGTCGAGGGGGTTGATGCGGCGGTCCAGGGTGCCGACGCATTCGGCGGCTTTGGTGGCGTACTTGGCGATGTAGCCGGCGACGGCTTGGTCGGTGAGGTCGCCGTTCAGGGCGATGGGGCGGATGTCGAGTTGGTTGCCCCAGCGCAGGACTCGTTCGGGCTGGTCGGCGTAGGCGGGAGCTTTGGCGGAGACGGCTTTGGCGGCGTGCTCGATGGCTTGGGTCAGGGCGTCGGCGGTGGCCCAGGGCGGTGGCGGTGCTTCGGGGCCGCTGGGGCCGTCGAGGCGGATGACGGCATGGAAGTGGACGATGCCACGGCGCTGGTATTCGGCGACCTTGGCGAAGGAGAGGGTGAGGTGGTGGCGGAGGTCCTTGAGGAGGAGGCCGCCAAGTTTGGCCAGGTGGCGGCGTACGGAGTCGGCGAAGCGCTTCCACAGCAGGGGGGCCAGGGCGTTGAACAGGACGGAGCCGGTGTAGTCGTAGCAGTCGGGGCACAGCGGTTCGCCGAGGCGCGGGTCGTCCTTGCTGTGGCGTTGGGTGCAGGACATGACTTGGCCGTGTGGGCAGGTGGTGGCGTTGCGGCGAGCGTGGCAGGGCTGGGCCTTGCCGTGGTGTTCGCGGCGGGTGTGGACCGGGCCGAAGGACGGGGCGGTCAGGGTGATGAACAAGGTTGGGTGGGTGGTGACGGTCTCGGGGACGCCCTTGCCGCCGACGAGGCCGGCGCGGATGAGGTGGTAGGTGTCAGCGCGGTAGGTCTCGGCACAGGACGGGCAGCGGGTGGCCCGGCGGGTCTTGCACGGGACGCGCAGGATGCCGTCAGGTTCGGTGCGGGTGGTGTAGCGGTGCAGGAGTTGGCCGGTGGCGCGGTCGTAGTGGTCGACCTTGCCGCGGAGGTGGATGGGCTGACGGCAGCCGCCCGTGGCGCGAATCTGATTGGCCCAGCGGTCGTAATCGGGGTGGTTGAGTCGGGCGATCATGCCCGCTTTGGCGTGCGCGGTGGCGTGGGTTGTGGGCAAGATGGAGACCTCCTTTCGCTCGTTCGGGTGAAGGGATGGCCCTCGACCTGGCAGTCGTCTTGGCGGATGTGCGGCCAGGCCGGGGGCGCTGCGCGTTATGCGCCGTGGTTGTCGATGCCGGTGCCGTCGCAGTCGAGGCAGCGGGCGTCGTCGGAGTCGATTCCGGTGCCGTTGCAGGTGCAGCAGCGGTAGTGGATCACCTCGTCCATCGGGTCACTTCCTGTCGCGAGCGGTGGTGAGGTAGATGCGCCAGTGATGCGGGCGGGTGCGGTCGGGGTAGGCGCGTGAGACGCCGATGACGGTGAAGTGCAGGCGTAGGCGGAACAGGGCGTCGACGATCTCGGCTCGGGTGCCGTCGATGCGGATGCGCATGGGCGAGTCCTCTTCTAGTCAGGTGGCGGGCGTGGGGTCGGGTTGGATGCAGCCGCGGTAGCTGGCTTCGGCGGCGTGGCGGGCGCGGGCGGCGGCCAGGATGGCGACGGCGCGGTACTCCACCGGGCCGAACAGGCGCGAGGTGGCGTAGTGGCCGTACGGCGAGTCCTCGTAGTCGATGTCCGAGCCGACGAGGGCGGCGATCTGGTCGATCTCGGCGCGCTGATCGGCGTCGCTGGCCTGGTCGGTGAAGTGGTGGACGGTGACGCTGGAGGAGACGGGTACGTCGGGATGGGCTTCCAAGAAGGCGGCCAGGTCGAGCAGGCCGTTGATGAGGGCGGTGCGGCGGTCGTGGGTCATGGGTCGGTTCTCCTTTCAGACGGTGGGCAGGGTGCGCAGCAAGTCGGAGGCGAGTTGGTTGGACACGCCCAGGTGGGCGCGTAGGGCGTCTCGGGTGATGGGCTTGCCGTGTCGGGTGTGGTGTTCGTCGGCTACACGGCGGGCGTAGTCGATCAGGGCGGGCGCGAGGTCGCTGTCCCGCTCGTCGTCCTCGTCCTGGGTGTGGGACGGGACGAGTTCCGGAGCCGAGGACGACGCCAGGACGGGCGAGGACGCCAAGGCGGTGGGCGGTTCGGGACGGGTGGCGCGGCGTTCCAGCATCGAGACGGCGATGAGGAAGGCGGCGGCCGGAGTCGCGGCGGTGATCCAGCCCCAGACGGTTGGGTCGGCTTGGGCGAGGTTGGCGGCCAGGGACAGGACGATCCCGCCGGTCAGGACGAGGACGGGCCACGAGAGCCGACCCCGCCGGCGGTTGCCGGTCCTCTTGTCGCGTTGGCGTTCGCGGGCGGCCATCACGCAGGTCAGGTCGATGCAGACGGCGACCGCCCAGGACATCCAGCCGGTCTGGCCGTGCTCGGTGGCGGTGTCGCGGATGTGGGTGAACGATCCGGCGCCCGCGATGACGGCCAGGACGAGGATCGGGCCGGTGTCGAGCAGCCAGCAGGCGAAGCGTCGCATCGTTCCTCCCTTCATGAGTTCAGGCGTTGATGGGTTCGGGCAGGTGGGCGGTGACCTCGTCCCAGGCAGGGGTGAGGTGGGCGTGAGCACGGGCGGCCTGTTCGGCGGTCTGCTCGGTGACGTAGTAGGAGCGGGCGCGGTACCACTGGCCGTCTTGACCGGCGACGATGGCGACGCCCGGCGTTTCGGCGGGGATGGCACGAGCTGAGGCGAGGGCGGCGGGGTCGAGGTCGCCGAGCGTCATGGTGGCGGTCTCGGGGTCGTTGACGCGGTGGCAGATCCGTCCGGAACACTGGGCGCGGAGAGCGGTGACGCCGGGGCCGAGGTCAGAGCCGATGCGCTGGCCGCAGCAGAACAGGTAGATGCCGAATGCCCGTCCGAGCTGAGCGACCCGCAGTAGCGCGGTCGAGGTTTTGGCGATCTCGTCCTTCTCGGACTTGTCGGCCATCAGGTACAGCTCGGCCAGCTCGTCGACCAGGGCCACGACCGGGACGGGCCGCACACCGGGCGGAAGCTGCCAGACGTTGCGGGCGCCGGCCTGGCGGCACAGTCCCATGCGATCGACCATCAGGCCGACCAGGTCATCCAGCAGCCCACCGGACTCGGCGCGCGACGTGGCCAGCGCTGACAGACGCGGCCTGTAGGGCGTGAACTCCACCCCGCCTTTCAGGTCGAAGCCGACCAGGGCCACGGGTTGCGGAGACAGCCCGACGATCAGAGCGTTGGCGAGGTTCGACTTGCCGGACTGTGTCGCGCCCGCGTTCAGCCAGTGCGGCACGGTGCGGAAGTCGATGGTCCAGGGCTTGCCCGTCTCCAGCCGTCCCACCGTGACCTTGAGCAGTTCCGGTGAGGGCGGCAGCTCGTCGACCTTGACCAGCGGGTCGCGCATGGTGGCCATGAGGACGACGCGGCCGGGACCGGGTGAGGAGACGCGGATGGCGTGGACGCCCCAGGAGTGGGCCAGGCGTTCGGCGACGTCGGCGTAATCGCCGGGCGTCTGGCCCTCCAGGGTGTGCAGGGTGACGCGCCAGCCGTGCCGGGTAGGCAGCGGCAGCCACATGAACGGCTTGGTGTCCACGGCGATGCGCTGCCACCTGCGCCGGACGCGGACGACGCCGGTCGAGGCGACCAGGCCGGGGACGGTGGTGAACCAGAAGCGCTGCCGCTTCTTGGTCAGCCCGCAGCCGAGGGCCACCCGTCGCCACGAGGCTCGTACCGACAGGCCGACGAGCGGGAAGCCGAGCACGAGCCAGAAGGACGGGTAGTGGTAGCGGCGCCAGGCCCACAGCCCGGCCGCGACGGCGGCCAGGACTGCGAGCATGTACGGCGCGTCACGCATCGGCGGTCTCCCTGGCGGGGAGCAGTGCCGAGGCGCGGTAGGCGATGCCCCATCGGCCGGCGATCTCCCAGACGTAGCCGAGCAGTCCGACGGCGTTGACCTGGTCGCCGACGCTGATGGGCGGTTCGCCGGTGATGCCGATCTTGACGAGTTCGATCCGGCCGAACTCGTCCTCGACGGAGACGGTGACCTCGTAGACGGTGTTGCCGTTCTTGTCAGTCTTGATCTCGCCGGTGTCCCTGTTGAGCACTCGCGGACGCGGTGCCTTGACGCAGGTGATGGCGAGCTTGCCGACATCCACAGGAATCGGGATGGAACGCATGGGCTTGTGACCTCCTCTTTCGTCGTTCACCAACATAGTTAACCTAGTTGGCTTGGTTGTCAACGTCCTCTCGGTTGGCTTGGTCGATGTTTCGTGGTGTGATGGACGGCGATGGTCAAGAACACCGGGCGCCCCGGCTACCTCCAGATCGCCGACGATCTCCGCGCGCAGATCAACGGCGGCTCTCTCGCGCCCGGCGCCCCGCTGCCGTCCACCGCGCAACTCGCCGAGCAGTACGACGCCTCGCTGAGCGTGGTGAAGATGGCCGTCGGCATCCTGCGCAACGAGGGCCTGGTGATCGGCCAGCAGGGCAAAGGCGTGTTCGTCCGGGACGCGGAGGAGCGCCCCGCCGGCGACGAGCAGGCCGACGTGGCCGAGCTGCGCGCCGCCGTGCGGGACTTGTCGGTACGCCTCGCGAAGGTCGAGGAGCAGTTGGCTACGTCCACGTCACGCCGTCCCGGACGTAGCAGCCGGTGACCTTCCGGGCCAGTGAGGCCGAGGCCCCGCCAGGCTGCCGGCGCAGGCTCAGGGCCTTGTCCTGGCGGCGGATGCCGACCAGGACCATGACGTAGCCGACGAGCAGGGTCGTGCTCAACAGGGCGGCGATGATCAGCGGAAGCCAGCTCACGTCCAGCTCACCCCCATCGCGAACGTGCCGCGGGGGCCGCGCGGGGGACGCCTGGTCTCCGTCCGTCGCCGGTTGCGCCGGTTCCGGGCCCGCTCCTTACGCGCCCACCGGCTTCGCGCCAGGCACTTGGAGCACTGGGTCTGCCCCTCGGTCAGAGCGTTGCCGCAGTCGCACGAGGGCGTCTCGGCGGGGATGGTGATCTCGGTGTTCATGGGTGCATCTCCTCCTTCGGTCGCTGCCGTTGTGGCGTTGTGCAACCGAGGATGCGACGCAGAGTCAGGACGAGATCACTACACGACGGGACATGTTCAAGACGTCCGGCCTACGATGTCCAGGTCCCCGGACGTCCTTGGGAGCAGGTGAGATGGCGAACGAACGGCTACGCGCTGCGCTGTTGCAGAAGGGCGTGAGCGTCGCGGACCTGGCCGAGGCGATCGAGGTCGATCCCAAGACAGTGGAGCGGTGGATCACCAAGGGGCGAGAGCCATACCGTAAGCACCGGTTTGCCACAGCTTCGTACCTGGGTGTGGACGAGACGTACCTGTGGCCGCAGGCCCTCTCGCGGGAACAGGTGGTCGCCGCGTCCGAGAGCGAGGTCCTGGCCATCTATCCACACCGCTGGGCCGTACCGCGGGACGCTTGGGGACGTCTGTTCACCGCCGCGTCCCAGGACATCGGCGTCCTGGTCTACAGCGGCTTGTTCCTCGCCGACGACGCCGCGATGGTCCGCCTGCTGGGGGAGAAGGCGCAGGCGGGCGTGCGGGTCCGTGTCCTGCTCGGCGACCCTGGCTGCGCCGAAGTCGCCCAGCGGGGAGAGGACGAGGGCGTCGGCGACAGCATGGCCGCGCAGATCCGTAGCGCACTGATCTTCTACCGGCCGCTCCTTCCCCTGGAGAACTTTGAGCTCCGGCTTCATCAGACGATCCTGTACAACTCGATCTACCAGGCTGACGGCGACTACCTGGTCAACATGCACGTTTACGGCACCCGCGCCGGGAACGCACCTGTACTGCATCTGCGAAGGGTGGCCGGCGGCGAGATGGTGACCACCTACGCCGACAGCTTCGAGAAGGTATGGGCACAAGCGACCCCGGTGGAGTCCTGACCATGGCCAAGCGGATCGACTTCTACGACGACCCCGACGCGCCCGAGCCGAACAGCCTGGTTCCGTCCGTCAACGTCATCGTCACCAACGCGGCCGGGGACGTCCTGATAATCCGCCGCAGCGACAACGACAACTGGGCCGTGCCCGGCGGCGCGATCGACCTCGGCGAGTCCATCCCCGCAGCGGCCATCCGCGAGACGTATGAGGAGACCGGCATTACCTGCGAGATCACCGGCCTGGTCGGCACCTACAGCGACCCCCGGCACGTGATCCTCTACACCTCGAACGGTGAGGCCCGACAGGAGTTCTCCATCGTCCTGACCGGCCGCACGGTCGAGGGTGAGCCGACTCCGAGCGAGGAGTCCCGAGAGGTCCGCTGGGTGCCTCGAAGTGAGATCACGTCCCTGCCGATGGACCGGTCGATGCGCATGCGGATCGAGCACTACCTAACCGGCGTCGGCCTGCCGCACATCGGATAGCGCGGCCTCCACCGACCGCACCGAGGACACGATGCAGGGGGTGGCGTCCGTGATCGACCGGCTGACCACATGCTCAGGGCCGTACCGCGAATGGATCTCGGCCAGCCGGTCGGTGACGTCCACATGCCGGCCGTCCGGGCCGGTCGTCATGTCGCAGTAGGTAAGCGCCCTGGCCAAGTCCGGTGCTTCCTGGTCGAACTCCTTGGCCAACACGTCGAACAGGTCACGCTGCCGAGCCTCGTTGTCCGCGCACGAGTGATAGGCCACCAGGCGGCACAGCCGCCCATCCGCCCCGGCGACGTCGCGCAGGTAGCGAGCGCCGTCAAGCTGATGCATGCCCGTGTCAACCAGGTCCGAGGCGTACCCGATGTCGTGCAGCAGCGCAGCGGCAATCAAGGTGTCCGCCTCTTCCCCCAGGAGCGGCGTCAGGGACGCAGCTCGCTCAGCGACTCCCTGAGTATGCGCCCAGCGGAGAGGCAAAGTCGTCTCCAGTAGCTCTTTGGCCAGGCCATAGGCCCAATCGACATGCTCCACGCTGTTCACCTTAGACAGACCGCATATGGGCCGATCCAGGGCCAGATACGGACGTCCCAGGACGTCTCATCCGCAAACGAATCGGCCCCGCCCATGCTCGACCACGACCAACCCTTCGCGCTCCAGAAGGTCGAGCGCCCGCCGCACCGTTTCCCGCGAAGCCTCATACCGCTGCCGCAGCTCCTTCTCGCTCGGCAACACAGCCCCCGCGGCGAGGGCCCCGCTCTCGATCTGAGCGCGCAGCTCAGAGGCGATCACCTGATATCGGTACGCAGTGTCCGCCCGCGGCCCCGGCACCACGCGGCCTTTCGAGGGAACCGTGACAATGACCCCTTCCTGCTCCAGGATGGCCAGGCCACGCCTGAGCGTGTTCCTAGCCACCCGGAACTCCGCGCACAACTCAGCCTCGGACGGCAGCGAACCGCCCGCCGGGTATCGGCCGGCAACGATCCGCGCCCGAAGCCGCTCCGCGATCTGGGCGTAGACAGCACCGCCCGTCAGCCACGGAGATTCGTCCACAGCCATGCCGTCAGGCACGCCGATACGCATCAGAGATCAGACCCAGATCGATGCGCAGCTCGGCCTGCTCACCCGTGCGCCAGCCGTTCCGGGCGACTTGCTCAACCCGGTCGATGGCGGCCTCCAGATTGAGGCAACTGGTCCGCTCGTCGGGCTGATCACCCCAATAGAACCAGTAGAACGGGACGTTGACGTAGACCTTGCGGATCCGAGAGCGACGATCCTGGACGCTCAACTCAGGACGCCCATCCTCAGCCGCCTTCAAGACGGCCGCGATCCCCCGAGGTCGTAGCCCGTTCCCCAGCTCCGTCAGCAGACGCTGCTGATAAGCGAGGCTCTGTGCTCGGCCGCTTTGCATGTGTTCCGTCCCTTCGGTGGCTCTTCCGGCCCCACGAGCATCGGCCAGGCATCAGGAACCTCTACACCGCAACTAGGGGACGTCTAGGGACGTCCCATGTTAACGTCGCAGGCAACGACGGTTCCCTCACAGGAGCGGGGGCCCCATGAACGACCATTTGCGCAACGCGATGCTCACAGCCCGCATCACCCCGACAGATGTCGCGGCAGCCCTCACCGTGGACCCCAAGACCGTCCACCGCTGGCTCCAGGGCCGCATCCCCTACCCACGCCACCGCTGGGCCATCGCCGACCTCCTCCAGGTCCACGAAGCCGACCTGTGGCCGCAGGTAGCCCAACAACACCTCGCCCTCGCCGGCGACGTACGCGCCATCTACCCCCACCGCTGGGCCGTCCACCAGAGCGTCTGGCACACCCTCTTCCAAGGCGCAACCGAGGAGATCGACATCCTCACCTACAGCGGCCTGTTCCTCCCGGAAGACGGCAAAATCCTCGACATCCTCACCGTCCGTGCCCGAGCAGGCGTCAAGATCCGAATCCTCCTCGGCGACCCCGAAAGCCCCCAGGTCGCCAGACGCGGCACCGACGAGGGCATTGGCCCCGCAGTCATGGCCGCCCGCATCAAGAACGCCCTAACCCTCTACCGCCGGCTACACGACGTCCCCAACGTAGAGATCCGCCTCCACCGAACCGTCCTCTACAACTCCATCTTCCGCGCAGACAACGAACTCCTGGTCAACCTCCACGCCTACGCCACCCCAGCCGCCGAAGCCCCCGTCATGTACCTCCACCACAAGGAGGAGCAGGGCGCAGCCGCGGTCTACCTCACCAGCTTCGTACGCATCTGGGCAGCTGCTGCGCCCCACGACAACGAGACCTGACCAGATACTGGACCGCCCTGAAAGCAACTTCTCTACACGTCATTAAAGGCGACCCGCCTTCGGCGTCTCGCCGCGCGTCGGGCGGTCGCTGGCCGCGCTGCGGCTCTTCGGCCGGTCGCGGCCAGCACCACCCACGCGCCATCAGCAGTACGGCGAACAGCTTGAACGGCGAAAGGCGCATCACGGCCAAGCCCCCAACCGTCTGGACCTGATCTCTCAGCACCAGGCCGCTGAGGACGCCGCAGCCTCAAGCTTGCCGAGTTGTACTCGTAGGAGATCAAGGCGGCGGCGCGGCGCGCCGCCGCACGGCCCTCCGCCCACCCGCCGTCCGGGCGTGCGGCCTGGAGGCCGGTCCCGGCCAGCGGCGGGACACCGGGCCGCCCGACGTACACCGGCCTCGCCACACTCATCTGACCCACCGCACGGGGCCGCACCGCCCCGAACACTCATCGCTCGTCACCAGGGCGCCACCCCCGTGCCGTTCTCAGCTGCGAGCTATGTCTCGTCCGGCATCTCTGCCAAGTCAGATGCCAAAGAGCCGAGCAGTTTCCGCGGTTTTCTCCGCCACCACCAACCTTCCATGAGGACGATCCGGTGGTATCGAGAGATCGCCTCGCCGTCGTCATCAACGGTTGCCGCACGAAAGCGCTCGTCAAGTGGCTGTATTTCCGCATGCCAGGCTGCCCGCACCGGGTGCGTCAGCATCGGCCACGCCTCCGCGAGCCAGTTACGGCAATAGAGATCGTTGGTGTACTCGTCCACCATGTCGTCGTAGCCGCGCTCGACCTCGCCGACAAGCCATGCCCACTTGTCGGCCATCTCAGCCACCGTGAAAACCTTGCGCCATCCTTTGGCGTGCAAGATCTCACCTGCACGAGACATCGACGCGTAGTCCTCCCGCGAAAAACCCGTCTCATCAGCCATACACAGATCGTGCCCGGTCACGCCGAGATCCTGAAGGCAAACCCGCCTCCGGCAGGGGCGCTCCGGCTCCGGGATGATCACCACACCGGGTGTCTGGTCCGCAGAGGGTTGAGGTGGCGAGGAGGTTAAACGACCGCACCCGAACCGCCTTGGCGGCCCCGTAGTCGCTGCAGATAGGCCATGGACCTCGGTATGAGGTAGCAGATTATGGCCGCCAGCACCCACGCGATCCCCAGACCGATGCCAATCCATGAGATCACGAGCAGTGTCAGGAAGGATGCATTTGCTTCCGACGGCTCGACCGCCCTCGCACGCATCCACTTTTCCTGCACCCCCAACTGCATGAGGACGCTGGGAACGAGGACCACCAGCCCGATTCCCATCAACACCCGACTACATGCCCTAAAATCACTTGCTCCCCGTTCCGATCAAGAGTTGCATCAGAGTAACCGCCCCCAATACGTGCCCGATAATAAGGCGATCAACGGGGACTTACGCGGAGTAACGGCCCAAGCGTCTGACGGCCCAACCAGCAGCGCAGCAGCTCAGGACCATGGGCCGAAATCTCGGTCTCCATGCACGAGCGCTGGACACCATGGGATGTCATCCGGCCCCTGGTAGCGGTTGAGGCGCTGGGTGGTTGCCACACCTGAAAAGCGGAAGGTCGGCAGTTCGACCCCGCCCCTGACCACCAGCTTTGATCGGCAGGACCAACGGTCTGGGCGACGAACAGTTCAACAGCCGGTTCGTGCGAAACGGCCACCATTCTTTCGGCGAACAGTACGGTCAGTGCTCATGCCTCCCCTCATCTATCGGCTCACGTACCGTCCTTGTTGAGCAAAGGTCTCGAACGGTGGCGGCCAACTCCGGCATCGTTCCGACGCTGCATCGCCGACCTCGTTCGGAAGGCTCGGGGTGAGCGTCGGTGTCGTCGCTCCGAAAGAGAATCGTTCGCATCCCCAGCGAGCGAGCCGGAGCAAGATTGACCGGCCGATCGTCGACGAACACCACTTCTTCTGGCGAGGTGTCCAGCGCATCAAGCACCGCCATGTAGGCAGCGGCGTCTGGTTTGCGGGCCTGGAGATCAGAGCTGATGAACCACTGTTGGACATAGCTCTCCAGGCCGAAACGCCGACGCACGAGTTGAGACCAGACCGCTGTGTCGTTGCTCAGGCAGGCAAATTCAAGATTATCTTTCGCGAGTTCCGCGAGAGCCTCCAGGGCACCTTCAGTGAGCTGGTGCTGCTGACAGTAGTCTGCGTCACGGCCTTCCGCCGGTAGCTCGACAACCGACCAGAACTGGTCCGTTGTCATGCTTCCAAGCGTGGCTGAACGGTAGGCGGCACGGATCTCCTGCTCGGATCGCCGGCATCCGTGAGCACGCAAGTATGGGATCAGAACACGGCCTTGAACGTTCCCATGCCGATATAGAACACTCATCGCATCGAAGACGATCACCTTCGGCTGAGACATCACTCCATGATGCCCGACAGCGTCGCCCAGGGAATCCTTGGCAGCCAGGATGTCCCGTCGTTGTTTGCTTCAGATGGGCTGAAGCCGTGACGATCGCCCACTTCGCTTCTCACCGTGCATGGCTGGGGCGATCGGCTGCCGCGGACCGACTCCGTCGGTCCTTGCCATCGGGACTCGTGGGATCCGTGACGGCAACGCTGACGGCAACGTCGGCCACCACGCACACACTACGGGCACCGTCGACCACCCTCATCCCCCGGGTCTTCGATGGGCAACTGGGCGACTGCTACACCTGAAAGCGTACGGTCACTCTCCTACATGTGAGCACACTAAGGCGACAACATGTGAAGAAGACGCGAAGGTTGCCGTGGCCGACGGGCCGGGTCCGGCACCACCCGAGGAACCGCAGACCTGCAGGTCGGCAGCCCGGGGGATCGCGAAAATCGTTTTCTGATCTGCCGTCGACGGGAATCCCGGCAATCCCAACCTTTCCTTCCGAGGGCTCATTCTCCGGCAACGACCAAACCAAGCCGAATTCGTCGTGAAGCCGACTCTGAAAAGGCTGGCGGAGTGCGTCCGGACGGCGCACCATGGACGTTGCCGCCGGTCCCCGAGGAGACGGCATGACAACATCATCAGAAGATCCCCGACTGGTCGTCATCCACCCGTCACAGCTTGCGGGCGTGATCCTTCCGGTGGGCCCCGGACGCCGCTCACTCGGCCGGGGGCACGCCGCCGATCTACGGCTCGACGACCCTCATCTCAGTTCCATCCACGCCGCGCTGAGCCAAGTGGGCGACCAGACCAGCGTCGAGGACTTGGGATCGCGCAACGGCACGTCGGTCAATGGCGAGCCGCTACGGCGGCCACGGATCCTGCACGACGGCGACGTGGTCCAGTTTGGCATGGTCCGCGCACGGTACGAGGTGCGCGGAAACACCGGCGTGATGCCGCCCGCCCGGCCCCCGCAGGAGCGGCCGGTCCGTTTTGACGTCGATCGGCAGACGGGCGGCCAGATCAACAACGTGGGCCGCGACCAGTACAACCACTACGTCCATCAGCGGGAGAGTTTTCTACGGGAGGTTGCGGCGGCCCGTACCCGGGCGCGCCAGTTGATCTACTTGAGCCTAGTCATGTGGTTCGGCGGAGGCGTGGTCGCCGGCTTGAACTTCTTCGGCACTTTCAACAGCATCGACCCAAGCGGGTCGAGACCCAATCTCTTGCCGAGCGACTTCTTCGGCCCGGTCTTCTTGACCGCGATGGTCGTCGGCGTGGTGGGCAGCATGCTCTTCTGGATCGCGTTGATCATGCAGCTCGTCGCCGCCGCCCGTGGCAGGAAAGTGGACACCGACCCCCGGCACGCCTGGAACGCTCCGGTCCAGCGCGGACGAGTTGGAGGATGGAATTGACGTTCAACATCGGCAACCAGCAGGCCGTCAACATCAACAACGTGGCCGGCGACCAGACCATCCAGGGCGGCCAGCAGGGCACGTTCCTCGCGGGGGAGCCCAGTGAGTGGGCCGCATCGCTGGTGACCCGGCTCCATGCTCTCAGCCTGCCGTCCGAAGCGGCCGAGGCAGAGGCCGTACAGACCGAACTGAACCGCGCGCGACCCGATCACCAGAGCATCGCCACCCGCCTGACCAGGCTGACCGAGGCCCTGTCCTCGGCGGGAGCGCTAGCCGCGGCGGGAGAGTCCTTGCGTGGGCCGCTGATGGCTCTGGCGGGCTGGCTGGGGGCGCTCGGAGCCCCCATCATGCACATGCTCACAGGCTAAGCTCGGCGGGACACTGCTCCCTGGAGGCTGCGAATAATTTGGATCGATCGAGGCACACGGTCAGGACATGACCACCAAGCCGATCACGTCGTCACCGACGTATTGGACGCGATCAATATGCTGCGGGACGCCGTGAACTGTCGCCCTATCAATCCGCCGAGCTTGCTAACGCTGGTGCTAACAACAACCCTGGACCACCGTAGACGGGCATCGAGATTCCAGAGCAAGGCGCCCGCTCTGAACAGGCGCTTATGACAATCGTGGATGGCTGTGGACAGCCCTGACCTTGCTACGGATCAGAAGGTTGGGGTTTCGAGTACCTCCGGCCGCACAGCAGGTCAAAGGCCCTCCGGGATCATCCCGGAGGGCCTTTTTCGTGGGCGTACAGCAGCGCTGTACAGCAACGTGGGCTCGCGCAATCGGTCTTCCAGAGGCACCGCGCGAAGACGACGAATCCCGTAGCGCCCTCGCGCTACTTGACGATCTCCAACGCCAGTCGGAGCTTCTGCCTGACCCAGGCCACCAGCGCGCCCATGCACCCGCTGTCGGCCAGATCAACATGATCTTCTCGTACCGACCATGCAGGTGCTCCAACCCGGCCCCAGCATCCGCCTCTGGGCATACCCGCGATCAGCTTGTTCAAGGACACTCGGCAGGCTGCGCGATCATGTGGGCATGGTTCTCTCTGCCCCCTCCGAACGTCTCCCCACAGAGCCAGGCTTGATCAAACTGTGGTTTCAGTTCGTGCCCCGGGAAGGTTGGCTTCCCTACGACACCGAAGGACTTTGGGCCATGCCCTTAACCGAGGACACCGCCCGTGTGGCGAACGTCCCATTTCTGCAGGACGGGGTCGCCGAAGGCGACGTGGTGCGCTTCATCACCAATGATGACGGTCGCCACTGGGCCTGTGAGCGGGTGGAAGCGTCGGGCAATTGCACGATCCGGGTTTTGCCGTCACCCAATGGACCGCTGGGGCGAAGCGCGCAGGCCGTGTACGAGCAGTTGGCACCGTTCGGCCTGGGCGGGGAATCCTTCAGCTCGGAGCTTCCCCTGGTCGCTTTCACTGTGCCGGCGGGCGCAGGGCTCGGGCAGATGAAGACGCTGTTGACGCGTGGCCAAAGGGATGGCTGGTGGCACTTCGAGGAGGCCTGCATCACCGACGCCTGGCGAAGCGCTTAACGATGGGTTCGTTTCACGGGCCGCGGAAGGTGCCAGCCTTGCTCAGGCACCGCCGAGGCCCTCCCGAAGACGGTGAACCCAGTCTGCGGGGAAGACCTGCTCAAGCCGCTCTTTGCTGATCTCCAGCATCCCTTCCTGCGCCAGAGGAAGAAGAGCGCCGTCCTGGACGGCCTTGTGATCCTCAGGGGCCGGGCAGATCAGAACGGCGAGGATCCGGCACGTCCGTTGGAGCTCCTCGATCCCGGCCGTATGGATCATGCTCTTGATGGGCTCCCACGCTGTCCGCACAGCGAGACCCACCAGAGCATTGAGGAGGGCTCCGCGTCCCTCGTTCTGCCGGGACTGCATAATGACCGTCGTCACGTACTCCGGAATTCGGTTCAGAGATTTCGAGAGCTTCTCAATGGCCTCGGCCATGGCAATGAGGAGATCGCACCAGAAGTGATTGGTGAGCTGCCTTCTCGCTTCTCTCGGCTCGCCCCCACCGAAGCTCTTATCGAGCTCCTGAACCACAGGGCCAGCAAGGGCATCTCCGATTTCTTGGATAAGGTCGATGGCGTCGGGGTTTTTGGATAGCCAGTCAACGAGGTCGACCGTGGCACTATCGGTGGCGGCTGCCTTTCGCTCCTTGGAGGGCTTTCGTCGCCCCATGGGAGGCCGACTTGCGGCCCAGGCCGCGTCGCTAGTGTCTCTCGCCGCTTCACGAGCCGCGGTCGAGGGGTCGCGGGCCAGCGAGAGAGCGTGCGTCCAGCCGTGCTGTGCCCCGCCGCACGCAGA
Source organism: Nonomuraea sp. NPDC051191 (assembly GCF_044455665.1). Classification (NCBI taxonomy): domain Bacteria; kingdom Bacillati; phylum Actinomycetota; class Actinomycetes; order Streptosporangiales; family Streptosporangiaceae; genus Nonomuraea; species Nonomuraea sp. NPDC051191. The sequence continues at coordinate 600,439 of NZ_JBITEZ010000001.1, read as the reverse complement.
ACAGCCACAGTGATGTCCCTTGGCCCGCCCGCAATTCACAGGGTGCGTCATTCGCCCTCCGCTACGTCTGGCAGGAGATGACCTGGCGCCTCACTGGAAGCACTCATCCCTTTGAACCACGTGCAACGAGAAACGAAATGACCAACGCAGCTAGTGCTGCATATCCCCTGGGCTATGAGACAACCCCATGAACACACTTAGGCCCTTTGGGGATACCCCACGAGGACCTAAGTCTGGTACCGAGAGATCAGTTATGACTCGCTTGAGCGGTCGAGGCTCTGATTGAGCCTGTCTAGCGCCTTGCGGGTTTCGGGACTGGGAATCTGGGTGTAGACGTCCGTGGTCATCGAGATCTGCGAGTGGCGCAGGATGCGCATCGCCACACGCGGGTGGACGTCCAGGGCGGCCAGAAGCGAGGCGCACGTGTGCCGGGTGTCATGCACACGGATGCGCGGGACGCCCGCTCGGCGGCAGTGGTTCTCGAAGGCCCTGTTGAAGTTGCGCGGCTCGATCGGCGTGCCGCGTGAACGTCAGGTCCGAGGTCTTCCATGCGTCCCCGGCCATCTTGCGGGCCTCCTCCTGGACGCGCCGACGGTGCCTGAGTGCGGAGACGCACAGGCCGAAGAGCGGCAGCGAAGCCGTCGAGTCCTCTGTCTTGGTGGTGAGCTGGTGGGAGATCCAGACCTGTTAGCCGACGAGATCCACACACGTGAGACCAAGGAACGTAGCCTGCCCAGCCGTTCTTGTACGGGTGATCGAGCCTTCGTTGTTGGCCCGGGTACGACGGCCCGTACGCGGACGCTTGGGCTCCTCCGGGGAGGCGAGCGCGGTCATGGCGGGCATCAGACTGCCTCCTCACAGAGTCGGGTGACGTAGTCGTTCAGGGCGGCTTGAGGAATGCGGCGGCAGCGGACGCCTACGATGACCGAGCCCAGTTCGCCGGAGCGGATGAGGTTGTAGAGGGTCCACCGGCTGACCTGCAAAGTGGCCATGGCTTGCGGAACCGTGAGCAGTTCAGGCGTCATGCTGTTCCCCCAGGTTCGGCACGCGGTGACCTGTGATGGCGGCGCGGAGTTCGCCGAGGGTGGTGGAGTGGTGGCGGCTCTTGGTGGAGAAGTGACCGCGGAAGCCGAGCATGTGAGCCCATTGGATAAGCCGCAGGTCGGCGTTCTCGCCAAGGCGCATGCAGGCGGCGATCAGCCGGCGGGCGTGGTCGCGAACGGGTAGGGCGTCGAGATTGTCGAGGGGTTGGATGCGGCGATCCAGCGTCCCTACACATTCGGCGGCCTTGATGGCGTACTTGGCGATGTAGGCGGCGACGGCCTGCCCCCTCAACAGCCGCATCACCGGCGACACCTGGTGGGAAGCTATCCACGGCACCTTAAAGGCGCTGGTCCGGCTGTCGTTCGACGAGGATGGGCCCGAACAGCTTCGGTCCTAGACTCGGGTCATGGACAGGACTGACCGCGCCAGCCGGCTGATCGCGGCACCACCGGCGACTGTCTATGGCGCCCTCCTCGACCGGGAGGCCCTCGAAGCCTGGTTGCCGCCGGACGGCATGCGCGGGCGGATCGAGCGGTGGGATCCCCGGCCTGGTGGCGGGTTCCGGATGGTCCTCACGTACCTCGACCCCACCGACAGCCCCGGCAAGACATCAGACGCGACGGACGTCGTCGACGTCGGGTTCGCCGAACTGGTTCCACCGGAGCGCGTGGTGCAGCGGGCGGTGTTCGAGGCCGAGGACCCGTCGTACGCGGGCACCATGACGATGACCTGGCACCTAACTGCTGTCGGCGAAGGGACCGAGGTATCTGTCACCGCCACGGACGTACCACCAGGCATCAACCAAGCCGTGCACGAGGCCGGGATCGCCTCCTCGCTGGCCAACCTGGCGTCATACGTCGAAGAGGCCGGCTGAGTCAGGTCGGCTTGGGACCGAGGGGCCAGCCCCAGCCTGACCAGCATCGCCAGCACGAGAGAAGTCAACAACACAGCAGGTCAGACGGAGTGCCTTACGGCCGGATGAGAACTTTCCCTACGGTTTTAAGGCGAGCCGCCTTCGGCGTCTCGCCGCGCGTCGGGCGCTCGCTGGCCGCGCTGCGGCTCTTCAGCCAGTCGCGGCCAGCACCGCCCACGCGCTTTCGTTCACCAGGCGGTAGACCTTATGGGCTGGAAAACTCTTCGCCGATGTTGTTGTGGTGGCAGCTGTGACGATCGCTCACTTTGACGCGAGCCGTAGCCGGTCGGGGCGATCGACTGCCGCGCCGCTTCCGGTCCTCGGCCGTAGCCGGCCTGCGGTCCGGGTCGGCTTGCCACCGAGCGGTCGGGGTCGGCTTCGGCCTAGCTGCCGGTAGATGGCGACGGCCTCCTGCTCCACGGTTGCCGCCTCGGCATGGCGGTGCAGCCTCTTCAGCGGCCAGCTGAGGTTGTGCAGCGATACAGCTCACAGCCGGGCGCGGGCTGGACAGGACGCCCCGGTTTATGCGAGGTCATCGGCTGCGGTGTTGAGGCGGGTGATCTCCGCTTCGTCCAGCGTGACGGCTGGTGCTGCCAGGAGCTCTTCGAACTGCGCACGGGAGGTGGCGGAGGCCAACGGTGCCGTGACGGCCGGTTGGTGCATCAGCCAGGCCAGAGCGATCGTGGCGGCCTGAGCGTGATGGTCGTGGGCGATCGCGTTGATGGTGTCGAGCAGGTGGAGGCCCTCGGGCGTGAGCAGAGGTCGCACGCCGGCTCCCCTGGCTCGGTCCTCGGTGTCAGCCTCGGTGCGGTACTTGCCCGACAGGAATCCGCCACCGAGGGCCCGGTAAGGAAGTACCGCAAGACCGGCCTCGCTCGCAAGCGTGGCGAACTCCCCCTCGAACGGCTGGCGATGAACCAGGCTGTAGTGCGGTTGGAGCGCGACCGGTGCGGCGAAGCCGCCGCTGCCGGCGGTGTCGATCCACTCACGGACGGCGTCGGCGGTGAAGTTCGAGAGTCCGATGGCCCGGATCTTGCCGGCCTGGACCAGAGCGTCGAACCCTGCCACGCTCTCCTCGATCGGCGTCTGGTCGTCCTGGTGGTGCGCGAAGTACAGGTCGATGTAGTCGGTGCCCAGTCGACGCAGCGACTCTTCGACAGCAGCGGCCACGGTGGTCGCGGACAGTCCCTCGAAACGCGGGTGGTTGCCGCCCTTCGTCGACACCACCATCTGGTCGCGGTTCTTCCGGTCACGCATCCAGGCTCCAATGATGGCCTCCGATGCTCCGTCGGAGTAGGTGTCGGCGGTGTCGACCAGCGCACCTCCGGCTTCGGCGAACGCATCAAGGACCCGATGGGATGCAGCGGCGCCGCGATCACATTTTCGCTCGCGCAAGAGTTCGTACTGCTCGTGGTGATGGCGCGGAGCGTCCGGCGGTCGAGCGACCACTCTGCCGCCCACCGCCCACGTGGACCGCTCCGATGAGCGGATCACCGCCCAGGATGTCCTGCAAGACCAGCGCCGTCATGCCGCACTGATCGCGGGCTGGGTTCCGGGGAGAACACTCCTCCCGGCTGTCGGGGTAGCAGATGTCGGCGCCGCACGCTGCTCGGAAGTATGGACGAAGCTCAAGTGCCATGCCGGCCGAACTCCTCAGGCGGTGGGCCACTGACCCCTTGGGATTGATCATCCAAGGGCCGCCAAATTGGCAGGAGCCGCAGGGGCGACCGGTCGTTCGTGAACTGCGACCCTGATGACGGCGAAGACGAGTAACCGGGCCTGGCGCTGGCTGGGGTGTTGGTCAGTTGCCTGGACGGCGGTGGCTGATCGACGGCGGCGATGCGGGCGGCGTACACCCGGTGCGCCTTGCGGACGGGCGGTCCGGCGGCGTGGTCGGCCAGGGCGGCGCTCTGTTGTGGTGCGGCGCCGGCCTTTGATGGCCTTGCGTGCGGCTACGCCACCGGCGAGGTTGGGCCCTCACGCCACGAGCCGTTCGACGCCCGCCAACCCCTGGTCAGGATTTTCGCGATCGATCTGGTCCAAGAGCTCGTCCGCGCTGGGCGCGATCAAAGAGGTGGAGGCGCAGTCGCCGCGAAACTGTCGTGCTGTCGGATTGCTGACGACCGGCGTCCCGGAAAATTCTGCAAGAAGTCCGGGAGGCGGTGTCGGATCGGGGCGGTGGCGTTCGTAGCAAGGGTGAGGCCGCCCGCAAGGGGGCGGCTCCGAGGCAAGGAACCGCGATATGAGGCTGACGACCATGACCCAGGTCACCATCGATGGCGTGATGCAGGGAAACGGCGCCGCGTCGGATGACCGCAGGAACGGATTCGAGCGCGGCGGATGGGCCCGGGGGAAGGGTGACGACGAGACCAGGACGTTCATCACGCAGGCATTTCAGCGCGCCGAGGCGTTCCTGTTCGGCCGGCGCACTTATGAGCTGTTCGCCGGCTCTTGGGGGGCAATCGACCAGATGCGTGCACATCCCATCGGCGTGGCCTTGCACGAGGCCCCCAAGTACGTTGCCTCGACCACGCTCACCGCCCCGCGTTGGCAGGACACGACCGTTCTCCGCGGTGACCCTCGCGGCGGCCATCAGTGAGCTGAAGGCCAAGCCCGGGGGTGAGCTGCAGGTGCACGGCAGTGGCATCCTGATCCAGTGGCTGCTGGAGAACGACCTGGTGGACGAGATGACGCTGATCACCGTCCCGGTGGTCGTCGGCCAGGGCGCGCGCCTGTTCCCGGAGACCGGTCCGGACCTTGCGCTCGACCTGGTCGAGTCGCGGGTCGACTCCAAGGGTGTGTCGATCCAGGTCTTCCGGCCGGCCGGGCGCCCGCGGTATGCGACGGCCTGAAGTCCCTGGCCGGCGGACCACGCTGTCGTGACATCACAGGAGTTGATCTACAGATGCGGTACCTGGTTTCCGTGATCGAATGACAAGAGCGATCCCGGCAGCACGGACAGGCGGCCCGCCATCAGCGCGTTCAACGAACGGCTGATCGCCGAGGGCTACTGGGTCTTCTCGGGCTGACTCGCGGACACCGACGCGGCCACGGTCATCGACAACCGGGGCGAGCAGGCGGTGTTCAGCGACGGGCCTTTCGTGGAGTCGAAGGAGTACCTCGCCGGCGTCTGGGTGTGGGAGGCCCCTGATCTGGATGTGGCGCTCAAGCTCGCCGGCGAGGCGTCGAAGGTCTGCGATCGGAAGATCGAGGTGCGGCCGTTCCTGTGAGCGACGTCGGGGAGGCGATCACCCGGGCCCACCATGAGGAGTGGGCGCGGCGTACCGCCCAACCCCGGCGCCTGGCTGACCACCACAGCCAACCGCAAGGCCAGGCTGTCGTCACTGACCGTTCTGATGCGGGTGATTTACAGGGTTGGCTGTGTGCGGCGGAACAAGGCGTCGGCTGATCCCCGCTCGGACACGCTCAAATCGTTCCACTGCTGCAAGGCTGATTCTCGCTCATAGCCTCCGGGGAGGGGCAAGACCGACTCGGGGACAGACCATGCCAGGTACGACCACGTTGCATGGTGTGAGAATCACTGAGACGTACGCAGCTCAGGTTGGGCGAGCGGCCTATCTGTGGGGCTGGCCGCTGGTGAACCTACGTAACCGACGCGTGTTCATGGAGCAGCTCCCGGGGCCGGGTCTCCTGGCGGGCATCGTGCCGGCGGGCCCGCCCGGTACGATCGGCATGCTGTACGACTACATCCGCCCCGAGGAGCGGATGGTCGCCTGCCCGAACCAGGACGTCGCCTACGGTTTCGGCGTCCTGGACGCCGAGCGCGGTCCCTCGGTGGTGCAGGTGCCCGACTTCGGTGGCCGGTTCTGGGTCTACCAGGCGGTCGACCAGCGAACGGACTCCTTCGTGGAGCTCGGTGCGATGTACGACACCAAACCCGGCCACTACCTGCTCGCGCCCACCTCCTGGAGTGGCCAGGTACCCGGCGGCATCGCCGGGGTATTCCGCTTCGACACCCGGACCGCGGTCGTGATCCCGCGCGTGTTCCTCGACGACACCGATCAGGACCGAGCGGCGGTGCAACCGCTGGTGAACCAGATCAGCGTGTACCCGCTCGCGGAGTTCGACGGCACGATGAAGGTGGTCGACTGGAGCAAGGCTCCCTCCTTCGGCCAGGCAGGCTCGACAGGTGGCGGGCAGGAGACCCAGTGGGTGGACCCGGCCGCGTTCTTCGAGGTCTTCGGGGAGGTCCTCGACGAGGTGCCGCCCCTGCCGGGCGAGCAGGCGATGTATGACTGGTTCCGCTCCGTGCTCCAGACGGACGCCGACGCCCCGAAGATCGCCGCAGCGCTGAAGCAGGCGGCGCTCGACGCCGACGCGATGGCCGGCGAACTGTTCGAGTTCCGCAGCTACGGCATCCCGCTCGCCCACCACTGGTCGACCCAGCACACCGGAGCGGCGTTCGGCACCGACTACCTGATGCGGACCGCGGTCGGCAAGTCCAACATCTTCGCCAACACGGCCAACGAGACGACCTACTACTACCAGGATCTCGACGACCAGGGCGAACGGCTCGACGGCTCCAACACCTACACCGTGCACTTCAAGGCGGGACAGCCCCCCGGTGCGGGGCTTTTGGTCACTGACGGTCTACAACAAGCACCACTTCTTCCACCCCAACGAGCTCGGCCGCTTCTCGCTCGGCACGAAGAACAAGAACCTGGCCTACGGCCAGGACGGCTCACTCACACTGGGCGTCGGTGGCGAGGTGCCGAGTGATCCGGCACTGCATGCCAACTGGCTCCCGGCTCCCCGTGAGGAGTTCACGCTCCATCTGCGCGTACTGGCCGGATACGCCCATCGTCGTGGGTTCATGGCAACCACCGGCGGTCGCGCGTAGCTGACCATTCGATCCACTGCTGCCCGGCCTGGGCGCCTGCAGGGTCTGGTGGACGACACGGCGGAGATTCGACTCCGAAGGCTTCCAGACCGTTCTTGGAAACACGCTGCGTGTGCTCGCCGGCGCCGCGATGCCTTTCAACGCTGCCGAGGTGGGTGAGCAGCGATTCGGACCAAGGCAGAGGGCACGCTTCGGGCTGCTGAGCAATCAGGTCGAACAGCGCCAGTCGGCCGATGGACACTGACCCCCTCACTGTCGTGAAGGAGGCCGGCGCAGCTTAACGACCCGAGTGCCGGGACTTGCGCCAACTCGTCGAGGAGGGCCGCTACTCAGGATGTAAGAGGCTCACAGCTGGAATTCGTGGGTCGCGGTCAGCCCTGCCCCCAGACACCCTCGCCTTCCGAGGATGCCGGGCAGTACTGCCAGACGAATTCCAGCCACGGCGGGGCCACGCCCGTGAAGTGCGCCCAACTGCCCGGTTCCGCACCCGGGTAGTCACCTCGGACCTCAGAAAGGAGCCTCAGCATGAAGCCTTCCCGGATCAGGCTGTTGACTACCCGGCTCAGTGTCTGCCTGTACTCCAGGGGTTCGCGAATGTGGGGGCCGGCCGGCTTGCGGTCGTAGACCCAGTCCTGGTCGGGATAGCAGGTCGTGGCCTCGTCCGTGTAGGGGTGCTTCAGCGTGTAGCCCTCCCCGTTCCACGAGTGGTGAGTGAGCCCGGAGAAGAACGGGTTGGCGCACATCAGGTAGTAGTAGCCGCCTTCGTCGACGACTCTCGCGACCTCGCGGAAAACGATCCGGGAGTCTGGGACGAAGGTCAGCGAGTACGGATGCCAGACCAGATCGAACGAGGAGTCGTCAAGGGCCGACAGGTCCCGCATGTCTCCCTGGATCGTGCGGATGCCGATGCTGTAGTGCTCAGCGGCCAAGCGGTCCCGCTCCAGTTGCCCGGACGAGATATCGAGAACCGTCACGTCGGCTCCGAGCAGAGCGAAGGCCGCAGACTGCTGCCCACCCCCTCCCGCCAGGCAGAGCACCTTCCGGCCCGCCAGATCGCCGGGGATGCCCAGCCTCTCCAGGCCCAGATAGGCCTGAGCCTTCTCCGCGTCCAGGTCGAGCATAGGACGGGTGAACAACGCCTCCGCCCCCACAAGGGCTTCCCAACGTTCCTCGTTGTAGTGGTAGACCTCGTCCTGCATGGCGGACACCCTAGCTGTCGTCCAACGGCCGGGACGAACCATATTCGGTCGGGCCTTGCTCCTCCGCCGTCCTCCTCCACCAGTCCACCCGCCATGAACTGCCACTTCAGGATGAAAAAGCCTCAGTGCCAAGCACCACGACTTGAGCGCGCCACGTGCTTGGGCCCAGCAATGGGTCTGTGGTGACATCGATGATCACAATCGTCGGCCGCCAAATCCGGGCGACTGAGCCAGGCTCACTTTGGATCCGTCGCTGGCGTCCCATCGCACGCTGCTGCTGGACAGCAAAGACGTCACGGAAGGCCTTCCGAAGCGCGGCCGCCCGTTCTTGCCGCCGTCGGCCCTCAGACCCCGGTACAGCTTGGTGATCGCGGCAGCCCGAACGGCCTGCAACCGCGGGTGGCCGCGCACCACTGCCCACCGACGCACGTGGCCAGGCTCGGTACGTGCGGTCGGGGCGGCCCCTCGTCAATTGGCCAGAGGCCTACTCGGCATCGCAGGTCGTGGCCTCGGATCCGGTCGGTTCCGTAGACCTCGTGCCAGCACTCTCGCCTTTCCTGCCCGCCTCGATGGAGGCGTAGCGCCGCTGTTGGAGCTCGTCGCGTTCAACATCCGGGATTGTCATCGACTCGGCAAGCACAGCGGCAAGTGCGTTCACTTGAGTCTTGTCGGTGTCAGCGTGGAAGAGCCACCGGATGTTCTCGTCGCGCGTGATGAGGTCGATCGCCAAGCGCCCGCTTCTGTCCTGTGTGGTCGCTGCTCGGACGTATCGCACCCGGTCGATCGGGATGTCCTGACGGATCTCGCCTTGCTCAAGGAATGCGTTCGTCTTGGCCATGAGGATGCGGCGATCCGTGACGGCGACCAGTGTCTTTGCTGCCATTTTGTCCCTCGCTGCCGCCAGCTTCTCCTTCGCTCCGCTGAAGATCGCAGAAATTGGGCCGAGGGCGTCAAGCTGCTCGGGGAAGCCGAGGACACGTAGGGTCTCACCGTCCTCGAAGAACCATCGCAGGATGCGAAGGTACGGCTCGAGATCCAGCGATTTGGTTGCGCAGACGACGCCCGGAGCCTCTAGCGGAGGGGCAGGCGGATGGAGAGCATCGGCAAGAGGCTCGATCGCCTCTAGAAGACGGACGGAGGTTCGGCGGGCTGCCTGCGCGTCCTTCCGCTTCCCCGTCAGTGACTGTGACAGTGTGTCGCGTCCGGGAAGCTCGGCGATGATTCGTAGCTCCCGCGTCAGCGAGTCGACGAGGCTCGTCGTCTCGGCCAGAGCAAAGTCGAGCTCCGTGCGAGTGTCGCGCGCAATGACGTCGACGAGACGTGCCTCGTCAGCGTCTTCGCGTCCGGCGGCTCTCGCCTTCGCGGCGCGGAGTGCCTGATACCCGGTCCACGCCTTGACGGAGGACAGAAGGGCGTTGGCGTCGAAGAGGATCGCCTCGGCGTTCGTCTGGAGATACTCGCGGCGGCGATGCGTGTCGGGCCGATCGATCTGCCCGACGTGGCCGCGGACGTTCCGTCGGTACAGGTCAAGCTGCTTACGCAGCGACGCTTCACTACCCGCGACGCCGTCCCACAAGGAGGTGGGGACCGATCCGACCTCTCGCGCCTGGTCAACTGCGCGATCGATGGTGGCGACGAGTCCCGTCAGTTCGGCCCACTGCTCGTTGCGGATGGTTGTGAGCACCTGGCTGGTCAGTGCGACGTTGGTCCTGGCAAGGCTCGTGACCTCACTCAGCTGCATCTGAAGGGCGACCATGGCCAGCGCCGGCCCGACTGCGGCCGCGGTCTGCGCCGCGCTCACCGCAGTGACGGGGATGAAGCGGGCCTGAGCGAGGCCACTGGAGGAGATCACTGTTCCGAGTTTCGCGCCATCCTTGACGGCGAGCGTTCCGCCGGCCTTCAGCAGGGCCTGTGTCGCGTCGCTGATCCTGTAGAGCCCCTGCGCGCCGGCTAATGCGTTTCCGAGGTTGCCGGCCACGGTCGCCGTGTCTCCGATCGAGGCGAGGACTGTGGAGATCTGCTTGCGGTCGGCGGCCGACACGAGCCCAAAGTCGATCAGATCGGGCTTGAGTTCCGCCGGGAACTCACCGAAGACGACAGCAACCCCTGGGAGCACCTCCGCCAGCACCGTTGATGCCGTCGTTGAGCCGAGGTTCGAGTTGGGTGTCGGATCGTGCACAACAGGTGAGTCGGTGGTGTTGCTCCGGCCGTTCTCCTCAGGCTCGACGATCTCCATCGGGTCCGAAGGGTCCTGCATGCGATCTCCTCCCCCGGAGGGCGGGCAACCGCCGGACATCGTCGGCGTTCACTGCCGAAGTCTAGGGCTCGACGCCCTGCGGTTCAGTGGCAATCCACGTCCCGTCGCCCGCGTACGTCAGGATTCACCCGTGCCACGGCCATGCCGCATTCCGCGCCAATATCGAGGTGCGTGATTCCGCGAACGAACCGCCCGCGTCTGCCGCGAAGGCTTCGTGGGGCGGCCGTGCCCGGGGCGAGACCGGTAGCTGGGATCGTTGGTCAGGACGAGAACCGCACCGCTCCATCCCGGCTGCCGGTCAACGAACCGTTGACCAGACCGTGATCGTTGACGCATGGAAGACCTCCTGGAATCAGCGAGGCGTGGCAACCCGTTGAGGGTTACCCTGCGTCCGGGCCGTTTCGAGTCCCAGCGCGTGGTGCGGAAGTTCTGCTGGTTGTGTTCCTGGATGGTCGGTCAGCTGATCCTCTGCACGGTCGCACCCTGTCGGATGGCGCGGGGGACCTCGGCGACGGAGTCCACGATGTCGATCAGGTGGGTGATGCTCTCGGCTGGAGCAGTGGAGCTGACGTCGACGGTGTAGGTGATCCCGGTTGACCGCCAGCTCTCGGTGTCGAAGCCGCCGGCTGCGGAGACGCGCACTCCCAGGAGTTCGATTCCCAGTGCGGCGGCCTCCCGGTAGAGGTCGTTGAGGACGCATCCCGCCGCTGCGAGGTGAAGGAGATGTCCTCCGGTGAAGTCCGCTCTGACGCTCACGCCCTCGGGCGTCCATCGATGAGGGAAATGCACCGCGTGCTCGTCCGTCACCTTCAGCGATCCTGCGCTCACGATCGCGTTGAAGCGATCATCCATGATTCGGCTCCCGGCACCTCGGGCGTACGGACATGATGACAAGAGCCGTCCTACACGTCGCAGCCGCCAACCGGCAACACCGCACTCGCTCGCATGGGGACAGCCGCTCATGCCGATGGGCCGTCTGACGGACGCGCGTGTCCGGTGACATTGGCCGTCACCGGAGATGTCTGATGGGATTGACACATGAAGACACGAGGACATGACATCGAGGTCACGCCTGCGTCGGACCATGTCGTGGTACGGGTCAAGGGCTCGGTCGTCGCGACCTCCTCCCGGCCGCTCGTACTCACCGAGACAGGCTGCCCACCGCGGTACTACCTGCCGCCGGACGATGTGAACATGGATCTGCTCCGGTCGTCGACGACGACGTCGCACTGCCCGTTCAAGGGTGATGCCGTCTATTGGTCGGTGGACACCGCTGACGGTCTGGCCGAAGACGTGGTCTGGTCCTACCCGGAGCCGTTTGCGGGGGTCGAACAGATCGCGGGACGGCTCGCCTTCTGGGCGGAGAAGTCAGGCGTCACCCTTGAGGTGAACGGGCAGGGTGCGTAAGCGTCGCCCGGTCCGGGAGTCGAGGAACGCTGCATGCGGCCAGACGTTCCTGCCGCAGTCGCTCAGCTGTTCAGGCAATTTGGGGATCTTGTCAACAGGGGCTCGGCTCGGCCATCGGCTACGCCTCCCGAACCATGGCTACGACCGCGTCCGTGACCTCAAGACTCGGCAGGATGTGGACAGCGCCGGCGTCGCGCAGGTCATCGGCGGAGCTTCGCCCTGATGCCACCGCGATCACCGGTACGCCGTTTTCCAAACCGGCCTCGACGTCGGCCGGAGTGTCTCCGATGAGCACCGCCTCGCCAGGCGCGACCGGCGCCCCGAACAGCGCGGCTGCTCGGCCCAACGCTATGCGCACCAGCTCGGCCCGCACGTCGTCGTCCTCTCCGAACGCGCCGATGTCCCAGCGGATACGCCCGTCCAGGCCGAAGACCCGGAGCTTGATCTCCGCTACGCTGCGGACGTTCCCGGTCAGGACGGTCTGCAGCACTCCGGGGGTGGCGCCCAAGGCGTCCAGAGCCGCGGCGGCGCCAGGGAGGGCGTGACCGCGCTTCCGCAGGTCGGCAGCCCGCGCCAGGTGGGCCTTGGCGAGGGCCGCGGCGAAGCGCTCGAAATCGTACCGGTCGGTCCGCAGGCCATGGAGCTTCGCAGTCTCTCGGAAGATCACCGATTCGGTGAGGCCGTCGATCTTCGCCTGCTTGACCATGGGGACGTCCGTCACTTGCTCGAACGCCTGCGCCGAGAGCTCACGGCCGACACCTCTGGTGTCGATGAGGGTGTGGTCGATGTCCCACAACACGATTCGGCGACCCGCCATCGAATCCCTCCGCCCGTCGCCGCCCTCGCGGGAGGCCATGAGTTCGAGCTGCACGGTGGTCACGGCTCGCACGCATGCGGTGAAGTCTGCCTCAGTCCACTGACATGAGATGTCAGTGGAACCGAAATAACGTCCCACACGTGGACATCGACATTGATATCGACCAGTTTGTCAACCGCTACGTCGCTGTATGGAACGAGACCGACCCGGTTGCGCGCCGAAATGCCATCGCTGGACTGTGGGACGCGGACGGCACACAGGTCACCGAATCCGCCCGATACCACGGTCATGACGCCCTTGAGGCCCGGATCACCCAGGCACACAACGATCTGGTGCGGGACGCAGGATTCGTCTTCCGGCCCACGGGCGACGCGACCGGCCACCACGACACGGTCACCTTCACCACCCACATGGTCCCCGCAGCAGAAGGGAACATCGCCTGGGCCGGCCGGATCTTTCTCACCCTCGGTGGAAATGGGCTGATCCGGCACGAGTACCAGTTCACCATGGGCACGCCGAACCAGGCGAGCACTCGTGCCACGACGGAGGAGTTCCTTCGTCGGCTGGGCGAGGGCGATCCGGACCGGATAGCCGAGTTGTTCGCCGAGCACGTCGACTGGCAACTGGACTGGCCGGAGGACGGCCATCCGGCGGTGCCGTGGATCCGTCCCCGGTACACCCGCGCCGACGTCGCCGACCACTTCCGGGACATAGCCGCCTTCCACGTCCCCGAAGAGTCGGCCGGAGAGGTGTCCCGCGTCCTCATCGACGGAACGGAAGCGGCGGTGCTCGGCGACATCAAGCAGATGGTGAAGGCCACTGGGAGGCGATACGTGGCCCTGTGCGCGCTTCACCTCACCGTCAAGGACGGGCTGATCACCCGATATGCCGTCTACGAAGACAGCCTCACCGTCGCCGAGGCCCTCGCCGACCAGTCGGTCCACCCCTGAGACACTGGCCGATCGAGCACGGATGGCCAAGCCATGGGGACGACCGACAAGGGCGTTCCGCTGGAGCTGTCGAACGTGGGCAGCAGCGTGCCCGATGCCCCCGACCGGGGCGTGCGGCTGGGTGAGCGACGCAAGGGGCGGCATGCGGTGGAGGCCAGACAGCTTCGGCCTCTGGGTGAATGAGCCGGCGTTCCCGCTTCATCAGGGGCGCCGGTGACTGACGAGGCGTCCGCACTTCCCTGCCGATCAGAGGGTCAGGTGTCGTCCTGGCCGTCCCACGGTTCGTAGAAGCCGATGTCGTCCGGGTGGAACGGCGTCGAACACGACGGTGGTGAAGCCGCCCATCCGCCCGGGGCCGGAGACGCCGATGCCCAGCAGGCTCCGGACGGTGGAGTTCGCACCGTCGGCGGCGAGGACGTACCGGGCGCGCAGGCGGGTCCGGTCTCCGGGTCGAGAGCCACGAGAGGCGCCGTGAGAGCCACCGAGAGAACCACCGAGAGAACCGCCGTGAGAGCCGCCGATCAGGGCCGCGACGCCGTCGGCCTCTTCGGTCAGGTCGACGAGCCCGGTGCCGAAGCGGACCGGTGACGACGCCCCGGCGAGCAGGATCGGTTCCAGACGGTCCTGGGAGGTGACCACGCCGGTCACAGGGCTCTCGGGCACCGGCGCGTTGATCCCGATCATCGCCGCCGTGGCGAAGTCGCGGTCCCGCATGGTGTCGCGGAAGCGGATGCGGCCGTACTCGGGGGTGAAGGCTGTGGCGGTGATCTCGGGAGCGAGGCCGAGCAGGCGGTAGATCTCCATCGAGCGCACGTTGAGCAGCCGGGCCCTGGGAAAGGGTGACGGCTCGCGGTGTCGCTCGACCAGCAGGGTCCGCACGCCCCAGCGTTCGAGCAGCGCCCGTGCGGTGAGCCCGACCGCGCCGCCACCGACGATCAGCACCTCCACCTCGTCGCCCGCCACGGGCACGCTACGAAGCCGTTCCACACCTCATCGTAATCACGCCGGTCAGAGCGGGCGGGCGCACCTCCGACGCGCCCGACGCGTTGCGCCGGCGCGCGTCGGCGAAGATGCGGTTGAGCAGTTTCTGCGCGGCGCATTGCCCCAGCCGGCAGCTCCGGTCCTTCCGAACCGTGGTCGGCGCGTCCCGCCAGGAGGCCACCACCGGGGCGAACGGCCTGCTCCTCACGTCCAGGAGTTCGTCGTTCACGAGTGCGGTCGCGTCCTGGACGAAGACGACCTCCTTGGGAAGCCCTTGTCTGTCCAGATGGGGCAGGATCGCGCCGGCGCCCGCTCCCGAGATGGTGACGTACAGCATGGGACGGCTTTTCACGGTGGCCACGGCGGCGCCCAGCCATGGGTTCGCCGCCATGGATCTGGCGAACCGGTAGACCGTGCCCTTGAAGGCGTTCAGCAGCGGGGTGCTGTCGTCGGGGCGGATGAACGGGATCGTGTGCCGGTCGATCGAGCCGTCGCATCGTTTGCAGACGCCTTTGTCGACGAGGCCGTCGGCACCGGCCGGGCGAAGGCGGTCTGAGTGTCAAGCAGGCAAGGCGTTCCGGTGGGCCGCGTGCCGGAGGCGGCACGGGCCGGTGAATCGTCCGTAAGCTGAGGATGTGTCTCCCTCACTGGTCCTCCTCGACGGCGTCCGGTGGCGCGGCGCGCACGTCGTGAGCGACCGCGCGCACACCCTGCTGGCCGTGCTGGCCCTCCAGGGACGCGCGGGGGTCGGCGACGACCGGCTGGTCGAGGAGCTGTGGCCCGACGGGCCGCCGGCCAACCCGACCAAGGCGTTGCAGGTGGTCGTCTCCCGTACCAGGGCGGCGACCTGCCCCGACGCCGTCGTGCGCGTCCCGCGCGGCTACCGGCTCGGGCTCCCCGCCGCACAGGTCGACGTGCTGCTGCTCGGGACGCTGGTGGAGCAGGCGCGGGCGGCGCTGGGCGAGGACGACACGGCGCTGGCGCGCCGTCGTGCCGAGGAGGCCATGGACCTCGTCGTGGCCGGCCCCGACGGCGCCACGGGCCCGCTCGCCGACCTGCGCGCCGTCGCGGCGAGGCAGGTGGCCGAGGCCAGGCGCGTGGCGGCGATCGCGGGCAGCCGCAGCGGCGCGCACGAGAGCGCGCTGCCGCTGCTGGAGGAGGTCGCGGCCAAACGGCCGCAGGACGAGGAGCTGCTGACCTGCCTGCTGCGCAGCGAGGCCGCCGTACGCGGGGCCGCCGCCGCGTTGGAGCGCTACGAACGTCACCGTTCGGGGCTGATCGACCGGCTCGGCACCGAACCGGGCCCCGGCCTGGCCCGCGTGCACGCCGAACTCCTCCACGCGGACCGGCCGGTACGCGTGGGCATCCAGTTCGACGGTTCCTCCCTGCTCGGCCGCGAGGACGACATCCGTGCGATCCACTCGCTGCTGCCGACCAACCGGGTGGTCTCCGTCATCGGCCCTGGCGGCCTGGGCAAGACGAGGCTGGCTCATGTCGTCGGCCGGAACGCCGCGCAGTCCGTCGTCCACTTCATCGAGCTGGTCGGCGTCTCCTCGCCGGAGGGCGTGGTGGGCGAGGTGGGGTCGGCGCTCGGGGTCCGCGACTCGGTCGGCGGCCGTCGTACCCTGACCGCCGAGCAGCGCGCCGACGTACGGGCCCGGATCGCCCAGCATCTCGACCAGGCTCCGGCGCTGCTGATCCTGGACAACTGCGAGCACGTGATCGAGGCCGTCGCCGACCTGGTGGCCTTCCTCACCGTGACGGCCCGCGACCTGCGGGTGCTCACCACCTCGCGGGCTCCCCTGTCGATCCCCGCCGAACGCGTCTACCTGCTCGGCGAGCTGCGCGCGGACGACGCCGCGGAGCTGTTCCGCCAGCGTGCCACGGCCGCCCGTCCGGGGGTGCGGCTGGACGGGCAGGCGGTCGGGGAGGTCGTCGCCCGCCTCGACGGGCTGCCGCTCGCGATCGAGCTGGCCGCGGCCAAGGTGCGGGTGATGTCGGTCGAGGAGATCGCGCGACGGCTGGCCGACCGGTTCGTCCTGCTGCGCGGCGGCAACCGTACGGCCCCCGACCGCCACCAGACGCTGCTCGCGGTGATCGACTGGTCGTGGAACCTGCTGGACGAGCCCCAACGGCAGGCGTGGCGCTGGCTGGCGCTGTTCGGCGACGGGTTCACGCTGGCCGCGGCCGAGCACGTACTCGGCCCGGACGCCCTGCACGTCGTGGACGCGCTCACCGAGCAGTCCATCCTCAGCGTCCGCGAGACGGCGTACGGCCTGCGCTACCGCATGCTGGAGACGGTCAGGGAGTTCGGCCGGATGCGCCTGAAGGAGGCCGGCGAGGAGGCCGCGGCCCGGACGGCGCAACGGGAGTGGGCGACGGCGTACGCCCACGCGTACGCCTACAAACTGTTCGGCCCCGAGCAGTACACGGCGGTCGACGCGCTGTGCGCGGAGGAGGGCAACCTCGCCGACCTGCTCCGGCAGGCGCTCGCCGAGTCCGATCCGGTCACGACGGTCCAGTTGCTGGCCGGTGTGGGCGCCCTGTGGTCGATCCGCGGCGACCACTCCCGGATCTTCGTCCACCGGGAGGCGATCGGGCAGGTGATCAAGGGTTGGGCGCCGCCGCCGCATCTCGTCGAGGTGACCCGGGCCGCCCTGCTGATCTCGCTGATGAACACCATCGCCGTGAGCGACCGCGCCCACGACCCTCTTCGCCTGCTCCTGTGCGAGCTGCCGGAGACCGGCGAGACCGATCCCCGCCTGGGGGCGATGAGCACGGTGGTGCTCTCGTGGGACCGGGACGACGCCTTCCGCAAGCTGATGGTGCTGCGCCGGAGCCCCGACCGCGACGTGGCGCTGGCGGCGGCGCAGGCGAGCATCCACGTCCTGGAGAACGTGGGAGCCGTGGACGAGGCGATCGAGGCCGCCGAGCAGACGCTGTCGTTGCTCCGCGGCGACGAGGGGCCGTGGATCTCCGCCATCACGCACACCGTGCTGGCCCATCTGGTCATGCAGCTCGGCGACCGCGGACGCGCGGTCGGCCACGCGCGGACCGCCATCCCGGTGCTGCGCCGGCTCGGCGCCGCCGACGACGAGGCCCAGCTCCGCTCGGTCCTGCTGGTCTCGGCGCTGGCCGACGGCGATCTCGACGCCGCCGAGGCCGAGCTCGCCGGCATCACCGGGATCAACGACGGTGACGCGATACTCGGCGGGGCGGCGATCGACCTGCTGTGCGCGGCCGAGATCGCGCTCGCCCGCGGGCAGACGGCCGCGGCGCTGGCGGAGTACCGCAGGGCGGTCGAGCGGGCGGGCGACCTGCGTCCGCCGGGGGTGCCGCCCGAGGAGACCACGCCCTGGTCGATCGTCACGGAGGCGATCACGCTGACGGCGTACGCGCATCACGCCGGGCCGCGGGACGTCCGGTTCGGCGAGGAGCTGTTCGCGCGGGCGCGGCGCTACGACCTGCTGGTCGTGGAGAACCCCGTCCTCGACTTCCCGGTGTGCGGCACGATGTTGTTCGCGTTCGGGACCTGGGGGCTGCTGCGGGAGGCCATGGCGGCGCGCGACGCGATCAGGCTGCTGGTGCTGGCCGAACGGTTCACGTACAACAGCACGATGCCGAGCATGAGCTTCGAGCGGATCGTGCCGTACGCGGAACGGGCCGCGCCCGGCATGCTCGCCACCGTCCGCTCCGAGTACGGCGACCGGCGCGGACCGGACCTGCTCGACGAGGCGCGGCGGCACGTCGAGCAGGTCTTCGGCCCTGACCGGCGGCGCTCACATGTGCCGCTTGTAGCTGCGTACCGACAGGGGAGCGAAGATCGCCATGACGGCCGCGCAGGCCAGGAGCGTCCAGGCCACCTCGCCGCTGAGGGAGGCGCTGTTGGCGAGGTCCCGGGCGGCGGTGACCAGGTGTGAGACCGGGTTGACCCGGACGAACGCGGCCAGCCAGTCGGGCAGGGTCTCCACGGGGACGAACGCGTTCGACAGGAACGTCAACGGGAACAGGATCATCATCGAGATGCCCTGGACGGCCTGGGCGCTCCGGGCGATCGTGCCGACCCAGGTGAAGATCCACGCCAGCGACCAGCCCGTGAAGATGGCCAGCAGGATCGCGGCCAGCACGCCGACCGCGCCGCCGCCCGGCCGGTAGCCCATCACCAGGCCCATGCCGAAGGTCAGCGTGGCCGCGATCGTGTAACGCAGCAGGTCGGCCACCATCGGGCCGGCCAGCGGCGCGATCCGGGCGATCGGCAACGACTTGAACCGGTCGAAGACGCCCTTCTCCATGTCCTCGCGGAGCTGCGTGCCGGTGGCCATGCAGGTCGTCAGCACCGTCTGGGCGAGGATGCCGGGGATCATCAGCGGGAGGTAGTTCTGCACGTCGCCGGCGATGGCGCCGCCGAAGATGAAGGCGAACATCGCGGTGAACAGGATGGGCTGCAGCGCCACGTCGAAGAACTGCTCCGGGTTGCGGCGCATCTTCTTCAGCGCCCGCCAGGCCATCGACAACGTCTGGGCGACGGTCTCCCCCATGGTCACGCGCCGCCGGGCGGCCTCCACGCGGTCGGCGGCCCGTACCCGCTCGCGGGTGGGGGCGATCATGGTGCTCATCGGTTCTCCTCCGTGCCGGTCGCGGCGTCGCCGTCCGTCTCGTGGCCGGTCAGTACGAGGAACACCTCGTCCAGGCTGGGCTTGGCCACGCTCACCGAGGAGATCGACACCCCGGCGGTACGCAGCGCGATCAGCACCTCGGCGGCCAGGTCCGCCTGGTCGAGCGCGACGTTGAGGCGGCCCTGCTCCGGGCTGAGCACCGGGTCGGAGCCGAGGACGCGCCGCACGACCTCGACGGCGGCGGGCACCTCGTCCGGGTCGGCGAGCAGCAGTTGGAGGGTCGAGTTGCCGACCGCGCTCTTCAGCTCGTCGGGGGTGCCCTCGGCGACCTTGCGGCCGTGGTCGATGACGGCGATGCGGTCGGCGAGCTGGTCGGCCTCGTCCAGGTACTGGGTGGTCAGCAGCACCGTGCAGCCGTCGGCGACCAGGTCGCGGATGGCGTCCCACATCTGGCCCCGGGTGCGCGGGTCGAGGCCGGTGGTGGGCTCGTCCAGGAAGATCAACGGTGGCCTGGTGATCAGGCTGACCGCCAGGTCCAGGCGCCTGCGCATGCCGCCGGAGAACTGCGAGATCGGCTTGTCGGCGGCGTCCTCCAGGCCGAACTGGCCCAGCAGCTCGGTGGCGATGCTCCGGGCGCGCGGCTTGGCGATGCCCTGGAGGCGGCTGAACAGCCAGAGGTTCTCGCGGGCGGTCAGGTTCTCGTCGACCGAGGCGTACTGCCCGGTGACGCCGACGAGCTGGCGGATCACGTGCGGGTTGGCGGCCACGTCCACGCCGAAGATCTCGGCGCGGCCGGCGTCGATCTTCAGGAGGGTGGCCAGCATGCGCAGGGTGGTGGTCTTGCCGGCGCCATTGGGGCCGAGGACGCCGAAGATCTCGCCGGTGCGTACGTCCAGGTCGATGCCGTCCACGGCCCGGTGCGCGCCGAACGTCTTCACCAGCCCTTCGGCGCGTACGGCGAGTTCGGTGGCCCCGCTGAGGGGTGGGCCGACCCCGGTGTGCCCGATTTCTGTGATGCTCATGGCTCCACTGTCGGGGACGCCGGTTTCACGGTGCCCTCGACAAGGTTTCACCGGTTGCCGGGAGAATGGACGGATGCGTGCAGCGCCGTGGATGATCCTCATCGGTCCCGCCGCGACAGGCAAGAGCACCCTCGGCGAGGACATGGCCTCACCGACCGGCACCTTGGCCACGACCGTCCTCCACACCGACGGCGACCCCCCTGCCCGGACCCTCGCCCGCCTCCTGACCAGCTGCCGTACGGGCTACCGCTCGGAGCCGTAGCGGTAGACCGTCGAGCTTCTGGCCCGGAAGCCGAGGCGCTCGTACAGGCGGTTGGCGGCCTCGCGGTCGGGGCGGGAGGTGAGGTCGACCGTACGGGCCCGCGCCTGTCCGGCCAGGTGCAGGGCGTGCCGGGTCAGCTCGGCGGCGACCCCGCGCCCTCTCGCCGAGGCGTCGACCACCACGTCCTCGATGCGGGCGCGCATGCCGGTCGCCACCGGGAACAGGACCAGCGTCAACGTCCCGACGATCCGCCCGTCCAGGCGGGCGGTCAGCACGGTGATCGCCTCGCTGCGCACGACGCGTTCGAGCGCCGCCCGGTCCAGCGGCTCGGCGGACGCGGAGAGCTGCGGCAGCAGCACCCCGAAGGCGTCCACGAGCTCCTGGTCCACCTCACGCACCACACCCACCTCGACACCCATGCGCCCGACCCTATCGACGGCGTTCAGGCACCCGGGACGGCCTGCCGTTCCTGGCGGATGACGGACTGGATGTCGAGGTCGTAGTTGCACAGGATGACCCCTACCCAGTCGCTGTCGAGGTAGATCGACCAGTTCGTGTTGCCGCCGGCGATCCCGCCGGCATGGCCGATGTGCCGCTGGTCGCCGGTGATCACGGCGATGGGCCCGTACGCCTGGAAGGCTTCGGCCGCGGGCGCCGGGCCGGGGCCGGCGAGGGGTGGGCCGGACATCTTGGGGCTCAGGTAGAGCTGGGTGTAGGCGCGGTTCAGCAGCTTGTCGCGTTGCAGCGCGAGCGCGAACCGCACCAGGTCGGGGGCCGAGGAGAAGCCGCTGCCGCCGCCTGAGCCGATGAAGGCGCGGGCGGCGTTGGTGCCGGGCCCGCCGTCAGACACGGCCCCCGCCTCCAGGTGGCGGACGCCGTCGGTTGCGCCGCACGTACTCGTGGAAGGGCAGCCCGGACAGGATGGCGACGAGCTCGCCGAGGATCTCGTAGCCGGAGCTGCTGTAGGTCTTGTCGGTCCCGGGGGTGTAGGCGGGCTTGAGCAGGCGGGTGCGCGTACTGATGAACCGGGTCTGCTCCTCGACGCTGTGGGTGACCCGCTTGACGTCGTCGGGGTCCTGGACGGTGAAGTCCGGCAGGCCGGAGCTGTGGGTGAGGAGCTGGTGCACGGTGACGTGCCTGGCGACCTCGTCGGGGAACCCGTCCAGGGGCACGGCCCCCAGCAGGCCCAACGTCGTCCGCCGTGACGGCTGCGCGAATCCGGCTCCACTCATTGCACACCTCTCCTCGAGCGGTTCCAGGAGAGGAATGCAAGCGCCTGCGCCGTTTCCCCGGCGTTTCCAGGCGCGATAGTCTCATCGGAAAATAACCGCCTGCATTAATGTGGCGACTGTGAGTCATGGGCCCGTTGTCGGTACGCCCCCACATCGCCGTACCCTCACCCGAGTCCTCCGCCGCATCGGGAGGCGGGGCGCCTCCTTGACGTTCGTCGGCCTGCTGAGCCTGGCCATCGCGGCCTCGCTGGCGTTCGTGCCGGGCAGCCAGCGCGGCACCCCCGGCTACGCCACGCTGGCCGTCATCGCCCCGCTGCCCGCCTGGGCGGCGGTCTGGTGCGCGCTCGGCCTGCTCTGCCTGACGCAGGCGTTCATGCGGTCCGACCGGATGGCCTTCGCCGCCGCGACCGCGGTGCTCCTCACGTACGGGCTGATCTATCTGCTCTCGACCTTCACCGGCGACAACCCGCGCGGCTGGGTCGGCGGGGCGGTGTGGCTGGCCTTCGGCGGCTGGATCGCGCTGATCGCCACCTGGCCCGAAGCCGTCGTGATCAACCGCCTGCCGGGCCGCCGCGCCGCGTCGTCGACGGCCGTCATCGTGGCCGACTCCTCGGGGACGATCCAGTCGTGGAACCCGCAGGCCGAGGCCCTGTTCGGCTGGGACACCGACGAGGCGGTCGGCAGGTCGCTGACGATCCTGATGCCGCCGCGCTTCCGCGACCCGCACACCGACGGCCTGGCCCGGGTGCTCTCCGATGGCCACTCCGAGCTGGCCGGCCGGATCATCCCGCTGGTCGGCCTCCATCGCGACGGCAGCGAGTTCGCGATCGGGCTGACGGTCAACGCCTGGTACAGCGACGACGGCGTCACCTACACAGGGGTGATCCGTCCCTTGGGGGGCCGCCATGTCCGGTCTGAGTGACATCCTGGTCCAGCTCGGCGTCGGAGTCGTGCCGCTCGGCGTGGCCTACCTCGCCTTCCGGTCCGCGACGGACGCCAGCAAGAAGTCCCAGCAGAGCGCGTTGCTCCAGGTCGAGCACCAGGCCGAGGTCGAGCGCTCGAAGGTCGACGCCGAGGCCTTCATCCGCGCCAAGACGATCTACGAGGACGCCCTGGCGCAGATGGAGAAGCAGATGACCAGGATGCAGGGCCAGGCCAGCCAGCTCGGCGCGGAGCTGGTCGACGAGCAGAGCAGCTCGGTCGCGATGCGCGACCAGATCCGACGGTTGCAGGCCCAGATCCGGGCCCTCGAACGCACGGTGCTCGCGTTGCGCTCCCAGCTGGTCGACGCCGGCCTGTCGCCCGCGCCGCCGTCCGACCTGACCGGGCCTCACCTGCTGAGGCCGCAGCGCTCGGCCGACTAGGAGGCGGCGCCCGCGAGGCCGTGGGCGGCGGCCAGCAACTCGATGGAACGCAGCCACGCCTTCCTGTCGGGCGCCGAGGAGACGACGATCAGCTCGTCGGCCTGGGCGTGCGCGGCGAAGCGGGTCAGATAGTCCTCCACCTCGGCGGGCGTGCCGACGGCGGAGTACTGCATCATCCGCAGGATCTGCTGCCCGGCCGCCGATTCGAGCACCATGTCGGCCTCCTCCGGCGTGAACGTGCGTCCGCGCCCGAGGAACCGGCTCACCCGGTACCGCTTGGCCGTCAGCAGCTGCTCCTGCGCCTCCTCGCCGGTGTCGGCGGCGATCACGTTCACCCCGGCGATGACGTACGGCTCGGCCAGCTGCTCGGACGGCTTGAACTCGCGCCGGTAGGTCGCCACGGCCTCCTCCAGCGCGTCGGGCGCGAAGTGCGAGGCGAACGCGTACGGCAGCCCGAGCGCGGCGGCGAGCTGGGCGCCGAACAGCGACGAGCCGAGGATGTACAGCGGCACGTTCGTGCCCTTGCCCGGCGTGGCGTCCACACCGGGGATGCGCGACTCGCCGGTCAGGTATCCCTGTAGTTCGAGGACGTCCTGGGGGAAGGTGTCGGCGGCGCCGGGGGTGCGCCGCAGGGCGCGCATGGTCTGCTGGTCGCTGCCGGGGGCGCGGCCGAGGCCGAGGTCGATGCGTCCGGGGTGGAGGGTCTCCAGGGTGCCGAACTGCTCGGCGATGGTCAGCGGGGAGTGGTTGGGCAGCATGATGCCGCCCGCTCCGAGACGGATCGTCCTGGTGTGGGCGGCTACGTGGGCGATGAGCACGCTGGTGGCCGAGGAGGCGATGCTCGGCATGTTGTGGTGCTCGGCGTACCAGATGCGGTGGTATCCCAGTTCTTCGGCCCGCTGGGCCAGGCCCACGCTCGCGGCCAGGCTCTCGCTCGCCGTCTCTCCGTCGCCGATGTGCGCCAGATCAAGGATGGAGAGTGGAACAGTCATGGGGTACGAGCCCTTTCGCCTGGACGGTGGCCATCGGCGAGTGCAACCGTAACGGCTCTCCGCTTATTTCCCCGCCGGTTTCCCCGGCGCCCCTCGCGACGGTGCGCGAGGGGCGTGGGCGGGCGTCAGGACGCGGTGCAGGTGAGCGCGGGTGGGGTGCTGGTGGCGGCGTTGCCGTTGGCGAGGAGGCCGAACGTGGTCGTCGCGCCGCCGGCCAGGGCGCCGTTCCAGCTCAGGTTCGTCACGGTGGCGTTGCCGGACAGGGTGCCGTTCCAGAGCTGGCTGATCGTCTGGCCGCCGGGGAACGTCCACTGGACCTTCCAGCCCGCGGTCGGCGACGAGCCGGTGTTCTTGACGGTGACCTCGGCCTGGAAGCCGCCCTGCCACTGGCTGGTCACCTTGTAGGCGGCCGAGCAGCCGGCCGGGCCGGTGGTGGGCGTGACGGTCGGCGTCACAGTGGGAGTGACCGTTGGCGTGACGGTCGGGGTGGCGGTCGGTGAGGGCGCGGCCATGGCCAGGTCGTACGCCCGCTGCGGCACGAACTGCCCGGCCGCCGCGATGCACCCGTCGGCCTCGCCCGGCGGCTTGACCCACAGATAGGCGTCGATCGCCGGGTCACCGGTGTTCGTGGTGCTCCAGAGGCCGGTGGCCCGGCCGGCGGGGTCGCACCACTCGCTGCCCGCCGGGCCGTTGCCGTTGCGGCTGGTGTCGATGACCGCCTTCAGCCTGGAGACGCCGGTCGCCGCGATGACGCTCTTGGCGTACGACACCAGCCCCGGCGTCGAGCGGTAGTTGGACGTGTTGAGCGCGATGCCGTCCGCGCTGCCCCCGACGTCGGCGCCGTTGAGCCTGGACGCGGCCTCCGAGGCCGACAACCACGCGTCGTGACCGATGTCGAAGTACACCTTGACCTGCGACGACGTCGCCTTGAACTTCTTGCCCGCGTACGCCATGGACGCCTTCACCTCGGCCTGCTGCGAGGCGTTCATGCAGTTCGTCATGATGGCCAGCGCGTCGGGTTCGAGCACCACGGTCGCGGCCCGCCCGCCCAGACCGGCCGCGATCTGGTCGATCCACGCCCGGTAGGACGCGTGGTCGGGCGCGCCGCCCGCGCTCGCGCCGCCGCAGTCGCGGTTGGGCATGTCGTACACGACGACGATCGGGACCTTGCCCGCCGCCGCGGCGGCCCCGACGTAGGAGTCGACCTCGCTCCGGACCGTCGCGGGGTTGTACGTGGCGAACCATCGGCCCTGGGGCACGGCGGCGATCCGGTCCCTGATCACCGCCGTACGGCTGTCGCCCGGGTTGGCGGCGACCCATTTGGCGGCGTTCGTCAGGGGATCCACGTAGAAAGCGGAGTCGGCGGCCTGGGCGGTGGACGAGGCGAGGACGACCGCTCCCGCCGCGGCCATGGCGGTGGCGGCGAGGAGCGCCGCGAGCGCGGGCTTTCTGCGAGACATGAGGTTACTCCGTCCGTAGTGGGGGAGTGGGAGCGCTCCCACGATGTCTGGATCGTAGGTAGCCCGGCTGTCCCGCAGAAAGACATCGGACCGCTGCGAACCGGCTTCTCCCAGGCCACAGCCGGTCAGAGCGATGAAAGTTTCACTCCGCCAGACACGCCTCGAACACCGCGGTCAGCCGCTCGACGTCGGCCGCCGTGGGCTGCTCCGGGCCCAGGCGGCGGCGCATCGCGCCGATGCCCAGGAAGACGGCCGTCGCCATCCTGGCCCGCGCCTGGACGTCCGGGCCGTCGAGCTGCGCGGCCAGCGGATCGAGGATGGACGTGTGCAGGCGCTCGCGCACGACGTCCTGGATCTCCGGATGGGCGGCCGAGCGTTCGAGGGTGCGCAGGACCGGGCTCTCGGGGTCGTGGTGCATGCGCTCGGCCGCGTATTCGGCCAGGCGGCGCGGCAGGCTCCCGGGCTCGCCGGCCAGCAGGGCGACGAACGTGGGCTCGCCTTCGAGCACCGCGCCGAAGAGCCCGGCCTTGGAGCCGAAATAGCGGCCGACCAGCGCGATGTTGGCCTCCGCGGCCGCGGCGATCATGCGGACGGTGACCTGCTCGTACCCGTGCTCGCCGAACAGCACGCGTGCCGCGTCAAGGATGCGCTGCCGGGTGGCCTCGCGTCCGCGGGGCCGGGCGTCCGTCGTCTGGGCGTCCATGTTTCGAACTCTACTCAGGAATAAAGTCACTTGCCGCGCGGCTAGTAAACATGCGTATACTCAACCTTGGACAAGTGCGTATGAAGGGGATGTGGTGTCTTGGTAGCCCAGGCACAGGCCGCTCCCCCCGCCCGAAGGCAGTACACCCACCGCGAGATCCTCGAGGTCATGTCCGGGCTCATGCTCGCCATGCTGACGTCGATGATCTCCACTTCCGTGGTGGGCACCGCGTTGCCGACGATCGTGGGGGAACTCGGCGGTCAGGACCAGTACTCATGGGTGGCCAGCGCCACCATGCTGACGATGACGGTCTCGACGCCGTTGTGGGGCAAACTGTCCGACCTGTTCGGACGGAAACTGCTCTTCCAGACCGCTCTCGGTCTGTTCGTGGCGGCTTCACTGGTGGCCGGTCTGTCCCAGAACATGGGACAGCTCATCGCGGCACGTGCCGTACAGGGCCTGGGTGTGGGTGGTTTGTCGGCCCTTGCGCAGGTGATCCTCGGAGACATCGTCTCGCCGCGTGAACGCGGCCGGTACTCCGGTTACATGGGGGCCGTCTTCGGGATCTCCACCGTCGCGGGACCGCTGCTCGGCGGGTTCATCGTGGACACCGACTGGCTCGGCTGGCGCTGGTGCTTCTACGTCGTGGTGCCGTTCGCCATCGTCGCGTTCGCGGTGGTGCAGAAGGTGCTGCGGCTGCCCAAGGTCAAGCGGAACACCTCGATCGACATCTGGGGAGCCACGACCATCACGGCCAGCGCGGCCTCGCTGATGCTGCTGCTGACGCTGGGCGGCACCGAGTTCGAGTGGAACTCGTTCTGGACCTACTTCCTGGGCGCGTTCGCCGTGCTCATGCTGGCCCTGGCGGTGCTCGCCGAGCGTACGGCGCGCAACCCGATCCTGCCCCCGCGGCTGTTCAGGAACCGCACGTTCGTGCTCACCAGCGCGGCCTCGCTGTTCGTCGGCATGGCCATGTTCGGCGCGATGATCTACCTGCCGCAGTACCTGCAGATCGTCAAGGGCCTGAGCCCGACGAACTCGGGCCTGATGACGCTGCCCATGGTGGTGGCGCTGTTCCTGGCGGGCGTGATCTCCGGCAAGATCGTCACGAACACCGGCAAGTGGAAGATCTTCCCGGTGGCGGGCCTCGTGATCGTGGCCGTCGGCCTGTTCCTGCTCTCCCGGCTGCACGTCGACTCCAGCGAATGGCTCATCGGCTTCGACGTGGGCGTGCTGGGCATCGGCCTCGGCCTGTCCATGCAGATGCTCATCCTGGCCGCCCAGAACGGCTCCGAGCTGCGCGACATGGCCTCGACCACGGCCGGCGTCTCGTTCTTCCGCTCGCTCGGCGGCGCGATGGGCGTCGCGGGCTTCGGCGCGATCCTGACCAACCGGCAGGCGAGCGAGTTCGCCGACCTCGTGGCCAAGGCCCGCCTCCACCTGCCCGGCACCGGGCAGAAGCTGGGCAGCCCCGCCGCGATCCAGCACCTGCCCGAGCCGCTGAAGGGCATCATCCTGGAGTCCTTCACCCGGGCTCTGGAGACGGTGTTCCTGGTCGGCGTGCCGATCGCGCTGCTCGGGTTCATCGCGGCGCTGTTCCTGAAGGAGCTGCCGCTGCGCGGCACGACGATGCCGGCCGGCCCCAAGCCACT
Source organism: Nonomuraea sp. NPDC051191 (assembly GCF_044455665.1). Taxonomy (NCBI): domain Bacteria; kingdom Bacillati; phylum Actinomycetota; class Actinomycetes; order Streptosporangiales; family Streptosporangiaceae; genus Nonomuraea; species Nonomuraea sp. NPDC051191. Next base: position 572,707 of record NZ_JBITEZ010000001.1, on the reverse strand, counting down.
CGGCAAGGACGACCTGGTCCTGGCCGGGCTGCTCCTGGAGCTCATCGCCCAGCGTGTCGAGCGGTCGAACGGCCAGCCGTCCGCGCTGCTCTCCGCGGTCGCCAGGATGGCGCCGCCCGACGGCCGCCCCGAGCGCGAACGCGCCTGGACGGTCGCACAGAACGTGCTTCGGCCCACCTCGCGCGCCCTCATCGCGCAGGCCAGGCCGGCGCAGCAAGACCTCGTATCCGGAGGAGTCTCTCAATGATTCGCAAGTTCGTGGGCGCCGTAGCGGCGGCCCTGGCGGTCATGGCCGGCCTGTGGCTGATGATCGCCCCCTTCGCCCTCGGCACGCAGCCCGAGAACGCCGACTGGGCCGACCCCACCACGACCGAGTTCTTCTCGGGCCTCGGCGTGACCGTCTTCGGTCTCGTGGGCGTCGTCGGCTTCGTCCTGGCCATCCACGAAGAGCTCGTGGTGCGCGGCCTGGTGGCGGTCAAGCAGCGCGTGAAGCCGGAGCCCGAGCCCGAGCCCGTGCCCGTCGCGCCGCAGGCGTCCTCCGCCGAGCTGGCCAGCCTGCTCGCCCCGCTCGTGGAGGCGCTGCGCGAGGACATGCACAACCCGAGCCGCGGCGGTGAGCACCGTCAGAACGGCAAGACCACCCTGGTGGGTCTGGAGGAGTCCCGATGAAGGCCAAACTGGGCATCGCCGCCCTCGTCCTGCTGTTCCTGACCGGGTTGTGGCTGGTCGCCGCGCCGTTCGCGGTCGGCTACCAGCCCCGGGGCGCCTCGTACGCGAACGCGACGGTCAACGACCTGTGGGTCGGTGGCGGGCTCGCCGCCGTGTCGTTCGTCGCCCTGGTGATCTACGCCGCCGACTCCCTGCGCGAGCTGGCCCGCCGTGGCAAGCACGCGGACGCCTGACGCGAGTCATGCCGTGTTCGGCGGTAGCACAGACTCCGGCTGGGAGCCACTGGAGGGCCGGCTCCCCGCGGGGCAGTTCGAGATCGGCAAGGACGGCGCCGGACTGCTCGTCGTCGGCTTCGACGGGTCGGACCCCAGCCGCAACGCGCTCGCGTACGCGGCCGGGCTGGCCCGTCGGGACGCCGCCGCGCTGCTCGTCGCCTTCGTGGAGCCGATCAACAGCACCACCATGTGGTTCTTCGCCGGCTCTCCGGTCATCCCCGACTCCGCGGCCGACCTCACCGACGACCTCCGGGACGAGCTGAGAGGCGCGGGCGTGCCCTGGCAGTTCGTCAGCGTCCGCGGGGACACCGCCCGGGAGCTGGAGGCACTGGCCAGCTCCTACCGGGCCGACGCCATCGTGGTCGGCAGGTCGCGCTCCTCCTGGCACGCCCTGGGCGGCTCGGTGGCCGTCGGCCTGGCGAAACGGGCTCGCCGTACCGTGCTGATAGTCCCCTGACCTGGCATGACGTCGCATATGGTGGCCAGATGAAACGTACAGCCGCCATGGCGTTCGTGGTGCTCACGTCCGTTTCGTGCGCAGGGCAGGAGCCCGTCGCCTCGTCCGGCGCCACGCCCACGCCTTCCGCGCCGGCATCCGGGACGATCTCGCCCACGACCTCACCGACGAGCGAGCCGAGCCCGACGGCTCCGCCGCCGTTCACGTCGAAGGTCACGAAGGTGGCGCGCGAACGGCTGCCGTACTCGTGGCGGCCCGGGTGCCCGGTCTCCTACCAGGACCTCCGGCTCGTCACCATGTCGTTCTGGGGCTTCGACGACAAACCGCACACGGGCGAGCTGGTCGTCCGCAAAACGGTCACCGACGACATCGAGACCGTCTTCCGCAAGCTGTACGACTGGCGCTGGCCCATCAGGCAGATGAAGCTGGTCGACGTCTACAAAGGCGACGACTTCGCTTCCATCGAGGCGGACAACACCTCGGCATTCAACTGCCGTCGCGCGACCGGCTCCAGCAATTGGTCGAACCATGCGTACGGCCAAGCCATTGACATCAATCCCCGCGAGAACCCATATGTCACTGCAAGTGGTGGCACCGCACACCAAAATGCCAAGAGGTACACCGAGCGCCCACTGAAGGGTAAAGGTGTGGTAAACCCTGGAGACAAGGTCGTAAGGGCCTTCGCCGACGTCGGCTGGGAGTGGGGCGGCTACTGGGCGGGTGCCAAGGACCTGCAACATTTCAGTAAGGGCGGAGGCTGAGACAATCCCTCATGGCGGCTAAGGACGGCGACGGCTGGGCCGAATGCGGGCTCGGACACAGACATTGGGGCATCCACGGAGCATCGGGCCTGCTCCTCGTCCATCATGACCCGCTCGGCGTGCCCCACGTGCTCATGCAGGAACGCTCGCTGTGGAGCCACCACGGCGGCACCTGGGGCCTGCCCGGCGGCGCCCGCGACAGCCACGAGGACGCCGTCACCAGCGCGCTGCGCGAGGCCCACGAGGAGGCAGCCCTCGGCGGCGACGGGTTCCGCGTGCAGGGCGTCTACCTCGACGACCACGGAGGCTGGACCTTCGAGACGGTGATCGCCGAGTCCGCCGAGCTGGTCCCGGCCAGGCCTGCCAACAGCGAGAGCACCGACCTGCGCTGGCTGCCGCTGCCCGAACTGGCCGGCCGCAAGCTGCACCCCGGCTTCGCCGCCACGTGGGACCGTGTCCAGGCCGCCATCCGCCCCGAGACGATCGTGCTCGACGTCGCCAACATCATCGGCGCGCGCGCCGAGCACGGCTGGTGGAAGGACCGGCTGGGCGCCACCACGCGCCTGCTCACCGAGGTGGCCGAGCTCAGGCTCACCCATCCGGTGTTGTCGCAGTGGTTCCCGCGGGTGGTCGCGGTGGTGGAGGGCGCGGCCAGGAGCACCCCCGAGATCCCGGGGCTTCAGGTGGTCGCGGCCACGGGCAGCGGCGACGACGCGATCGTGGACATCGTGGGCCAGGTGAAGCCGTGGGAGCGGGTGCTCGTCGTCACGGCCGACCGCCGGCTCAAGGAGCGGGTGGCCGAGCTCGGAGCCGAGACCGAGGGCCCCCGCTGGCTGCTGTCACAGCTCGGCCGAGGCTAGACCGCGAGCACGCCGTCGGAGGCGGCCGCTCGCAGACCGGTCGGAGCGCGCGCCTCGACCTGGGCCTCCGGATCCGCCGCCTCCTGAACGTACTCCCCTGCCACCACAGCCGCTATCGTGGTGTGCGCACAGGAGGGTTCGCATAGTGGACGAGTGCAGCCGCCTTGAAAGCGGCCAGGTCAGCGATGGCCTCGTGGGTTCGAATCCCACACCCTCCGCTCACTCGCGCATCCCCGCGAACCCGTCGCCCACGCTGGCGGCGAGCTGCAGGTAGGCCTCCCTGGTCGCCTCCTGGAGCCGGTCGAGGTCGATCTCCGCGCCCTCCTCCAGGTGCGGGTCGTACGGCACCCTGATCACCGCGCGGCACCTGGCGGCGAAATGGGCCTCCAACTTTCTGATGTCCACCGCCGACTTCGACCGCGGCCGGACGCTGCACAGCACCACGGTCGCGTTCTTCACCAGGTCGGCGTAGTGGTGGGCCTCCAGCCAGTCGAGGGTGGCCGAGGCGGCCCTGGCGCCGTCCACGGAAGGGCTGCTGACCAGCACGATCTGGTCGGCGAGCCCGAGCACGCCGCCCATGGCGGAGTGGAGCAGGCCGGTGCCGCAGTCGGTGATGCAGATGGAGTAGAAGTTCTCCAGCACCTGGGAGACGGCCTGGTAGTCGGAGCCGCTGAACGCCTCCGACACCGACGGGTCGCGGTCGGAGGCCAGCACCTCCAGCCGTGAGGGCGCCTGCGAGGTGAACGCCCTGATGTCCACGTACCGCTTGACCTGGTCGCGCTCGTTGAGCAGGTCGCGCACGGTGGCGGAGGTCTCCAGCACCAGCTTGTCGGACAGCGTGCCCCGGTCGGGGTTGGCGTCGACGGCGATCACGCGGTCGCCGCGCATCTGCGCGAGCGTCGCGCCGAGGCCGACCGTGGTCGTGGTCTTGCCCACGCCGCCCTTCAGGCTCAGCACGGCGACCCGGTGGTGGCCGGTGGTCACAGGGGTGCGTGCCCTGGTCACCAGCTCGCGGCGACGGCGCACCTCCGGCGCCTCGCCCGGCTTGATCCAGCCGCCGGACGCCTTGTAGACCAGCCGCCGCCAGCCCTTGGAGGGCGCGTTGCGCCTGCCGCGCAGCAGCGACTCGGGGTCGAGGCTGTCGGCGGTGGGCCTGCCGGTGAGCGGCGGCCGCTGTGGCGCGGTGAACACGGGGATGGGCGCCGGACGTCGCCGGCGCTCGTGCGGCGGCGGGATCTCCCGCTCGGCCGGCCGCCACTCCTGGCGGTCGCTCCACTGCGGGCGCTCGTCCCGCGGGGCCTCCTGAGGGGCTGGGGCGGGCTCGCCGTGCGTGATCTCGGGCGGCTGGGGGCGGCCCTCGCGGAAGGAGGTGTCGGACCACTGCGGCCGCTCGTCCCAGCGGGGCCGCTCGTCGGCCGGGGCCTCCTCGACCGGCTCTCTCTGTACGCGCTCCTCGACCGGTTCGGGTTCCTCGACGGGCTTGAGCTCCTCGAACCCCCTGGGCTGCTCGAACGTCTTCGGCTGCTCGAACGTCTTCGGCTGCTCGTCGAAGGCCCTGGGCGGCTCGGTGCGGGCGGGCACGTCGAACACCTGGGGCAGCTCGGTGATCATCGGCTGCGTCTCGCTCGACTGCTCGGCGGGCCGCGACCAGTCGGCGGGGGACGGCCAGCCCGGCTCCTCGTCCTGCTCCTCGCCCTTCTCCCCGCTCTCCGCCTGCTCGGGGGACGTGAACGACAAGGGGTAGCTGTCGGTGTCGTCAGGCCGCGGCAGCGGCTTGAGCGGCGCCAGGAAGGGGTCCTCGGACCGGCCCAGGCTCACCGGCGGCGCGGCGGGCTCGCCCACGGCGCTCTCCTGCTCCGTGCCGCCCTCCTGCGTGCCGGCCCGGTCCAGCCACTCCGCGGCCTCGCTCTCCTCCTCGGGCAGCTCCTCGGCCGCCGCGTGGCCGTACACGGAGTCGACGGCGGCGCGGAACAGCGGCGGCGTCGGCGTGTCATGGGCCGGTACGAGCAGCCACGGGTCCTTGGGGTACGGCGAAGCGACCGGCTCGTCCACGGATGCGGACGAGGCTCCGACGGAGACCGGCGTCTCCTCCGTCTCCTTGATCGCGTCCAGCCAGGCCAGCTGTTCCTCGAGAGATTCTTCTCGATCGTGTCTTGCCACCGTGTTCCCCCTCGGGTGGGTCTAAAGGGGCAGCAAATACTTTGCAGGTTAACGCCACGCGTTCCCGCGCAGCTCGGCAACCCACAACTTCTTTGCCCGGCTACCGTGGATCGCATGCGAGCCATTGAGATCACCGAACCGGGTGGACCCGAGGTCCTGGAGTGGCGTGAGGTGCCCGATCCGTCCGTCGGGCGCGGCGACGTGCTCATCGACGTGGCCGCCTCGGCGGTGAACCGCGCGGACGTCCACCAGCGGCACGGCTTCTACGACCCGCCTGCCGGCGCGCCCCCGTACCCGGGGCTGGAGGTGTCGGGCGTGGTGGCCGCCGTGGGCGCGGACGTCGAGCAGTTCAAGGCCGGGGACGAGGTGTGCGCGCTGCTCGCCGGCGGCGGTTACGCCGAGCGCGTGGCGGTGCCCTGGCAGCAGGTCATGCCCGCGCCGCAGGGCGTGCCGCTGGAGGAGGCGGCGGGGCTGCCCGAGGCGGCGTGCACGGTGTGGTCGAACGTCTTCATGGTCGGCCGGCTGCGCCGCGGCGAGACCCTGCTCGTGCACGGCGGCGCCAGCGGCATCGGCACGTTCGCGGTGCAGCTCGCCAAGGCGCTCGGCTCGCGGGTGGCGGCCACGGTCGGGTCCGAGGCGAAGGCCGAGCAGGTCAGGAAGCTGGGCGCGGACGAGGTCGTCAACTACCGCGAGGAGGACTTCGCCGACCGGGTGGAGGCCGACGTCATCCTCGACATCATGGGCGCCAAATACCTGGCGGCCAACGTACGGGCGCTGCGCACCGGCGGCCGGCTGGTGGTCATCGGCCTCCAGGGCGGCGGGAAGGCCGAGCTCGACCTCGGCGCGCTGCTGACCAAGCGGGCCGCCGTCCACGGCACCACGCTGCGCGCCCGTCCGGTGGACGAGAAGGGCGTCATCGTGCGCAGCGTCGTGGACAACGTGTGGCCGCTGGTCGAGGCGGGTGCCGTACGTCCGATCGTGTACGCGAGGGTGCCCATGGCGGAGGCGGCCGATGCACACCGAATGTTGGATTCGGGAGAGCACGTCGGCAAGATCCTGCTAGTACGGTGAGTGTTATGAATGCTGAGGACAACAACACCCCTCACATCGTGGTGGTGGGGCCCGACTTCCAAGGTCAGGGCGACAGCGGTGAAGAGGAGCGCTCGGTCACCAACCTGGTCGAGCAGCCCGCCAAGGTGATGCGCATCGGCAGCATGATCAGGCAGCTGCTGGAGGAGGTGCGCGCGGCCCCGCTCGACGAGGCCAGCCGCAAGCGCTTGAAGGAGATCCACGAGTCCTCCATCAAGGAGCTTGAGGACGGTTTGGCGCCGGAGCTGGTCGACGAGCTGGAACGGTTGTCGCTCCCGTTCACCGACGACAACGGCACGCCGCCCAGCGAGGCCGAGCTGCGTATCGCGCATGCCCAGCTCGTGGGCTGGCTGGAGGGTTTGTTCCACGGTATCCAGACCACCCTTTTTGCCCAGCAGATGGCGGCCAGGGCGCAGTTGGAGCAGATGCGTCGGGCGCTGCCCGGTGTACCGCAGGGTGACGAGGGCCACCGGCCGCCGAGCGGTTCCGGCCCCTACCTGTAGAGCCGCTCCAGCACCTGAGCGACGCCGTCCTCGTCGTTGGACGCGGTCACGTGATCGACCGCCGCCAGCACGTCGGGGTGGGCGTTCGCGACGGCGTACGACGTGCCTGCCCAGCTCAGCATGGGCAGGTCGTTCGGCATGTCGCCGAATGCGATCACCTGGGCCGGCTTGATCTCGTGCCGCCCGGCCAGCGCGGCCAGCGCCGTGGCCTTCGTCACGCCCTGGGCGCTCATCTCGACCAGGCCGCCGGAGCTGGAATGGGTCGCGGTCACCAGGTGCCCCACCAGGTCGTGCACGGCCGCGTGCAGCTCGTCGGCACCCATGTCGGGATGAAGGGCGAGCAGCTTGGCGCATGGCCGGGCAGTCAGCGCGTCCCGGTCAATCCGGACAACTCCGACACCCTTGCGATCCAGCCCGCCGAGCCTGAAATCTGACTCATGCGCAAAACCACCTTCATACTCGACCGAAAATGCGAGATCGGACACGTTCGCTCGTAGCTGAGCGACGACTTCCCCGAGTACGTCGGCTTCGATCAGGTGAGATTCCACTATCCGTTCGGTATGGAGATCGTAGATCAGTGCACCGTTGGCGCATATGGCCAGGCCACGGTGCCTTACGGCGCCCGCGACCCCGCTCATCCACCTTGGCGGCCGGCCGGTCACGAAGACCAGCGCGGCCCCGGATTCCTCGACTTTCGCGAAGGCCGCAGCCGTCCGGGGAGACACGGTTCCGTCGGCGCGCAGAGCGGTGCCGTCGAGGTCGGTGGCCACTAGGCGCGGCGGTGCAAGGCTTCGCATAACAGGTTCCAGTTTGCCCGGTGATGCCGCCTGACAGAAATCTTCGTAGGGACGGGAACACCAACGCGCCAGAATGGTGTTAGATGTGATGGCGTTGTATTAGCTGATCCCGTAGTGAAAACCAGCATGACTTTGTCTGAGCCACCCCGGGTGCTTGCTGTACGACACACCGGGATCCACGAGGTGTGGATCCCATAGATTCACATCCTGAGGGAGAGCTTTTATGGCTCAGGGAACCGTCAAGTGGTTCAACGCCGAGAAGGGCTTCGGCTTCATCGCCCCGGACGGCGGTGCGCCGGACGTGTTCGTGCACTTCTCCGAGATCGTCGGCAACGGCTACCGCAGCCTTGAAGACGGCCAGCGGGTCGAGTTCGAGATCACGCAGGGACAGAAGGGGCCGCAGGCCTCCCAGGTCCGTGCCCTCTGACCTGTAGTTCGTAGTTCGACAAGTAAGACCGGGGTCCGCATTCCAGCGGACTCCGGTCTTTTTGCTTCTCACCCCGACCGTGCTTCCGGACAACCGCATCCATGCCTTCGGGGTGAGCCTCACAACGCCGTGGTGCCACTGACGGGTGTTATCCGGTCTCCTGCATTGTCCAGACATGTGCTCGCGCGTAAGGGCCGCCTGAAGCCCTCACAGGGCCGGTTCGCCACACAGGCATTGTTCATCCACAGGTGCGCGTCACCCTGTGGAAAACTCCTGCCGTGACCGGGAAGCCTCACAAGTCAGTCACGGCCTTGCGGAAGGCTCAACTTCCCGCCACTCTCCGCCATCCACCCGTATATGAGGTACGCGTGGTTATGTCACCCCGTGACCATCACCGGGGTCATCGTGCTCTTGGTCAACGACCACCTTCTCAAACCGCTCTGGCCCGGCATCCTCACCGGCAAGCTCAGTGACCTGGCCGGACTCGTGGTCGCCCCCGCCCTGGCGGCACTGCTCCTCGGACGCCGCGCCGACCTGGCGGCCACCGTCCTGACCGGCCTGCTGTTCACGTTCGTGAAGACCACCGGGACGGGCGCCGAGCTCGCCTCCCAAGCCTGGAGCCTCGTCGCCGGGCCCTCGCGCGTCCTGGCCGACCCCACGGACCTGATCGCCCTGCCCGCCCTCGCCCTGGCCTGGTGGGTACGGCGGCGCAGCGCCACCACGGACTCCCCGCGCCGGCGGATCCTGGTCACCGTGCCCCTGGCCGTCCTGGCCGTGACCGCCACGGCCGCGCCCGTCTCGCCGCTTGAGGCCGTGTCCGTGGACGTGACCGCTTCGGGCAAGATCGTCGTACGGACGACCGCCGCCATACATGACTCCCGCCTCTCCGACGACGGCGGGACCACCTGGACCGACGGCACGGCCCCGGCCTCGACGCGGACGCCGATCAGCGCCCAGTGCGTCCCCGGCCACGTGACCCGCTGCTACCGCGTCCGCCAGGACCGCCTGGGCGTGGACCAGTCCGACGACGGCGGCCGGACCTGGCAGCCCTCCTGGCCGCCGTCCCCCGGCGCCCAGGACCGGCTGGCCAGGCAGTACGACGTGGACGAGAGCTCGCTCAGGTCCTACGACCTGGCGGTGCAGGCGAGGCCGGGAGGGCACGTCGTGGTCGTCGCCAACGGCGTGGCCGGCATCCTCGTCCGGGACGTGTCGGGCGCCTGGCGCCGCCTCGGCTGGTCCTACAGCGCCGACGCCGTGCAGGCCGACGAGGTGGACCTCACGCCCGAACGGAACATCGCGCTCTTCCTGGCCGTGTGCATGCTGCTCGGCGGCGTCGGCGCCGGGATGCGCAGGCGCCAGGGCTGGTTCGCGGGATCAGGGGTGATCGGCGCGCTGGCCATGTACGCCGCGCTGGACAGCGAGACCCACAAGGTGCTGCTCGTCAACCTCACCGGCTTGTTCGGCTGGTCGGTGGCGCTGGCGTCCGGGGTGGCATGCGTCATGTTCGCCTGGGACGGAAAGCCGCGGGCGGTGAGCGCGACGGTCGGCGTGGTGGCCGCGCCGCTGGTCTACGCGGCCGTCTACCTGCCCTTCCGCGGCTGGGCGATCGGCACGCCCGAGACCCATGGCACCGCCGCCGCGCTGGCGGCCGTGCTGACCTGCCTGGTCGTGGTGGCGGGCGCCGCCGTCATCGCGATCGACGCCCGCCGCCACCCCTACTTGGACGGCTCCAGCACGTCGAGCCCCACGTAGGGACGCAGTGCCTTGGGAACCACCACCGAGCCGTCGGCCTGCTGGTGGTTCTCCAGGATCGCCACGATCCACCGGGTGGTGGCCAGCGTGCCGTTGAGCGTGGCCAGATGCTGAGGCTTGCCGTCCTTGTCCCGATAACGGACGGCGAGCCTGCGGGACTGGAACTCGGTGCAGTTGGAGGTCGAGGTCAGCTCGCGGTAGCGGCCCTGGGTCGGGATCCAGGCCTCGCAGTCGAACTTGCGCGCCGCCGACATGCCGAGATCGCCCGCCGCCGTGTCGATGATCCGGTAGGGGACCTCGATCTTGGCGAGCATCTCCTTCTCCCAGGCCAGCAGCCGCTGGTGCTCCTCGTGCGCGTCCTCGGGACGGACGTAGGAGAACATCTCCACCTTGTCGAACTGGTGGACCCTGATGATGCCCCGGGTGTCCTTGCCGTACGAGCCGGCCTCGCGCCGGAAGCACGACGACCAGCCGGCGTAGCGCAGCGGCAGCTCGTCGCCGCTCACGATCTCGTTGGCGTGGTAGCCGGCCAGCGCCACCTCGGAGGTGCCGACCAGGTAGAGGTCGTCCTCGGGCAGGCGGTAGATCTCCTTGTCGTGGGCGACGTGGAAGCCGGTGCCCTGCATGGTCTCCGGCTTGACCAGCACCGGCGTGATCATCGGCGTGAACCCGGCCTCGATCGCCTGCTGCATCGCCATGTTGAGCAGGCCGAGCTGGAGCCGGGCGCCGACGCCCTTGAGGAAGAAGAACCGCGAGCCGGACACCTTGGCGCCGCGCTCCATGTCGATCGCGCCGAGCGCCTCGCCCAGCTCCAGGTGGTCCTTCGGCTCGAAGTCGAACTCGCGCGGCGTGCCGGACGTCTCCAGGACGACATAGTCGTCCTCGCCGCCGGGAGGGGCGCCCTCCTCGACGATGTTGGGCACCGTCTGCATGAGCTCGTCGAGCTCGGCGGCCAGCTTCTCCGCCTCGGCCTCGGCGGCCTTGACCTGGCTCGCGAGGTCCTTGGCCCGCTGGAGCAGCGCGGCCTTCTCCTCGCCCTGCGCCTTGGAGACCGACTTGCCCATGCTCTTTTGCTCAGCGCGCATCGACTCGAACGAGGTCAGCGCGGATCGGTGACGCTCATCGAGGTCGAGCAGCGTTGCGACGACGGAGTCGTCCTCACCGCGGGCACGCTGCGACGCCCGTAGCCGGTCGGGATCCTCACGAAGGGTACGCAGGTCAATCACAAGGAAAGGCTACCGGCGCGCGCCCCCGACCCGCCCCCGGATTCCCCGGCACGCCGCTCGGAAGCCGGACGGCCCGCCTGAACGCACCCCCAGGCGGGTCAGACCTGCCCGGACCGGATGCGGGCCAGCCAGTCGGCGGCCCCGGCGAACTCGGTGTCGGCCGTGCCCCTCTTGATCTGCGGCGCGACCCCGTCGGCGCGGGGGTAGCTGCCGAGGAAGCGCACCTCGCCGCAGATCCGGTGAAGGCCGGAGACGGCCTCGCCCACCCGCGCGTCGGCGATGTGCCCCTCGAAGTCGAAGTGGAAGAAGTAGCGCCCGATGCCGTCGCCCGTCGGCCGCGACTCGATGCGGGTCAGGTTGACCCCGCGCACGGAGAACTCGGTCAGCATCTCCAGCAGCGCGCCCGGGTGGTCGTCGGCGAGGAAGACCACCAGCGTGGTGCGATCGGACCCGGTCGCCTCGGGCAGCGGCCCCGGACGGCTCACCTTGACGAACCTGGTCACCGTGTCGGACCGGTCGCCGATGTCGCCGGCCAGCGGGACCAGCCCGTAGTGCTCGCCGGCGATGCGCGCGGCGATGGCCGCGTCGTACGGCGAGCCGGGCAGCGAGACCTCCTGGGCCGCGGCCGCCGTCGAGGGCGCGGCGACCACCACGGCGTCGGGCAGCTCGCGGGCGATGTAGGCGCGGCACTGCGTGATGGCCGCGGGGTGCGTGTAGACCCGCTTGATGTGCACGATCTCGGTGTCGGGCCTGGCCAGCAGCGAGAACTGGACCGGGAGCAGCAGCTCGGCCGTGATCGTCAGCGGCTCGCCCCAGGCGAACTCGTCGAGTGTCGTGGTGATCGCGCCCTCGATCGAGTTCTCCAGCGGCACGACGGCGCCGTCGGCGTCACCGGAACGGGCGGCGTTGAGCGCCGCGCTGACCGTGGCGCACGGCAGGCGCTCGGCGGCGGGGTCGAGGAGCCTCAGGGCCTCTTCGGTGAAGGTCCCTTCCGGTCCGAGATAGGCGAGTCTGGGCATGCATCCAGAGTATCCGCAGATGGCCGCAGCACGCCGTCCTTTCGCCGACCGCGTACGGCACCCGTCCGGACACTCAGTGTGAGCGCTTGAGCATCCGCGGCGGGACCAGCGGCCCCAGCCCAAGCCGGGCCGCCCGGACCGCCTGCTCCTCCTCCGGCGACAGCGGCTGCTGCCCCTTGCCGCCCACCACCGGCCGCACGTACGTGCGCGTCTCGCTGGCGCCGTTGATCGAGGTCAGGACGATGCCGTCGCCCAGCCCGTTGATCATGGCCACCGAGAACGAGAGCCTGCCGCTCATCTCGGCGAGCGCGTCGTAGCGGCACACGGCCACGTCCCTGATGGCCTTGAGATCGCCGGCGCCCTCGCTCGTCTGCCTGGCCACCCTGCGCAGGCAGTCGTCGACGGCGGACCTCGCCTGCCTGAGCCCCATGTAGCCGATGAACACGCCACTCACCCCGGCCACGAGACCCACGACTACCCACGCGGTAATGAGCACGCCACAGAGGGTAATACTTCGGTCAAGCCAATTGCCGCCGTTTGGGCAACCAGGACGCCAGCAACCAGACCAGGACCAGCGCCCCGAGCCCGAACCCGTCCTGGACGATCTTCCCGAGCACCAGGCTCACCCCCGGGATCTTGGCGGCGATCAGCGAGACCCCCCACCACGGCACGGGAACCACGTAGAACAGCCAGACGCCCGCGGCCACCCGCAGCCTGACCGGATCGCGCCCGTCGCCGACGATCGCCCCGAGCACCACGACCACCCAGGCCAGATGGTGGATCCAGGCGACGGGCGAGAGCAGCACCGCCATCAGCGACGTGAGCGCGACCGCCGTCAGCTCGTCCTTCGCCTGGTACGCCGCCCGCGCCGCCCGGAACCCGTACCAGGCCACGGCCGCCACGATCACGGCCCAGATCACGAACGTCAGCGAATCCGGCATGTACAGCCGCAGCAGCATGCCCCGGATCGACTGGTTCGTGGTGGCCGTGTTCGCCCCCAGCCGCTCCGGATCGAGCAGCGCCGAGAACCAGAAGGCGGACGCGTCCTGCGGGATCACCACGAACGGCAGCAACGTCAGCACCGCCGCCACGAACGCCGCCATGAAGAACGGCCGCCACTGCTTGGTGACCAGGAAGTAGATCAGGAAGACGCCCGGCGTCAGCTTGACGGCCGTGGCCAGCCCGACCAGGAACCCCCGGGGCAGCCAGGGCCGCCGCGCCACGCAGTCCACCAGGCACAGGGCGACCAGCAGGATGTCCACCTGACCGAACCGCACCTGGTCGCGGATCGGCATCAGGTACGTGCAGGCCACCATGAGCAGCGCGAACACCCACGGCACGTAGGCCCGCAGAGCCTGCCGGAAGGCGAACCAGACGGTGACGGCCAGCGCCACGAAGATCCCGGCCGTCCACACCCATTGGGCGGTGCCCCAGGACATCTCGGCCAGCGCCACGGCCAGCATCGCCGCGACGGGCGGATAGGTGAAGGGCAGCAGCTGGGGCGCGGGCGTGAAGAAGTCGTACACCGGACGGCCGTCGAGCAGCATCTGGCCGCCGGTACGGTAGACGTCGAGGTCGACGAGCCGCTGGTCGTCCGGGTTGGTCAGCCACGTGTGCACCAGGGGCGCCGCCGCCGCCGCGACGACGAGCGCCACGACGACCCACGCCCACCACTGCCGCCGGATCACCCGCACCTCGCCTCTTGTCACGATGTGGCACGTTACCGTGGCTGTTCATCGAGGGCGCAGACACTGGGGGTTCCGTACATGCCTTACGCCACGCTCGGGGCCGAGCACCAAGAGCCCCGCGTACGCCCCACGCCCCACCCTCTGCCACCCCACGCCCCGACCTCGGACGCCCCCGCCCCCGGCTTTCTGCCGCGCCTTCGTCCGACTTCGGATGTCCCCGCCCGCCGGCGGCGGTTCGGGACGGTGGGACCTCGCGCAGGCCGCCCGCTCGTCACCGTGATCCTCGGCCTCCTGCTCGCAACCGTCCTCCTCCCCGGCCCGGCCACCGCCGCAACGACCTCAGGCAGCTTGGACGGCCCGGCCACCGCGACGGCCGCAGGCGGCATGCACGTCCCAGCCGGTCCGGAGGGTCGGCGGGTGGCGCTGGTCGGGGTTCCCGGCCTGCAGTGGAGCGACTTCAGCCAGTCGGGCACCCCCACCCTGTGGAAGCTCGTCACCCAGGGCAGCTCGGCATCGCTGTCCACCCGCGCCGTCCCGCCCCCGGACCGCGGCATCACCTGTCCCATCGCCGGCTGGCTGACCATCTCCGCAGGCCAGCGCGCCGGCGCCCCGGGCCGAGGATGCCCCTCCCCGGCGGCCCCCCAGCCCGCCGGCGAAGGCGCCACCGTCCCCAACTGGCGGGACCTGGTGGCCTTCCAGGCCGACACCGGCTACGCGGCCCAGTTGGGCACGCTGGGCCAGTTGGTGACCGACGGCGGGGGCAAGGTGGCGGCGATCGGCCCCGGTGCCGCCCTCGCCGCCGCCGACAAAGCCGGAAAAATCACTAAATACACCCCCACCCTCGACGGCCTGAACGACCTGACCCCCTACAACCTGATCGTCTTCGAGGCCGCCGACCTCGCCACCGCCTGGACCAAGGGCGTGCCCGACGAGGCCGGCGTCCCGGGCTCCCTCCCGGCCGCCGAACGCCAAGCCGCCGCGACCCGGGCGGACCAGCAGATCGCCGCCCTGATCGGCAAGCTGCCCCCGAACACCACCCTCCTGCTCGCCGGGACCTCCGACGTCAGCCCCAACGCCCACCTCCACGCGGCCATCGCCACGGGACCGTCCCCGACCGGGCAGCCGTACCCGCAGGGCTACCTCACGGCCTCCTCCACCCGCCAGGACGCCCTGGTCACCATCACCGACCTCACCGCCACCGCCATCCAGCTCCTGGGCCTGACCGCCCCCCGCGACGTGGTCGGCCGCGCCTGGCAGCCCGACGGCAACGCCCCCGACCCGGCCGCCGCCACGGTGACGCGGCTCGCCGACGGCGATCTGGCCAGCCAGGTGCTCCGCGACGTGCGCGGGCC
This sequence comes from Nonomuraea sp. NPDC051191, assembly GCF_044455665.1. Lineage (NCBI taxonomy): Bacteria > Bacillati > Actinomycetota > Actinomycetes > Streptosporangiales > Streptosporangiaceae > Nonomuraea > Nonomuraea sp. NPDC051191. The sequence continues at coordinate 557,672 of NZ_JBITEZ010000001.1, read as the reverse complement.
CTTCTTCACCGTCCTGGTCACCGTCCAGCTGATCTTCTACGCCCTCGCCGCCCTGGCGCTCCGCCGCCGCCGCTCCACCCGCGCCGGGAAGAGCACGCCGTCCACCGACGGCCACGCGCCCCCGGCGAACACCGCCACGGCGAAGGACCACCCGGCCCCCCAAGCGGACGGCGAGCCGGCCGACGCCTCGAAGCTGCTGGCGGCCATCCAGGTGGTGGCGACCGTCAGCGGCGCCGTCGCCGTCTCCACCTTCCTGGCCCAGCTCGTGCCGTGGTGGAGCCTGCCGATGCCGATGGTCTCGGTGATCGTGACGATCCTGGCCATCGCCGCGCTGATCACCGCCCTCGCCTTCGCCGGCCCCTGGCGTACGCACGTGCTCGGCCCGCTCACCGTGGTCGCCGCCGTCACCTCGCTCGCCCTGCTCATCGACGTGATGACCGGCTCAGCACTCCAGGTGAACGCCGTAACCGGCTACGAACCCGTCACCGGAGGACGGTTCTACGGCTTCAGCAACATCGCCTTCGCCGTCTACGCCACCGGCACGATCCTCGGCCTGGCCGGCGTGGCACATTGGCTGCTCGGCAGGGGCGTCTCCCGAACGATCGTGGTGGCGCTGTGCGGCCTGTACGGCGCGTTCGCCGTCTTCGCGGACGGCTCACCCTCGTGGGGTGCGGACTTCGGCGGCGTTCCGGCGTTCGTGATCGGGGTGGCGGTCTTTCTCATCCTGCTGTCCGGCAGGCGCGTGTCGGTGCTGAAACTACTCCTCGTCGGAGCGGTCGCGGTCGCGCTGATCGCCGCCATCTCGTTCGTCGACTGGATGCGCCCCGCGGACAGGCGGACCCACCTCGGCGCCTTCGTGCAGCAGATCATCGACGGCCAGGCGTGGACCGTCGTCGGACGCAAGTTCGGGGCCATGATCGGCGTGACCGTGGGCAACTGGCCGCTGACCCTTCTCTCGCTGGTCGCGCTGGCGTTCCTGTTCCTGGTGCTGGCCCGTCCGTCGCGGTGGGGCGCCTCGGCGCTCGGTCAGGCGTACGCGCTGGCTCCGCCGCTCAGGGCCGGCCTGCTCGGGACGCTCACCTGCGCCTTCCTGGGCTTCCTCATGAACGACTCGGGCATCGCCATCCCGGCCATGGCGCTCACGGTGGCGGTGCCGCTGACGCTCGCGGCCTGCGTACGGGCCCTCCAGCTCGCCACGCCCACACCACCAGCAGGACGGTCAACGCCAGCAGCGCCCACGCGATCTGAGGCCTGAGGACGCCGCTGAGCCATTCGACGCCCGGCGGCTGCCCGTCCACCCGGGCGGGCAGGTAGGCCAGGGACAGGACCAGCAGGTGGGCGACCATGAACCCGTCGACGGCCGAGGCGCCCACCAGGGCCAGCATCCCGAACGCCAGCCCGTCGTACCAGGGCAGGATGTACGGCGTGGCGAACAGGTAGGCCACGACCAGCGCCGCCGCCACGACGGGCGCCTGCAACCCCCCGGCAGCCGCCGCGCCCTGACCGGCCGAGGCCCGCTGGGACGCCAGCCGGAGCAACGGCCAGGCGACGAGGGCGAGCACCACCAGCGCGCCGACCTGGATCTCCCCCCGGTACGCGCTCCCGGGGGCGACCAGGGCCCAGAGCCACCCCTGCACCAGCTTCCAGAACGAGGCGTGCGAGATCGCCTTGCTGGTCGTCGTCACCGGCGCGATCGCCTCGGGCCCGACGATCGTGTAGCCGACGACCACCACGGCCAGCGCGCTCACCGCCATGACGGCCAGCCGCCCTGGACGGCGGCGCAGCTCCCACGCGGGCCCCAGCGCCACCAGCCCCGCGTTGAGCTTCGTCGCCACCCCGAGCCCGAGCAGCACCCCCGACCTCACCGGATGCGCCCTGGCCAGCAACGCGGCCACCATGCAGGCGATCGCGAGGGTGTCGGCGTGCATGCCCGCGACCAGGTGGTAGAGCAGCAGCGGATTGACCGCCCACAACAAGGCGGCACGCGTCCGGCGGGCGGGGTCGTGCCTGGTGAACCGGTCGATCAGCAGCGCCGTGACGACGAAGGCCGCGACGTTGAACACCGCCAGCACGAAGATGGTCAGCCGGAGCGAGTCGCCGCCGATCCAGCTCGCCAGCGCCTGGAGAGCGGTGGCGACGGGCCCGTAGACGCTGGGCTCCTCGCGCCAGGGACGCTCGACGGCGTCGGCGATCGGATCACCCGGCAGGTCGTCGGCGCCGTGCGTGTAGGGGTTCACCCCCAACGTGACCATCCGGCCATATGCGGCGTAGTTGAGATGGTCGCCGGAACCCGAAGGAGGCAGGAACGCGAGCACCCCCGCGGCGAGACACCCGAGAAGCACCAGGAGCCGGGGGCTCGGCACAGGACGCGGACCGGCCGCCAGCGCCGCCAGCAACCCGAGCCCGCCGATGACCACGGCCGCAGCGGCCAGCACGATCACCGCATACGGATCAGGCCCGGCCGCCAGCGAGTACGGCGGCTGCCACCCCGGCCCGCCCAGCGCGGGAACCATGGGAGAGGGCCCGAGCAGCCCGATCGTGATCGTCAGCAGCACCGAGACCGCGATCATCATCAGCCCGGGGAACGCCAGCCGCTCCCGGACCGCGCCGACCGGCCGATCCCGCCGAGGCGCGGCGGCCCACTCACCCGCGCCGGACATCCGGGCCATCGGGGCCGGCGAGAACCGGCGCCCGTCGCCGTCGGCGAGGAGGCCGGACATGGTCGTCGTGCCGCCGGACCACGGAAGACGCAGCGATCTCACCCAGAAGGGTCGCGCTTGTGCCTGTTCGCGGCGTCTCTCCGAAGTCACCCGCAAATTCCAGCACACTCATGACGACCCCAGCCCCAGATCATCCACGCCTGTGGATAACCCGGAGCCCGAAATCAGCGCTTCGGAAGAAGTTTGCCAAGGTTTTCCACGACCACCGGCTCGCGACTCGCCAGAGCCAGCGCCACATCCCGCAGCTGCCGGGCCCGGTGCAACTGGGCGCGCCAGTCGTTGCCGGTGGCCCGGTGGGACATCTCCACCTCGACCTCGACGACCCTGAACCCCTTGCGCAACAGGTCGATCGTCAGCGCCGTCTCCACACCGAACCCGTGCGCCAGCGGCCGCGCGGCCTCGAAGGCGGCTCTGGTCAGGCAGCGCTGGCCGTTGAGCGGCTGGGCGGCCTCGAAGCCGGTGGCGCGACGGATGCCGTCTCTGGACACGCGCACGACTAAGCCGTGGCCGCCGAGCTTCACCCGCGTGCCGAACACCGCGATCGTCATGTCGGCCTTGCCCTCGCGCACAGGCTCCACCAGCGGCGCCGCGGCGCGCGCCGTGTCACCCAGGTCGGCGTCGAGGAAGAGCAGGTGGCGAGGGGTACGGTCCTCGTCGAGGAGGCGTACGGCCTCCGCACCCGTCTCCATGGCCGCGGCCTTTCCCCGGTTGCGGCTGTGGCGGACCACCCGCGCCCCCGCCGCCCGCGCCACCTTGCCGGTGCGGTCCGTCGAGCCGTCGTCGACGACCACGACGAGATCGACACCGGGCAGGCCGGCCGCGGCGGCGACGGTGGCCGCGATGCGGTCGCCCTCGTTCACCGCGGGAATGACGACAGCCGTGTCAGCCTGCGTCATGATCCCTCGGTGATGAGGAACTCCTGCGGCAGCTCGTCATGCACGGTGAACACCGAGACGAGCCCCGTGACCTGCAGGATCTTGCGGACGGCCGGACGCGGCGCGGCCACCTCCAGCACGCCTCCCCGCTCTTTCATGCGCTTGAGCGCCGAGAGCAGCACGTTCATCCCCGTGGAGTCGCAGAAATCCACGGCGGACATGTCGATGACCACCCGGCTGGGCCCGTCCTGCAGCAGCCGAGTGAACTCGGCCTGCAGGTGAGGCGCCGTATAGAGGTCGATTTCTCCGGTGATGGCAACGAGTGCGCACCCGGCATGTGATCGAGTCGAGACCTTGAGCTCCACATGGGCAGGCTAGCGGCGCGGAGGCTTCCGGTCACGTTGTCACGCCGAGAGGGGAACGACAGGTTTTTGTCCTCCGTTTGGGCTCCATCAAAACGGAGAGTACGCGAAGCTTGACAGCGTGACACCGGAACCGGCAACGCTTCACGGAGAAGGAGGGGCTGGGGCCCGCCCCATGGGCCTCGTATCGATGAATGCAGAGAAACCTGAAGATCCACAGCGTCAGGGGCTCCGGGAGCGTCTGGAGACCATCCTCATCCGTACAGAAAAGGCCACGTCATGGCATGACGAAGCGGCGCGCCTGCGCGGGCTGCTGAACCACGAGGGCTACGTCCCGATCCGCACCAGGCTGGCGAGCGAAGACCTCGACTTCCTGGCCGGCTCACGCGCCGACCTGCTCAGGTTCGCCGAGCTCGGGCTACGGCTGCTCGACCTGCACCAGCCGCGCGACGCGGGTGGCATCACGAGCGACACCGCCAACCCGATCCTGCGGTGCCGGAGCTGCATGTGGCGCTGGCCCTGCCCGACATTCCGGGCGATGTCAGAGTCGTTCGGCCATCGCGACACGGCGCTCCCCGAACCCGCCTGACCCCGCAGCCAGACGGGGCAGCCCACGATCGAGGAGCGGAGCCACAAGCGGAAGATCGAGGCAGGACACCGTGCGGGAACGTCAACTTCCGGGCACCAGGGGCAGGCGGATCTCGAACCGGCACCCCGGCCCTTCGTTGACCACCCCGATCATCCCATCGTGCGCCTCGACGATCCCCTGGGCGATCGCCAGCCCGAGCCCGGCGCCGCCGTCGGCGGTGGGCGTACGCGCGGCCTCCCCCCGGAACGCCACCTCGAACACCCGAGGCAGATCCTCCTCGGGAATCCCCCCGCAACCGTCGGCCACCGACAGACAGGCCATCCCCTGCCCGTCCACCGCGGCCCGCAGCACCACGGCCCGGTCAGAGGGCGTGTGCCGGACGGCGTTGACGACCAGGTTCCGCAGGGCCCGGCCCAGTGCGGCCGCGTCGACCTCCACGGGCACGGCCCCCGCCGCCTCCGCCGTGAGCACCACCCCCTTGGCCCTGGCCAGTGGCTCGACCCCGGCCAGCGTGTCGGCCACGAGGTCGGCGAGCCCGATCCTGGCCCGCGAGAGCCGCAACGCGCCCGCGTGGATCCGCGACAGCTCGAACAGGTCGTCCACCATGGCCGAGAGCCGTTCGACCTCCAGCTTGATCTGGGCGTGGTAGCGCGTGACCGTCGCGGGGTCGGCCACCACCTCGTCCTCCAGGGCCTCGGCCATGGCCCGCAGGCCGGCGAGCGGCGTGCGCAGGTCGTGGCTCACCCAGGCGACCAGCTCCCGGCGCGCGCCCTCCAGGGCGCGTTCCCGCGCGTACGCCTCCTCAAGGGTGCCGGCGATCTCCTGGAGCTCGGCCGGCAACCCCTGCGGCGCCCTGAACGGCACCTCCCGCACGGCCGCCACCAGCCGCCTGCTCTCGCCCACCACCCGCCTGGCCAGCACGAACGCCACCCCGAGCCCCACCAGGCCGCCCACAGCGACGACGCTGAGCACAAAGTCCTTGACCGCGCCCTCGATGATCATCTTCATGGTGATCGCGACCACGCCCGCCAGCGTCGCCGCCACGGCGACCACCACGACGACGGCCAGCATCACCCCGATCGACCTGGTCCGCAGCCGTCCCATCGCCCACACGCCGGCGGCCGCGACCAGCAGCCCCAGCACCGCCGAGACGGCCACCACCATGGGCAGCTCGCTCACGGACACCACGACCTCCGGGCACGTCTCCAGCAGACACGGCTCGGCGGGTGTCACCGCGCGATCTCCAGTGGCTCGTACCGGTATCCGACGCCCCAGACCGTGACGATCCGCCGCGGCTGCGTCGGGTCCGCCTCGATCTTCTCCCGTAACCGCCGCACGTGCACGGTCACGGTCGAGGAGTCGCCGAACGACCAGCCCCACACCTGGTCGAGCAGCGCCGACCGGCTGAACGCCTGCCGCGGGTTGCGCATGAGGTAGGCCAGCAGGTCGAACTCCCTGGCCGTCAGCAGCACCCGATGGCCGCCCAGCAGCACCTCGTGGGCCCCGACGTCGACGACGAGATCGCCGTCGCGCAGCACGCCGGTCCCGGCCGTGACGGACGCCCCCCGCGCCCGGCGCAGCACCGACTGGACGCGCAACGCCAGCTCCCGCGGGCTGAACGGCTTCGTCACGTAGTCGTCGGCCCCGGTCTCCAGGCCGACCACCCGGTCGATCTCCTCGCCGAGCGCGGTCAGCATGATCACCGGGACCGGCCACCGCTCCCTGAGCTTCCTGCACACCTGGAGGCCGTCGATCCTGGGCAGCATCAGGTCGAGCACCATGAGGTCGGGCGGATCGGCCAGCGCCCTGCGCAACGCCTCGGCGCCGTCGCCCACGCACTCGACCTCGTGCCCGTCGCGCTCCAGATAGCGCGCCACGACCTCGGACACGGTCGGATCGTCGTCGACCACCAGGATGCGGGTGTTCACCGTCTCACCGTACGGCTGAGCCCCACGTAGGGGACATGTACGTCACAGGTTCGTAAGCCTCGCGGATCATCCTCGGAGGACGTACGGTGGCCTCATGAGTAGAGTCGTCATGCTCGTTTTAGGGGCCATCCTCGGTCTCTTCGTGCTGTTCACCTTCGTTCTGCCCCTGCTGGCAGGTCTGTTCAAGCTCGTCCTGATCGTCGGTGTGGTCGCACTGATCGTCTTCATCGCGGTCACCATCGTCGGTAAGTCCCGTTCGTCACAGTGACGTCGTTCCTGTTCGATCCGTGGCTGGTGGGGATCACCATGATGGCGATCCTCCTGCTGGCCACGTGGGCAGCCACGTTGCTGCCCGCACTCGGCGGTGAGCACTCCGGCTTCCCGCTGACCTACGCGCGCCGCACGGCCTTCCAGCGGCTGCGCGATCCCGACGCGGCCGGACGCCCGCGTCCACGAGCGCCTTAGCCGAGCCCCGCTTCCGGTCAAGCGGGGCTCATCACACGTGAGCCCTGATCCGTCGTCATGTCTGAAGGGCTCATGATCGATTCACTTGTCACGTTCGTCATCGGCGTGTCCGGGGGTCACGCCGCGCTCGCCATCGTGCTGTTCACCCTCGCCGTACGCCTGGTCCTGCTGCCGCTCAACGTGCGCCAGGCGCGCACCAACCGGGTCAAGCAGCGGCTCGCGCCGGAGCTGCGGGAGCTGCAGAAGCGTCACGGACGCGATCCCGAGCGGTTGTCCAAGGAGCTGACCGCGCTGTACGCCCGGGAAGGCACGTCACCGTTCGCGGGGATCTTGCCGATGCTGGCGCAATTGCCGTTCATGTGGCTGATGTTCAGGGTGGCCACGCATCCGACCGCGCTGGCCGGGCACACGCTGTTCGGAGCTCCGCTGGGGCAGCAGATCGCCGGCGTGGTGGCCAATTTCGGTCTGATCAGTTGGCCGGTTTCGGTCTTCGTCGTCGTGATCGCGGGGCTCGTGCTGCTGGCATGGCTGTCGGCACGCTCGATCAAGGTCTCGGAGGACCAGCCGGAGCTGCTGCGGAAGGTCATGCCGCTGCTTCCGTACGGCTCGGCGCTGGCCGCGCTCGTGCTCCCCCTGGCGGGCGGCCTGTACCTCCTGGTCTCCACGGCATGGGCCGTCACCGAACGGGCCGTGCTCGCGGCCAGGGCCGCCTAACCGGCCTCCTTCAGGGCCGCGACCTGCCCGTTCACCGACGCGCCGTTGGGTGCGGGCAGGATGGCCCACACGGTCGTCGTGTCCCCGTCGTGACGAACCCCCCAGCTCTCAGCCACGTATTCGACGATTCCCAGCCCCCGGCCCCCGAGCGAAGACAGGGTCGGGCGGCCCGCCCGCGGCTCTGTCGCCGCACCCCCGTCGCTCACCGCCACCTCGATGTGATCGTCGCTACGCATCCAGGCGACCCTCACCATGCCTGAAGGCAGCGGATGCGCGTGCCGCAGCGCGTTGCTCAGCAACTCGCTCACCACCAGCACGGCATCGTCGATCGCGGCGGTGTAGACCCCACAATCCTGCAGGTCAGTGCTCAGACGCTGGCGGGCGACGGCGACGCTGGACGGCGCGTACGGCAGCAGCACCACGCTTGACACACCCACCTCCCCGTTCCCTGTGCCCCCCGCGGGAACACTCCCCGGTACGACCGAAATGCCCCGTTAGCCAATCGCAGAAACCGCATCTCGATCACAGCTTGTACACATTGGACGATAGATCAGCTCAACTGTGACCACCTCGTTACCGCATCGGTGTGTCGGATCGGATAGTGGAAGCGCGCCTCAGCACCAACCGCATCCTCGTACCCCCTCCGGACCTCGGTTGAGCACTCACTTCTCCCCCCTGCGCCCTGGCCAGACTGCGCACGATATAGAGCCCGAGCCCCACTCCACCAAAGCGCCTCCGGTCCCCGCTGTCCACCTGGACGAAGCGCTCAAAGATCCGTTCGCGGTCAGGCGGTGAGATTCCGACCCCCTCGTCATCCACCACTACGACCACGTCGTCGCTCTCGGACCAAGCTTCAACACAGATCAATCCACCCATTGGGGAATATTTAAACGCGTTCTCCAGCAATTGCCCCAAAACGATGTCGGTTGCCAGGGCGTCGCCCAGCACCGGGGGCAATCCGTCCGGGATGCGGACCTCGACGCGGTGGCGGTCGGACAACACGGGAAGGCCGAGCGTGGCCGCGTGGATGCGGGCGGCGAGGTCGAACGCCTCGATCCGCACCGCCAGCTCGTCCGCGCCCGCCCTGGCCCCCAGCAGGAGATGGTCCATGAGCTGACCCAGCGATCCGGCCCGCTCGGCGATCGTGTGCACGGCCGAGCGCCGTTCGGAGTCGCTCATCTTGTCCCAGCGCGCGTCGAGCGTGCTGGCGAACCCCCGCACGATCGTGATCGGCGTACGCAGCTCGTGGCTGGTCGTGGCCAGGAAGAGGTCCTTGGCCTCCTCCAGCTCCTTGGCCTGGGTGACGTCGCGGAAGTCGATGACGATCTCGCCGGTCTCCTCGATCTTCGCGCTCACCACGTCCAGCCACCGGCCGTTCTCCATCTGGAACGTCAGCTTCTCCCCGGGGCTGGGCAGCGGGAACGGCGGCGGCCCGCCGATCACGACGTCGGCCGGGAAGGCGGTCAGCTCGGCCGCGGCGGGGTTCCAGCGCACGACCCGGCCGGCGTCGTCCAGCACGGCGATGCCGTCGGCGCTGGCGTCGAACACGGCCCGCTCGTGCGCCCGCTGCCGTACCGCCTCCTGGTAGGCCACCGCGTTGCCGACCGCGATGCCGGCGTGCCCGGCCAGCAGTTCGAGGAGCTCCAGCTCCAGGTGCCCGGGGGCGGTCCCGGCGAACAGCGCGTAGAGGGCGCCGTAGGGGCGTCCGCCGACCGCGGCCAGGCCGAGCGCGATCGTGTGCAGCCCGTTGAGCCTGGCCCACACCAGGTCGTCGAGCCCGTGGGACTCCAGCATCACGGTCTTGCCCGTGCGTAAGAGCTTGTCCACCAGGCTCGTCCGCAGGCCGGTGGTGGTGCCCCTGAGCGTCTCCGGCAGCCGGTACGTGCTGACCAGCCGCAGCCGCTCCCCCTCGATCAGCACGAAGCCGCCCGCGTCCGCGCCCGTCAGCTCGGTCAGGCTGGCCGAGATCCGGTCGAGCACGGCCGGCAGCTCCAGCTCGGAGTTGATGTCGCCGACCACGTCGGTGAGCCGGCGCACCAGCCTGGCCCGGCGTTCCATGCGCAACCCGGCCACCTCGTCGGCCCGGGCGGGATGGTGGACGCAGACGTAGCCGACCACGGAGTTGCCCAGGCGCAGGGCGTTGATGTCCACCCGCAGGTCGAGCGCGCCGCCGTCCTTGTGGACGCGCTTGGTGCGCAACGACACCTGCCCCCCGGTCCGTACGCGCTCCAGCACCGCGTTGTGCTCGGCGGTCAGCTCGTCGGGGACGATCGGCGCCCGGCGCCCCAGCATCTCGGCGGCCGTCCAGCCGAACAGCTGCTCGGCCGCCGCGTTCCAGACCAGCACGCTCTGGTCGCGGTCGAGCGCCACCACGGCGTTGGGGGAACCGGCGAGCACAGCGCGAGCGATCTCCTCGTCACTGCCGACCCATGTGTCCCCCACACCTCCATAGTGCACGTGGCGTGGTGGGTCTGACGGGCGATCCGTCCGATACGCTGCGCTCACGAAGATTCCGGTGGCTGAAACGGGTGAGAGGCATGTCGAGCAGCGACCTCGATGCCCTGCTGAGAGTGACCTCCAACACCTACAAGGGCGAGGGCCCGCCGCACATCGCGTTCGGCACCTACGACGGCGCCGTGGGCAGGCTGGTCCTGGCGGTCACCGGGAAAGGCATCGCGGCCTGCAGTTTCGAGTCCGAGAACGTCGTGTACGAGCGGGTGGCCAAGGAGGTCGGCACGTTCATCGGGCCCGACGCCCGCCGTCTCGACCCGGTGCGCCGGGAGCTCGACGCGTACTTCTCCGGGCGGCTGCGCACGTTCGCCACGCCGGTCGACCTCGCGCTGGCCACGCCGTTCGCCCGTAGCGTGCTGCAGAAGACCATGGCCGTCCCCTACGGCACGACCACGACGTACGAGGAGATCGGCGCGAGCATCGGACGGCCGCGCGCGCTGCGCGCGGTCGGCAACGCGGTCGGCGCCAACCCCGTCTGCGTGATCGTGCCCTCCCATCGGGTGGTCCGTGAGGACGGCGAGCTCGGCGACTACGCCGGAGGCGTGGCCGCCAAGCAGCACCTGCTCAACGTCGAGCGCCGCGTCTCAACGGCCCGCTGACCGGCGCAGGCCCCTGGTGAGCCCACCGGTCAGCCCACCGGTCAGCCCACCGGTCAGCCCACCGATCAGCAGGGTCACCAGGGCGGCGACGAGCGCGCCGCCGAGCGCGCCGTTCATCCACGTCTCCCGTGTGAAGCCGACCGCGTCGCGGGCGGCCGCCCAGAAGTCGTCCCAGCCGGCGACGGTGGGCGTCGAGGTGGTGAACCAGTAGGCGGCGAAGCCGAGCGCCCACGGCAGCAGCATCAGCCAGCGCGAAGGCGCGTCCTCGGCGGTGTTCCAGCGGGCGGCGCCGCCGAGCACGAAGTAGTCGACGGCCAGCACCGCGAACATCGGCACGAACACCGCGCCGATCACGCCGAGGAACGCGCCGTAGGAGGTGACGTCCACGACCAGGGCGATCGCGGTGGTGAGCACGCCGATCGCGGTGGAGACGACCCGCCGGTCGACCTTCGGCATGAGGTTCTGGAGCGAGACGGTGGTGGAGTAGACGTTGGCGAAGGACTGGTCGGTCTCGCGCAGCACCAGGATGCCGAAGAACAGCGCGCCCAGCGGCGCCACGACGAACGGCTGGAACACGACCATGCCGTCGGCCTGGACCGCCTGGGCGCCCGCGATGGCCACCGCGTACACGCCGAGGGCCAGGCAGGCCACCTGGGCGACGGTGTAGCCGCCGACGACGCCGGTGAAGGCGGCCCGGCTGGAGCGCGAGTGCCTGGCGAAGTCGGCGGCCATCGGCACCCACGACACCGATAGGGCGATCACGTAGTCGACGGCCGGGGCGAAGGCCGTCCACGACCCGCCCGTGTACGTCGGCGCCTCGCCCAGGAACGACACGGTGAACCAGATCAGCGACACGATCACGCCGACGGTCACGTACCGGCGCAGCAGCCTGATCGACCCGAGCGGCCAGACGGCCAGCGCGGTGGTCAGCACGCCCGCCACCACGACCCACATTTGGTACGGGACGTCCCCGAAGATGGCGTTCGCGGCCTTGGCGATCACCCAGAGCTCGAAGGCCCCCCAGCCGAGCATCTGCACGATGTTCAGCACGGACGGGACGTACGACATCTTCGCCCCGAACAGCCCGCGCAGCAGCACCATCGCCGGCCGCCCGGTCTGCGTGCCGGGAATGGCCGACAGGCCCACCATGGCGGTGCCGATGAGGCTGCCGACCACGGCGGCCGTGAGCGCGGCCACGAGGCTGAGCGGCGCGCCGCCCAGCGGGTCGATCAGGATGAGCGCCCCGGAGAAACCGAGGAGGCTGACGCCGAGGTTGGCCCAGAGCGCGCCCTGGTCGAGGACGCCGAGGGTCTTGGGGGGCGCGCCGTCAAGGGTCAGCGGTACTTCGTCGACGACATGCGTCATCGCACACTCCCTACGCCGGCATTACCCGGACAGGTTCAGGCGGTCGGCAGCGGCTGTGTTACTGCCCTCTCAGCCCGGCACCCCGAGCTCCCGCGACTATGCAGTTGGCGCCCTCATCATGCCTCAATGGCGGCAGAACCGCCACAGTGGGGCATTCAGGCCACGAACGGCTGCTGTCCGGTCTCGCTGACCATCGGACGGCGGGCGAACTCCCACGACTGCATGCCGCCGCCCACGTTGACGGCGTCGCGCCCGAGCTGGTTGAGCCACGCCGTGACCTGCATCGACCGGCCGCCCACCCGGCACACTACGTAGACGGTGCGGTCGGCGGGCACCTCCTCGACGCGGCCCTGGATCTGCGACATGGGGATGTGCACGGCCTCGGGGGCGTGGCCGGCCAGCCATTCGTCCTGTTCGCGGACGTCGAGCAGGTAGGCGTCGTCGGGAACGGCGGTGGCCTCGATCTCTGGAACGGTCATGCTTCCATCATCCCGCGCCCCGGACCCTACTTGAGCAGGCGCGACATCCGCCGGTCGGCCAGCGGCCTGCCGCCCGTCTGGCAGGTCGGGCAGTACTGGAGCGAGGAGTCGGCGAACGACACCTCGCGGATCGTGTCGCCGCACACGTCGCACGGCTGGCCCGCCCGGTTGTGCACGCGCAGCCCGGACTTCTTCTCCGCCTTGAGGTCCTTGGCCGCCAGCCCGTGCGCCCGCTCCACGGCGTCGTGCAACGTCGTCACGATGGCCTCGTGCAGGTCGGCGATCTGCGCGTCGGTCAGCGTCGCCGCGATCTTGAACGGCGACATCCTGGCGGCGTGCAGCACCTCGTCGGAGTAGGCGTTGCCGATGCCGGCGATCACCTTCTGGTCGCGCAGCAGGCCCTTGATCTGGGCACGGTTGCCGCCCACGATGCGCTTGAGCGCCTCGACGGTGAAGGCGTCGTCGAGCGGGTCGGGGCCCAGGGCGGCGACGCCCGGGACGTCCTCCGGCTTGTCGGTGACGTAGACGGCCAGCCGCTTCTGCGTGCCGGCCTCGGTCAGCTCGAACCCGGGGGCCAGGCCGTCGTCGTCGGGCGCCAGCCGTACGCGTACGGCCAGCGGCCCCTTGCCCGGCCGCACCGGCCGCGCGCCGGACAGGTCGTCACGCCAGCGCAGCCAGCCGGCGCGGGCCAGGTGGATGATCAGGTGCAGGCCGTCGCAGTCGAGGTCGAGGAACTTGCCGTGCCTCGACACGCCCGTGACGGTGAGCCCGCCGAGCGCGGTGACCGGCGGGTCGAACGTCTTGAGCGCCTGGAAGGCGACGACGTCCACGCCCGCGATCGAACGGCCGACCGCCCGCTCGCGCAGGAAGTGGGTGAGCGACTCCACTTCGGGAAGTTCCGGCATGCCACCAGGGTATGGCGCGCGCCGGGCCGTCACGCGACTACGGCACGTCCCAGAAGGCGAGTTCGTGGGCCATGCCCTCGGTGAACAGCGCCTCCGCCCGTACAGGATCGGGGTCGGCCTCGTCGATCATCTGCCCGATCCGTACGGTCAGCGCCGCGAAACCGGGATCGGCGTACGTGTCCACCCAGGCCCGGTAACGCGGCTCGGCGGGCGGGTTCTCCGCAAGGATCTTCCCAAGACTCGAATATCCCCACATGCACGGATAAAGCGCGGCCAGCCCCTCCCCATAAGACCCCGCCGCCTCCAACAGGAACGCCGTGTACGCCACACACGCCGGCCCCTTCACCGCGTTGTCCAGGTCGGCCCCGAACTCCGCCGACAACGACCGATGCAGGCGCAACTCGTCGTGGTACGTCGCGTGCGCCAGATCCACCAGGTCCCCCAGATGCCCGTCCGGCGCCTGCCAGGCCAGCCTGGAGAACACCCGCACGTAGTCGAGCAGGTACAGGTAGTCCTGCTCCAGCCAGGACCGGAAGACCGGCTCCGGCAGGTCGCCACGCCCGATCCCGGCCACCGTGGGATGGTCGAGCTGCGCCTGGAGCAGCGGACGTCCGATCGCGTGAAGTTTTTCCGAAATGCTCATGCTGGGAGGTTAGTGTCGAGGCATGACCGTGACGATCGCCGAAGAACTCCTCCTGCTCGCCTACAGCGAGGAGGAAGGCAGGCAGCTCATCGGGGGCATCCAGCTCGACCCCGCGCTCGGCGGCGCGATCCTCGCCGAGCTGGCCGCCGCGGGCCGCGTGGAACTGGCCGACGACAAGGTGACGGTCAAGGACCCGGCCCCGCTGGGCGACGAGGAGCTCGACGCCGCCCTCGCACGCATGGCCGAGGACGGCAAGGCCAGGAAGCCCGCGTGGTGGGTGCAGCGGTTGCAGTCGGGCAAGCTGCGCTGGCGGCTGCTCACCAGGCTCGCCGAGTCGGGCGTGCTGGCCGAGGAGCGCAGGAAGGTCCTGGGGATCTTCCCGACCACCCGCTGGCCGGAGTCCGACCCTCAGGTGGAGGCCGACGTGCGCGAACGCGTGACGGCCGTCCTCACCGGCGCCGAGCCCGACCAGCGCACGGCCACCCTGATCGCGATCATGTACGCGGCGAAGCTCGACCTCAAGGCGTTTCCCGGCGCCGACCGCGGGCGCGTCAAGGAGATCGCCGAGGGCGAGTGGGCCGGCCAGGCGGTCGCCAAGACGATCAGCGCCATCACGGCGGCCGTCATCCTCACCACCACCACCGCCGCGACCGTCGCCGCCACGAGCTGATCCGCAGTCCTGTGAGGCGCGCCGGGAGCGCGCCTCAGGGGACGGGTCAGCCCGCGTCCACGATCTCCTTCGGCACCGGCTTGTCGGCCTTCAGGGCGTCGAAGAGGGCCAGCGCCTTGAGCCGGTCCCACTTGACCGCCGCGCCGCCGCCCGCGACGATCTCGTTCCCGCCGAACGGCACCACGGTCGTGACCGGGCTGTCGCCCATGGCCAGCCCCAGCGAGAGCATGTCGAACGCGCCCGTGCTCGAGTCCACCTCGACGGCGTCCGTGGCGCTCATGGCCAGCGGGATCGACGTGAACGGGTTGATCAGCACACCGGGGCTGGCGGCCTTCTTCACCACCGCGCCGAGGAACTGCCGCTGCCGCTTGGTGCGCTCGAAGTCCGGCAGCGCGCCGCCCTTGCGGGTGCGCACGTAGCCGAGGGCCTGGGAGCCGTTGAGCACCTGCTTGCCCTTCTTCAGCTTGAGCCCGGCCTTGGGGTCGTCGACGTCGGCCCGGACGTTGATCTCGACGCCGCCGACGGCGTCCACGATGCCCACGAACCCGGCGAAGCCGATCTCCATGTAGTTGTCGACGTGCACGCCGGTGACGGTCTCGACCGTGCGCACCAGCAGCTTCGGCCCGCCGGACGCGTACGCCGCGTTGAGCTTGTCGCGCCCCCGCCCCGGGATGGTCACGGCCGAGTCGCGCGGCAGGCTGACCAGGGTGGGCTTGTCGCCGTTGTCGGAGATGTGCAGCAGCATCATCGAGTCGGTGCGCTGCCCGACCGCGCGCCCGGTGGCCAGCTTCTTGCGCTGGGCCGCGGTCAGGCCCTTGCGGCTGTCGGAGCCGACCAGCAGCCAGTTGGTGCCGGGTGTGTCGGCGGGACGGCCCTCGTACTCGTCGAGCACGCCGTCGATGCCCGCCAGTCTGGAGTCGACCCAGAAGAACAGGCCCACGGCCGCCACCAGGAGCAGCGCGACCAGGCCGGCGACGATCTTCAGCACGGTCCCGCCGCGCACCCGTGGCCTTCTGGGCCCGCGCGGCCCCTCCGGCGTGGGCTCGTCGTCCGACGACCTGAGCGGTTTGACCGGGCTGTTCCCGGCGCGCTCCCGCCCGTAGACCTTGCCGCCCGATCTGGGAGGCGGCGGGGACTGCTGCTCGTCGGAGTAGGCGGGCAGCTTGTGGGTGGGCGCGTTCGGCACGCCCGGCGGAACCTGGTGGGCGGGTGCGCCACCGGAGCGGGGACCGTCGCCGGGCCTCGGTGGCAGCGGGCGGCCGTCGCCCGGCGAGCGCATGGCCCGCGTACGGTCGTCCTCAGACACTTCGCCTTCTTCCCTTCGATTTGCCATAGACGCTACGTCCAACCCCCTTGCAGTGAAGACATCTCACCAAGTTTCTCCCACGGACAAGTACACAGAACTAGCGGAGAGTCACTGCGGAAACATAGACGCGGACTGCGTCGTTAGCGTTATGGACGACCTCTATCGAAGGGATGATCGTGTCCGCTCCGGACTCGTGGAGTCTTGGCCCGTGCCTCGGCACGGGTTCCTCTGAGGGCTCACTCTGGTGAGCGCCTATCTCGGCCTGCTGGCCCTTTTCCTCCTCACCGCCGCCACCGGCTACTTCGTCGCCCAGGAGTTCGCCTTCGTCGCCGCCGACCGGGGTCTCCTGCGCGAGCAGGCCGCCGCCGGTGACCCCGCAGCCGAAAAGGCACTGCAGGTGACCTCCCGGCTCTCGTTCATGCTCTCGGGCGCCCAGCTCGGCATCACCGTCACGGCCCTGCTCGTCGGTTTCCTGGCCGAGCCCGCCATCGCCGTCCTGGTACGGCCCTGGCTCGGCACCACGGGCCTGCCCGACGCCGCGATCACGGGACTGTCCGTGGCCGCCGGTGTGTTCGTGGCGACCGTGGTCCAGATGGTGCTCGGCGAGCTGGCGCCGAAGAACCTCGGCATCGCCAGGCCCGAGACCGTGGCCAAGTTCCTGGCCGGGTCCACGCTGGTCTACCTGGCGGTCGTGGGGCCGGTCGTCAAGCTGTTCGACTCCGCCGCCACCGGGCTGCTGCGCCGCGTCGGCATCGAGCCGGTCGAGGAGGTCGAGCACGGCGCGACCCCGGAGGAGCTGTCCCGGATCATCGAGGAGTCGACCCAGGCGGGCGAGCTGCCCCCGAGGCTTTCGGAGCTGCTGGAGCGCGCCCTGGAGTTCGGCGACCACAACGCCGAGGAGATCATGGTGCCGCGCCCCCGCGTGGTGGCGCTGCGCGACTCCCAGCCCATCTCCGACCTGCTTGAGGTCATGCGCGAACGCGGCCACTCCCGCTACCCCGTGGTCGGGGACGACGGCGACGTGGTGGGCGTGACGGGCGTGCGCGAACTGCTGGAGTCCGGCCTGGACGAGGGCCTGGTCGGCAGCGTCACCCGTCCCGCGCTGCTGGTGCCCGACTCGTTGCCGCTGCCGGCCGTGCTCGACCGGATGCGCGCGGCCAACGACGATATCGTCTGCGTCATCGACGAGTACGGCGGCCTGGCCGGCGTGCTGACCGTCGAGGACCTGGCCGAGGAGCTGGTCGGCGAGCTCGTCGACGAGAACGACCCCGAGCCGGCGGGCGCCGTCGAGCGTCCCGGCGGCGTCTGGGAGGTGCCCGGCTGGCTCAGGCTCGACGAGGTCGAGCGCGCGACCGGCGTCGCGCTGCCGGAGAGCGACGACTACGACACCCTCGCCGGCCTGGTGCTGGCCCGGCTGGGCCGGATGCCCGACCCCGGCGACGTGGTGACCGTCCCGATCGAGGGGGACACCGACCCGTTCGCCGACGACGCGGCCGAGCACCTGGCGGAGCTGACCGTCATGTCGCTCAACCGCCGGGTCCCCGAATGGGTGCGGCTCGCGCCCGTGCAGCACGCGGAGGCGTCCCGATGACGATGATCCTCATCAGCCTCGCGCTGCTGTTCTTCAACGCGCTGTTCGTGGCCGCCGAGTTCGCGTTCGTCTCCGCCAGGCGGCACCGCCTTGAGGAGATGGCCTCGGGCGGCAACCGCCTGGTCAGGGTCGCGGCCAAGTCGGCCGTGGGCGGCGGGCGTCAGCTCTCGCTCATGCTGGCCGGCGCGCAGCTCGGCATCACGCTGTGCACGCTGGGCCTGGGCCAGGTCACCGAGCCCGCCATCGAGCACTTCCTGGAGCCGGCCTTCGCGGCCGTCGGCGTGCCGGAGTCGTTGCGCATGCCGATCGCGTTGACGATCGCGCTGGCGCTGGTGACGTTCCTGCACATGGTGGTGGGCGAGATGGCGCCCAAGTCGTGGGCGCTGACGCACCCCGAGCGGGCGGCGCTGGTCCTGACGCTGCCGTTCCGCGGGTTCACGCAGCTCATGCGCCCGCTGCTGTCGTCGCTGAACGCGCTGACCAACCTCATACTGCGGCTGTTCGGCGTGCAGCCGCGTGACGAGCTGGCCACCACCCGCACTCCCCGGCAGCTCGCCATGCTGGTGGGCGAGTCGGGCCGGATGGGCCTGCTCGACCGCGAGGAGCACGACCTGCTCACCCGCGCGCTGCGGCTCCAGGCCGAGGGCATCGAGCGCCTGATGGTCCCGATCGACCGAGCCGTCAAGGTGCTCCCGACCGCCGGAGCGGCCCAGATCAGGGCCAGGGCGGCGGGCAGTGGCCACCTGCGGCTGCTGGTGGGCGGCCCCGCCGGGATCGAGGGCGTCCTGCACGCCCGCGACGCCCTCCTGCAGCCCACGCTGACGGCCGGGGAACTGGCCAGGCCGCTGCCGAGGCTCGCCTGCGTCACACAGGTCCCCGAGGCCGTGACGGCCCTTCAGGAAGCCCGTGCGCACCTGGCGCTGGTCACCGGCCAGGGCGGCGCGGTCATCGGCATGGTGAGCCTCACGGACCTGCTGGGCGAGCTCCTGGACACCAAGGCCGCCTCGCGCGCCTACTCCCCGGCGGCGAACCCGTCGAGGTAGGCGGCGTGCTGGGCCCGCTCGGACTCGATCAGCGCGTGCGGCTCGGCGTAGACGTGCTCGAACATCGCAGAAGGGACGGGGTCGGGCAGTTCGAGGCAGCGCCTCCGCAGCTCGGCCCCGATCTTGGCGGCGTCGGCCTCGACCTCGTCGAAGAAGTCCTCCCCGGTGCCGGCCGCGGTCAGGTACGCCCTGACCCGCTCGATGGGGTCGCGCCGCCGCCATGCCTCCACGTCGTCCTTGGCCCGGTAGCGGGTGGGGTCGTCGGAGGTGGTGTGCGCCCCCATCCGGTACGTGAACGCCTCGACGAGCGTGGGCCCCTGCCCTGACCGCGCGTCCGCCAGCGCCTTGCGGGTGACCGCGAGGCAGGCCAGCACGTCGTTCCCGTCGACCCGGACGCCGGGGAAGCCGAAGCCCTCGGCCCTGCGGTACAGCGGGATGCGCGACTGGCGTTCCTGCGGCTCGGAGATGGCCCACTGGTTGTTCTGGCAGAAGAACACGATCGGCGCGTGGCAGGCCCCCGCGAAGACGAACGCCTCGTTCACGTCGCCCTGGGACGTGGCGCCGTCGCCGAAGTAGGCGATGGTCGCCCCGGCCTTGTCGGTGCCGATGACGCCGTCGCGCTGCATGCCCATCGCGTATCCGGTGGCGTGCAGCGCCTGAGTCCCGATCACGATCGTGTAGAGGAAGAAGTTGTGCCGGGCCGGGTCCCAGCCGCCGTGGTTGACGCCCCGCCACATGGCGACCACGTCGAGCGGGTCCATCCCGCGGCAGTAGGCGACCCCGTGCTCCCGGTACGAGGGGAAGACGGCGTCCAGATCGCCGACGGCGCGCCCGGAACCGACCTGGGCGGCCTCCTGACCGAGCAGGGACGTCCACAGCCCCAGCTCTCCCTGCCGCGCGAGCGCGACGGCCTCGGAGTCGATCCGCCGGACGACCACGAGATCCCGATAAAGACTGCGAATCTCATCATCCGAGATAAGCAACGGATATTCCGGATGCTCCACGCGCTCGCCGGAGGGCGTGAGCAACTGAACCATCGAGTCATCCATGAGCGGCAACCCCCCTGAACGGAACCCAGCGGCCACAGTTTGCCGTAGCCCCCAGGATCACCCGAACCCGCCCACCAAACCAATGTGACCTAAATCACGCAAGCCACGCGAAAGCCCCCTGCAAGGACCCCGACCTAAAGTCGTTTGAGCCACGTCACAAGAAAGAAACCACAGGACCCTTGCGAACCAAGACACGGTACGAAACGGTGGGCCAGTCCAAAAGAGGCGAGAGGGCAACCACCATGAACGGGGGCCCGGAAGAGAATCCCCCGAAGCTTGTCCCCCTGGGGGTCCGGGGGTTATCCCCCGGGCAGATATGACGAGGGGACCCGAGGAAGCCGACCTGTAAGGCCGGCGACCAAGGATCCCCTAGTCACCAAGTGGGCGAGGAGGGATTTGAACCCTCACGTCCTTTCGGACACACGGACCTGAACCGTGCGCGTCTGCCGTTCCGCCACCCGCCCGTTTGTGGGTGCGGAGAAACAGTAGCACGGAACAGCCACTGGTACTGAACCCGGATACGATCGCAGAAGACACGGAAGCGGAGGAGCTGGGCGCGACTGGCAACGAGCGTCACGACGCCGCCACGTGGGACGAGCGGAAACCGGGCGCCGGAAGCGTCTGGGGCCGCGATCATATGCAGGGAAGAAGGGAGGTACCCGGTGGGAGTCCTTCAGCGCTTCGAGCGAAGGCTCGAAGGCTTGGTTGAGGGGGCCTTTGCGCGGGCGTTCAAATCTGACCTTCAGCCGGTCGAGGTCGCCAGCGCGGTTCAGCGGGAGATGGATGAGCGGGCGGCGATCGTCGCACAGGGCCGCACGCTCGTGCCCAACGACTTCGTGGTGGAGCTGTCCACGACCGACAGCGAGAGGCTTGAGGTCTACGCCGACAGCATCAGCCACGAACTGGCCAACCTCGCCAGGGAGTATGCCAAGGAACAGGGCTATTCCTTCGTGGGACCGGTCCGGGTGCGCTTCGAGACCGCCGGAGACCTGGCTGTGGGCCTGTTCCGCATCCGGTCGGGCGTCATCCGCGGCGCGACGGTCGAGCAGGACGAGATCCGCCAGCCGGCGAGCGACCTGCCCCCGTCCAGGCCCGGGGCCTTCAACGGGCGGCCCAGGCTGCTCGTCTCCACCCAGGACGACCCGCAGGGCGACCGCTCCTACGAGCTCACCACGCCGGTGACCTTGCTCGGCAGGGGCACCGACTGCGATCTTCGTCTTGTCGATCCGGGAGTGTCGCGGCATCATGCGGAGCTGCGCGTCGAGGGCCAGCTCGTGGCCCTCGTCGATCTCGGTTCGACGAACGGCACCTTCGTCAATGGCCAGCCGGTACGCAGAATCGAGCTCCAGAACGGCACGCGAGTGACGCTGGGACGCACGACTCTGGTGTTCCGGCGCGATTAGGGGTAGACAGACGGTCCATGTCCGAGCTCACGCTGCTGCTGATCCGGCTCGCCTTCCTGGCGGTGCTGTGGTTCTTCGTCATTGCCGCAGTCGGCGTGATCCGGACTGACTTGTTCGGTTCACGCACGGCTCCCGCGGGCCCACGGAAAGCCGTGAAGCCCGCCAAACCGGTGGCCAAGCCCAAGAGCAAGAAGGGCGAGCCACGCCAGCTCATCGTTACCGGTGGCCCATTGCAGGGCACCACCATTAACCTCACGGAGACGCCCATCACCATTGGCCGGGCGAACGACGCCACGCTGGTAGTCAGCGACGACTACGCATCCAGCCGGCATGCCCGGCTCTTCCCTCAGGACGGTCAGTGGATCGTGGAAGATCTCGGTTCGACCAACGGCACGTATCTCGACCGCTCGAAAGTCACCCGTCCGACCCCGGTGCCGCTCGGTGTTCCGATCCGTGTCGGCAAGACAGTCATTGAATTGCGCAAATGACCATCGCACTCCGCTACGCCGCCCGCTCGGACGTCGGCCTCCTCCGCGAAGGGAACGAGGACTCGGCGTACGCTAGCGGCCGCCTGCTGGCCGTCGCCGACGGCATGGGCGGGCACGCACACGGCGAGGTGGCGAGTTCTGTCGCCATCGCCGCCATGGCCTCTCTGGAAGAGGCCCAACAGGGGGGTGACCTGCTCAACGCCATCGAGGCAGCGGTACGCGACGCCAATCGCCGGCTGCACGAGATGGTCGGGCGGGATCCCAGCCTCAAAGGCATGGGCACGACGCTCACCGCCATGCTCTGGAACGGCACCCAGGTCGCCCTGGTGCACGTGGGCGACTCGCGCGCCTACCTCCTGAGACGCGGCGAGCTCTACCAGATCACCCATGACCACACCCTGGTGCAGCAGCTCGTCGACGACGGGCGCATCACGCCCGAAGAGGCGGCCACGCACCCCCAACGATCGATCCTGCTGCGCGCCCTCGACGGCAGCGGCGAGGTCGACCCCGACCTCACGCTGCGCGAGGCGCAGGTGGGCGACCGCTACCTGCTCTGTTCCGACGGCCTGTCGGGCGTGGTGAGCGCAGAGACATTGCACGCCACGCTCACCAACATCGACGACCCCGAAGAGGTGGTCCGCCAGCTCATCGATCTGGCGAACCGGGGCGGCGGGCCCGACAACATCACGTGCGTGCTCGCCGACGTGCTGGAGATCACCGACGGCCAGGAGGTTCCCGCGGAGCCCGCGGTGGTCGGCGCCGCGGGGATGACCAGGCTACGAGGAGGCGCCCCGGAGACCCAGCCGGGGCGAGTGAGCGCGGTGACCGCACCCCAGCCGGCGATCACCGACGGCGACGACTTCGATGAGCCGGTCGCGCAGGCGACCCGGCGTTCGGGGCGGCGTCGTCGTGTGTGGCCCGTGCTGGTCACCGTGCTCGGGGTGGGCGTCGTCGCCTTGGGCGCCGGCGGTTACCTCGGATGGCAGTGGACCCAGGACCAGTTCTTCGTCGGTGCCAGGGGCGACGAAGTGGTCATCTTCCAGGGGATCAAGCAGGAGGTGGGCCCGATCGAGTTCTTCCACGTGGAGAAGCGCACGGGCCGTCCGCTCTCCAAGCTGTCCCCGGCGGACCAGGCCCTGATCAAGAGCGGCATCCCCGTCACCGACGTCGACGAAGGCGTGACGAAGATAAACGGATTGAAGTTCTCCCAGGACGACAAGGGCGACACGGGCGACACGACCTCCACCACGGCCACGTCCCCGACGCCCTCCGCCACCAAGACGAAATCGCAATAAATGGCAGAAATGCTCGCGACCCCCGTCCCGATGCCGGCCAAACGGCGGATGGCCCAGCTGGTCCTGCTCGCCTTGGCGGTGCTGATCATCATGGGCGCCTACGCCAACGTCGGCCTGGCCGTCGACGGCAAGGTTCCCGCCGGCATGCTGGCCTACGGGCTGGGCCTGGGCGGCCTGATGCTGGCGGCCTACCTGGTGCTGGCCAAGTTCGCACCGTGGGCCGACCCGCTGATCCTGCCGCTGGTGACGCTGATCAACGGTCTCGGGCTGGTGATGATCTACCGGCTGGAGTCGGCCGACATGGGCGGCGCCTCCACGACCAACCAGATCATGTGGACCGGGGTCGGCGTCGTGATGTTCTCGATCACCCTGGTCGTGCTGCGCGACCACCGCATGCTGCAACGCCTGACGTACACGGCGGGCGCGGTGGGCCTGGTGCTGCTGGCGATCCCGGCGCTGCTGCCCGGCTCGCTCAGCGAGGTGCAGGGCGCGAAGATCTGGATCCGCATCGGCGGCTTCTCCATCCAGCCGGGCGAGTTCGCCAAGCTGGCGCTGGTGATCTTCTTCGCCGGCTACCTGGTGGCCAAGCGTGACGTGCTGGCCCTGGCCGGGCGGCGGTTGCTCTTCATCGACCTGCCGCGGGCCAGAGACCTCGGCCCGGTCCTGGTCACCTGGGGGCTCAGCCTGCTGGTGCTGGTCTTCGAGAAGGACCTGGGCACCTCGCTGCTGGTGTTCGGCACGTTCATCGCGATGCTCTACATCGCCACCCAGCGCACCTCGTGGGTGCTCATCGGCATCCTGCTCTTCGTCGGCGGCGCCTTCCTCGCCGGGCAGGTCTTCGACCACGTCGGCGCGCGTTTCGCCGCCTGGCTCGACCCCAGCAACCCGGTCTTCTTCGGCACGGCCCCCGTCTGCCTGGAGGACCCGCCGGGCGACCCGATGTGCAGCAAGAGCTACCAGATCATGCAGGGGCTGTTCGGGTTCGGCGCGGGCGGCATCCTCGGCACCGGGCTCGGCCAGGGCCACCCCGACCTGATCCCGCTGAGCTTCTCCGACTTCATCTTCGCCGCGACCGGCGAGGAGCTCGGGCTGACCGGCCTGATGGCGCTGCTCATGCTCTACGCCCTGCTGGTCGAACGCGGCCTGCGCACCTCGCTCGTGGCCCGCGACCCGTTCTCGAAGCTGCTGGCGGGCGGCCTGTCGTTCATCCTCGCCTGGCAGGTGTTCATCATCGTCGGCGGCGTGACGAACCTCATCCCGCTGACCGGCCTGGTCACCCCGTTCATGTCGCAGGGCGGCTCGGCCCTGCTGGCTAACTGGATCCTTATCGCGCTCCTGGTACGCATGTCAGACGCGGCGCGACGGCCCCCGCCCCAGGCGATCCAGAACGAAGGACTCACCCAGGTGTTCCAGCGATGAACAGCACTCTGAAGCGCGCGGCCGTGGCCTGCCTGGTCATGTTCGCGCTTCTGATGATCAACGTGAACATCCTCCAGGCGGTCCGGGCCGACGACTACCGCTCCAACCCGAGCAACCGCCGCAACTACTACGAGCGCTACGCCGTCGAGCGCGGCCGGATCACCGCCGGCGGCAAGGTGATCGCCCAGTCGGTGGAGACCGACAACAAGAACTTCCGGTTCATCAGGAAGTACGCCGACGGGAAGCTCTACGCGCACGTCACGGGCTACTTCTCGCCCGAGAGCGCGAGCGCGATCGAGGGCACCCAGAACAAGCTGCTCGACGGCTCCAGCGCCGACCTGCTGCTGCGGCGGAGCATCGACCTGTTCACGGGCGAGCCCACCAGGGGCGCGAACGTCGACCTCACGATCAACCCCAAAGCGCAGAAGGCGGCCTACGACGCGTTGCGCTCGAGCGGCAAGCGCGGCGCGCTGGTGGCGCTCGACCCGAAGACCGGCGGAATCCTGGCGATGGTGTCGCTGCCCACCTTCGACCCCGCCGAGCTGTCGGGCACCGACAAGGGCAAGGTGTTCGGCCGCTACAACGAGCTGGACAAGGACAAGAGCCAGCCGCTGCTCAACCGGGCCATCGCCCAGACGTACCCGCCGGGGTCGACGTTCAAGGTGGTGACGGCGGCGGCGTACCTGGAGGACGACTCCTCGCGCGGCCCGAGCACCACCGTCGAGGCGCCGCAGCGGCTGCCGCTGCCCAACACCACCATCAGCCTGCCCAACTACGGCGGCGCGGCCTGCGGCGCCGGCCAGGTGCAGCTCGTGTACGCGCTGGAGAAGTCCTGCAACACGCCGTTCGCCAAGATCGGCATGCAGCTGGGCTACGACAAGCTCAACGAGCAGACCGAGAAGTTCGGCATGGGCAAGCAGATCGGCGTGCCGATGTCGGTGGCCCAGAGCGACTTCGGCAGCAAGTACGACGACGCGGCGCTCGCCATGGCCTCGATCGGCCAGCGCGACAACCGGATGACGCCCCTGCAGATGGCCATGGTGGCGGCCGGCATCGCCAATGACGGCAAGGTGATGAAGCCGTACCTGGTGAACAAGATCACCGACTCCAAGAACGACGTCATGGAGGAGGCCAAGCCCGAGGAGCTGACCGAAGCGGTCAGTTCCGAGACGGCGGGCAAGCTGCGCGACATGATGGTGAGCGTGGTCAACAACGGCACGGCCAACCTCGCGCAGGTGCCGGGCGTCCAGGTGGCGGGCAAGACCGGCACCGCGGAGACGGCCGACGGCGCGCCGCCGCACGCCTGGTTCATCTCCTTCGCGCCTGCCGAGGACCCGAAGGTGGCGCTGGCGGTCATCGTCGAGTCCGGCGCCGCCAACGTCGGCGCGGAGGCCACGGGCGGCCACACCGCCGCCCCGATCGCAAAGGCTGTGCTGGAGGCGGTGCTGAACAAGTGAATGACGGTAACGTGCTGGGTCATGCGGCTCCGTAACCGCTATCTCCTGCTCTCCCGCATCGCCACGGGCGGTATGGGAGAGGTGTGGCGCGCCCGTGACGAGCTTCTGGGCCGCGAGGTCGCGGTCAAGATCCTGCGCAGCCACATGCACGCCGACCCCACGTTCCGCGAGCGCTTCCGCAACGAGGCGCGCCTCACCGCCGCCCTGGCCGACCCCGGGGTGGCCCAGATCTTCGACTACGGCGAGCAGAGCGACCTGGCCTACCTCGTGATGGAGCTGGTGCACGGCGAGCCGCTGTCGGCCATCCTGGCGCGCAACGGCGCGCTCGGGCCCGAGGTGGCGCTCGACGTGGTGCACCAGACCGCCAAGGCGCTGCACGCGGCCCACTCCTCCGGGATCATCCACAGGGACGTCAAGCCCGGCAACCTGCTGGTCACCCGCGAGGGCACGATCAAGGTGACCGACTTCGGCATCGCCCGCGCCCTGGAGGCCGCGCCGGTGACGCAGACCGGCACGGTGCTCGGCACGGCCCAGTACGTCAGCCCCGAGCAGGCCCAGGGTTTCCCGCTCACCCCCGCGACCGACCTCTACTCGCTGGGCGTGGTGGCCTACGAGTGCCTGGCGGGCCACACGCCGTTCCGGGCCGACAGCCAGGTGGCGATCGCGCTGCTGCACCTCAACGAGCAGCCGCCGCCGCTCACCGCGGACGTGCCCGTCCCGGTGCGCGATCTGGTCATGACGCTGCTGGCCAAGGAGCCGGGGATGCGTCCGGCCTCGGCGCTGGAGGCGGCCGACCGGGCGTACGTGCTGCGCCAGTCGCTGGTCGAGGGCGTCGAGCAGGGCGCCGTCCTCAGCATGTTCACCGATCCCGCGGGTTTCCGGGTGCGCGAGCCGGCCACGGAGGACCAGCAGGCGACCGAGAACCTCGCCCCGGCGACGACGGTCCAGAGCCCGCCCGAGCCGCCGGCCCGCAGCCGCCGCGGCGCGAGGACGCTGGCGCTGGTCGCCACGGCCGGCTGCGTGGCCGCGGTGGGCCTGAGCGCGATCACGTTCGCCAATCGCGATACGACGCCGCCGCCGCTTCCGGAGATCGCCGAACCCAGCCACTCCCCGATGCAGTCGCCTGAGCTGCTCAGGCCCACGCGGGCGAAGAAGC
Source organism: Nonomuraea sp. NPDC051191 (assembly GCF_044455665.1). NCBI lineage: Bacteria > Bacillati > Actinomycetota > Actinomycetes > Streptosporangiales > Streptosporangiaceae > Nonomuraea > Nonomuraea sp. NPDC051191. The sequence goes on along the minus strand of NZ_JBITEZ010000001.1, from coordinate 530,640 downwards.
ACACGCGCCGACCACCCGCGCTTCCGGTGAAGTCGACGCGGCCGGTACCCTCGCGGTCGGCTACGGTAAGCAAGTCGGCTGCACCTACGAAGAAGCCGTCACCGAAGCCAACCCCGACCACCCGTACCCCGACTCCCACCCCCACCACCCCAACGCCCAGCAGGACACCGACAACTCCGACACCAACCGCTTCGCCGGACCCGGGTGGTACAAACCCGCCGCAGGAGGAGACGTGATGCGCTACGGGGTCGATGATGGACACCGGCGGCCCCCCGAGCAGGCCGGTACCCAAGATGAACGGTAAGGGACAGTGCAGGAAATGACTCAGCCTCGGCTACTCGGAGGTCGTTACGAGCTCGACGGTGTCGTCGGGCGCGGCGGCATGGCCGAGGTGTATCGCGCCCGAGACATCCGGCTGGACCGCATAGTCGCGATCAAGACCCTCCGCTCCGACCTGGCGCGCGATCACACCTTCCAGGCCCGTTTCCGCCGTGAGGCGCAGTCGGCGGCCTCGCTGAACCACCCCGCCGTCGTCGCCGTCTACGACACCGGCGAAGACGTCACCGACGGCACCCCCGTGCCCTACATCGTGATGGAGTACGTCGACGGCAGGACGCTGCGCGACCTGCTGCGCCAGGACCGGCGGCTGCTGCCCGAGCGGGCGGCCGAGCTGGTCGACGGCATCCTGCGCGCGCTCGACTACAGCCACCGCGGCGGCATCGTCCACCGTGACATCAAGCCGGCCAACGTGATGATCACGCGCGCCGGCGACGTCAAGGTGATGGACTTCGGCATCGCGCGCGCGATGGCCGACTCGGCCGCCACCATGACCCAGACCGCGCAGGTGATAGGGACCGCCCAGTACCTGTCGCCCGAGCAGGCCCGCGGCGAGCGCGTCGACGCCCGCAGCGACATCTACTCCACCGGCTGCGTGCTGTACGAGCTGCTCACCGGCCAGCCGCCGTTCACCGGCGACTCCCCGGTGGCGATCGCCTACCAGCACGTCCGCGAAGACCCGATCCCGCCCTCGCAGATCGACCGCGAGATCCCGGCGTGGGCCGACGCGATCGTGCTCAAGGCCATGGCCAAGGACCCGGCCCACCGCTACCAGAACTCCGGCGAGATGCGGGCCGACATCCAGCGCGCCATGTCCGGCATGCCGGTCGACGCGCAGACGATGGCGATGACCGGGAACTTCAACCAGGGCACTCGCATGATGACCGCCACCCAGGCGGCCCAGGGCCCGGCCACGCAGCGCACCGGCGCGATCCCGCCGTACGAGTACGAGGGCGGCGACGGCGGCAGCCGCGTGGGGCGGCGCAGGGCGTCCGGCGGCGGTGGTGGCAACGCGCTCAGGACCGCGCTGTGGATCGTCATCCCGCTGCTGGTCATCGGCGCCTTCGTCACGGTCGGCTACCTGGTGTTCGGCACCAAGGCCACGCCCACCGACGCCGGGATCCCCATCCCGGCCCTGGCCACGCAGAAGCTGGAGCCCGCTCAGCGCGCGCTCATCGGCCTGGGCCTGAAGCCCGAGGTGGTGCAGGAGGCCAGCGACGAGTTCGGCAAGGGCACGGTGATCAGGACCGAGCCCGCGGAGGGCGAGAAGGTCGACAAGGGCGCCACGGTCAAGCTGTTCGTCTCCAAGGGCAAGGAGAAGGTCGCCGTCCCCGACGGGCTCATCGGCATGACCACCACGGAGGCGATCAAGGCCCTCGACGACGTCGGGCTGAAGGGCGTGGTCAAGACCAAGCAGTCCAGCAAGCCGCAGGGCAAGGTCTTCGAGACCAAGCCGGCGGCCGGCACCGAGATCGAGAAGGACGCCAGCGTCACCCTCTACGTGCCCTTCGAGCTGACCGAGCTGCCCGACGTGACCGGCTACACCCAGCAGGACGCCACCGCCACGCTCAAGGGCGCCGGCTTCAAGGTGAAGGTCTCGCCGCAGGCCAACGACCAGGCCGAGGGCACGGTCATCCAGCAGAACCCGCCCGCGGGCCAGAAGCTGATGCCGGGCACGACGATCACGATCGTGGTGTCCACCGGTCCCGAGACGGCTCCGCCGCCCACCAACGAGCAGCCGACCCAGCAGCCGACCGACGACCAGACGGACTTCCCGTCCGACGAGCCGACCGAGGACAACCCGATCGGCGACGACGAGTTCTGACGGCTGACGAAGCACGACGGGCCGCCTTTCCCCACGGGGAGGGCGGCCCTCGTCGTTCTCCCGGAAGGGTTCCGCGGCGCCGGCCGTCCAGGGGCGGGCGCGAAGAGCGCCCCCGCCGCTCGGGGGCAACGGCGGGGGCGCTCATTTGGTAGTCGCTCTGCGCGAGCCGGGCGTTACACGATCCCGCGCAGCCAGTTCCCCAGCAGCCGGTGGCCGTGCTCGGACAGCACCGACTCGGGGTGGAACTGAATCCCTTCGATCGGCGCGTGGCGGTGGCGCAGGCCCATGATGACCCCGTCGTCGGTGCGGGCGGTCACGTCGAGGACCTCGGGGACGGTCTCCGGCAGCACGGCGAGCGAGTGGTAGCGGGTCATCGGCACCGGCGACGGCAGGCTCTCGAAGACGCCCTTGCCGTCGTGGAACACCGGGCTGGTGCGCCCGTGGACCAGCTCGGGCGCGCGGGCCACGGTGGCGCCGAAGGCGACCGCGATGGCCTGGTGGCCGAGGCAGACGCCGAGCAGGGGCGTGCCGCGCTCGGCGGCGCGCAGCACCAGAGGCACGCTCACGCCGGCCGCCTCCGGCGTGCCGGGCCCCGGGCTGACGAGGACGCCGTCGAAGCCGTCGCCGTCGCGCACGCCGACGACGTCGCGGGGGCGGACGTCGCAGTCGGCGCCCAGGACGCGCAGGTACTGGACGATCGTGTGGACGAAGCTGTCGTGGTTGTCCACGACCAGCAGGCGGGTCATCTTCTTACGGTCACCTCGTCGAGCGTCACCGCGGGCTCCAGGAGCGGGAACACGGCATACCAGAGTACGACCCCCACGACCACGACCAGCAAGGCGGCCGTCAGCACCTTGGTACGGGGGTCGCCGGGCAGGTTGCGCCAGATCCAGCCGTACATGTCATTCCTTTCTGAGCTCGGTCTTCTTGAGGACGCCGTACACGATGAGGCGTTGGGCGGCGGAGTACTCGGGGTGGCAGGTGGAGAGGGTGATGTACGCGCGGATGGGGCGGATGTCGGGCTTGCCGGGCACGGGGGCGAGCACGTCCACCTCGGTGGGCTCCACGATGTCCTGGGAGGTCACGCGGTAGGTGTAGCGGGCCTCGGGGGCGTCCACGATGATCTCGTCGCCGCGTTCGAGCTCGTCGATCTCGTTGAACGGGGCCGCGTACGTGGTCCGGTGGCCCGAGAGCACGAAGTTGCCGATCTGGCCGGGCATGGCGCTGTCGGGGTAGTGTCCCGGGCCCTTCTTCAGGTGCTCGGCGTCCACGCCCTCGACGATGGCGTACCGGTAGTCGTGGCCGAGTCTCGGGATGCTCAGCATGGCGACGGCCTTGCCGAGCTCGATCTTGTCGATGCGGCCGCGGTCGTGCTCCGCCTTCTCGGCGGCCAGCTCGCGCTGGAGCAGCAACTGCTGGCTCTTGGTGTAGGCGCCTGTGCCCCAGAGCAGGTAGGCGCAGAACAGCATGAGGACCAGGCCGGCGGTGATGCTCAGCTCCCCCACGGCCCGGAAGATGGACCGCATGTCGTCAGCGTATTCGTCACATCTCCCGACGCGGGGGATCGCCATGGCGTGCGCGTGGCGACTATCCTGGGGCACGCTTCAACTACGCTTAACGAAGAGCCTGTGGACGATCCGGAAGCCCAGGCCCTCAGCAGGAGTTACCCAGTGCCCAAGTCCAAGGCTCGCAAGAAGGCGGTTTACACGCCGCCGCAGAAGTCCCAGCAGATCAAGGTCAGCCCGCGCTGGCTGGCGCCCACCATGGTGGTGTCGTGGATCATCGGCATCCTGTGGATCGCGATCTACTACGTCGCCCCGCAGGCGCCCTTCTTCAGCGACCTCCAGAACTGGAACCTGCTGATCGGGTTTGTGTTCATCATCTTCGGTGTGGTTCTTTCCACCCGCTGGCGTTAGTTCTTTCCACAGTCTTTTCCACAGCCTGGGGAAGTCAGATCGAGCTCAGGATCGCCGAGGTCCGGGCCATCACGAGCACGGCTAGCACGGCCAGCGCTCCCACGATCGCCAGCACCTGCCACAGGGTCCTGTTGTTCTTGGGGGCGTAGGCCATCGCTCCCGCCAGCAGCGAGCCGGTGATCAGGCCGCCGACGTGCCCGGTCCAGCTGATACCGGGGAACACGAAGGTGATCACCAGGTTGATCACGATGAGCATGGCGATGCCGCGTACGTCCATGTTGAGCTTGCGGCTCACCACGAAGATGGCGCCGAACAGGCCGAAGATGGCTCCGGACGCGCCCACCGTCGGCTGGCTCAGCGGGTCGAGCCAGAGGCTGAGCGTGCTGCCGCCGACGGCGCTGATGAGGTAGAGCGACGCGAAGCGCACGTGGCCGAAGGCGCGCTCCAGGTAGGGCCCGACGACGTAGAGGGCCCAGCAGTTGAACAGGATGTGGAAGACGCCCGCGTGCACGAACGCGGCGCTGACCAGCCGGTAGTAGTCGCCGAGTACCGCCACTCCGGCCGGCCACATCTGCAGCGTGCCGGTGACCGTGGGCATGACGTATTGGGCGCCGAAGACGAGGACGTTGAGGGCCAGGATGGCCCAGGTGACGTACGGCGTGCTGACGACCTGGCCGCCGAAGGTGGAACGGGCCTGGCGGAAGCCCTGGTTGCCCTGGGCGACGCATTCGGGGCACTGGAAGCCCACGGCGGCGTCGCGCATGCAGTCGGGGCAGATGGGCCGGTCGCAGCGCTGGCAGCGGACCCAGGTCTCCCTGCCGGGGTGCCGGAAGCACGTGGGGACCGCCTCGGCGGGCTGCTCGGGCTGCGAGGGCGGGCTGGGCGGCTGGCTGGTCATGTCCAGAGCCTATGACGTACCAGACCCAGCTGTGTGCCGTCGATCAGGGGTTCTGGGGCTTCCCCAGGGGGCGGGACCCGAGAGTGGCCCGCCCCCCGCAGGGATCGGCTCAGCCCTGTACGCGCTCGATGGTGACCGACTCCAGGACGACTTCCTGGACGGGCCGGTCGCGCCGGTCGGTGTCGGTCTTGGCGATGGCGTCGACGACCGACTGGCCCTCGACGACCTCACCGAAGATCGTGTGCTTGCCGTTGAGGTGCGGCGTGGGCACGACCGTGATGAAGAACTGCGAGCCGTTGGTGCCCTTGCCGAACCGCACGCCCGCGTTGGCCATGGCCAGCAGGTAGGGGCGGTTGAAGTAGAGATCCGGGTGGATCTCGTCGTCGAACTCGTAGCCGGGGCCGCCGATGCCCTGGCCGAGCGGGTCGCCGCCCTGGATCATGAAACCGGAGATGACCCGGTGGAAGACGGTCCCGTCGTACAGACGGGCGGTGCTCTTCTCGCCCGACTCCGGATGGGTCCACTCGCGGGTGCCCTCGGCGAGCTCCACGAAGTTCCGGACGGTCTTCGGCGCCTGGTTCGGGAAAAGCTCGACCTTGATGTCGCCGCGATTGGTCTTCAAATTAGCGATCAGCTTCTCAGCCACGAGACAGCTGCCCCCCTCTATGTACAGGGTTGTATGTGATGTCCTGAGGAATATGGCCGTTCGGCCTCCTCGGCCATCCTCCCATGGACCGCCATGATTGAGCCGCCTTGTCCAGGGAAGGTCAAGCGCGGGGCCCCAACGACAGGGGAGGTTGTCGTGTCCCTGACACTGAAGAGACGCCGCGTGGTAATAGAGGTACCCGCCACGTGGATGGGCCGAATGAAGGCCCAGGCCGTCAAGACCGGCCATCGCATGGCGCCAATGGCGGACCAGGCCAAGGTGGCCACCGCCCAGCGCATCGAAGACGCCCGTTACTGGGCGGCGCCTAGGCTCGACGCCGCGGCGCACGGGTTCGAGGATCAGGTCGCCCCCAAGGTCAGCAGGATGCTGACGGCGGCGGCCAAGCGAATCGACCCGAAACCGTCCCGGTCACGGCGGTGGCCGACGATGGTGCTGCTGACCGGTCTTGCGGTCGGCGCGATCGGTTACATGGCCTACCGCCGCAACGCCCAGCAGTGGACCGAGCACATGAAGGACTCTGCCTCCGATGCGTCACGCTGGGTCAGCGAGAAGGCGGACAGGTCCGCGCAGTCGGCGGACCGGATGGCGTCCAACGTGCAGAACAAGACGGATCAGGCGTCCCACCACAGGCCCTGATCCGGCTCGAAAGCGCGCCCCCGCTCTCGTGAGAGCGGGGGCGCGCTTCGTGTTCCACCGGCCTGTTGACGGCGAACCAAGCGCTTGTTACAACTCCGGGCATGGCGCTGTCACCGCTCGACGATCACCCCGTGCACCAGACCGCCCAGGTCATGCGGCACGTCGCCACCTCCGACCGCAACTTCTACGACCGCTACTACTTCAACTGCCACGCCGGCACCGACGAGCTCATGCTGATCGTCGGCCTCGGCCAGTACCCCAACCTCGGCGTCACCGACGCCTTCGCCTGCGTACGGCACGGCGACCTGCACCGCGTCGTACGCGCCTCGCGCGAGCTGGGCCCCGACCGGATGAACACCGGGATCGGCCCGTTCCGCGTCGAGGTCGTCGAAGGGCTCAAGCGGCTCCGTGTGATCCTGGAGCCGAACGAGCATGGCCTGTCCTTCGAGCTCGACTGGGAGGGGACGATCCCGGCGACCCTCGAACCCCGCCATTTCCTGCGATGGCAGGAGCGGGTCATGTTCGACTCGGTACGGCTCGCCCAGACCGGCCGCTGGACGGGCAGCATCACCATCGGCGACCAGGTGATCCCGGTCACCCCCGACCGCTGGCTCGGCACCAGGGACCGCTCCTGGGGCGTCCGGCCGGTCGGCGAGCCCGAGCCGCCCGGCATCCAGGCGAACAACTCCGGCACGTTCTACTGGTAGAAGGGTTCTTAGACAGGTCTTTCGCAGAGGAGCCCCCGATGCAGAAGCTCGCCGCCCTGGCCCCCGGCATGATCCCCGTCGTCTCGTACGCGCGAATCTCCTCGGACAACCGCAAGGACGAACACGGGATCAAGGACCAGCACAAGATCAACCACAGGACGGCGGCCAAGCACGGCTGGATGGTGGTCCATGAGTTCGACGACAACGACAAGTCCGCAGCCAAGGCCGACGTCTACCGCGACGACTTCGAGACCATGCTGAAGGCCCTGCGCAAGGGTGAGATGAACGACGGCAGACCGATCCGGGGCGTGGTGGTCGTCGCCGACGACCGGCTGATCCGCCGTCCTGGGGACTATGAGCGCTTCGTAGAGGCATGCACGTACCACGACGGCTTCGTCTTCGCGGACGAGAAGCAGACCAAGAACCTCTACAGCGAGGACGTGGAGAGCATGGGCCTGTTCGGGGCCGTGATCTCCAAGATGGAAGTGCGGAAGATGCAGCGTCGCATGCGCAACTCTCACCGGGCACGGGCCGAGAGCGGCATACCGGTTGGCGGCCCCCGCCCCTTCGGCTGGAAGGCCGATCGCCTGACGCTCGACCCCATCGAGGCCGCCATGCTACGGAAGGCCGCGCTCGACTTCATCGGCGGCACCTCGCTCCACTCGATCGTGACGAAGTGGATCAGTGAGGGGGTGACCACTCCGCGTGGCAAGCGGTGGCGGACGGACACTCTGAGCCGGACGCTCACCAACCCCCGGCTCTGTGGCTGGCGCAGCCTGAACAACGAGATCGTGATGGGCGAAGACGGCGAACCGGTCGTCGGCCACTGGGAGCCGCTCCTCACACCTCAGGAATGGCAGGCCGTTCAAGCGATCATCGATGGACGCCGGGGCCACGGCGTGAACCGTGACGGAAGCGTCGGGGCTCCGCTGCTGCACGACGCCCGCGAGAACCGTCACCTGCTCACCGGCATCCTTCGCTGCGGGAAGATCTTGGAAGACGGGCGGTTGTGCAACACGCCTCTCAAGGTCAGCACGCAGGCGTCCAGCGGGCGCTACAGCTACCAATGCCCATCCAAGGCCAAGGGCGGCTGTGGAGGTCTCGGGCGACGCGGCGATCTGGTGGACCTGTACCTGTCTGAGACCGTGCTGGCCAAGCTCGAAGAAGCGAAGATCAGGACCGTACCCACGTCCGTGACGTGGCCGAAGCAGGCGGAGCTGGCCGAGGCGGAAGAAGCAGTGGATCAGCACGTCCACGAGTTCATGGTCAACAAGAGCATCAGCAGGACGCTGTTCTACCGGCTGCTGCCCGACCTGGAGACGGAGCGGGACAAGCTCCGGGCCGAGAAGGCCAAGTGGGAAGGGCAGACGACCACTCGCCGGGTGCGTGCGCAGACTGACGTGGACGAGATCCGGCGCCGCTGGTACCTGACCGAGGAAGAGGGTGGGCTACCAATATCACGCAAGAGGGCATACGTCCGCGAGGTCCTTCATGCGGTAATTGTCCATCCGAGCGGCAAGACAGGGCGTGCACCATTCAACCCGGACCTGCTTGAGCCGATCCCACGCGAGGACGTCTAGGACGTCATTCAGTCACCCGAAGGGCTCTCACCTTACCCATAGGTGACAGCCCTTCTACTTTCCACATGACACGAAGGGAAACGCGGACTTCTACGGACCTCAACGGACTCGCTGGGACGCTCCCGGACTTCTGCACTACAGGAACCATGACCTGCGCTTATTCGTTGTTCAGTGGTAGATCTGGATACATCAAGGCCACCCGATGAAGGAGACGAAGCAGGCAAGGACCGGAACGCGGCAGACACGGCGTGAACCAGCTACCGGGCTAAGACACACAAAACACTTATTGCCGTTCCGCTGGAGGGACCCGGCCCAGCGGTAGGCCAAAGACAGGCACGCCACCCGGTATAGAAGAAGGCCGCGCAAAAGACACTCACACTCCAAATTCTTGCTGGCACAGGGTTTATCAGGTCGCACTGTGACCTCTCCCTGTGCCTGCGCGTGCCCGTCCCGTCAGGCGGTGGCTCCCTTCGGCGAAAGGAGTCCACCTGCTACCTCAAAACCTGGTTCCGCACCTCAAGCTTGCTCAGGAGTGGGGCAGGCGAAAGGCGGCGGAACTGCCTGAGTGGTCCCCCGAGAAGTGGCGGCGCGTGGGGGCACTGCTTGAAGTCGAGATCGAACCGCTTCCGGCGGTTCAGCCTTCCGCTTCCCCCTCGAGCGGGAGGGCAGCATGACCGAACCGTTCCCGTCTCCCGACATCATCGCCGCCGCACAACGCGCTGCCATGCCTGACTTCGCCCGATGGCAACAGATGGTCCGCGCCACAGGCGGCTGCTCTCACCCGATCCGGCTCCACGGCGAGCGCGTCACCGTGGACGCCACATCGGGTGAGGTCCTGAACGTCTACCGGACGGCTGACGAGCCGACCGGATATCTCCTGACCGCCTGCGGCAATCGCCGTGCCTCCCGTTGTCCGGCCTGCTCCGAGGTCTACCGGGATGACACCTACCACCTGATCCTTTCCGGCCTGCGAGGCGGCAAGGGCGTCCCCGAGGGCGTGAGCGTGCATCCTCGCGTGTTCGCGACCTTCACCGCACCGTCATTCGGGCCGGTTCACAGCAGGCGCGAGAAGGGAGGCAAGTGCCTGCCGTGCCGTCCTCGGCGCGACCACCCTGTGTGCCAGCACGGACAGCCCCAGAGCTGCACCCGGCGGCACAGGGAGCGCGACCCCCAGATCGGCCAACCGCTCTGTGTGGACTGCTACGACTACGAGACCGCCGTCCTGTGGAACGCCCATGCCGGGGAGTTGTGGCGGCGGCTCACACAGGCCCTGCCGGCAGTCTTCGCCCGGCAACTAGGCATCACCCGGACGGAACTCCGCCGGCGACTGCGGCTCTCCTATGCCAAGGTCGCCGAGTACCAGGCGCGGGGCCTCATCCACTTTCACGGGGTGATCCGGGTGGACGGCCCAGACGGTCCCGCAAGCCGTCCTCCGGAATGGGCAACGATCCCCACGCTGGAGACTGCGATTCGGCAGGCTGCCGAACAGATCACCGTGGAGATACCTGGGCTCGACGCCGACGAGAGGATCACGCTCCGCTGGGGCCAACAACTCGACGTGGAGCCCGTGTACGTCGGGACCGAACTGGAGGGCATCACAGATCACCGGGTCGCCGGATACATCGCCAAGTACGCGACCAAGGGCGCGGAGTCGGCGGGCACGGTGGATCGTCCGATCCGCAACCGGGGGGACGTCTGGACCCTCGACGTCACAGAGCATGCTCGGCGGATGATCCTGACCTGCTTCATGCTCGGGGACCTGCCTCCGCATCGAGGGGTACGCCTTGCTGCATGGGCTCACATGCTCGGATACCGAGGCCACTTCTCGACCAAGAGCCGCCACTACTCCACCACTCTCGGGGACCTCCGGCAGGCGCGGGCCGATCACCGAGCGGAGGAGGCGCGGGTTGCACGAGGTCTGCCCGACCCGTCCGCCGGAGAGACGGTCATCCGGCAAGAATGGCGCTTCGCCGGAAGTGGCCACCGCAACGGCGAGCACCTTTGGGTGGAGATGATCCGCCAGCGAGTGGAAAACGCCCGCCGAATCGCACGCGAGCGACGACGCGAGGATCTCACAAGGTGACCTGATATTCGCTCTGGGTAGTCACCCATCTCTGCGCTTCGGCCTACTCTGGCAAAGAGGACGGTAGCCGAGACCTCGGGAAGGGTGACACCCATGACCCCCGTCGGCACGAATATTCTGATCATGGATCAGGCAGGCATCGGCCCCCGCATCGCCGAAGCCCGCAAGCTCGCCGGACTGACCCAAGACGGCCTGGCCCTGCTCGTCCCCTGTTCCAAGAGCTTGGTCTCGCAGGTCGAGCGGGGCTGCAAACCCGCGACCCCATGGTTGGTCGCGGCCGTGGCCCGAGCGCTGCACATCGACGTCACGGAGCTGACCGGGCAGCCGTACCGGGGCTCCACACGGCACACCGACCGAGTGCACGCCAGCATCCCGGCCATCCGCATAGCCCTCAGCCATTGGGACGTACCGCCCGAGCCAGAGGTCGAGCCCAGAGACCTCGCAGCGATAGGCCAGGACGTGCGGAAGGTCAATGCCCTGCTCGACAAGATCAACTATGTCGAACTGGGCAAGCGGCTGCCGGGGCTCATCGAGGAGATGTCCGTCATCCTGCATGACAGTGAGGGCGCGCGACGGAAGACCGTTGCCGAGATGCTGATGCACGCCTTCGTCGCGGCCAAGTCTGTCGCCTATCGCCTGGGCTACGTGGATCTCACATCGGTAGCCGTGGACCGGGCGGCTCAGGCGGCGCGCGAAACAGACAACCCCGAACTGCTCGCCTATGCCGCCGAAGAGCGCAGCCAAGTGTTCTTCGCCTCGACGGCGTACCGAGCCGGGCTCGCCTACCTCGATCGGGCACATCGTGAGTACGACTCGCTCATCTCCACGCGCGAAGCCGGTCTGGCGATAACGGGCTCCATGCATCTGCGGTCCGCCATTCTGGCCGCGCGGCAACACCCACGCGGCGTGGATGCCTGGGAGCACCTTGCCCAAGCGCATGAATACGCATCACGCATAGGACGCGACACCAATCACTACGGCCTCACTTTCGGCCCGAGCAATGTCCGAATCCATGAGATAGCGGCGGCCATTGAGCTAGAAGACCCAGATGAGGCAATGAGAAGGAATGAAGGGTTCAAACCGCCGCGCAACCTTCCTCCGGAGCGCTCGTCCCATCACTACATCGATCTCGCGCGGGTACAGCTCATGGCCGGAGAACCTGATCGCGCGCTTGAGTCCCTGAACCGGGCCGACAGGCTGTCGCCACAGCACACGGTGTACCACCCGATGGTGCGTGAAACCGTCAACAGCCTTCTGAGGGGCCATACCCGCATACCTGAGACATTGCGCTCATTGGCCCGGCGCATACAGATGACCACGCCCGTTTAGGCGGAGTCTGGCAAGTCACACAAGGCGTGCGACTTTTACGCCGGGGCCAAATCTAGCTTCGGTGGCATGCCAACGAGCAACCTCGGCACTGCCGATCTCACCCCCGCACACGATGACGCTCTGAACACCGCCATTCAGCTCCAGCGCGCGCTGGAGCGCATGGAGATCGCAGCAGACGTCCACGACGGCTACGGCCTGGCCTTGGTGTCCGTCTGGGTTGGACTGATCGTCTGGTGTCACGGCGATCGGTACTGGTGGCGATCAGCATGGGATGCGAGACGACACCGAGTCATCTACGCCTGGCATCCCTCCATCGACCCTGCTCGGGCCGCCCACAGAATCGCTCTCCGCTACGCCCAACTGCGGGAGTCTCACCCGTTCTCTCCCTTGGTCGCCGGAGCACAGCCGTGCCCGTGACCCTGCGGCAGTTGCTCAACGACTACCCGGGGTGGCAGGTGCAGGACATGGCCGGGGGCTGGGTGGCCATGCGGAAGGTCGCGGTTTCCCCTGCGAGCGGGCTGTCCAACATCCGTTGCGGAAGGACGTTGGACGAACTCGCCGCGAACCTGAAGTCGGAGACCAGTGACCACCACAGGCAGCAACCCGGGTGAATCGATGGCAACCCGACCCGGAGCACAGGGCCTCCAGGCCCGAGCACCGGAAGCGGGGCGGCAGAATCTTGGAAGCACATCGTCGGGGCCGCCCGTCCGCGTGCGGTGGCGGGCGCGAACGGCCCCCAGGCCGCACGCGCAAGCCCGCCAGACCGCTGAGCGGGCGGGCGGCCCCGTGGCGAGCGCAGCGAGCCCTTGACCCTGTAATGAAACTCCTCGCCAAACCGTCCCCGGCATCGCGGTTTGATCACTGCCTACCGGCGGAGTCGCAGCGTTCTCCCTGCTCAACGCTATGGCTGGGGACGGGGACCTTTTCAGGCATGACACTGCTTCCCGGCGAACTCCCCGAAGAAGAGTTGTCTTATTCACCTACTACTGGCTGTACGCGCCGATGAGGTTCGACGACCACGCCATCCTGTGCATCGTCCAGGAGGACGAGCATGGCCGGCGGCTGCTGGAGGAGGCCGTGCGCGTGTGGTCGGACGGGCGGGAGGAGGAGTACCTCGGCCGGCCGGACTACCGCCCGGTCTACGCCCCTGACACCCGGGACGTCGTGGAGGCGGTGATCGCCTTCTCGCCGCCGGGCGGCAGACCGTTCGAGGTGCGCTGCACGCCGGTGCTGCCGGTCCATCTCATGGTCGGCACCGGGTACGGGTTGGAACCGGACTGGAGGCACGGCATGTACCAGGGGCCGGGGCCGGTCGTGCAGGGAGTGACGTACCAGCTGCCCGACGACGCCGCCAGGATGTGGGGCCTGGTCGACGCCGTCGGCCGCTTCGAGTACGACGGGCTCGTCGGCCACGGCCTGTTCGAGTACTGGGCGCTGGGCCCGCACCCGTCGTTCCCTGGACAGAACTAGTCGACGGGCTTCGCCTGAGCGCAGACGATCTGGACGACCTTGCTGGGGTCGTCCGCGTTCACGGCGCCCGGCGGGAGCTCGGTCGCAGGCAGCGCGGGGACCGCCCGAACCGTCTCGCCCTCGGGCAGGGTGGCGCTCGGCGCGTCCTCGGGGGTGGCGGGAGCGATGGGCGCGGCTTCGGGGGCGCCGGGCGCGCCCTCAGGGGCGGCGGGGGCGCTGGGCGTGGTGGGGGCGGCCTCGGTGGTGGTCAGGGGGGAGATCTCGACCGTGACGCCCGGCTCGGCGTCAGGTGCGGGCGCGCCGTCCTTGCGCTCGCCCTTCTCGTCGCGGGCGACGAACACGCGGGCCGCCACGCTGTGGACGAACTTGACCTCCTTGCCGTCCGGCGTCCGGCAGGACACCCCGGCCATGGTGGGGGCCATGGTGGGGGCCGCAGAGGCGGCCAGGGCGGTGGCGGCCACGGTGGTGGCTGCGGGGACGTCGGGGGCGGGGGGCGCGTCGGCCAGGGCGGAGCCGCCCAGGACCGCGAGCGCGAGCACCCCCACCGTGCCGAGGACCGCGAGACGTCGCTTGAACATGCATTCTCCTCAGTCGAATCCAGTCGAATTCAGTCGCATCCATCCGAACGCCCCGATCGTGCTCGCCCGCACCTGAAGCGATCCTGAACGCGCCCAAAATGATCTTCAGGTTGGCTTTAGGTTCACTCAGGCACTCTGGACGTCGTGCGAGTGCTGCTGGTGGAGGACGAGGAACGGCTGGCCGGCCTGATCAAGGGCGGGCTGGCGGGCGAGGGCTTCGCGGTCGACGTGGCCCACGACGGGCGCGACGGCCTGTGGATGGCGACCGAGAACGCCTACGACGTGATCGTCCTGGACGTGATGCTGCCCAGGATGAACGGCTACACGGTGTGCTCCCGGCTGCGCGAGGCGGGCGACTGGACCCCGATCATGATGCTCACCGCCAAGGACGGCGTCCACGACGAGGCCGAGTCGCTCGACAACGGCGCCGACGACTACCTGGCCAAGCCGTTCTCGTACGTGGTGCTGCTGGCCCGGCTGCGCGCCCTGGTGCGGCGCGGCGGGACCGAGCGGCCGGTGACGATCACCGTCGGCGACCTGGTGGTCGACCCGGCCGGCCTGCGCTGCCGCAGGGGCGGGGTGGAGATCGGGCTGACGCCGAAGGAGTTCGCGGTGCTGCACGCGCTCGCCCGGCGGCCCGGGGAGGTGGTCTCCAAGGGCGAGTTGCTGGCCCAGGCGTGGGACTTCTCCTACGACGGCGATCCGAACATCGTCGAGGTCTACATCAGCGCCCTGCGCAGGAAGATCGACCTGCCGTTCGGCCGGACGTCACTGATGACCGTCCGTGGGGCGGGCTACCGGTTGGAGCCGGCGTGAGGGCCCCGCTCGGAGCGCGGCTCAACCGGCTGCGGGTGAGCTGGGGGCGCCTGAGCCAGGGCCGGGTGAGCTGGGGCCCGGCGAGCTGGGGGCGGGTGAGCTGGGGGCGGGTGAGCTGGGGGCGGGTGTCGGCCGGGTTGTCGTCGGTGCGGTTGCGGGCCACCGTCGCGGCCACGCTGGTGGTGGCCCTGGCGCTCGGCGTCGCCGCCCTGGTGCTGGTCATGGCGTTGCGCGGCACGCTGGAGGGCAACGCGGGCGAGGAGGCGGCCAGGCGGGCCGCGGCGGCGGTGTCGTACGCGGAGACTGTGCCGTACGCGGCGTTGCCGGTCACCGAGACGTTGCCGGCCACCGAGACGGTGCCGGTCGCGCCGGAGGGGGCGACGCCACCGTCGAGGACGACCTCCGGCCAGGCGAGCGAGATCCTGGCGGAGGACGCGGCCGTGGTCCGGCTCGCCGATCCCGACCTCGTCCTGGCCGGCCGGGCCACCGGCTCGCCCGCCCTGTGGGCGCAGCCGGCCAGCTACGCCGTCGCGGGCCTGCAGGTGACCACGCCGACCGGCCCGGCCACGCTCTGGTCGCGGGTCTCCCTGGACGGCGTGCGGAAGGCCGTCGAGGCCCTGTACAGCGCCTTGCTGCCCGGCGTGCCCGCCCTGCTGCTCGTGGTGGCCGGCATGACCTGGTTCTCCGTGGGCCGCGCGCTGGCCCCCGTGGCCGCGATCAGGGCCAAGGTGGCCGACATCACGGCCCGCGACCTGCACCAGCGGGTGCCGGTACCCGGCTCCAAGGACGAGATCGCGGCCCTGGCCACCACCGTGAACGGCACCCTCGACCGTCTGGAGACGGCCGTGGGCCGGCACAAGCGGTTCGTCGCCGACGCCGCGCACGAGCTGCGCAGCCCGATCGCCACCCTGCGCGCCCGGCTCGAACTGGCCGAGCAGAGCGAGCTGACCCGCGAGGCGCTGGCCGACGTCGAACGCCTCCAGGCGCTGGCCGCCGACCTGCTCATGCTGGCCAAGCTGGACGCCGGCGAGCCGCTGCGCACCGGCGAGCTGGACCTGGGTCAGGTGGCGGCCGAGGAGTCGCTGCGCGCCCGGCGGCGGCCCGAGGTCCGGGTGGAGCTGGACATCGAGCCCGACGTGGTGCTGAACGGCTCCCGCGCCCACCTCGACCGGCTGGTCACCAACCTGGCCGACAACGCCGTACGGCACGCCGCCTCGGCCGTACGCGTACGGGTGCGCGCCGAGGAGGACCAGGCCGTGCTCGAAGTGCAGGACGACGGCCCCGGAATCCCGCCGGAGCACCGCGAGGCCGTCTTCGGCCGCTTCACCCGCCTGGACGAGGCGCGGGCGAGGGACGCGGGCGGCGCGGGGCTCGGCCTGCCCATCGCCAGGGACATCGCCCACCTGCACGGCGGCACGCTGACGTACACGGACGCCGGCTTCGTGGCCCGCTTCCCGCTCGCCGAGGGGGCGCTCAGTCCGGCTTGACGGCCAGGGCGTAGTTCGAGCTGCGTTCGAAGATCTCGAACCCGGAGCGGGCGTAGACGCTGACGGCTCCCGTGGGGTTGTCGGCGTCGACGCCCAGCGCGGTCGTGTCGAACCCCTGCGCGCGGAAGGCGGCCAGGGCGTGCGCGATCAGCGCGCTGGCCACGCCCTTGCCGCGCCACTCCCGGAGCGTGCCGATGATCTGGATCCAGGCCCGGCGCACGCCGGCCTGCTCGTTGTAGCCCTCGAAGGTGTGGGTGATGAGCACGCCCACCGCCCGCCCCTCGTGCAGGGCCACGAACGACGATTCCGGCAGGAAGTTCCGGGAGCCGACGATGTAGTCCTGCCAGCTCTCGGGGGTGTGCGGGACGCTGCCCCAGTGGTCGAGGAACGCCTCGTTGCGCACGTGGCGGGCGCCCTCGTCCAGCTCGGGCGACCAGGGGGTGACGGACACCCCGGCGGGCGGCGTGAAGGCCGGCAGTTCGCCCGACAGCGGCCGTCCCATGTGGGCGAACCAGCGGTTGGCGGCGAAGCCGGCCCTTTCGGCCAGCGCCTTCAGCCCGAGGTTGGTGTCGGGCACGTACAGATGGATCTCCAGCGGGACGCCCGGGAAGGCCTTCTCGCTCAGCTCCGGCGCGACGGCCAGGCTCCAGTCGATGATCCGCCGGCCCAGCCCGCGCCCGCGATGGCCGGGGTGCACGCCGCCCGACAGCCGCATGACGTGGGTGTCGGTGGCGGACTGCCGGACCGGCAGGTAGCCGTAGGCGACGATCTCGCCGCCCTCCCTGGCCGCGAGCGTGCCCGCGGCCAGGTCGATCAGGCGGTGGCCGAGCTGCTCCCTGACGTCGTCGAGGTCGTGGACCTCACCGATGCGGTCCTCGGCCTCGATCGCGGCCAGGAGGTCGGCGAGCGCCTCGGTGTCGTCAAGGGTCAGCGGTTCCCACGCCAGGCTCATGGCCAGCAGCCTAGGCCAGCCTGGTGAAGCACCCCAATTGTTTTCCGACCCCTGCGATCCGCTCGGCGAACGCCTCCCGCGTCCGCCGCCCGAACCCGATGAAGAACCGGTTGGCCAGGGCCACTCCCCAGCCTCCCCACCCGGCCACGTCGTAGACGCGGTGCTCCACGCGGGCGCCCTCGGGGTGCGGCAGGACGGTCCATTCGCCCCGGTACCACCAGCCGCCCTGGTAGGCGACGGTGTGCCCGTCCTGCTCGACGGTCATCGGGTAGGCGGGCGGCGAGCCGGTCAGGGCCTGCCACACCTGCTCGACCGGGGCGCCGATCACCCCGGCCACCTCGGTGATCAGCCGTTTCCTCATGGCTTGCTCACCCGGCTGTTCTGGAAGGAGGCGAACAGCCAGCCCTCCGGCGTGCGCAGCGCGGTCAGCGTGACGACGGACGCCCTCGTCGGGTCGGGCACGCCGTCCACCGACGAGGTGCCGCCCGCGATCACCAGCGCGACGTCGTCGGTCAGCGGCCTGACGGTCGGCGCGGGGCCGCCCTCGGCGAGCTTGATGGACGTCCTGAACAGCGCGCGGTGGGTCTCCTCGATCGCCTTCCTGCCCTTGAGGTGCAGGCCGAAGAAGGTGATGTAGTCGGCGTCCTCGGTGAACAGGCCGGCGTAGCCGGCGGAGTCGCCGGCGTTCCAGGTCTCCGTCATCCGCTCGACCAGGCGGGTGATCTCTTCGGACATGGCACAGCTCCCTTCGTGGCGGCGCCTATCCTGGGAGTTGCGCGTCCGGGCAGGGCAGGCGCCGTGTTCGGATGTCGGCCGCCGGGGTGTTGGCTCACCCCGGCGGCCCTTGTCATCTCACCCCTCGGCCGTGCTCGTCCAGGTGAGTTCGCCCTGGTGGAGCCGGTCGAGAAGCCTCCTGATCCAGGCGAGCTCGGCGGCGTGCAGAGCCTGCTCGCACTCGACCTCCAGCATGAGGATCTCCGGCAGGCCACTGTCGTTCATGGCCTTGATGTGCCCTTCCATCCCGGCGAGCGTGCCTTCGAGCGTGGCGGCGCGGGCACGCAGCGCCCGCTGCGCCTCGGACGGCGGCAGGCAGCCGATCAGCGAGATGGCCGCCACGAAGGCGCGCCGGTCGGGGTCGGGCTGCTCCAGCAGCCGCCGGAGCCGGGTGATCAGCTCCTGGCGGCCCTCGTCGGTGATCTCGTAGACCGTGCGCTCGGGCCGGCGGCCCTCACGGTCGGTCTTGGCGGGGACGATCAGCTCGTCCGCGGCCAGCCGCTCGACCGCGTGGTAGAGGCTGCGCGGCAGGCCGGTGATGTAGTCCTTGTGCGTGTCGATGATGAAGCGGTGGAGCTCGTAGGGGTGGCTCGGGTGCACCGTGAGCAGGGCGAGCACGGTCAGGTCGACCAGGCCCTTGCGTTGTGCCATGTTGCCACCCTCCATATTGCACTTTGCAATATAGCCTAGCCGTCGAGCTGGAGGAAGGCCCGCTCGATCGCCTGCCGCGACACCTCCTCCGGGTACGGGAACCGCGTGATCGAGTCGCGCAACCCCTCCACGTGGGCCTTCGCGGCCAGCTCCGCCACCAGCTCCAGCTCGGCCCGCTGCTCCTGGACGAACGCCCGGCCGACCACCGCGCCGTGCCCCGGCACGAACACCTGCTCCGGCAGCGCGTCGAGCATCGCGCCCGTCGTGACCGGCCAGTCGAGCGGGTAGGAGTCGCCGAACGCCGGCGGCGCGCCCTCCTCGACCAGGTCACCGGCGAACACCACGCCGGCGTCCGGCACGTGCAGGACGATGTCGTTGCTGCTGTGCCCGAGCCCGAAATGCCGCAGGTGCACCATGCGTCCGCCGATGTCGAGGCTGGCCGAGGCGGTGAAGGTGTGGTCGGGCGGCACGATGGCGATCTCCTCCATCTCCGCGCGGCGGTCGGGCAGCCGTTCCAGGACGTCCGCGCGATGCTGCTCGCCGTAGACGTCGATCTCCTCGGCGCACCGGACGTGGCTCCAGATCTCGGCGGGACGGAAGAGCGCGTTGCCGAAGTAGTGGTCGAAATGTGAGTGACTGTTCACGACCGTCCATGGATGGCTGGTGATCGTCCTGATCGCGTCGATCAGGTCGGCCGCCTCCCGGTGGGAGCTGCGGGTGTCGAGCACCAGACAGTGCCCGTCGCCCACGATCAGGCCCGTGTTCATGTCGAAGGACTCATGGCGGCGCACGTAGACCCGGTCGCCGACCTCCTGCCACCGCTCGTTCATGCCAACGAACCTTACTTTTCGGACTTCCTGCCGGTCATCCCTGAAGGTAGGCCAGCACGGCCAGGACCCGGCGGTGCCCGTCGGACTCGGGCGGCAGATCGAGCTTGGTGAAGATGCCGGCGATGTGCTTGGCCACAGCGGCCTCGGTGACGACCAGCTCCCTGGCGATCGAGGCGTTCGCGCGGCCCTCGGCGATCAGGCCGAGGACCTGCTGCTCGCGCGGGGTGAGCCGGGCCAGCGGGCCGCGCCGCCGCCGCAGAAGCTGGCGCACCACCTCCGGGTCCACGACCGTGCCGCCCGCGGCCACCCGGTCGAGCGCGTCCACGAACTCGCGCACGTCGCCGATGCGGTCCTTGAGCAGGTAGCCGACGCCCGCGCCGTCGCCGGACTCCAGCAGCTCGGCCGCGTACGTCTGCTCGACGTACTGGCTGAGCACGAGCACGGCCAGGCCGGGATGGCGGCGGCGCAGGTCGAGCGCGGCGCGCAGGCCCTCGTCGGTGAAGCCGGGAGGCATCCGCACGTCGGTCACCACGGCGTCGGGGCGGTGCTCGGCGACCGCCGCGACCAGGGCGTCCGCGTCGCCGACCGAGGCGGCCACGGTGTGGCCGAAACGTTCGAGCAGTCCGACCAGCCCCTCGCGGAGCAGCACGGCGTCCTCAGCGATCACCACGCGCACGGGATCTCCACTCTCACCAGGGTCGGGCCGCCCGGCGGGCTGGACACCGACAGTCTTCCCTCCACCACGGCCAGCCTGTCGGCCAGGCCGGTCAGCCCGGTCCCCCTGGCCGGGTCGGCGCCGCCCACGCCGTCGTCGCGGACCTCGACGGCCAGCGTGCCGGCCGCCGTCCGGGCGGTGACCGCGGCCCTGGTGGCCGCGCTGTGCCTGGCGACGTTCGCCAGCGCCTCGCTGACCACGTAGTACGCGGTGACCTCGACCGGCGCGGGCAGCCGGCCCAGCCCGTCGACGTCCACGTCCACGGGCACCGGCGAGCGTCCGGCGACGTCGCGGACCGCCGCGCCCAGCCCCCGGTCGGTCAGCACCTGCGAATGCACGCCCCTGATCAGCTCGCGCAGCTCGGCCAGCGCCTGCCTGGCCTCGTCGTGCGCCCGGCCGAGCGTCCGGGCCATCGGGGAGTCGTCGGGCACGTCCAGCCTGGCCAGGCCGAGCGTCATCGACAGCGCGACCAGCCGCTGCTGCGCGCCGTCGTGCAGGTCCCGCTCGATCCTGCGGCGCTCGGTCTCGAACGCGTCCACCAGGCGCGCCCGCGACCGCATGACCTCGCTCAGCTCCGACCCGGTGGGCGCGAGCACCGCCCTGACCATCGCGCCGCGCGCCCCGCCCCACGCCGTGATCGTGTACGCCGCCACCGGCAGCAGCAGCACCCCCGCCACGCTCGCCACGAGCCCGGCGGCCGGCACGACCTCCGGCTGCACCACGGGCGACAGGATCAGCAGCACCGGCCCCCCGACGGTGAACCCCAGCATGAGCAGGTCGATCCACCACATCGCGAACACCGTCATGACGGCGACCCCGGCCTCCCGCCTGCGCCGGTCGGGCACCGGCGGCAGCGGCACGGTGTCCACCAGACGCAGCCGTACGCGCTCGAACCGGGCGATCAGCGGCACGACCAGCGCCGGCAGCACCGGCACGAGCAGCAGGCTCACCGGCGGCCCGGCGAGCCCGACCACCATGACGCCCAGGCCGACGGCCGCCCCCGGGACCACGCTGCCCAGCAGGTACGCCACGCACCGCCACGTCCAGGCCGACCGGAGGAAGGCGGGCGGGCGCTGCGTGAGCGCTTCGAGCGCGGTCCTGTTTCCCACCCGGTGACCGTATCGGCGGCGGGGAACGGCGCGCAGTAGTGCGGGGTCTACCTTCGGCGGCTCAGCCCGCCATCAGCGGCTCGGCGGCCGTACGCAGCTCCGCGCTGAACGGCGCGGGCCGGAAGGTCTGCGGGTCGAGGTTGACGTTGACGCGGTAGCCCTCGGCGTGCACGACCGAGCGGTCGCCGGACAGGACCCGGAAGCCGTAGACGCCGCTGGTCCGGCCCATGCGGTCGATCCAGAAGTCGACCAGCACCTCACCCGCGCCCATGACCGGCGCGTTGTAGGTGATCTTGAACTCGCGGACGGCCAGGTAGAGGTCCTTGAACTTGGAGATCGCCGGGTCGAAGCTCCAGCCCTGCTCGGCCCAGTAGGCGGAGATGGCGCGCTCGACCAGCAGGGCGTAGCGCGAGTTGTGCAGCAGGCCCATCGCGTCGAGGTCGTCGAAGTGCACCTGGGCGGGTCGGGTCTGGGTCACACGGGCTCCTTCAGTCGGTCGTGGACGGCGCGACGGGACCGCTCGTAGGCGGCCCCGCCCCTGCCGAGCAGGCGGGTCTGGGTGACCACGGACTCCCCCAGGGCTTCGATCTCGTACGCGAGCTGCGCCGGGTCGGTCTGCGGCGGCAGCTCGCCCAGCTCGACCGCCTCGCGCACCAGCCGCTCGATGAAGGCGAGCCAGTCGGCCGCCGCCTCGGCCACCCGGTCCCTGACCGGGCCGGGACGGTCGTCGAACTCGACCTGCGCGGTGTAGAAGAAGCACCCGCCGGGGAGGACGCCGGTCTCGTAGAAGCGCAGCCGGGCCTCGTGCAGGGCCAGGACGCGGGCCACGCCGGGCGGGGCCTTGAGCGCGGGCCTGACGATCTCGTCCGTCCACTGGCGGACGGCCCATTCGACGGTGTCGAGCTGGAGCTGCTCCTTGTCGCGCCAGTGGGCGAAAAATCCGGATTTGCTGACCCCGGCGGCTTCGGCCAACCGGCCCAGGGTCAGCCCGTCCAGGCCGTGCACCGAAGCCAGTGACACGGCCTGCCCGAGGATCGCCTCACGGCTGCGCTGCCCGCGCGCCCGGCGACCGTCTTCCTTCACGTCGGCCATGCCGCTCAGCATACATTAACGACCGATCGTTCAGATTGAAGGGGTCAAACCTTCCCGTAGCGCACCGCGACCGAGTCGAACATCAGGACCGCCTCCGCCGCGTCGGCCTCCGCCAGTGGGCGGCCGAGCTGGGGATCGCTGCCGGCCAGCCCCGACTCCCGCTCGACGATCCGCGCCACCTGGTACATCAGCTCCACGACCCGGCCGGCGGCGTCACCGTGCCACCAGAACGGCACGCTGATCCCCCAGCCGCCTTCCCAGTGGTTCACCGAGATGCCGGTGCCCTCGTGTTCGAGGTCCCAGTTGGGCGGGTCCTCGAAGATCTTCACCTCGCCAAGGAGCGCGCGGGCCTGGGTGACGACGTTGTTCCAGGCCACCAGGTCCGGTGGACGCGGCTCGTCGTCCTCCGAGCCGAAGTACAGTTCGTAGCTCATGGTGCACGAAACTAGTGCCAATCCCCCACGAACCTGCGCAAAATACGCCGTACGACCACAACCAACGCGAGCACCACCCCGACCCGCACCGCCACGGAACCTCCCCGGCGCGGCGCCGCCGCCACGGACGCCGTCCCGCCGGCGGTCACCTCGGAGTAGACGTCGTCGATGATCAGGTTGAACCGGCGCTCCCTGCGCGACCCGGCGCTCGTCATCCGCAACGCCCGCACCTGCCGCCAGAACCCGCCGCCGATCGGCCCGGCGAGCACGGTCGCGGCGACCTCCCGCAGGTGGGCCTCGGTGATCGAGCGCAGCTCCCACATCAGCAGCCAGTGGTTGAGGATCATGTTCACGTACAGGTGGGCCCGCTGGCCCTCCTCGTCGCCGGAGGCGAAGAACGCCCCCCAGCACGCCCGGTAGAGCGGGTCGTCCATCGCCATCTTCATCAGGTCGCCGTGCAGCGTGCGCAGCGCCTGCTCCCTGGCGGACTTGGCCTCCCTGGCCTGGAGCACGAGCGAGAACGCCACGCCGATCAGCGCGAGCACGGCCAGGATGGCCGAGGCCGCGCCGTACGTCTGGCCGATGTCGCCGAGCACCGACCAGTCGCCGCGGCTGCGTCCCAGGGCGGCCAGGAAGAAGGGGGAGGCCACGACCAGGCCGGCGGCGGCGACGACCGACAGCAGGAGCAGGATGGTCACCCAGTAGCGCCCGAACGACCGTCTGTTCACCGGGCTAGAACGTGGCCGAGTGGCGCAGCGGCGGAGGAAGCACGTCGCGTTCGGCGGTCATGTACGGAATGAGCTCCGCGCCCTGGCCGAACAGCTTCTCCATGTCGTCTCCGCAGCTCTCGATCAACGACCGGTCGAGGATCTTGCGCGCTCCGGTCAGTGTGCCGTCCTGGCTGTAGAGCACCTCGTACATGACCGTCGTGTCAAGGATGACCACCTCGGGCAGCGCCTCGGGGAAGCCGAGCGCCGCCAGGCCGTCGGCCTCGAGGACGCGGATGTGCTCGCCGGCCAGGGCCCGCAGGCGGATGTAGTAGAGCTCCCACTGCAGGTAGGAACTGAAGGGCCGCTCGACGAGCCGGACCCGCCGCATCGCGAACTCCCCCGCCTCGCGCAGCGGCCGCTGGATCTCCTGCCGGCGCTCGTCGATGAGCCGGATCGCCTCGCCCCAGTCGCCGGCGTCGAGGGCCAGCCAGCTCGGCTCGTCGGGCTCACGGTAGCTCTGGCGCGTCTCAAGCTTCCAAAACACCCGTTCGAGATCGCGGAAGTACGGCCAGAAATCAGCGAAATACTCGTCGGGCGTGAGCTGCTGGGACTTGGCCGCAGCGACGTTTCTAAGCATCAGGGATATCCGGCTTGGCGGCTACGAGCATCTTGCGGGGAATGACGACCAGGCGTTCGTCACGGGCAATACTAACCCCCGCGGGCAGCCGGCCCCGGTAACTGTCCGTAAGGTCGCGTCCGATTATCGCGATATCGCCGTTGGACAGTTCCCAGATATCAGGACATGAGGGACTTGCGGTGGTATCGCCAAGCTCAAGGGCCGACCTCCCCAGGCGTCGTCGCAGCTCGGCCGATGCGTCAGCTTCCCATGGACGCGCCACGGCATAACCCCTTTTCCCTGGTGGCGTTACGCATGAGTGTGACATCGAATACGATGGCCGACAATGTCCGGTCACGGAAGAGTGAATTCACCGGCAGGGCAGTAATGCTTCCAGGGGACCGATCGGGTCAATCTCCCTCTGCGCGCTTGCGGAACTCCAGCCCCTCGAACGCGCCCGACGTCCGCCACCCGTCGATATACGCGAAGTACGCCATTGCGCCCTGCGGGTGACCGATGTTCAGGCGGCCTTTCCTGCCCGGATCGCGGCCCTCGTTGTTGTAGTAGCCGGGTGTGCAGTCGGCGGAGGCGCCGAGGATGCTTCCGGGGCCGGACAGCAGCAGCTCGATCCAGGCGTCCTCGGCCTCCTCGGTCACCTCGATCTCGTCGAAGCCGTGGGCGAGCGCGTGGCCGATGGTCAGGGCGACCGTCCGGGCGGCCTCGGTGAGGTTGTGCGGGATGTTGGAGATGAGGTTCGCGCCCTGCGCGGGCTGGACGACGAAGGCGTTCGGGAAGCCGTGCGCGTGGATGCCGTGCAGAGTGCGCATGCCGTCCGCCCAGTGGTCGGTGAGCCGGACGCCGTCGCGGCCGGTCAGCTCGTAGCCGGCGCGCCGGGTGTAGTCGGTGGTCACCTCGAAGCCCGAGGCGTAGATGACGCAGTCGACCTCGTACTCGACGCCGCCGGCCACCACGCCGCGCTCGGTGACGCGCTCGACGCCCTTGCCGTCGGTGTCGACCAGGCGGGTGCCGGGGACGTTGAAGGACTGCAGGTACTCGTCGTGGAAGCAGGGACGCTTGCAGAGCTGGCGGTACCAGGGCTTCAGCTTCGCGGCGGTCTCCGGGTCGCGGACGATCGCGTCGACGCGGGCCCGGATCTCCTCCATCTTCTCGAAGTCGGAGTCCTCGTACGCCTGCGCCATCTTCTCCGGGGTCAGGTCCTCGGGCGCAAGCGCCGTGATGCGGGCGCGGATCCGCCGGGCGATGTCGGTCCAGCCGTCCATCACCAGGTCCTCGTCGGTCAGGCCGCCGGTCTGGTTGCCGGTGAAGTTCTCCAGCCAGCGCCGCTGCCAGCCCGGGGTCGCGATCCCGGCGAACCAGGCGGGGTCGGTGGGCCGGTTGTCGCGTACGTCCACCGAGGAGGGGGTGCGCTGGAACACGTACAGCTCGGCGCAGGCGCGGGCCAGGTGCGGCACGCACTGCACGGCCGTCGCGCCCGTGCCGATGACGGCGACGCGCTTGCCCGCCAGCCGGTCCATGGGCGCGCCCGTGGGATCGCCGCCGGTGTAGTCGTAGTCCCATCGGCTGGTGTGGAACGAATGCCCTAGGAAGTCGTCGATGCCGGGGACGCCGGGGAGCTTGGGCACGTGCAGGGGGCCGATCCCCATGACCACGAACTGGGCGGTGAACGCGTCGCCGCGGTTCGTGCGGACGGTCCAGCGCGACCGGGACGCGTCCCACTCCAGGTCCTGGACCTCGGTGTGGAAGAGGGCGTTGTCGTACAGGCCGTAGTGCTTGCCGATGCGGCGGCAGTGTTCGAGGATCTCGGGGGCGTGCGCGTACTTCTCCGTCGGCATGTGGCCGGTCTCCTCCAGGAGCGGCATGTACACGAACGACGCGGTGTCGCACTGTGCTCCCGGGTAGCGGTTCCAGTACCAGGTGCCGCCGAAGTCGCCGCCCTTCTCGACGATCCGCACGTCGTCGATGCCCGCCTCCTTGAGCCGGGCGCCGGTGACGAGCCCGGCGAACCCGCCGCCGACGAAGGCCACCGTCACGTGGTCGGTCTTCGGGTCGCGCTCGGTCCTCGGCGTGTACGGGTCGTCCAGGTAGTGGGCGAAGCGGCCGGTGAGGCGGACGTACTGGTCGTCGCCGTCCGGGCGCAGCCGCTTGTCGCGCTCTTCGAGGTATTTGCGGCGGAGGGCTTCCTTGTCCATGCGTCCTCCGGGGACGAGGTTCCGAATTCCAGAATGTCATTCGCGAATCTCGTTCGACAAGGGCCGCGATCGGCCCTCTACGGACGCAGCGCCGTGAGCGCGCTCTCCCAGACGTAGGTGTCGTTGCCGTCGCCCGTGCTCGGGGCGTGCGGCTCGAACTGCCCCTGGCCGATCAGGACGCGCACCCCCTCCGACCGCAGCTCCTCGACGCTGCGCCGGAAGGGCGCCCGCGCGGCGAGCGCGCTGTTGACGAACGGCAGGACGACCACCGGGATGCCCAGCCCAGGGGCCTCGGCCAGCACCCCCAGCGCGTAGGTGTCGGCGACACCCATGGCGAATTTGTTGATCGTGTTGTACGTGGCCGGGGCGACGACGATCGCGTCGGCCCTGGGCGGCTTGGGCTCGTGCGGCTTGCGGTAGCGGCTGCGGACCGGACGGCCGGTCAGGCGCTCCAGCTCGGGCACGTCGATGAAGTCGAGCGCCGACGGCGTGGCGACGACCTGGACGTCCCAGCCCTCGCCCTGGGCCGGGACGACGAGCCTGGCCACGTCGCCGGCCGGGCCGGCCGCGCACACGATGACGTAGAGGGTCCTGCCGGAGGCGGTCACGGTTGAGATCGTACGGCGCTCTCCGCATCGACGGCGCTCTCCATGTCGACGGCGCTCTCCATGTCGACGGCGCGGACGCGGGCGGTGACCTCCGGCGTGAGGTGGCGGGCCAGCACGTCCAGGGCGGCGGCGACCTCACGGACCGCCTCGGGGCCCGGGTCGGGGAGCGCGGCGGCGAGGGCGTCGTCGATCGTGGCGGCCCTGACCTCGGCGACCCGGGCCGACGGCGTCGCGGCGGGACGGATGAGCCGCCGCCGCCGGTCGGCCGGATCGGGCACGCCCTCGACGGACCCCGTGGACTCCAGCCGCGCGACGGCCGTGGACACCTGGCTCTGCGGCAGGCCGGTCCGCGCCGCGATCTCGCTGACCGTCGTGCCGGGATGGGCGACCACGTCCCCGAGGACCACGAGCACCGTACGGACCGAGCCGCGCGGGCCGTCGCCCTTCGGCTGGGGCATCGCCTGCTCGCCGATCTTCATGAGGGTGCGGCCGAGCAGGAACAGTTGGACTCCGTTCATGAGGACATGATACATCTATATCGATGCATCGATTTAGATGCTTTTCGCAGAGGAGACCGATCATGAACGCGCTTTCCGTCCCGGGTGCCACCCTCCACTTCCAGGTCGAGGGCGACGGGCCCGTCCTCCTGCTGTCCCAGAGCGGCGAGGGCGACGCCGACCGCACCGCCGACCTGGTGCCGCTCCTGGCCGACGCCTTCACGGTCGTCACCTACGACCGGCGCGGCCTGTCGCGCAGCGCCCTCGACCCCGGCGCGCCGCCCGTCACCATGGCCGACCACGCCGACGACGTCGTGCGGCTGCTCGCCGAGGTGGCCGACGGGCCCGCGCTGATGGCCGGGTTCAGCATGGGAGGCGCGATCGGCCTCCAGGTGGCGGCGCGGCACCCCGGCGTGCTCGGCACACTGATCGCGCACGAGCCCGTGACGCCGAACCTGCTGCCCGCCGCCGGCCGGGCCGAGCACGTCTCCGAGCTGACGGCCATCCAGCAGGCGTACGCGTCCGGCGGGCTGCCGGCGGCCTTCCCCGCGATCACCCGGCACCTCGGCATCGACCCGGCCCACGACGAAACCGAGGAAGGGCTCACCCCGCAACCGCTCACGCCGAGGCGGCAGGCCAACTTCGGCTTCTTCATCGGGACGGAGTTCACGGCGGTCATGGCGGACGACCTCGCCCCGGCGGAGCTGACGCACACCGGGACGCGGGTGATCCCGGCGATCGGCCGTACCACCCGGCCTTCGGTGCACACCTACCGCTGCGCGCTCGCGCTGGCGGAGCTGCTCGGCACCGAGCCGGTCACGCTCCCGGGCGGCCACAACGGCAACACCGCCTTCCCACGCGCGACGGCGGAGGCGCTCAAGGCGGTGTTCGCCGGGCAGGCGTGAGCGCGACCGCCCGGCTACCCGGCCTCCGCCATCGGGTGGCCGGCTTCCGGCATCGGGTACCCGGCTTCCGCAAGGTCCTCGGCGAGGTCCTGGAGGGTGAGCTCGGCGTTCAGCGCGGCCACGACGGCGGGGGTGAGCGGGCGGAGGGCGAAGACGTGCCGGACCGCGTCCAAATCCACCGGGATCTCGTAGTGGTCCTCGGCGAACCGCCGGAACGCCTCCGGCGAGGGGTCCGTGAGCAGCGCGAACAGGCCCGACGCGCCGTCGGCGTCCTCGGCCGCGTCCGGGTAGGCGATGTCGCCCGTGCGCCACTCCCCGTCGCCGGTCTCGCGCCAGATGCAGGCGGTCACGAGTGGCAGGCCGTCCTCGTCGCGGAACGCGGGTTCACGTACGCAGTCGAGGAAGACGTCCGGGACCGAGTCGAGCACGCCGGGCCACGGCCCGTCGTTCGCGTACGGGCTCATCTCGGACTCGTGGTCGAAAGCACGGATGTAGGCGCCCTTCGAGGAGAAGACGATCGAGTAGTCGTCGCCGGAGCCGTTCCGCAGGGAGGCCATCTCCTCACCCGGGCTCCAGTGGGCGTCGAAGGAGTGGAAGCGGTCCTCCCACTCCGGGCTCAGGACCGCCTCCAGCACCGCCATCGATCGGCAGAGGTCACGCAGCACGGGGATGTCGGGCAGCCTCCGGGCCACCTCGTGAGCAGTCATGCACCCCATCCAACCGCTGATCAACAGCAGTTTTGTCAGGCTTCATCCCTGTTTCTCCCGTTCTGGGTCAGCGCCCACAGGTCCTGAGCATGTTGGACAGCGCCTTGCGCTCGCCGCGCGTCACGAACAGCCGGTAATGGTGTTTCACGGTGATCCACGAGGTCGCGTAGCGGCACCAGTAGGCGCGGCGGCGCGGACGCCAGCTCTGCGGCCCCTGCCCGCCCTTGGCGATGTTGGCGGAATGGCTGACGGTGACCAGCTCAGGACGGGTGAGGTCGTTGGCGAAGGCCCGCCGCCGCGCCTGGCTCCACCTCTTGGCGCCCGAGCGCCAGGCGTAGGCCAGCGGCACGACGTGGTCGACGTCCACCAGGCGCTCGCTCTTCAACCGCCTGCCGTCGTACGGGCTGTACCAGACGCCCTTCACCGCGCGGCAGGCGGCGTTCCTGCGCACCCGTCGCCCGTCGCGGGCCAGGACGGTCTCCCGTACGTCGCACCTTCCCTTGTGACGTCCCCACCGGGGCTGGAACCGGCGATGGCTGTAGCCGCGCAGCGACAAGGGCCTGGCGACGCGGAGCTGGGCCAGCATGCGGCGGGCCCGTGCCGCACCGGCCTGCGCCTCGGCGCGGGACTGCGCCGCGGCCGGCTGCGGACCGGCGACGACCTCGGTGATCGGGATGACCAGGAAGGCGAGGAGGACCATCAGGACGGCCCGTCTCAGGAAGATCATGCTTTACCCCATACCCACCCGAGGCGGACGTCCTCCAAGTGGATGGCCAGCCCTCCGCAAGTGAGGGTGCGTACCTTCCCGAACCATGAGAAAAAGCCTTCTCCTTCTCGCCGTCCTGACCTCGGCGGCCGTACTGCCCGCGACCGCGTCCACCGCGTCGGCCTCCTCGTCCGCGCAGGTCAAGACCGTCTCCTTCCGTGGCATGACCCTGAGGATCCCCGCCGACTGGCAGGTGCGCCGGTCGGGCGACCACGTCGTGGTGGTGACCGGGTTGTTGTGCAAGAAGGCGGAGCCGTTCGCGCCCGACTGCGAGAGCTTCTGGATCTTCGGGCCGAAGGAGTACACGAACGTGCCGGTCGGCGGCGGTTCCTTCACGTACACGGGGAAGGAACAGTTCCATCCGTTCAGCGGGGTGATCCCGTGCCCGTACAACTCCAAGCTGAGCTGGTACCCCGGCGAGAAGGCCTCCTACCGCGGGCTGCGGCCGGTGGGCGCCGGGCACAAGGCGCAGTACACCACCTGGCCGAACCGCTGCGTGACGAACGACACCGGCCGCACGACCTCGAAGTGGACGCAGCGGGAGTGGTTCCTGCCGCAGTCCAGGATCCTGGTGGTGGACGCCTGGAACACCTACGGGCTGGCCGGGGTGCTCAAGCGCGCCACCTGGAGCTGATCCCGCCGATGACCCGGGCCCGCGGTTCGGGACGGTGGAGCAGCATCGCCTGTGAACCGGTGCCGCGGCCGGCGTCCACGATCGTGTCGCCGGTCTTGAACGAAACGCTCGAACCGGCGGCCGCCCTGTCTCAGCGCAACTCGCATTCCCTGGTCCAGGACCGGTGATTCTCAAGCCCGTACTCCAGCCAGAACCGCACTCCTTCGGCCAGACAGCCCAGGTCGTCCACCTGGCTCACCCCCGGCATGCCCGCCAGCCGGTGGCCCCAGGAACCGGGATTCCCCTTCGGCCGGACCCACAGCCGATATCTCATGGGCATGTCCGACATCTTGGTGGCCAAGATCAGGGGCTCGTCGTCCGCGTACGTCTCGACGAAGTTCCGATACGCCGTCTGCTGATCCTCGAACACGTACGATTCCAGGCCGGGAATCCGCTCGATGGCGGCGACGATCGCCTTCTTCTCCTTCGCCGTGGCAGCCGCGTCGTTCGCACTGCCCCGCCCGCGCTTGCACCCCTTCGTGAACGAGGTTCCCGTGCAGAGCAGCACAGAGAAATCCTCGTTCCAGGACGGCTGGGTCTTGAAACGGCCATCCGCCTGGTCGACGACCCACCACACCCCCGGCCGCGATTCCGCCGCGGCCAGAACGCGAGCCCGATCGGCCACCCCCGACACCCGTACCCGGAACGACTCCGGCAGGTCCTTGGCCCGCACCCCGGCCAGCGTCTTCTTCCGGCCGGCGAACTCCCGCCGGAACGCCGCGTACGCCGCCGCCCGGCTCACGAACCGCACCTCGGTCACCTCGGGCACCGACTTCAGGAACGCCCCGAGTTCACGACGCTGCTTCGCCGTCGCGTACCGCTTGTGACACCTGGCCGCGGACGGCGCGCACAGGAAGACCGCGATCTCCTGGTCGTCACCGACACCGCCTTCGTGACCGGGCGCCGCCACGGCCTGTCCCGCCATTCCTGAGAACGCCACGACAAACGCGACCAGCACCCGCCATAACCAGTACTTCACCGAACTCCTTGTTCCACCGATCAGCCCCGGAAACGGAGTTCCGTGCGTGACGGAATTCGTTCACCCGCGCCTGCGCGCACGCCGCTGACGTAACGGCGCGGTTCGGGAATCATAACCGGACCATCGCAACAGGACGATGGACAGGCCGACGGCCGTCGTCACCGTCCCGGAAATGGTCGCCAGAAACGCCAGGACGGTTTCGGTGTCGATATCGTCCACCTCGGCGCGTCCCTCGACCCATCGGCCCATGGCCCACGCCTGAGTGGCGACAAGCACTCCGAAAAAGGTGGTGACGGTCCCCAACAGATAACCCGGCGTACGAGCCCACACCCCTCTCGCGGCGAGCACGAGCCCCCCGACCAGCGCGACCGGCACGGTGACGAACTGCCCCACCCCCAGTGCCAACAGTGCCGCGATCCGCGCATGCTGAAAGCCGTCCGCGCGTTCCAGCCACAGGAGCGGGAACGCCACGACACCGGCAAGAAACCCGATTGCCAACAACCGAAGCATCGCCACAGGCAGCATAATCCCGGACCAAACCCCCGAAATGCCACCAAACCCGCCCTTTAGCCGTCAGGAATATCCAGCACCAACCCGAGGACGCATCCGCTCCAAACCGGGTGGTACGGTAGGCGTCATGCGGATGATCCACTCATTTCTCGGTTGGTGGCGCCCCTAACAGGGCGGCACTGCTCATCCGCGCAGACCCAACACCAAGCGGCCGCCCAGTCCCGGGCGGCTCGTCGGTGTCCTCGTACCTCGGCCGGTCCCAGGACGAGAGGCGGCTCCCGACCTGAGGGAGCTCCACCGATGCCACGACGTCTCACAGGCTTCACGCCGTCCGGCGACCTGCACCTCGGCAACTACTTCGGCGCCATCGCACCGATCATCGCCGAACAGACCACCACGGACACCGTCGTCTTCATCTCCGACCTGCACGCGCTCACCCTGGACCACGACCCCGCCCAGGTGCACCGGCGGACCCTGGAATTCGCCACCCTGCTGCTCGCCGCCGGCACGGACCCCGAGTCCTGCCTGTTCCTGGTCCAGTCGCACGTGCCGGAACACACCGAACTGCACTACCTGCTGGAATGCACCACGGGCTACGGCGAGGCCCAGCGGATGATCCAGTTCAAGGAGAAGTCCAGCCGCCAGCAGCAGGTACGCATGTCCCTGCTGACCTACCCGATCCTCATGGCCGCCGACATCCTGCTGTACGACACCGACCAGGTCCCCGTCGGCGAGGACCAGCGTCAGCACGTCGAACTGGCCAGAACCGTCGCCCAGCGGTTCAACACCCGATATGCCCCGGTCTTCACCGTCCCCACGACGGTCAATCCGCCGGTGGCCGCCCGCCTCATGGACCTGACCTCCCCCACCGACAAGATGAGCAAGTCAGCCGCCACGCCGGGCGGCGTCCTGCGCCTGCTCGACGACCCCGACGTGCTCCGGCGCAAGGTGATGCGCGCCGTCACCGACGCGGACAACACGGTCGCGTACGATCCCGACCGCAAACCCGGCGTCTCGAACCTCCTGGCCATCCTGGCCGCCTGCACCGACCGCGCCCCCGCGGACCTGGCGTCCCAGTTCGACCGCTACGGCGAGCTCAAGCAGGCGGTGGCCGACGCGGTGGTGGCCACCCTCACCCCGATCCGCGACCGCTACCTGCACCTGTCGGAAGACCCGGGCCACGTCCAGAAGGCCCTGCGCTCCGGCGCCGAACGAGCCCGCGACCTGGCCGGCACCAAGATCCGCCAGACCAAGGCAGCCATCGGCCTCCTCCCCGCCTGACTGCCACTCACCTCCCCGTCACGCCGCCTCCGGCCCTGCTCCGGAGGCGGTCACGTCGCGGGTCATCCGCCGATCAGGACACTGGGCCCGTCGGAGCCTTCACACGTCCGGCCGAGCACCCGCAGGAAGAGACGACCGTGCGGATACAGGTGGGTCCCGGGCAGCCAGCCGGTGGTACGACCGACACCGGCCCCTTGAAGGTCCTGACGGACGCGCCGAGCGAGCATCCCGACGACAGCCTGCCCATGACGGGTGCGGGTGACGAGGAAGTCGGTGAACCTGCAGGCGTCAGGTGACGGCTGCTGGAACTGGATCTCCACCGTGCCGAGCACTTCTCCGGCCGTCAGATCGCCCGGCGGACGCTTCTCGCAAGACCATCGGCGGAGGTCCACACACGTGGTTCGTCGTGAGGTCGAGCCTCTCGTACGTTCGGGCAGCGGCCCGTCGTGCACGGCAAAGGCCCACCGCTCCGGACTTGCCGCGACCGCGATGTCGTCGACGAGACAGTAGGCGACGTCATGGTCGAGCCCCTTGGCCAGAACGCGAACGCTGTGCGCGTCAACGTTGCACTGGGATACGGCCGGGAGCCGTGTTCTGGCCAGGGTGCGGAGTTCCTGCATGGTCTCGGGAGCCGAACCTCCCTCCGAGAAGAGCCACCGCAGCCCGTAGACCTCCGCGCCCAACTCACGTACGAGCCGGTCATCGATGTCCTGGGCGGTGGCGTCGTTCCAGACCCTGCGGACCCACTCCAGCACCGTCGGCTCAGCCAGACGCCGGACCGACTTTCCCAGTAGTCCCTGGTTCCCCGATCGATGGACCACGTACACCGGGCCTCCAACAGCTGAGCGAACAGGGACACCGGTCCTGCCCAAGAACCGGCCGACTGTCTTCTGCGCCAGGAACAGCGCTCAAGATACAGGGATGGACGAACTCGCCGGCCAGGCGCTGATGGCGGGTCCCGCTGAGCTGCTCCTCCGGCTGGACGGCCCGGATCGCCGATCCCGTCGCCGCCGCGTTCGCTCAGATGTGTCGTGTGGCGGGCAGGACGGCGCTGACCGTGACGCCGCCGCCGGGGACCGCGTTCATCGACAACCCGCCGCCCAGTTCCGCGAAACCGGTGCGCCTGACGCGCAGGCGGTCGGCGAGCCGTTCCGGCGGCAGGCCCGCGCCGTCGGCGCTCACCACACCGGCCCAGCCGTCGAGCTCGGACCGCGGGACGGCGACGAGCGATGTCGGGCGGGGACAACAGAGGCGACGCATGAGGGGCGGGGTCGGCGGAATCCGACCTGCCGAACCCGCCACGCGTAAGCGCCTGTGCGACGGCCGTCAGACGAGTGCCCGCGCAGGCTTCCGCCTCAGCGTCGCGACGCCGACGGCCGCCACCCAGATGGCGGCGATGCCGTTGAACATCGCGACCGCACCCCAGCCGTTGGAGGCGTAGAACTCCGACGAGTTGAAGCCGAAGAACATCGACGGCACCCCGGCCAGGTGCAGTGCGGCGATGCCGAACGACGACCAGCCGACCCACCGTGAGAGGGCGCCGGTGCGCAGCACCGCGTACCCGAAGGCGACACCGAAGACGACGAGCATCAGGTGGCTCATGGAGCCGTAGAGCAGGTAGGTGGGCACGGTACGGGTCGGGTCGATCTCCTCGACGGCCTTGATGGCATTGCTGCCTTCGATCCCCTTGGCGACCATGTCGATGATCGTCCACGCCACGCCGGCGGTGCCGGCGACCGCCCCGAACCATTCGTAGCGGGCGTCGGCCCGCGTGATCAGGGGTCGGACGCCGCTCATGAACACCAGGAACAGCGTGAGCGCACAGAAGTTGAAGAGCGTACGGGTGAGGATCAGCCAGTCCGGCATGAGCGCGCCGGTCTCGACGCTGCAGGCCGGAGGGTCACATGCAGGCACGACGAAGTAGAGCGGGAGCTCGGCCATCGCGAAGACGGCGCCGAGGATCGCGGCCACGCCGATCCAGCGGCGAGCCGTGGGCGGAAGCGGAATCTGTGTAAGCAATGAAGTGTTCATGGCATGCACAGTAACAACAACTGTGTAAGCCGTCTACTATTTCTCTCAGATCTTCGAGAGGATGCCGGCCATGACCCCACGCAAGAGCCCCGGACCCGACTCTGCGCGAGATCGCGCGAACGCCGACGACGCCGACTTCGGGGCGCTGCCGCCGGGCCTGGCCGCGGCCTGGGGCGTCGTCGACACCGGGGGGCGGCGCGGCCCGAAGCCGGCGCACAGCGTCGAGAAGATCATCGCGGTCGCGACGGAACTGGCCGACGAGGAGGGCATCGCCGCCGCCTCGCTGCCGAAGGTGGCCGCCCGGATCGGCGTCACCACCAACGCGCTGTACCGCTACGTCAGCTCCAAGGACGAGCTCATCGTGCTCCTGGCCGATCGTGCCTGGGGCGACCCACCCGCACTGCCGGACGGCGACTGGCGAGAGGCGGCCGCGCTGTGGGCCCGCCAGCTGTTCGAACGCTTCCTCTCACGCCCTTGGCTGCTGGACGTGCCGACGACCGTCTCCCTGACCCCGCACAACGCGGCCTGGCTGGACGCCCTGATCACCGTGCTCGGCTCGACCGGAATGGCGGCCCAGCAGACGCTGAACTGCGCGTACCTCCTCGACAGCCACGCCCGGTACGGCGCCAACCTGCGGCGCAACACCCCGACCCCGGCCGCGCTGCGCCGCGCGAACCCCGACCAGCAACGAGCCGTACGCGCGGTGCGCGTGTTCCTGGACGGCCAACTCCGCTCCCGCAACCTGAACGCCGTCGCGGACGCGATCGAGGATCCGATGTTCCTCGCCGACGAAGCCCCGCTCGACGGCTTCGAATTCGGCCTTGCCAGGATTCTTGATGGCATCGAGGCATATGTGCAGCGATGAGAATCCCATGGCAGTCGGCCTGGTGTGACGGGACGTCGCCGTGTCATCAGGTTGCACTGGACCGGCCGCAAGCTTCTGGGGTCTGCCCCGCCCCTGAGCGGGCAAGGCCTACGACGACGCACCACCGCCCCTCTTCCGGCCCTGCCCGCCGCAAGTGAGTCAGTCCTTCTTCACTGGCAGTTCCGGACGCTCGTCTGTCCAGCCGATCGCCTGGAACGAGGTCGAGAGACGCAGCTCCGCCCGCCGCCCGTTCTCAAGCTTGGTGGTGTTCGTCCGCACTTCGGCGAGAAGCTGACCGGCGCCGGGGTCGACCACGAGCTGAACCTGGGCGAACACGCCCGGCTCGATCTCCTCCTGATAGGCGAGCGTCTCCCCGCGCCGGCCCAGCGGATCGGTCATCTCCCCCTCAGCCCGTATGCCGGGCAGCGACGCAAGGATCCGGTACGCGGACGCACGGGTCTCGGGCGAGGCCGGCAGCGTACTGATGATGTCCACACAGTTCCGGAGGAGGATGTGCGCCTTCGCCTCCTCCACGTCCATGCCGGATCCGGTCAGGTCCAGCTTGCCGATGCGCTCTTCCAGGTAGGTCCGGAGTGGCTCGGGCTCGCTCGGGATCGCGCTCGCCTCCTCCCAGGTCAACGGTTTCCCTGCGAGCTCACCGACCAGCTTCCAGTGAAGCTGTTCGCCGGTCCGCTCGCCTGCCGCCGTCTCCAGCGGCTTGGACGGGACGGAGAACAGGTTCTCCGTCCTCATGTCCTTGGGGTATCGCCAGCTGGTGGGCGCCCCCGCGTCCCGCCAGGCGGCCTCGTCCTGTGGCGTCGCGGGCTTGACGCCGAGGTCCTGCCAGACGCGCCAGCTCCGCAGATCCGGCCGCTTCGCCAGCCACACCTCCTTGGAGCGTCCCCCCTCAAGGACGTAGCTGCGGGTGGGGTCGGTCAACATCCACCGGTCGACGGTCGCGGTACGCCAGTAGTCGCCGCTCGCCGGGGCCTTCTCCACGGCGACGGCGGCGGCGAGCAGGATCTGCCGGGCGGTCGGCTCGCCCGTCACGGACACCGACGTACTGGGCCGAGGCGCGACAGAGATCGTCCTGTCGGACAACGTCGCGGGGACGATGACCGCCACCGCGGCGGCGGCCGCGGCCAGGCCGAGCAGAGAGCGGCCAGGAGAGAGCAGGCGCCGCCGCCGAGCTGGGACGCGCTCCGGCGCGTCCGTCCCCCCGACCTCCGTGGACGGCCGCGCGGTCGCGGCCGCGATGATCCGATCGAGCCGTTCCGGATCGTCCGCCGGCTTGAGCGACGCCGGACGAGTGGCCGCGAGCGACTTCATCACATCGGTCTTCTTCACCGGGTGGACTCCTTTGCAGATGGCAGCGATCGGGAGGAGAACACAGTGCCTGTGCTCGCGTGGGGCTCTGCGGCGGCCAGTGCACGCTGGAGCCTGCGTCGGGCGCGATGCAACCGGACGAAATACGTGGCCGTGGAACAGCCGACGACCTTCGCCGCGTCCGCGGCTCGCAGACCATGCCAGGCGACCAGCGTGAGCAGTTCACGATCCTCATCGGAGAGCGCAGCGAGCCCCCGCAAAATGGCTGCCCTCTCGGTGACCGACTCGGCGACGTCGCGCACCGTCAGCTCCGTGGCCGAACTCCAATCCGCCAGCTCGTTCTCCAACGACTGACGCCGGGCCTCCGCCCGGTAGGACTCCCGCAGCACGTTGCGGGCGACGCCGAGCAGCCACGGAAGCGCCTCGTCCGGCACGTCGTCGATCCGCCGCCACGCGACGCAGAACGTCTCACTCGCCACCTCCTCCGCGAGCTGCCGCCCCGCACGGCTGACGGCGTACGCGTACACGCTCGAATAGCAGGAGCTGTACAAGACGGTGAACCGGTCACGAAGACCAGGTTCGATCATGCGTCCTCCCTTCCCCTCAGTGGGCAACTACCAGGGAAGTGCGCAAACCGCCCGACTTCTTACACCCCGCAGGGATTTCGATCATGATCAGCTGAACGCACACCATCGCGAGACCCCAGCAGAGGAGCCGGCATGACCTTGGACGTGGAAGCTGTGACCGCCATCGACCAGTACTTCGCCCGGTATGGAAGACGGCGCCACAGACTGACACGCCTGTATCGCGACATGGTGGAGTTCACGGTCGCCGATCACGGGATAGAGATCCTTGACCGGATGGAGATAGACATCCAGTGTCCGTGCTGCGACGAGGAACAGGACCGCCTGGAACGCCTGTCGTGGATGAAATCCAGGTACCGGCAACGGAGAAACGCTCGTCGACGGCCTTGAATCGGCGCGAAACTCAGCTTCGGCAAGAAGGCTCGACCATGCACAAGACCGCAGACGAACGTCTCACACGGGGTTCAGTTCAGGCGCCACTCGTCGGCCGGAATGCAGTCGTCCATGGTGTTGGCCCAGTCGTCGGGCCTCCCAAGAACCAGCCGGGTGAGCAGGATGTCGCCGGCTCGCTGCGCACGAGGGATCATCCCCAGCTCTTCTGAGCCGATGTCACCCTCAGCGGTGAAGCTCGCTTCTCTGCCGGATCCCTCCAGGTAGGCGCCGAGCTCGGCCGAAAGCTCTGAAGGCAGCCGACCTACGAGCCGGATCCCGTCCAATGAGACCTGAGGTCCGGACAAGGCGTCGGCAACAACACAGGTCAGTCCCTTCGAGCCGAGGTAGTAGGCCACCACATCCACCCGGTACATCGGAGCGTCCGCGGCGCGAAAGCGCGTGCGCAGCTGTTCGAAGGGGCCGACCTTACCGACCTGGGAGACGGCATCGGAGGTGAATCCCCGTACCTCCATCGCGGCAATCGCTTCCTGCGGGCTCATGCCGAAACGCAGTGGACCGACACGCTCAAGCGGCGCAAAGTCCCATCGCGCTCGATCAGCTTCTCCTACGACCGTCCACAGATCAGGCCACACGCCGGCAACTCCTTCGAAGCCATCCGGAACCAACCGCCCCCAGGCCGCACGCCGCGGTGAACTCGTGTCGTAACGGCACGACGATCAGCGCTCTGATCCACTCGTCCACGGAGCCGCACGCATGAGCTTCAGAGCGCGACCCGCGAGGACTCTCAAACGCGCCCAAGTGGGATGACTCCGCGGCCCCTCGGAGGTCCACGGCTCCGGTCCTTCCTCCGTCAACTCTGCGAGGAGCCGATCGATCTCATCCAGATGCCCGGACAGCTCGTCGCCGATCCAGCCGGCCTCCCGCGCCATCCACGAGACCCTGTACGCGTGATCGAAATCCAGAGCAAGCTCATCAGGGCACATCACGGATCCGAGCCACGCGATCTGATCAGACGCCGGCCACGCCAAACGTTCCAAAGCCCCATGCAGTAGCCGCCAAGCCCCCATTCGCGCCTCGTCCTCGCCCGGCTGCCGCACCGGTTCATTCTGCCAAGCTCACCCGCCGACTGACACTTTACGAGGCCAAGACCAGTCCTGATCTGCAAACATCTCCTCATGGTGGATGCCCACGGCTCGGCGCGAATGATCGGCTACTGGTGGAGTCCCGAAGCTCCGGAACGGCCTCGTCCGCACGAGTTGATCGATCCCGACTGGGACCCCGAAGAGCGCGACCTGCTCGCTCTCTACCTGGAGAGCGGTCAACAGGCTCCCTACAGAGCAACAGGCCCTTCACCATGCCGGATCTGTAACGAGCCCAGCGGCAATCTGGAGCTCACGGACGGCGTGTTCCTGTGGCCGCAAGGGCTGGCCCACTATGTAAGAGACCACTCTGTACGCCTTCCCGCCGAGATCGTCCTGCGCGCCCAGCAGTGGGCCGAGCCTACGGAATGGGACGAGGACGAAACATGGTGGCGGGAGCCGAACCCATACGACGATCAGCCACCCGGCTCAGTGGGCCAGCGCTGACCTTTCACTTCTACAAGTGGCCAGCCCCACATGTGCGATCGCAGGACAGCGTCTGCGCGGCGACGTCACAACCCCGGCCCATGCGCTCCGTCGATACGGCGAACAGGCAGAAGGCCCGGAGCACGCCGCCGCGCCCAAACGCACAATCCGACCCCCTCAAAGCCGTCCCGTCTCGCTCCCCGAACGCCGCCACTCCACCGCCGCCGGAGACCTGATCAGGGATCTTCCGGTCGGGCCGCCTGGAGGTAGGTGAGGACTGCCAGGACGCGCCGATTGCCGTCCTGGGCTTGGAGGCCAAGTTTGGCGAAGATGTTGCCGATGTGCTTGACGACCGCGCCCTCGGTGACGTGCAAGCCTGCGGCGATGTGGGCGTTGCTCTCCCCGGTCGCCATCCGGCCCAGGACCTCGTGTTCGCGCTCGCTGAGCATGTCGAGCGCGTGCGGGCGCCCGGAGGACATGAGGTGCCCGATGACCTTGGGGTCGATGACGATGCCGCCGCCTGCGATGACGTCGAGGGACTGCATGAAGTCGACGACCCTGCCGACGCGATCCTTGAGGAGATAGCCGGCGCCACCACGGCGAGGCCCGTTCGCGGGCTCGGCGGTCAATTTGGCCGCGTAGGCGTCACCGAGATACTGCGACAGCACCAGGATGCCGATCTCCGGATGCTCGGCGCGGATCGCCAGTGCGGCCCGCAGTCCGTCGTCGACGCTGCGGGGCGGCATCCGTACATCGGTGATCTGAGGCCGCAGCCCGGGGACAGGCCGATCTCGACCTGGTCAGCGTCGACTCCACCACTGTCCGCGCCCACCATCATGCTGCAGGGATGGTGTTGGACGGCGAGCTGAGCGCAGCGTTGGAAGAAGCCGCCCGGCAGGAAAGGGGGCTACGCCAAAGGGGCAAAACGCCCCCGACGACGACCCCAGCGATCCCAGCGATGAAGAGCGCAGGGACAACCACGACGGGGCTGACGGGGCTGACGGCGGGGCTGACGACAAGGGGGACGAACGGCGACGGCTACGACGCCGGCACCGGTTCCGGCTGAAGGCGGCCAAGCTGGGCCGCTCGCGGGGCGGGTTGACCAGCAAGGTGCATCTGGCGGCTGATGGTCGATGTCGTCCGCTGTCCTTCGTCCTGACTGTCGGCCAGGCCGGGGACAGCCCGCAGTTCTGCCCGGTGCTGGAAGGCGTCAAGATCCACCTGTCGGTGGGCCGTCCGCGCACCCGGCCGAGTGCGGTGGCCGCGGACAAGGCGTACTCCTCGCGCGGCAACCGCGCCTATCTGCGCAGGCGCGGGATCAAGGCGGTCATCCCGGAGAAGGCCGACCAGGCGGCCAACCGCAAGAAGCGCGGATCTGCCGGCGGGAGGCCGGTCACTCATGATCCCGAGCTCTACAAGCAGCGCAACACAGCCGAACGCTGCATCAACCGAATCAAACAGTGGCGTGGGCTGGCCTTCCGCTTCGACAAGACGCCCGACAGCTACCTGGCGGGCTTGCACCTACGCGGGGCCGTCATATGGATCCGAAGCCTCCGGCCAGCCTAAAGATCCGAACTCCGTACAGGCTCTAGTGGTGGAGCGCGCCGAGGATGACTGGGTACACGCCTGGAGCAGCGGGCTCCACTTCGAAGGAGCATGTGGGCCTCTGAACCTCACTGAGCTGTTGGAAGCCTTTCGAGACTTCGTCGGCAATGCCGCCTCACGCCCTGACTGATGCTCTTGTCGGGTGGGCGGAGGCCGACTGCCCCGAGAAGCCCTTCGACGGCATCCGGCACAATCACTGAATGTTCAACTTCGGAATCCCCGGATACAGGCCGGAATGGTTGAGCGGACGCTCGGCGATCACTGCCACTCATGGGGCGAGATTGGGCCGCCTCGTCGGTCGGCGACTGTTCCGAGCGCTGGTGGTGTGGGACCTTGACGAGGACAAGTGGTTCGCCGACTGCCCGGTCCTCCTGGACTTCGAGGGCGAACAGGTCGAGATCAACCACTGGAAGTTCGACGAACTCTCCATCACCTGGAACACCATCGATCCAGCGCGCTCGCCGGACTGGACGGACTTTCACCTCGCGTGGCGAGACGACGTACCGAACGACCTCATCGCGCTGGTGGGGCAGCCTTGCTCGGCAGTGGAGCTGCTGACGTGGCGGAACAGAGATTTTGTGGAGGGGACGATCGTGTCCTTGGGGTTCGGCTTTCCGAACGGCCACGTGACAGTCCACAACGCGCTTGACGAGAACGGGATGGAGTTCACTCCACCTGGCGACCACTACATGCGGTACAACATAGCGCGCTGATACGTAGGTTCCCAAAGGACCTCGTCGTTTCCATTGCTCCTCGACCGGACCGACCTGAGTGATCAGCTCTTGGACGTGTGCTGATCTCCAGAGGAGGAGAGGTCGGGACGGGAACTGCGAAAGACGGTGGTCCAGGGCTGAGGAACGAAGCCCTGGACCCTCGATCGCCCCCCAAGCATGCGCGCCGGCCAGCCATGCTGTGACATCGGGCACGCCCCCAGAACAAGGCCCACAACAATCAGAAGCCCAGGCCGATGACCTGGGCTTTTGTATGAGTGGAGCCTAGGAGATTCGAACTCCTGACATCCTGCTTGCAAAACGGCTTGATCTTCAGCGGAAACGGCCCCCACCTGGGCGAGTCACAGCCCGCGAGTGACCGTGAGTGGCCCCTGTTGACCGCCCTTAATGGCCCGCTAATGGCCCGCCTGATCATCCCGTCGCCGTCGTCCCACCCGTCAGGGAAGCGGGCCAAGGGCCTGGGGTGAAGGTGGAGCCCCCAACCGGAGGAACGACCTTCGCCCAAGGCCCTTGGTCTGCTGGGCTTGTCCTGGGGCGATGGCGACGGGATGATCAGGCTTCCACCTCAACCACCAACGGCCCTGGCAGCCGGCACGGCGAGCATCCCGGAGCCGGAGGCCCCCGCCGGAGGCGTAGTTTGCTTCGGCAATCGAGGCCTGGAAGTCACGCCCTTGGCATGCGATCATCATGCACATGACTTCGATCAGAAAGGGCCATGCCGCGTAGGCGCCCTTCAGTGGTTCGCACGCGAAGATTCACGTGTGTAACCCACAGACCCTCTATTCATCAGGTTCCCGGTCTCGGACCACGCCCCATGGCCGCGGTGATCACGCTGGAGCACACCCGGTGGGGGCCTGGTTATGTGGCTGCGGTGCTGCTGGCCTGGACACGGGAAGTGATTCCCGGCACCTCCACCCGCCTCCTGCCCACCTGCACATGCCTCGGATGTTGGGAACACGATCCACGCGGGGAACTGGAACAGGTGCTCATCGCGTTGCCTCGCTGGGCGCGACCGTATCTCTACAACCTGGTGCTACCTATCGATAGAAGCTTTCTCGCCCGAACATCGCCGAATCCCCTCGCGTCACCTGATTGGCCATGGTGGCGGCAGCGGCGACGCCCGAGCTTCTGGTGGAACACCGACTACTACCAAGGGCCCCCATCTGGGGAGCAGGAATATCCCACTGGAAGCGCTACCCGCGGCGGTGCAGCATCATCATGGCAAGCCAGATGACAGTTGGTAGGAGGATCAGCAGCGCCAGGAGGCCAGTCGCGACAGCGAGCTCGGCGTCGCTCCATAGCCGGATTGCGGGATCGCCGTGGTCCACCCTTTGACGCTATCGGCTTTGAGCATCGGCCGGAATATCCGTGCCCCCGCGGCCCGAGCACGGCCGCGCGCGAGAACGGCCCCCAGGCCGCACGCGCAGCGTGCGGCCGAGCGCAGGGCCGCGCGGCGGCGCGGAGCGCCGCCCTTGATCTCTATAAGCACAATTCGGCAGTGCATCATCAAGATCTGGTAGACGA
Source organism: Nonomuraea sp. NPDC051191 (assembly GCF_044455665.1). Lineage (NCBI taxonomy): Bacteria > Bacillati > Actinomycetota > Actinomycetes > Streptosporangiales > Streptosporangiaceae > Nonomuraea > Nonomuraea sp. NPDC051191. The sequence continues at coordinate 486,669 of NZ_JBITEZ010000001.1, read as the reverse complement.
TGAGCCAATGACGTCCTCTAGTATTACCTGTTGTGGATGTGGCCTCCCTTATCTTCACTGCAACCGGCACGCTAGCAGGGATTTTTGCAGCTTATTTCGGATGGGTCGCAGTGCGGCGGAAGCCGCCATTTCGGCCCCAGCAGGGAATTCCGCCATCGTCTCCAATAGGCAAGAGGTCGGAAGAGTTCATGCCATCTCGCTATGACGTTTTCGTATCGTATTCGCACAACGATGCCACCTGGGTCGCCGAGCTCTGCCGCGATCTAGAAGCGCAAGGAATTACAGTTGCCCGCGACGAAGTAGTCCTCAGGATCGGCGATGTCCTAGTGCACACAATCGAACTCGCTATCCGTCAATCCATGCACGGAATATTGGTCTTTAGTCCATCGTCGGTAGCCAGCGGCTGGGTTAAGCAGGAGTATGCCACATTAATGCATCAGTCGATCGAGACAGGTCGACGGTTCATCCCCGTGGTTATTGGCGACGTAGAATTGCCCGGATTCGCACAGACCCGCTACTACGCTGACTTCCGCAACGCGCCTCCAGACAAACATGCTCTGCTCGTGACCAAAATGGCTGAAGCATTGCGAACCTAGAGGCAAATAGCTCTCTTTTCATCTATGCCTCACTGGACTGTCGGGACCAGCCTTAAGCAAGTCCGTTAAACCAGGCAGCCTATCTGCACCAAAATTCATTGCAGCATCGAGTTGTTTCTTGTTGATCTCAAGACTCACGCTACCGATTCGGTGCTGGCGCATACTCCAGAGGGCCAATAGTGCACCATTCGCTATGTCGGGATTTTCGTGCCACTGCAGCTCGCGAACCACATCCACCTTCTCGCTAAGTGCGTCTTCTATGAGCATGTACTCCATCAGAGAGGTGTGGCGTACAGTCTCGAAGGAATAAGGAAGAGCATCCGGACCGATCACCTTAGAGATTTCTTTCAGCTTTTGGACGTAGAACCTTAAGTCCATCAGGCAGGTCGACGTGAGCGCAAGCAATCCGCCATCTTCAGCCCGCTTACCGAGAAGGTTTATCGCTGTACCAATTGTCTGCATTCCCCACTCATGAAGGGAGCGCCTAGTTATCTCGAGCACTGCCGGGGTTCCAGGAAACTGCACCAATCCCTTGAGGGCTGCCACCTCAAGTGTTTGATCCCTATGATGATGGGCATATCTACACAGTTTACTGAAGGTTGCACCATCAAGGGAGTCTGGCCTTCTCAGCTCCTTCAGAAGCTCCTTGCGGACTCTTCGCTCGGGATCAACTAAATCGACAAGCTTTTCTATTGAAGCTATTATGGCCCCTTCTGTCCGAAAATCGAGACAATTCTTTCCGCTCAGCGATGCCGGTAGGCCAGAGAAGTCCATTGCTCCCATCAGGGCGGGAACGACTCTCACTTCTTTTCCGGCTATTTCCAGCGACATTCCAGAAGCCAGTTCATGCTTAACCCACCGTGAATCCACAGAGTGGGTTGAAATAAAAGCAAGAAAATACTGTGCACCAGCAATTCCGTTTTCAATCTTCTCCAATAGGAGATCGCCGGGCTTGATAGCCCATTCATCGAGCCATATCTTCAGGCCGCGACGCTTCAGGCGCTCGGCAATTTCCGAAACTGCCATCTTGTCCGCCGATGAATAGCAGATGAATATATCGTACTGTTTTGCAGACGAAGACATCCCGGGGCACCGTTTCCAAAATCCTTATAGCGCTTTTCGTAGTGCAGATAATCCGATAACGGAGAAGCCACCTCTCATCCTACGGGGACAAGCCTGATCCTGAAGGCCTTCATGAGCGGTTGCGTGCTCGCCGAGTGTTTGCCTTCTAAGGCCCGGCTCTACCGGGTCAGCACGTTGGTCGCGACCGAATGAGAGTCTGTCTCGCATCTCGACTGTTTACAGCAGTTGATACTGCCCGTGCCAGGCAGTGCTAGAGATGCCGACCGGCAAGGGCCGCGGCTAGACCTCCGACTTGTGAGAGCGTGCCACAGGCGGCACCTCATGAAAACTCCGCCTAGATATTGCTCATCCATGGATGTGACAGCGCATGGGCTGGACGAGTGGTAGAACGCTCCCTGTGGATGAGCGACGGGGTCGTTTGAGAACATTGGGTGAGTTGCTGCGGAGGCTGCGACAAGAGGCCGGCCTCACCGGCAAGGTTCTTGCAGCTCGGGCACAGGTGGCGCAGCCTACGATCTCCCGAATTGAGACGGGGCAACTGCTTCCCACCCCCGAGACTGTGGAGCGCTTGGTCACTGCGCTTGGCTTGGCTGGTTCACGTCGAGCCGAGTTGGATGCTCTCCTTCGTCGGCTTCGTGAAGAGGTTTCCCAGTTGAAGGGAGGGGTCGCTGGCCAGGAGGCAGCGAACGCTGCGCGACTGAGGACGGTCCAGCAACTTGTGTGCTTCCAGTCAGCCGTGATTCCGGTCCTCTTGCAGACGGCGGAGTTCGCGCGGCTGGCGCTCGCCGTGGGGCGTGATGTCGAGGAAAGCGATGTCGCAAAGGCGGCGGCTGTGCGGGTGGAGGCTCAAGCCGTGCTCTTCGATGCAGGTCGGAAGTTCTCGTTTGTGCTGACCGAAGGTGCTGTGCGGACATGGCCGGGGTCGCCCTCGTTGATGCTGGCGCAGCTTGATCGGTTAGCTCAGATGTCCACGCTCTCGCATGTGACGCTCGGGGTTGTGCCGTGGTCGGTGCAGGTGCCGGCGTTTCCGCTGCATGGGTTCACGGTCTATGACGGGACTGTGAGCGTAGTGGAGAGCTTGACCGGGGATCTGACGATGACCGATCCCGGGGAGCTGGCCGCTCATCTCCAGACGTTCGAGGCGTTCGCCGGCGTGGCTGTCTATGGGGACGAACTCCGCGAACTACTGCGGACCATTGCCGATGACTACCGGGAGCTGGTCAAGCGGCTAGAGAAGTGACGCATTTATGCGCCGAATAGCTTGAGGTAGTTCTAGGGTCGCTCATACTCTGACGCCATCCGATGTATAGCCCCCTAGACGACGGAGCTCCTTCATGTCGGCTTGGCGCTTCTCCCGCTACTTCCTCGGCTCCGCCCCATCCATCACGGAAGCACGGCGCTTCGTCACCGCGCTCCTGCAAGGCTCCCCGACCGTCGACGAGGCGGAGCTTGTCGTCAGCGAGCTGGCCACGAACGCGATACGGCACTCCGCGAGCGGACGCTTCGGCGGCCGGTTCCTGGTAACCGTCCAGGCCCACCCCGACCGACTTTGGCTCGGCGTCCTCGACGAAGGAGGGCCGTCCTCCCCAGCGGTCTTCTGTCCGTCCATGGGAGCGGAAGGTGGGCGTGGCCTGCTGCTCGTCTCCGCTCTGGCGCTCGACTGGGGCGTCTGGGGTGATGACGGTGGGCGGACGGTCTGGGCGGTGTTGCGGTACCAGCAACAGACGGCTTCCTGCTCATGAGCCCCTGCCTGTCGCCGCACGTACCGCTGCCACAAGGTGCCTGCGCAAAGCTCACCTGGTATCCGTCTCGGCGGGATGAACCGTGCCGTGTTACCGACTGGACCTGCGCCTGCCGAAGCGTCTACTACGAGTTGTGCGAAGCCGGCGGGCTGGGCTTCGTTCGGCGCGTCACCCAAGGCGGAGACCTGGTCGTGACAGAGACCCGTCGAGTGCGGCTCGCCCAAGCCCACGCGATGTGGCACGCACTGCTCACGGGCCTGGCACGATGAGCCCGAGAGGCGTCCCTAACCGGCGATCAGCGATTCGTGCAGTCAGTTCTAAAACCGGCGAACCACTACACTTCGTTCTGTCGAGGGGGATAGACGGCAAACCGTCTAGGGGCCTAGACTCACGTGCAGTGATCAAGGGGGGACCTGTGCCGCCGAGCGACGTGGATCGCATTGCCGCGATCGAAGACCCGTTCCAACTGCTGCGGGTCGCGACCGAACGCCTCAATGCCGCACAGCAAGAGGTCACCGAGTTGGCCCGGCTGCGTCGCCGCGTGATCCAGGACCTCCACGCTCAGGGCCTGTCGTACGCGCAGATCGCCAAGGAAGCCGGGCTCACCCGAGGACGTATCCACCAGATCCGTCACACCGGGCCGGCCCCTGAGGGCGCGTTCCTCGGAACAGGGACCGTCACCCTGGCCATTCCTCTCAAGCGCGAGGCGAACAACGCCCGCCCCGTGGTCGCGATGGAGGACGTCGCCGCCGCCAAGCGCCTTGAAGACCTCGTCCGCGGCTTCGACCTGGCGATGGAACTGGAACACGTCCCGCTCAATGGCGAACTCAACCTCAACCGGCCGAACCTCATGGTTCTCTGCGGCCCTCGCCTCTCCCCTGTCACCGGGGCGCTGTACGAGTCCGACCCAGTTCTGAAGTGGGTCAAGGACGACGTGTGGACGCTGCACGACACTCGTACCGACACGATCTATCGTTCTGGCTCCGACAGCGCACCGGCCCGACCCGTCGACTACGCCTACCTGGGACGGCTCGCACGGCCGGACAACAACGGCAACCTGCTCATCTTCACCGGCATCCACCCCCAAGGCTCCCTCGGTGTGGTGCAGCTCCTCCAGACCGAGATCGCGACCCTGTGGGGACAGGTTGGCGACAAGCGCTTCTCCACGGTGGTCAGCGTCGAGTACGACCCGTCAACAGGTGAGCCCATCAAGGCCGAGTTGGCGAGCCCGCTCTACCGGCACGAAGAGGAGTAAGCCGTGCGGGTCACCTTCGCCACCCAAGCAGCCCCAGGCCGCGCGAACGAGGACTTCGTCGCCGCCACCCCGGACGCCGCTGTGCTCCTCGACGGCGCAGGCACCCCGCCCGGCTCAGACTCCGGCTGCTCACACGGCGTGGCCTGGTACTCCCGCACCCTCGGCTCCACCCTCATCGCCTCGATCAGTCAGAGTCCCAGCCCTCTGCCTGAACTGTTGGCCGAAGCGATCAAGACGGTCAGCTCGCTCCACGACGACACCTGCGACCTGAACCACCCCGGCTCTCCCTCGGCCACCGTCATCATGCTGCGCCGCAGGAACGAGCTGATCGAATGGCTCGTCCTGGCCGACTCCGTCCTCGTCCTGGACGTCATCGGCACCACGGACCCGACGGTCATCTGCGACGATCGGGAAGCCCAGGTAGGCGCCCCCTACAGAGCCGAGATGGACGCCCTCGACTCCGGCAGCGACGCACACGTCTCGGCCCACCGGCGCTACGTCGAGACCCTGCGCTCCTACCGCAACCGTGACGGCGGCTTCTGGGTCGCCGCCACCGATCCCCTCGCCGCCGACCAGGCCCTCACCGGCAGCATGCCCGCCGACCGAGTGCGCGCAGCCGCCCTGCTCAGTGACGGCGCCTCCCGCCTCGTCGACCGCTTCCACCTGGCCACCTGGCGCGAAGCCCTCGACGCGCTCGACCAGCACGGGCCGGCGAACCTCATCTCCGAAGTCCGGGCCGCCGAGCACTCAGATCCGCACGGCGAACGCTGGCCCCGCGGCAAGACCTACGATGACGCCACCGCCGCTCATGTCTCATTCACTTCGACGGAATAGGCATGTGACGTTGCCGTGGCGGTTGAGGGCGGCTACCAGGACGCTGGTGGCCATGTGCTCCAAGTGCCACCCCTAAGCCTCGATCGCCTCGATGATCGAACTGATCACGGGGAGACTTCTGCCTTGCGGTGCCCTGTCCAGAGGGACGCTGAATCGAGCGACGAACACGTGCCGGCCCTCTGCATAGGCTTGTTCGGCGTCCTCGACGACATGCTGCTGGCTACGGCTAGGCCCACGAAGCACCATTAATGGCGCACCTTTCTGTCATTTACGGAGGGATGCCTCAACACGTGACACAACGGGCATAATCCCAGCACAAGACCAATGGACATCGCGGTAATTTCGGCCATTTCGCCGCAGCTCTCCAAGTGCCATTCCGAAAACACGTCCATTAGCGTTTACCCCCCTAGACAGTTGGGGGACACTCTGGCTATCGTCCTCTGCATAGCCCCCTAGACAGCTCCACAAAGCGAGCCGATCGCAACTGTCTAGAGGGGTAGACGAAGGAGGTGGTGGACGATGGCACTTCAGGGACCGATCCCCGTGACGTCCGACATGGTCTTCCCGTACGGCTGCTACATCGTCGGAGACGTCGAGCCGGTCAAGGACTTCGACGCTTCGACGAACGGGCGCTTCGTGCAGGCCCGTGACAAGCAGACCGCTGAGCTGGTCTGGCAGGTCTCGGTCATGGACGCGGACCCGTCGCTCAAGGCCGCACAGAAGACGCTGGCGGTGAAGATCCTCAGCCCGGTTCAGCCGGCTCCACTCCCCGCGATGCCGGGGCTGCCGTTCACCCCGGTCGAGTTCGACCAGATGACGCTCACCCCGTACGTCAACGGCAACGGCAGGCTCGCCTACTCGATCCGGGTCCGTGAGATGCGGGCTCCCCGACCGGTGGGCAAGCCCGCCACCACGAAGGACGCTGCCTGATGGGGCGGCGAGTACAGGCACGCCCGACAGGCGTGATCACCCTCAACACCGGCTCCGGCGCCGACGCGAAGAACCACGCCTACCCGCTGCGGACACCCGTCCTGGCTCTGGCCTTCGGACTGGTGCAGGTACAGGTCACCACGGGCTCGACGGACAAGGTCACGGCGGCCGACGTCGAGTTCGCGCGCAAGCTCGCCCGACAGGCCCAGGACTTCGCCAGGTGCATCGAGCGCATCCACCGGCGCGGCGTGGCGGCCTGACATGCAAGACGGGGCCGCAGGAAGCGGCTACTTCCGGCGGCCCCTCGATCTTCCACACACTCCACATGCTTGGAAGGACTCCAGCCTAATGTTCAAGAAGATGCCCGGCGAAGAGCCGTCCCGCATCGTTTCGACCACCCCGGACACGGCGGTCGTGTTCAAGCCCGCCGTCGTCAAGACGCCCGCGATCATCACCTTCATCGTCCTCGGCTGGCGCGCCGTCGTGAGCCTGGTCCTCACCGTGTGGCGGCACCCGGTCGCTGTGCTGGTCGTCACGGTCCCGTGCGCCCTGTCGGTGCTGTACGGCTGGCGGACCGCGCTGCTCCTCGTCACCCCGGCACTCGTCGGGATCGTCAGCTGGGGCATCCTCGACCGGCCGACCTTCATGCGCTGGATCGGCTGGCGGCTGCTCGCCTGGTGGCGACTGGTCGCGGTGTACCGGCGGCACTGGCAGCCGGTGATGATCGTCTCCGGCCTGGGCAGGCACATCCGGGGACGCGACTACCTACCCAAGCTGGGCAAGGTCACCTGTACCTCGTGGGCCGACCTGGTGACCGTCCGCATGCTTTCCGGCCAGGCGGTTAAGGACTGGGCGGACCGTACGGACAACCTCGCCTGCGGGTTCGGCGCGAGTTCCTGCCGCATCTCAGTCATAGAGGGTGGCCGGCTACAGCTCACCTTTCCACGACACGATCCGCTCGCCACTCCCCTGCCTGCCGTTCCGATTCACGAGGCAGCCTCTGTCGGACCAATCGAGATCGGCAAGCAGGAGGACGGGCAGCCGTGGCTGCTCAAGGTGCATGGCACTCACGTCTTGGTCGCCGGCGCGACAGGGGCCGGCAAGGGGTCGATCATCTGGTCCGCGATCCGTGGACTGCTCCCGGCCGTACGGGCAGGGCTGGTCGAAATCTGGGCGATCGACCCCAAGCTGATGGAGCTGTCCTTCGGCCGCACGCTCTTCGGCTCCCGGTACGCCGCCGACCCCGGCGAGTGCGCAGACCTACTCGACGACGCCGTCAAGGTCATGCAGTCCCGGGCCGCTCGCTTCGCCGGTCACCGCAGATCACACACACCCACTGTGGACGACCCGTTCGTCCTGGTCGTCGTCGATGAGGTGGCGTTCCTCACCGCCTACCAGCATGACAAAGAGCTGCGGCGCCGCATCTCCGCAGCGCTGGCCACGCTCACCACTCAAGGCCGCGCGGTCGGCGTCGGAGTCCTCGCGGCGCTCCAGGACCCGCGCAAGGAGGTCATGAACATCCGCAACCTGTTCCCCGACAAGATCGCTCTCCGCCTGGACGAGTCCGAACAGGTGGACATGGTCCTCGGCGACGGCGCACGTGACAGGGGAGCGCTGGCCGACCAGATCTCCCCCAGGCCCGAGGTGGGCGCTGGCGTCGGCTACGTCCGGCTGGAGACCTCGCCCGACCCTCTGAGGGTTCGTGCGGCTTACGTCTCCGACGAGGACATCCGCGACATGGTCACCGCGTACGGAGAGGAGGCCCATTGAACAGTCCACAGCACCCGGCGGAGATCCGGGGGGAGGCGGCTCGCCGCTCGGTTCCTCGGAAGATCCGGATGGCGCAACCGCTCGCCCGCGAGGTCGCCGAAGAGGTCGCCAAGCTGCACGGCGTCTGCATGCGTCCCGTTGCCCTGCGGCGGCTCGACCTGGTCACTGGCAAGGACGAGGTCATCGACGTCCCGTGCGGGGCGACGCTGGAGAGCAAGTGTCCTTCCTGCGCCAAGCGCAACCGGCAGCTCCGGATGGCGCAGTGCCGTGAAGGCTGGCACCTCACCGAAGAGCCTGTCATCAGTCCCGACGCAGCCACGGAGGAACAGCGCTGGCTGGTCGAGTTCCGAGCCGACATGCAGGCACGCCGAGACATGGCCGAACGCGCGGGCGAGGAAACCCGCGACTGGGACGCCGTCCTCGCCGGCCTCGACGAGGAGATCAACGCGGCGGGCATGCGCGGCAACGTCGTAGGCCGAACGGCACCCAAGCGCGTCCGCTCGACGAGACGGCGGCAAGACGCACCTGACCTGCCCAAGCGCAAGATGGCCAGTACCACCCTTGGGCGCACCTTCGAGGCTGGCGACGGCAAGCTCTACCGCCCCTCCCTGTTCGTTACCCTGACCCTGCCCTCATACGGAAGGGTCCGCGACGGCGTCCCGGTCGATCCGGAGACGTACGACTACCAGCGAGCTGCCCGCGACGCCCTGCACTTCTCCAAGCTGGTCGATAGGTTCGTGCAGAACCTCCGCCGTGTGGCGGGCTATGACGTGCAGTACTTCGCCACGGTGGAGCCACAGAAGCGGCTCGCACCACATCTCCACATGGCCATCCGCGGCACACTACCCCGTGCCGAGATCAAGCAGATCGCCGCAGCCACCTACCACCAGGTCTGGTGGCCACAGGCAGAAGAGGTGCGCTTCGAGGGCGAGCACCTGCCCGTCTGGGAGGAAGAGGCTGGCTACCTCGACCCCAACACAGGCGAGGTGCTGCCGACCTGGGAACAGGCCCTCGACCAGCTCGACACCGACGAGGACGCCAAGCCCCTGCACTTGATCCGCTTCGGCGACCAAGTGGACGTCAAGGGCGTGCTCGCCGGCACTCCCGACTCAGACCAATGCATCCGCTACCTGTCCAAGTACCTCACGAAGAGCCTCGGCGATGGCCTCGACAACCCAGCGCAGCGGCACCACACCGCCCGCTTCGTCGAGGCACTGCGATACGAGCCGTGCTCACCGGCCTGCCCGAACTGGCTCCGTTACGGCGTCCAGCCCAAGGGGGCCAAGCCCGGTATGACTCCGGGCCAATGCCGCAGCAAGGCCCACAAGCCCGAACACCTCGGCTACGCGGGCCGTCGCGTCCTGGTCTCCCGGAAGTGGTCGAACAAGACGCTCGCCGAACACAAGCAGGACCGCCGCACCTGGGTCCTGGAAGCTCTCGGCCAGACCGACGAGCCGACCGACCCACACCGCTACGTCTGGCGACCGGTTAGACCGGGAGACCCAGACATCGCCCCAGTCGGCATGCGTCTGCTGCGCAGTGTGGCCGAACGCCAGCGCTGGCGCGCCCACCTGCGAGAACTGGAAGCCAGAGCGAGCGGACAAGATCTTTCGGCAATCGGAGAGGAGGCAGCGTGATGGACAAGCTTCTCAACGTCGAGGAGGCGGCAGAACTTCTCAGCACCTCCCCAAGATTCGTCCGTCGCCTGATCGCCGAACGCCGGATCGAGTTCGTAAAGGTCGGACGCCATGTCCGCATCCGAGAGTCCGCATTGATCGCCTTCGTCGTGGCCGGAACCGTAATGCCGATGACGGCCGACACCCTCAAGGGGAGGGCTGCCTGATGGCCAACAAAGACGGACACCGGCGTTTCGGCAATATCCGCAAGCGCGAGTCAGGGCGGTTTCAGATCCGCTACCCGGGACCGGACGGGCGTCTGCGAACTGGTGCGACCACCTATGCCACCAGGGCCGAGGCAGACCGCGCGCTCACGCTCATTGAAGCCACGATGATCGCGGGCGACTGGACGGATCCCGACCGCGGGAAGGTCCTGTTGGGCGACTACGCGCGAGCCTGGATCAAGGAGCGTCCCGGCCTGCGCCCCAAGACCATCGAGAACTACACATGGCTGCTGCACCGACACATCATGCCGACCCTTGGCGGTGTCCAAGTCGGCAAGATCACAACACAGATGATCCGCGCATGGCGGGCCGAACGCCTGGAGCAGGGCACGTCGATCTCGACGGTTGCCAAGGCGTACCGGTTCCTACGGGCCGTTCTGATGACGGCGGCGGAAGAAGACAAGTTGATCAGCCGTAACCCCTGCCGGATCAAGGGGGCCGACAACGAACACACGCCCGAGCGTCCCGTGATCACGGTGTCTCAGGTATTCGAACTCGCCGACCGGATGGCGGACAGGCGGTTTCGAGCGCTCATCCTTCTGGCCACGTTCGCAAGCCTGCGATGGGGCGAGGTGATCGCACTTCGACGGCATGACCTCGACCTGGCGGCGCGCACAGTCCGAGTCCGGGAACAGCTCGTCGAGTTGGACGGCGGCGAGATGCGCCTGTGCCCGGTCAAGTCCAAGGCCGGCCGCCGGACTATCGGCATCCCCGCCGCGATCGTCCCCACCCTCACCGAACATCTTGCGTCCTACGTAGGTCCCGATGAGGACGCCTTCGTGTTCCTCGGGAAGAACAGCGGGTTCCTGCGCGGGGGCAACTTCCGGCGTGCCGCGAAGTGGGCAGACGCACTCAAGGAGATGGGCCTCATGGGTCTGCACTTCCACGATCTTCGCCACACGGGCAACACGCTGGCCGCACAGTCAGGGGCGAGCCTGGCCGACCTCAAAGCGCGGATGGGCCACGACAGTGATCGGGCCGCGCTCATCTACCAGCACGCGACCAAGGACGCCGACCAACGGATCGCCGACGCTCTCAGCGCGCGAGTGGAGGCGGATATGAGAGATCGCTGCCCTAGCGGCTAATGGCCCGTTAATGGCCCGAACACCCCGTCACAAGATCCGTGGCGGGGTGTTTTCCCTGGTGGAGCCTAGGAGATTCGAACTCCTGACATCCTGCTTGCAAAGCAGGCGCTCTGCCAACTGAGCTAAGGCCCCTTCGACGAAGATAGCTTACCGGGCCGACGAAGCCACCCGCGTCGCCCCAAGGTCCTCGCTCAGCACCAAGCCCGGAAAGTCTGCGATGGAGTCCAGGATGTGTGTGGCTCCGCCCTTGAGCAACCGTTCCCGGCTGTGCACCCCGGTCATCACCCCAGCCACCACGGACGCCCCGGCCCGGCGTCCGCAGAGCATGTCGCTCTCCGAGTCGCCGACGACCGCCACGTGCCGTACGTCCTGCACGCCGAGTCGCAGCACGGCGTGCAGGACCATGTCCGGCCAAGGGCGTCCGCGGCCGCCGGCGTCCTCCGGGGAGATGGCCAGGTCGACCTTGTCGCGCCAGCCGAGGACGCCGAGCACGCGGCTCAACGTCGTACGGCTGAACCCGGTGATCAGGGCGAGCTTGATCCCGGTGCCGCGGAGCTTGTCGAGCGCTTCCACGACTCCGGGGACGGGCACCAGTCCGGCACGTTCCAGCGCACCCTCGTAGGAGCGCTCGAACGTCAGGTTCGCCGCCTGGGCCTGGGCCTCGTTGCCGGGGAAGATGCCCCGGAAGACATCGATCTTGGGACAGCCCCGGGACCGGTGCACGTGAACCATGGCACGCGCGTACGCTCCGGTCCCGGGCACTATGCCCTGGGTGGCGATCGCCTCGGCGAAGGCGCGCTCGACCATGGCGATGTCACCGACTGTGGTGCCTGCCAGGTCCAGGCACGCCAGCTCGATGGGGACGACGTCACTCATCGCCTCGCCGGTCGGTTAGTTCTCGCTGCCGGTCGCCTCGGTCCAGAGATCGAGCTCGGCGCGGTCGGCCTGCACCTTACGCCAGATCAGCAACCCCCCAAGGGCGATCAGCGCCAGAACGAGCAGCTTCTTCACGGTGTGACCCCACTTCTTCGACGGTCTCACCTGCCGGGGTGAGACCCAACGGTTGACATGCAGCCTAGCAAGGGATGGCTGCGCTCCTTGTGTCGCGCACGAACCTGATGTGTGGCTTGTGCGTAGAACGAGCCTTCAGCCCGGCCTGGATCATCCCTTCGACCCCGGCCTTTATCCATCCCGTCCTGGGCAATCTGCCAATCACTTCGGACAACATCCCGATCATGCCAAATATCCGGACGTCCCGCGCGCTCGACATACCTCAGGGGGTATGTTACGTTTCCGTCGCCTTCTGATATACCCCCCTAGGGTAATTACAGAACCGAAGGGCGTCATACCGCCCAGCTCACGGCGATCCTGGACACGTCCAACTGCCGGAAATGCCGCGGGACCTCGACTTCTCGGCCGACGGGCTGCATTGGGTGTTCAACGCCTATGTCGTGGTCTTCGGCGGGTGGGCAGGCGGCTGTCCGACCTGTTCGGGCCTGAAGGATGTTCGTCACCGACTGAGCGGCGCTGATCGGCGAGGTCCGTGATCGCTGGCACGGCCCCGGTAAAGATCGCCGGGTGCGCGGTGCAGGGCGTCGGCGGCGCGCTCATCACCCCCGCCGCGATGACCCTGCTCATGACGCTCTTCGTCCACATTCCCCGGGAGCCGGGCAAGGCCATGGCTCTGTACGGCACTGCGGCCCCCGCGGGCGGCCCCGCAGCGTGCACCTCGAGGGACGGGCCGGCAACGGACCGGTCGCGGCCAGGGCGGCCAGGCCGATCGGGATGTGGATGACGAACCCCCAGGGCCGACTCAGCTACTCGGTGATGCGTCGAGGGCGCGGCGGCGGCAGGCGTGGCGGTGGCGGCAGGCCTGGCGGCGGCGGCAGGCCTGGCGGCGGCGGCAGGCGTGGCGGCGGCGACCTCGTGAAAGCCGTTTCGGTCGCGGCCGGGCTGGTCGTCCATGCCATCGTCGCCGGAAGCCGGATCGCCGGGCTCGGCGGGCTCGGCGGAGTCGGCGGAGTCGGCGGAGTCGGCGGGGTCGTCCTGTTCGCGCCGTTCCTGGTCGTCCAGCGGACCGCCAGGCAGGTGCCCATGACCGTGGCCCTCATGACCTCCAGGGTCGGCGTCACGCCGAGGCCGCCCAGCAGGTTCGGCGTGACGCCGGCCCAAGCCGCTGATCGTGATCGGGCTCGCCGCCCCGGCCGCGGATGTGACGAGGCTGCGGTTCACCAGCGGCTTCACCACGAACATGCTGCCGGCCAGCCTGGTCGCCGAGGGGGGGCATCACACGACCTACCACTCGACCTGGCCGTAATGACGGCCCGCAGCCACCTCGAAGGGCCGGCTCACCGACGGTTTCCAGACCGCCGTCGCCGACGCGGCGCTCATGCGCGAACCGGCCGTGCGCGAAACAGTGAGCTGAATCTCACACCCCTCCGAAATACCCTAGGGGGGTACCGTGTTAGAGTGTATTCGACAGGAACCGGAACAACGCCGAAGGAGACCGTAATGAGCACCGCCACCTACACCGTCAAGGGCATGACCTGCGGCCACTGCGTGAGCTCGGTGAAGGAGGAGGTCGGTGGCGTGGCCGGCGTCACCGGTGTCGAGGTCGACCTGGCCAGCGGCCTGCTCACCGTGACCAGCGAGAGCCAGGTCGAGTCCTCCTCGATCGCCGCCGCGGTCGAAGAGGCCGGATACGAACTTGTCGGGCAGTCGTGAACACGGCCGCCAAACTCGGCTCCTACGTCCTGGGGCTCGCCGTCGTCTTCGGCGGGGCCCTGGGCGTGGGGCGGGCGGTCGGCCCGGTGTCCCAGGAGCCGCCGCAGGAGAACCACGCCGCCATGACGGAGAGCCGGCAGCATGACGCGCCGAAGCAGGCGTCCAGTGATACCCCTGGGGGGCTGCAAGTGTCGCAGAACGGATACACCCTCAACCCGCTGACCCCGGTCGAGACCGGGAAGGCCACCGACTTCCGCTTCACGGTGACCGGGCCGAACGGCCGACCGGTGACCGACTACCAGATCGAGCACGACAAGAAGCTGCACTTCATCGTGGTCTCCCGCGATCTGACCACGTTCCTCCACCTTCATCCGGAGATGACCCCCGACGGCATCTGGTCGGTCGGGCTGACGTTGCCGGAGGCGGGGGCGTACCGGGCCTTCGCCGACTTCGCCCCGACGGGCGGCGAGAAGCTGACGCTCGGCGCCGACGTCCAGGCCGCCGGCGACTACCGGCCGAAGCCGCTGCCCGAGGCGAGCCGCTCCTCGAAGGTCGGCGACTACACTGTGAGCCTCGACGGAGACCTGGTCCCCGGGCGGGCGAGCAAGCTCACCCTCACGGTGAACAAGGACGGCAAGCCGGTCACCGACCTGCAGCCCTACCTGGGCGCGTACGGTCACCTGGTCGCCCTCCGCGCCGGTGACCTGGCCTACCTGCACGTGCACCCCGAGCAGAGCGAGAAGGCCGGGCCGCAGATCACCTTCTACGCCGAGGTGCCGAGCGTCGGCGACTACCGCCTGTTCCTCGACTTCAAGCACGGGGACGAGGTCCGTACCGCGGACTTCACCGTCCGCGCCACGCAGGGCGACGCGGACGCCGCGGAGCCGTCGGCCCCCCACGGCCACTGAGACGCTGAGACGCTGGGAAAGGAGAGATGATGTCTTCCCTCACCGAGGAAAAGGCCGTCGAGCTCACGATCGGCGGAATGACGTGCGCGTCCTGCGCCAACCGCATCGAGCGCAAGCTGAACAAGCTCGACGGCGTGACCGCGACGGTCAACTACGCGACGGAGAAGGCGAAGGTCACCTTTCCCGACGGGCTCGACCCCCAGTCGCTGATCAGCGAGGTCGAGAAGGCCGGGTACACCGCCGCGCTCCCGGTCGCCAAGGAGCGGAAGGGGCAGGAGGAGCAGGCCGAGCCCGCCGACGAGCTGCGGCCGCTGCGCGACCGGCTGATCGCCGCCGTCACGCTGAGCGTGCCGGTGATCGCGATGGCGATGGTCCCGGCGTTGCAGTTCACGAACTGGCAGTGGTTGTCGCTGGTGCTGGCCGCGCCGGTCGTGGTCTACGCCGGCTGGCCCTTCCACAAGGCCGCCTGGACGAACCTGCGCCACGGCGCCGCGACGATGGACACGCTGATCTCCATCGGCACGCTGGCCGCGCTCGGCTGGTCGTTGTGGGCGCTGTTCTTCGGCACGGCGGGCACGCCGGGCATGACGCACCCGTTCGAGCTGACCATCGAGCGCACCGACGGCTCGGGCAACATCTACCTGGAGGCCGCGGCGGGGGTCACGGCGTTCATCCTGGCCGGGCGCTACTTCGAGTCGCGTTCCAAGCGGCGGGCGGGGGCCGCGCTGCGGGCCCTGATGGAGCTGGGCGCTAAGGACGTCGAGCTGGCCGACGGGCGGCGGGTGCCGGTCGAGCAGCTCAAGTCGGGCGACACCTTCATCGTGCGGCCGGGTGAAAAGGTCGCCACCGACGGCGTGATCGAGGAGGGCACCTCCGCGGTGGACGCCTCGATGCTGACCGGCGAGTCCGTGCCCGTCGAGGTGCAGCCCGGCGACGTGGTCACCGGCGCGACGGTCAACGCGGGCGGCCGGCTGGTCGTGCGGGCCACCCGGGTCGGCGCGGACACGCAGCTCGCCCAGATGGCCAAGCTGGTGGAGGACGCCCAGACGGGCAAGGCCGAGGTGCAGCGGCTGGCTGACCGCGTCTCGGGCATCTTCGTCCCGATCGTGATCGCGCTGGCCCTCGGCACGCTGGGCTTCTGGCTCGGCACCGGCAACGGCGCGGGGGCCGCGTTCACCGCGGCGGTGGCCGTGCTGATCATCGCCTGCCCGTGCGCGCTCGGTCTGGCGACGCCCACGGCGCTGCTGGTCGGCACCGGCAGGGGCGCCCAGCTCGGCATCCTGATCAAGGGCCCGGAGGTGCTGGAGTCCACTCGCCGCATCGACACCATCGTCCTGGACAAGACCGGCACGGTCACCGAGGGCAAGATGACGCTGGTCGACGTGCACCTGGCCGAGGGCGAGAGCCGCGAGGAGGTGCTGCGGCTGGCCGGCGCTATCGAGCACGCCTCCGAGCACCCGATCGCCCAGGCCATCGCCAGGGAGGCGAAGTCCGACGCGACCGTGGAGGACTTCGCGAACGTCGAGGGCCTCGGCGTGCAGGGCATCGTGGACGGCCACGCGGTCCTGGTCGGCCGCCCGAGGCTGCTGGCCGAATGGTCGCAACACCTGCCCGCCGACCTGGCCGCCACCCTGGAGGAGGAGCAGGCCAAGGGCCGCACGGTGGTCGCCGCCGGCTGGGACGGCAAGGCCAGGGCGCTGCTGGTGGTGTCCGACGTGGTCAAGGAGACGAGCGCGGAGGCCATCGCCAGGCTGCGGACTCTGGGCCTCACCCCGGTCCTGCTGACCGGCGACAACGAGGCCGTCGCCCGGCAGGTCGCGGACGAGGTCGGCATCGACGAGGTGATCGCCGAGGTGCTGCCCGCCGACAAGGTCGACGTGGTCAAGCGGCTGCAGGGCGAGGGCAAGGTCGTGGCGATGGTCGGCGACGGCGTCAACGACGCGGCCGCGCTCGCCCAGGCCGACCTGGGCCTGGCCATGGGCACCGGCACGGACGCCGCGATCGAGGCCTCCGACCTGACCCTGGTCAGGGGCGACCTGCTGGTGGCCGCCGACGCGATCAGGCTCTCCCGCCGGACGCTCGGCACGATCAAGGGCAACCTGTTCTGGGCCTTCGCCTACAACGTGGCCGCCCTGCCGCTGGCCGCGCTCGGCCTGCTCAACCCGATGATCGCGGGGGCCGCGATGGCCTTCTCCAGCGTCTTCGTGGTGAGCAACAGCCTGCGGCTACGCCGGTTCAAGTGATCGCTGGGCCCATCTGACGGCCGGTGCCATCGTGGCGCCGGCCGTCATGAACGCCAGGCCCAGCAGCAGCCAGCCCACGGTTCCCCCGTCGAGCACGAGCGCGGTGAGCACGACCGGGCCGAGCATCCTCGCCACGGCCGTGCCGGTGCCGAAGAAGCCCTGGTACTGGCCCTGCCGGTCGTCGGGGGCCAATCCGAACCCGATCTCCCAGGCCCCCGCGGCCAGGAACATCTCCCCGGCCACCTGCAGGCCGGCCGCCGCGATCAGGAAGATCCAGCCGTACGGGCTGAGGGCGAACACCGCGCACGCGGCGAACATCACGAACCCGGCCCTGCGGACAGCCGAGGAGGCGTCCCGCAAATCGCGCACCCGGCGGGCCACGCGTACCTGGAAGAGCAGCACGCTGCCGGTGTTGAGCACGAGCAGCACCGAGACCATCCACGTGGGCGCGGACGTGCGCTGCGCGATCCACAGCGGCACCACGAGGCTGAGCAGCGGCATGTAGAACAGCATGACCGCGTTGATCAGCGTGACCAGCGCGTACGGCCGGTCCCTGAGCACGGCCAGCCGCGGCCCCGGCGCGGCGGGCGCGGGCCGCACGGCGGGCAGCGCGCGCAGGACCAGCGCGGCCACCAGGAAGCTCAGGGCGTCCAGCGCGAACACCGCGGTGTATCCGGCACGGGTGCCGACGGTCAGCGCGACGCCGCCCAGCGCGGCCCCGACGGCCATGCCGCCGTTGAGCGTGGACTGCAGCACCGCCCGCACGACCGTGCGGCGTGCCGGCTCGATCAGCCCGGCCAGCAGGGCCTGGCGGGCCGCCGACAGGCCGGTCTGCGCGGTCCCGTACAGGCAGGCGACCAGCACGAACAGCGCGAACGAGTGGACGAACACGAACGAGCCGGCCGCCACCGCGGTGGTGAGCGCGAGCAGCACCGCCACGCCGCGCGGCCCGCGCCGGTCGGCCAGGTGCCCGAGGGGCACCCCCGCCACCGAGCCGACCGCCCAGCCCAGGGTGAGGCCGAGGCCGATCTCGGTGGCCGACAGGCCCACGACCTTGGCGAAGTAGAGCGCCGAGGTGACCAGGTAGGCACCGTCGCCGATGGAATTGGCGAGCTGCGCGGCGGCGAGGACGCGCTCGCGTCTCATGACTTGTACGACTCCGGGGTCATACGGGTGGCGACGCCCATCCGGTTCCAGGCGTTGATGGTGGCGACGGCCACGGTCAGCGCGGCCAGTTGCTGCTCGTCGAAGTGCGCGGCGGCCTGGGCCCAGACCTCGTCGGTGACGTCGTCGGTGGACAGGCGGGTGGCGGCCTCGGTGAAGGCCAGGGCGGCGCGTTCCTCAGGGGTGAAGAAGGGGGCCTCGCGCCAGACGGCCACGGCGTGCAGCCTGGCGTCGCTCTCCCCCGCCTGCTTGGCGTCGGAGCTGTGCATGTCCACGCAGTAGACGCAGCCGTTGATCTGGCTGGCGCGCAGCCGTACGAGTTCGAGGAGGGGCTTGGGGAGGGTGCTCTGGGCCACGAATCTGTCCAGGCCGGCCATCGCCTTGTAGGCCTCGCCGGCGAACTTCCCGAGTTCCATGCGTTCGGTCATGTGCCTATCTTGGCCGCCCTCTTGTCCCGATATAAGCTCCAATTTCCGCCAAGTTGATTGGGCCAAATTGGACGTTCACATCAGCCTCCAAGGGCGCGGTGACCTGGCCGCACAGGTCTACCGGCAACTGCTCGACGCCATACTCGACGGCCGGCTGCGCTCGGGCGAGCGGCTGCCGCCGACCAGGGAGCTGGCCCGCCGCCTGGAGATCTCCAGGAACACGGTGGCGGTGGCCTACGACCGGCTGGTGGCCGACGGCTTCCTGGTCGGCCGGGCGGGGGCGGGCACGTTCGTGTCGGCCGAGCCGGTGCGCGGCCGGGCCGCGCCCAAGGGGGTGGTCAGGCCGCGCGCGTTCTGGCGGGAGCTCGGGACGCCCACAAGGGAGCTCGGGGCGCCGGTCCGGGAGCTCGGGGCGCCGGTCGGAGTGCCGCCCGCCCGGTACGACTTCCGCGTCGGCCTGCCGGACGCGCGGCTGTTCCCGATGGAGACCTGGCGCAGGCTGGTGGCCAGGGAGCTGCGGGTGGGCCTGGCGACGTACGACCATCCGTCCGGCTATGAACCTCTACGTGAGGCTATTTCGCGGCATATCGGGATCAGTCGGTCGGTTCATGCGGGGCCCGGCGACGTCCTGATCACCAACGGCGCGCAGCAGGCCCTCGACCTCGTCGGACGCGTGCTGATCGAGCCCGGCACGACCGTCGCCGTCGAGGAGCCCGGCTACCCGCCCGCCCGCCGCCTGTTCGGCTCGCTCGGCGCCCGCGTGGTCGGCGTGCCCGTGGACGCCGAGGGCCTGGACGTGTCGGCCATCCCCCGCTCGGCGAGCCTCGTCTACGTCACGCCCTCGCACCAGTTCCCGCTGGGCACGCCCATGTCGCTGGCCCGCCGCGCCGCCCTGCTCGCCTGGGCGGAACGCCGCGCCGCCGTCGTGATCGAGGACGACTACGACAGCGAGTTCCGCTTCGGCGAACGTCCGCTGGAACCCCTCCAGAGCCTCGACCGGGCGGGCCGGGTCATCTACGTGGGCTCATTCTCCAAGACCCTGCTCCCCATGCTCAGGCTCGGCTTCCTCGTCGCCCCCGCCTCGCTCGGCCCGGCCCTGCGCGCCGCGCGGCAGCTCTCCGACTGGCACGGCGACGTGCCCACGCAGGCCGCGCTGGCCCGCTTCATCGACGAGGGCCTGCTGGCCAGGCACATCAGGAAGGCGACCCGCGTGTACGCCACCCGGCACGACCTGGTCACCAGGACGCTGGCCGGGGACGACCGGCTGCGGCTGATCCCGTCCGCGGCGGGGTTGCACGTGTGCGCCCGGCTGGCCCCGGGCGTGTCGCTGCGTCCCGCGCCGGACGTGGCCGTCGAGCAGCTCGACGCGTACTGCGGCGAGAGCCCGGCGCAGCGGGGCCTGGTCCTGGGCTACGGCGCGATCGGCCCGCACGACATCGGGCCGGGCCTGCGCCTGCTCACCGACAGCCTGACCGGCCCGTAGAGCCGGACGCCGTCAGTAGTGCCGGCGGCTCCAGAACCGCCGCGCCCGCTCCCCCGACAGCTCCGGATCGTCCGGCGGCGACGGCTGCTGCACGATGACGACGGTCGTCTTGGCGTGGCGGGCGCAGTACATGCTGGTGGAGGGCAGCAGGATCCGGCTCAGCAGCCTGCGCCTGCCCCGGCCGAGCACCAGCAGGTCGCCCTCGCGGGCCAGGTCGACGAGATGGTAGCCGGGGTCGCCGACCTTGCTGACCGTCGCCACGCGCAGGTCGTCGGGCATGCCGCCGGCGACGTCCTCGAACACGCCCGTGATCACCTCCGCACAGCGGGTCTCCTCGCCCTGACGGATCGCGTGCTGCACGGGCAGCGCCTCGGGGAAGGGATGGACGGGCGCGCGACTGACGTGAACGGCCACCAGAGCCATCCGGTGCAGCCTGGCCGCGCCGATGGCCCAGGCGAGTGCCCAGCGCGAGGCCGGGGACTCGTCCACCCCCACGATCAGCCTCACACCGCCAGGCAGATCCTGTTCCACGGTGCCTCCTGGAAATGAAGTACGACCATAGTGCGCCAACCGGCGAGTTACCGGGAGGTGGCACTTTGCGAACTCTGGAGTCCTCCGCGAACCCGGGCGTAGCATGCGGGGGTGGAACGCGGGTGGGTGCAACCCCGTCCCGCCCTCGACCGGCGGCTCGACGGGGCGCTTACGCACAGGCTCACCACGCTCGTGGCCTCTACAGGCTACGGGAAGTCGATCGCGCTCGCCGGTTGGAGCCACGCCGTCGGCGCGGTGCTGCACCTGCTCGGGCCCGCCGACCGCGACCTGCCGACGCTGGCGGGCTCGGTGGCGTCGGCGCTGGCCGAGGCCGTCCCGGGGCTGCCCCCAGAGCTGCTGGCCGCGGCCGGCGCGCCGCTCGGGCCCGGCGCCGACGAGCTGTCCAGGGCCGCCGCGCTGGCGGGCGCGCTGGCCGAGGCGCTGGCCCGGCGGCTGACCAGAGGGCTCGCGCTGGTCTTCGACGGCGTCGACGCGATCACCGGCGCGCCCGGCTCGGTGCGTTACGTCGAGACGCTGGTCCGCGCCGCGCCCCGGCACCTCCACCTGGTCACCGCCTCGCGGGCGCCGCTGCCGTTCCCGACGGCCCGGCTGCGCCAGGACCACGAGGTGCTCGACCTCGACGCCACCGACCTCGCGCTCACCCCGTCCGAGACCGCCGCCTGGGCCCGCGAGCGGCTGGGCGAGCAGGGCGCGGGCATCGCCGCCAGGGTGCACGAGGCCTGCGCGGGCTGGCCCGCCGCCGTCCAGGCCGCCCTCGACACGCTGGCCCGCGAGGAGCCGGCGGGCTGGCCGCGCACCGCGGCGAGCCTGACCGCCGGCTCGGCCACGCTCGAACACCTGACGCTCGCCGCGTTCAAGGACCTGCCGCAGGGCATGCGCGAGCTGCTGCGCGCGGCGACCGTCCTGCCGGTGCTGACCGCCGGCCTGTCCGCCACGCTCGGCGCGCCGCCCGACACGCTCGCGGCCCTGACCAGCCGCGGCCTGTTCATCGAGGCCGACCAGGACGGCCACCGGCTGACCGCCACCAGCAGGCACGTCCTGGCCAGGCACGCCCCGCTCGACCGGCACGAGGCCCACGACGTGGCCGCGGTCGCCGCCCGCTGGTACGTCGAGCACGACCAGCCCGAGCTGGCCCTGCGCGCAGCGGTCGCGACCGCCCACCCCGAGCTCGCCGCGTCGCTGCTCAACTCCCACGGCCCCCGCCTGGCCGAACGCGGCGACGTGATCGCGGCGCTCGACCTGCTGCCCGAGCAGGCCAGGAGCTCCCCGCCGATGCTCAGGCTGGCCGGCATCGCCGAGCAGAACCGCGGCCACTGGACCCGCGCCCACGACCTGCTGGCCCGGGTGGCGGGCAGCCCCGCCTTCGACGCGTTCGTGGCCAGGCGGCTCGGCTTCATCGACCACCTGCGCGGCGACCTCGACGCCGCCATGGCCATGTACGCCAAGGGCCACGCGTACGGCTCGCCGCCCGCCGACGCCGCCATGTGCGCCGCCTCCATGGCCTCGGTGCTGTGGCTGAAGGGCGACCGGGCGGGCTGTGCCGAGCTGGCCGACCAGGCGCTGGAGCAGGCCGGCGGCCTCGGCGACCCGGGCGCGCTGGCGATGGCCAACACGGTGCTGGCCATGCTGGCCGCGCTCGACGGCGACCGCCGCGCCAACGACGCCTACTACCTGCGCGCCCTGGAGTACGCCGAACGCGCCGGGGACATCGTCCAGCTCATCAGGATCCGGGCCAACCGGGCCTCCCGCCATCTCGACGAGGGCGCCTACGCCGAGGCGCTGGCCGAGACGGAGGCCGCCGGCCGGCTGTGCGACCTGGTGTCGTTCGCGCCGTACGCCGCGCTCAACGTGGCGAACCGGGCCAAGGCGCTGGTCGGGCTCGGCCGGCTGGAGGAGTCGGCGATCGACGCCGCCGACGCGGTGGCCAGGTGGGAGGCGATGGGTTCGCGGCTGGTCAGCGTCGGGCTGGTCAGGCTGGGCGAGATCCACGCGCTGCGTGGCGACCGCGGCCAGGCGGCCGCCGTCTACCGCCGGGTGATCGCCGAGACCGGCCCGCTGGGCGAGGTGCAGACCCGCTCAAATGCGCTCAACGCGCTGGCCGAGCTGCTCGCCGAGGAGGATCCCGAGGAAGCCGCCAAGGTGGCCGAGCAGGCGCTCGTGCACGCCGGTGGCATCGCCGGGGTCACCGCGCGGGTGGCGGCGGCGCACGTGGCCGTGGCCGCCGGACGCCGTGAGGAGGCCGTCCGGCTGCTCGACGAGACCGAGCCGGTCGCCGTGGAGCGCAGGGACCACGCGGCCCAGGCGGTGATCTGCGAGCTGCGGACCCGGCTCGACGGCGATCCGGCGCAGGCCGACGAGGCGGTGCGCAGGTGGGCGGCGCTCGGCGACCCGATCGGGCGGGCCAGGGCCGAGCTGGTGCGGGCGGCCCTGGCCGACCCGGTGAGCGGGGGCGAGGTGGCCGTACGCGTGCGCGAGCGGATGCACGCGATCGGCTGCCGGGCGCTCGACGACCGGATCGACGAGCTGATCGCCCGCGCGGCGCCCGTGACGGGGGCGACGGTGGTGATCGAGACCATGGGAACGTTCCGGGTGCTGCGCGGCGCGGTGCCGGTCCCGCGTACGGCCTGGCAGTCGCGCAAGGCCCGCGACCTGCTGAAGATCCTGGTCAGCCGCCGGGGCGGCGCGATCAGCAGGGAACGGCTCGTGGAGATCCTCTGGCCCGACCAGGCGGACGACACGGTCGGGCTGCGGCGGCTCAACGTCATGGTCTCCACGCTGCGCGCGGTGCTCGACCCGGCCCACGAGCGGCCCGCCGACGACCTGGTGGTCTCCGAGGAGGGCGCGCTGCGCCTGGACCTGGCGCACGCCGACGTCGACGTGGAGCGCTTCCTCGACCTGGCCGCCGGAGCCGTACGGCTGGAGCAGACCGGCCGGACGGCCGAGGCGCTGGAGCTGTGGACGGCGGCCGAGAGCGCGTACGGCGGCGAGTTCTGCGAGGAGGACCCCTACGCCGACTGGGCCGTGGGCCTGCGCGAACAGGCGAGGCTGGCCTACGTGCAGGCCGCCGCCAGGCTGGCCGCGGCGCGCACCCGCGAGCGGCGCTACGACGAGGCCGCCCGCCACTGGCTGCGCCTGCTGGAGCGCGACGGCTACGACGAACGCGCCCACCTGGGCCTGGTACGCGTGCTCGACCTGGCGGGACGGCGCGGCGACGCCCGCAGGCGCTACCACCTGTACGCCGAGCGCATGCGCGAGCTGGAGGTCGAGCCCGCGCCCTACCCCACCTGAACCAGACCTGAACCGTCCGGGGAGATGGTGCTCCGATGAGGACGGTCATCGTACGGCTGGTCGAGCCCGAGCAATCCGGCGGCCAGCTCCGCGGGCTGCTCGAAGAGGTGGGGGGCGAGCCGGTGCCGTTCAGCGGTGCCGACG
This sequence comes from Nonomuraea sp. NPDC051191, assembly GCF_044455665.1. NCBI lineage: Bacteria > Bacillati > Actinomycetota > Actinomycetes > Streptosporangiales > Streptosporangiaceae > Nonomuraea > Nonomuraea sp. NPDC051191. The sequence goes on along the minus strand of NZ_JBITEZ010000001.1, from coordinate 462,540 downwards.
CCGTGATCACCCTGCTGCTGAACGCGGCCGGCCTGAACCGCGATCCCGCCTGAACCTCGCGCGAACCTCGGCTCGCCACCATCTGTGGTGAGAGGAGGCACGATGAGCGAGCAGCTGGGGAGCGGATGGCCGTTCGTCGGGCGAGGGGGATCGATCGCGACCGTGCGCGAGGCGCTGCGGTCGGGAGCCGGCGTGATGATCGCCGGTGAGGCGGGCGTCGGCAAGAGCAGGCTGGCCGCGCAGGCGCTGGCCGGGCTCGACGGGTACGAGGTCGTGCGCGTGCTGGGCACGGAGACCGCGTCGATGATCCCGTTCGGGGCGTTCGCCCACGTACTGACGGGTCCGCCGCACGGTGGCGAGAACCTGCTGCGCTGGGCCGCGCGGCACCTGCGCAGGGGAGGCAGGGGAGAAGGAGAACTGCTGGTGAGCGTGGACGACGCCCACCGGCTCGACGCGGCCTCGGCCGCGCTGGTGCACCACCTGGCGGCGGGTGGGGAGGCCAGGGTGCTGGTCACGGTGCGTACGGGCGGCCCGCTGCCGGCGCCGGTGGCCGCGCTGTGGAAGGACGAGCTGCTGACCAGGATCGAGCTGCCGCCGCTCGGCCAGGACGAGATCGGCCAGGTGCTGGCGGGCGCGCTCGGCGGCGAGGTGGCGGCGGGGACCGTACGGCGTCTGGCGGACGTCACCGGCGGGAACGTGCTCTACCTGCGCGAGGTCGTGCACGCCGGGCGGACGTCCGGCTGCCTGGCCGAGAGCGGCGGCGAGTGGCGCTGGCGGGGCGAGCTGTCGATGACGACCCGGCTGCGCGAGCTGGTCGGCGCCCGCATCGGCCACCTGGACCAGGACGAGCGGGAGGTGCTGGAGCTGGTGGCGTTCGGTGAGCCGGTGGGCGCCGAGCTGCTGGTCGCGCTGACCTCGTCACGCGCGGTCGAGCGGGTCGAGGCCCGCGGCCTGGTCGCCGTCGCCGGCGACGGCAGGCGCGAGCAGGTACGCCTCGGCCACCCCCTGTACGGCGAGGTGGTCCGCGGCGACTGCGGCACGTTACGGGCCAGGCGGCGGCTGCGGACGCTGGCCGAGGCCCTGGAGGCCAGCGGCCCGCGGCGACGCGAGGACGAGCTGCGCGCGGCCGTCTGGCGGCTGGACAGCGGGTCGGCCGCCGCGCCCGAGATGTTGTTGTCGGCCGCGGACCTGGCCTGGGCCAGGCGTGACCCACGGCTGGCGGCCCGGCTGGCCAGGGCCGCGATCGAGGCGGGCGCGGGCGTGGCGGCCGTCGCGCTGCTCGGCCAGGTGCTGATGGTGCTGGGCGACCCGGACGCCGCTCTGACGGCGCTGCGGCAGGCGGCCAGGAACGCCGTCACCGAGGGCGAGCGCGCGCAGCACGCCTTCAGCCTGGGCATGAACCTCGCCTGGGCGGGCGCGGACGGCGAGGCGTGCCGGGTGCTCGACCTGGCGGCCGAGGCGCTGACCGATCCGGCCTGGCGGCAGGAGGCGCACGTCTACCGGGGCGTCGCCGACTTCTTCGCCGGGCGGCTGACCGGGGCCGCCGGGTCGCTGGCGCGGGCGCGCGCGTGCGAGCCGATGACCGTGCGCGGCGCGGCGCACGCGACCGGGCTGGAGGCGTGGATCGACGCCTACTCGGGCCGTGCGGAACGTGCGCTCGCCGTGGTCGAGCGGGCGCTCACGACCATGGACGACTGGGACGACGACGCCCCGCACGCGCTGCCGACCCTGCTGGACGCGCGCTGCGCCGCCCAGGTGTTCTCCGCCCGGCTGGACGAGGCCGAGCGGACGGCCGCGGAGGGCATGGAGCCGGCGGCGGCCGAACCGGCGGTGTCGGGGTTCGGGGCGTACCGGGCGATGGTCGGCAGACTGCGCGGCGACGCGGCCGGCGCGGCCCGCTGGGCCAGGGAGGACGCGGCCCGGCTGCCGGCGCGGACGCCGTACCGGGGGCGGTGCCTGGCCGAGCTGGCTCATGCGCGGGCATTGCTGGGGGAGACGGCGGCGGCTCGGGCCGTGCTGGCCGAGGCCGAGGAGTCGGCCTCGCGGTGGGCGTTCACCCGGCAGCCGGTGCTCCAGGCGGCGGTCTGGGTGGCGGCCTCGGCGGGCGACCTGGACGAGGCGGTGAGCCTGTGCCAGTCGGCCGCCGGGCTGGCCGAGCAGCACGAGCAGTTCGGGCAGCTGATGTTCGCGCTGCACGACCTGGTGCGGCTCGGCGCGCCCGCCCTGGCGGCCCGGCGGCTGGCCGCGCTCGCCGAACGCGTGGACGGACCGCTGGCCGGGCTGTTCGCCCGGCACGCGCGGGCCGCCGGCGACCCCGCCGAGCTGCGGGACGTCGCCGCCGAGTTCGAGCGGCTCGGCCTGATCCTGTACGCCGCCGAGGCCCTCGCCCAGGAGTCGGCGGCCCACCGCCGGGACGGCCGGGGCACGCTGGCCAGGGGGGCGCAGACCAGGGCGTGGGCGCTGGCCAGGCGGTGCCCGGGGGTCTCGACGCCCGCGCTGGTCGAGCTGGCCACGCCGGAGCTCACGCCGCGCCAGCGGGAGATCGTCAAGCTGGCGGCGGCCGGGCTGACGAACCGGCAGATCGCCGACCGGCTGACGCTGTCCACCCGGACGGCGGCCAACCATCTCCAGGCGGCCTACGAGAAACTGGGCGTCAACGACCGCACCCAGGTGGGCCGCCTCCTGGCGGCGCTGTGAACCGGAGGCGATCGCAGGCGACGTCTGGTGGGGGCAGCCTCAGACGAGGCCCAGGAGGCCGTCGTACAGGGCCTGGCGGTCGGCGGCCGTCATGGCCTCGTACGGCGCGGCGGCCCGCCGGTTCGTGTCCGCCTCGATCGTGTCCCGCAGCGGTCCGTCCCTCAGGGCGACGATCCCGGCCGCGGTCAGCCCGGCCGCGCGCCAGGATTCGGCGTGCGCGTCCGCCCGGTGGTAGCGCAGCACCGCGAGCCGGTTGAACAGCAGCAACCCGGCGGGGGCGCCGTCCGGCTCGTACGGCGGCGCCATCACCTCCAGGGCGCCGCCCGGCACGCGTACGGCCCGGTCGAGCACGCCGCCCGCCGACGCGGCGAGAGCGGTCACGTCATGGCCCGCCCAGACGCGGCCGGCCGCCTCGGCGTGCGCGGCGTACAGGCCGTCCACGAACGCCCGGCCCTGGGCCGTCAGCCGCAGTGCCCCGTCGGCGTCCCGTTCGAGCGCCCCTTCACGCACGTGGACGTCGACGCCTTCGGTCACGTCGCCGTACCGGTGGACGGCGGCGAGCGCGGCCGTGGTCACCGGGCGCAGGGGCAGCACGAAGCGCAGGTCGTTGAGCAGCCCGGCGGTCAGGCCGGAGCGTTCGACCAGGTCAAGGAGGGCTCTGCCGGCGGCGGCGTGCACGTTGACGTGGGCGGCGTCGATGACGGGCGCGATCGCCGCCGCAAACTCCCCCAGGCCCTGAAATTTCGGCATTGAGCGTCATTATGACGCTGATTCCGTAGCTCATCAGCAGGAAACCATAAGCGCCCGCCTCCAGGGTGAGGTCAACCGTCCGGCGCCCGCCGGTGTTCTCCCACCGCCCGGTTCCTCCCTCCCCTGGAGTCCCTGATGTCCCTCCGTCCTCGCTGGGCGGCCCTGCCCGTGCTGCTGGTCGCGGTGTTCATGACCACGCTCGACTTCTTCGTCGCGAACGTGGCCATGCCCTCGATCCGCGCCGACCTGCGCGCGGGCGACGCGGCGAGCCAGTTCGTGATCGCCGGGTACGGGCTGGCGTACGCGGCGGGCCTGATCGTCTCGGGACGGCTCGGCGACCTCTACGGGCCGCGCCGCCTCTTCGCCGCCGGGCTGGCCCTGTTCACGCTCGCCTCGGCGGCCTGCGGCGGCGCGCCGGACACCGCCGCGCTCGTGCTCGCCCGGGTGGCGCAGGGCGTCGCGGCGGCGCTGCTCGCCCCGCAGGTCCTCACGCTGGTCGGGACGCTGTTCCCGGGCGCGGACCGGGCCAGGGCGTTCGGCTGGTACGGCACGGTGGTGGGCCTGGCCGGGATGAGCGGCCAGGTCGTCGGCGGGCTGCTGGTGGCCGCCGATCCCCTCGGGCTCGGCTGGCGGGCGTGCTTCCTGGTCAACGTGCCGATCGGGCTGGCGGCGCTGGCGCTGACCAGGCGGCTGGTCCCCGGCGTCGCGGGGGCCGGGGCGCGCGCCGGGCTGGACCTGGCGGGGGCGGCGCTGGTCGCGGCGGGGCTGGTGGGCGTCGTGCTGCCGCTGGTCCAGGGGCGCGAGGAGGGCTGGCCGCAGTGGACGTGGCCGTGCCTGGGCGGCGCGGCGCTCACGCTGGCGGCGTTCGTCCGGCGGCAGCGGCGGCTGGCGGCGACCGGCCGGGAGCCGCTGCTGGACCTGGAGGTGTTCCGCGAGAAGGGGTTCGCGACCGGGCTGGCGGCGGTCGCGCTGCTGTTCGGCACCTCGGCGGGCCTGTCGTTCGTGCTCGCCCTCCACCTCCAGGACGGGCTCGGCCTCGGTCCCCTGGCCGCCGGGGCGGTGTGCACCGCGCTGAACGTCGGCTTCTTCCTGGCCTCGCCGCGCTCGGCCCGGGTGCCGCGCCCGGTCGGCCCGCTGGCGCTGCTGCTGGGGCTCGGGCTGCTCTACCAGGCGGGGGAGTCGCCGTACCTGGTGGCGGGCGCGTTGCTGGTGGCGGGCGCGGGGATGGGCCTGCTCATGTCGCCGCTGGTCTCCTCGGTCCTCGCGCCCGTACGCCGGGAGCGCGCGGGCGCGGCGGCCGGGGTGCTGGGGACGGTCCAGGAGACCGGCGGCGTGCTCGGCGGCACGATCACCGGCGCGGTGTTCTTCGGCTCCCTGGACGCCGGCTGGCCCGCGGCCACCAGGGCGGCCCTGCTCGTGCTCATCGTGGGCGCCCTGGGCGTGCTGGCCCATTCGGCACGCCGCCCGCGGTGTCCCGAGCCGGCCCCGGCGATGTCCCTGGAACCGCACCGCTGACCGCAGGCCCGTGACGTCAGCCGTACCGGCCGGTCGTGGGCGGACGGAGGGCGGCGGCCAGGTCGTCGGCGAGGCGCGGAAGTTCGTCGGGCCCCAGCGTGGAGACCGTCAGGCGCAGCGCGGGCGGCGTCCGAACGCGGTTGCGGGCGCCGGGCGCGGCGGCCCAGCCGAGCGCCAGCAGCCGGGTGACCGCGGTGGTCTCGTCGGCGACCGGGACCCAGACGTTGAGCCCGCTGCGGCCGTGCGCCCGTACGCCACGCGCGGCCAGCGCCTCGACCAGGCCGTCCCGGCGTCCGGCGTAGGCGGCGGCGACGGCCGCGGTGTCCACGGCCTGCGCGCGCCACAGGTGGGCGACCGCGCGTTGCAGCAGATGGCTGACCCAGCCCGCGGCCAGCCGCTGCCGTCCGCGCAGCCGGCCGAGCGTGACGGGATCGCCCGTGACCAGCGCCAGCCGCAGGTCAGGGCCGAACGCCTTGGCCGTCGAGCGGGTGAGCAGCCAGCGGGTCGTCACGCCGGCCAGGGGATGGAGGGGGAGGTCCACCAGGCTCGCCCCGTGGTCGTCCTCGATCAGCACCACGTCGGGCCGGGTGTCCAGCAGGGCACGCAGGTCCGCGGCCCGCGACGCGGTGACGGCCGCGCCGGTGGGGTTCTGGGCGCGGGCCGTGATCACCACCGCTCGTACGCCCGCCCGCAACGCCCGGTCGAGCTCGTCCGGCAGCGGGCCCTCGTCGTCCAGCCGCATGGGGACCGGCCGCAGCCCCAGGGCGGCGACCAGGTCGAGCAGGGCCGTCCAGCCCGGGTCCTCGACGCCGATCGGATCGCCGGGACGAAGGTGGGCGATCAGGACGCGTTCCACGGCGTCGAGGGTGCCCGAGGTGATCGCCAGCGGCGCGGCCGGCACGCCGTCGGCACGTAGGCGGGCGGCGGCCAGCGAGAGGAGCTCCTCGTCGTCGCCCGTGCCGTACATGGCCGGACGCTGCTCGTGCGCCCTGGCCGCGGCGGCGAGCGCGTCGTGCAGCGGCGGCAGCAGAGCCGGGTCCGGATTGCCGTGGGACAGGTCGCGCGCGCCCGGCGGCACCTCGATGCGGATCTCCTCGCGGGTCGTGGTGGCCGGACGCGGCCTGACCCGGGTTCCGCGCCGGCCCGCGGTCTCGACGACCCCGCGCTCCCGCAACAGCCGGTACGCGGCCGCGGCGGTGTTCGGACTGACCTCGGCCATGGCGGCCACCTCGCGCACGGGCGGCAGGTGCGTACCGGGGAGGAGCAGCCCGGCGGACACGGCGGCCTCGACGCCCGCCGCGATCTCGCTGGCCGTCCCCCCAACGATCGTGTATGTTCCTGACACAAAAAACATTATGTACTAATACAAACCCCGACGGGAGGGTTTCACGTGCTCATCCATCCTTGGGACGCGGCACGCGACGACGACGAGTGGCGGGCCTGGCTGGCCACCCGCGACTTCGGCCAGCTCGCCGCCAACGGCCACGACGGCGGCCCGCCCGTGGTCGTCCCCACCCACTTCCTCTTCGACGGCGGCACGGAGGTGCTGCTCCACCTGGCCAGGCCCAACCCCGTGTGGGCGGCGATCGAGCGCGATCCGCTGGTCCTGCTGAGCGTGCACGACGACTACGCCTACATCCCCGGCGGCTGGCGGAAGGGCGACCCCGAGACCGGCGTGCCCACCAGCTATTACGCCTCCGTCCAGCTCACCTGCCGGGCCGAGACGGTGGACGACCCCGAGGCCAAGGCGGAGATCCTGCGCCGCCAGCTCGCCCACTTCCAGCCCGACGGCGCCCACGGCGTCGTCGCGGCCGGCGAGGGTCCGTACCACCGGCAGTTGCCCGGCCTGCGCGGGCTGCGCCTGGCGGTGGTGGAGGTGCGCGCCAAGTTCAAGTACGACGGCCACTACCCTGCCGAGGCCCGCGAACGGGTGGCCGCCCTGCTGGCCGAACGCGACCTGCCGGGCGACGCCGGAGCCAGGGAGCAGCAGCTCAGGAGGATGGCAGGGCGCTGAAGCAGGTGCGCAGCATGCGGATGAGGGCCCGCTTCTCCCGGTGGGTGACGGTCAGCCCGTAGTGGTGCTTCACCGTGATCCAGGCCCTCACCCCGCGCCCGGACGACCGAGGTCGGCTCGGGCAGGACCAGGGGGAGCAGCAGCATGACAGCGATCACGGATTCAGCATGAGCAGCCCGCCGTCGCCACTCCCGGTATTTGACAGCTCGCGAAGAGTGATGTCGGCTGGGATCGCGACGCAAGGGGAGGTCTTACATGGAGGCGCCGGACGGCCCCGGCCGGGAGCAGGTGCTCGACTGGGTCGAGCGGGTGGCGGACTTCGTCTCCGAGGAGTGGGGTCTGGCTCCGATCACCGGCCGCGTCCTGGGCTGGCTCATGGTCTGCGACCCGCCCGCGCAGGCCGCGTCCGACATCGCCGACGCCATCGGCGCGAGCCGCGCGTCGCTGACGACGACCATGCAGCTCCTGACGTCGATCCGGCTCGTCCACAAGCTCCGCAGACCGGGGGAGCGCAACGTCTTCTACCGGATCGAGGACGACGCCTGGTCGAAGGTGCTGCGCCAGAAGCTGGCCGCGTTCACGGCGTTCGACGCGCTGGCCGAGGAGGGCCTGCGACTCGGCTGGACGGACGAGGCCCAGACCGCCCGCATCCGCTCCGCGCACGACTCCATCGCGGCCGTCGCCGCCGCTCTCGACAGCCTGTGGAAAACCGACGCGCCTGTGGATAACTAGCCTTCGGGGTCCGGATACTGGAAGACGTCGTCCAGAGGTACCCGGAACACCCTGGCGATCTGAAAGGCCACCTCAAGAGAGGGTGAATAGCGGCCCTGCTCGATGGCGATGACGGTCTGCCGCGTGACGCCGATCCGCTGGGCCAGTTCGGCCTGTGTCATCTCGCCGTGCGTGAACCGCAGAGTCCTGATGGAATTGGTGACCTTGGTCGGCTTGCCCATCCCTACAGGCCCCTCCGATAGGCGATGAGCCTCAGCGGGGTGGCTACCAGGGCGGACAGGACGAGTGCCGCGTAGATGGCGTTGGCGATCCAGAAGTGGTCGGCTTCCGCCATGGTCAGACCAAGGGGGACCATCATGGAGACCCCTAGGACAACGCCCCCGACATGTTGGGCGGAACGGTTGATTTCCCTGTCTCGCACGTCGCTCTGGTGACTCTCGCTGGGCTTCACGATCTCGACCACGATACGGCCCGCGATCGACAGGCCGATGCTTATGCCGATCGCCCACACCATCGGCGCGACGTAGGGGACGGCGCTGAGCGGACCGCCGCCGGCCCTGCCCAGGATGACGATGACGTAGGCCACGTAGGTGCCCACCGTCGCCACGAGATAGACCCAGGCACCCTTTTCCTCGTACGACATCACAAGTAGGGAATGTAAAACACTCTGTACATCATGTCAATGATTTCAGACTTCTCCACTGCTGTGGACAACCGTCCCCATCCTGTGGATAACTTTCCGCCGGAGAGCCCGTCCACAGGCCGCCGGTAGCACCGCCGCGGCGAAAGAGCCACCGCCGGGCGGACCCGTCCAGCATGCTTGCTCTTGTCCCAGGACAGGAGGCCCACCGTGCGCTACTTCCTTGAGGTTCCCCTCGACGACGGCGGCACCGTGCTCGTGGAGGTCGACGAGCGGCCCGGCGACGAGCCGCTCCCCGCCGGACGGGCGCGCGCGACCGTCGAACGCATGCCCGAGACGCTGGGCGCGGGGCTCCAGCGCGTCCAGACCTTCGCCACCGACGTCCTGCGCCGCATGCGATCATGCCCGGAGCCGCCGGACGTGATCGCGGTGGAGTTCGGGATGAAGCTCACCGCCAAGGCCGGCGTGGTCGTCGCCGAGTCGACGGGCGAGGCGCACCTCAAGGTCACCGCAGAATGGCACAAGCCGACCAGCTGACCGTTCGGCAGGCCCTGTTCACGGCTTGATGGCGGTGCCCTGTGCCGAGACGAGCCGCCAGCTCCCGTCGCCCCCGGACGCGTACACGTGCGTGTACCGGCTCCCGGCGCTGAACGTGCTGCCATCGGGGTTCGTGAAGTTCATCCCGGTACGCCCCACGACGATCCCCACCTGCCCGATGACCCGCACGATCGCCTCGTCCGGGAACGAATCAATCTTCGGGAACCGAAGGCTTCCAGAAGCCACCAGATCGAGCAGGACGCCCTTCCCGGCGACCGCCCCGTCCTCGACCCCCACCAGGACGAAGTCGTCCGTCAGCAGGTCGTTCAGGCGGTCGTGGTCGTTGGCCACCAGGGCGTCGAAGAAGCTCTGGTCCAGGTCGAGCAGGGTGGTGCGGGACGTGCTCATGGGTGTGGTCGTCCGTTCCGGTCGATGGGCGGGCGACGAGGGTAATCGTTGACGCCAGTGACAAGGTCAAACCGTCAGGCCACGAACCGCCTCAGAAGCAGCTCAAGCCGGCGGTCGTGGTGCTCCCGCGGCAGCCGCTTGCCCCTCGTGAGCGTGACCAGCCCGTGCAGCGCGGCCCAGAAGGTCTCGGCGAGCAGGGGCAGGTCCTCCTCACCGGCGTGCGGGCGAAGCCCCTCGACCAGCTCGCCGAACGCCGCATGCAGGGCCGCGGGAGCCTGCGGCGTCGCGAACGGCAGATCGACGCTCAGGCTGAAGATGACGTCGTAGAGCGCCGGACGCCGCTCGGCGAACGCCGTGTAGGCCGCGCCGACGGCCGCGAGCGCACTGCCGGCATCGGGAGCCGCGGTGCGGGCCTCGCGCAGCTCCTCCGCGAGGACGGCGCATCCCTCGACGGCGACGGCCGCCATGATCGCGCCCTTGCCCTTGAAATGGCTGTAGAGCACCGGCTGGCTGTACTCGATGCGCTCGGCCAGCCGCCGCGTGGTCACCGCCTCCCAGCCCTCGGCCTCGGCCAGCTCGCAGGCGACGGTGATGATCAGTTTCTCGCGTTCCGCACGCTCGCGCTCCCGGCGCGCCTGGATCGTCATGCTCTCGACTCTAGCACCGCTAGCGCATCTGTCATCGTTCTGCTAGCGTCATCCTCGTTCCTAGCACCGCTAGCTTTCTGGAGACGGACATGCTCACCACCATTGCCTACGGCCTCGCCATCGTCCTCAACCTGATGGTCCTGTTGATCGGCGCTCGCTTCCTGTTCGTCCCGCGCGCCGCCGCCGCCGGCTACGGCGTCCCCGCCAAGCAGGACGGTGACAGCGCCTACCTGACCATCAAGGGCCTGCGCGACGGCGCGTACGGGCTGCTCGGCCTGGCCCTGCTGGCCTTCGCCGGCGCCCAGGCGGAGGCCTGGTACATGCTGATCGTCGCGCTGCTGCCCCTGGGCGACACCCTGATCGTGCTTCGCAACGGGGGCACCAAGGCGGTCGCGTTCGGCGTGCACTTCGCGACCGCCGTCGCCGTCCTCGTGAGCGCCGCCCTGCTCTTCGCCCTGTGACCGGCCGCCTGCCGAGCCGCTACCCCGCCGCTGCCGCCGTCCGCACGTCCCGATCGATCTCCCGCCGGGACGTGCGCAACGGCGAGCACCACATCACCACCGGACCGGCCAGCATCCCGGCGGAGAACACCAGAAGGGTGCCCCGCATGCCGATCCCACCGGCCAGCGCCCCGGCGAGGACCGCGCCGACCGGCGTGGCCGCCCAGGTGAGCCAGCGGGACGTGGCCGCCAGCCGGCCCTGCATCTCCTTGGGCGTCAGAAGCTGCCGCAGGCTGCGCTGGGTGCTCTGGAAGACGAGCGTGACGATGATCAGCAACGTCCACGAGACGCCCACCACGACCTGCCCCGCCGCCCCCGGCCCCACCAGCCCGATCGACCCGCTGCACAACGGGTACGCGAAGGCGGCCCCGAGCAGCACGCGCGGCATGCCGTACCGGTCGGTGAGCGGCCCCGCGATCGCCCCGGCCGCCAGCCCACCGGCCATGCTCACCCCGAACACCAGGCCGGTGGCCAGGCCCGACCAGCCGAGCTCCCGCACCACGTAGTTGACCTCCAGCGCGCTCAGCCCGGCGATGCAGAAGCTCACCGTGGCCATGTAGAGCACGAGCGGCCCGATCACGCGATGACGCACGACGTACCGCAGCCCCTCCCCGATCTGCGCCCGCAGCCGAGGGTCCCGCTCCCTCCGCTCCGGCCTGGCCTCCGGAGCCCGGATCAGCGCGAGCGCGAGCGCGCCGCCGAGGTAGGAGAGCGCGTCGGCGAGCACCGCCTTGGCCGGCCCGAACAGCGAGATCAGCACGCCGCCGACCGGCTGCCCCACCATCCCCGCCACCGTGACCGTGCTGGTGAGCTTGGCGTTCCCCGCCATCAACCGCTCCGGCCCGAGCAGCGTCAGCGGGTACGTCTGGTAGGCCGGCGTGAAGAACACCTCACACGTCGCGACGACCAGCGCCACCCCGTAGAGCTGCCACAACGTGAGCCCTCCGGCCACGGCCGCCACCGGCACGGTCGCCATCGCCACCCCGGAGACCAGGAACGTGACGATCATCACCGGCCGCTTCCGCCACCGATCACTCAGAGCCCCCGCCGGCAACGACGCGAACAACACCGGCAACCTGCGCGCCGCCGTCAGCAGCCCGAGCTCCACGGGAGACGCATTCAGCAAAAGCCCCGCGACCAGCGGTAACGCCAGATAGGAGATCTCATTCCCGAGCGAACTGGTGGTCTGGCTGCTCCATAGAAGCACGAAATCCCGCTGCCGCCACAACGACCCAGACCCCGACATCCGCGAAATTCTGCCACCACTCGAACCGCATAATCCCCGAATTCACCTCGACCAGGCCCGGTCCTAAATCGCCAACCATGTGAAATCCGGCGCCGGCACGTCGAGAACCACACCGTCGCGAACGTGCCAGCATCGTGCCTGCCCACGCTCGTCGGTGACCACGAAGACGCCTCGCGGGCGATCGCCGTCCTCATCGACCGGCGGCAGGGCCGCCAGCTGTTCGACCTGGGCCCGGATCTCGTGGAGCGCGCCCTCCCTGACGTCACCTCCGTAGAACAGGTAGAGCGTCCAGTTGAACGGCTTCGCCGGCCATCCCCAGCCGCCGGAGTAGGGGTCGTCCCCGATGATGCGTTCGGCGTCCGGCCTCTGAGCGAAGTCCAGCTCGATCCACCCGCGCACCGAGACGTACATCCCCACGCGACCGATCCTACGGACCGTCGAAGCTACTCGAACAGGAAGCGAGGGCATCATGAGCGCACGACGCAGCCGGGGAGACGGCGGCCTGCACTGGGACGAGGCACGGGAGCGCTGGATCGCCTCGGTGACGGTCGGCTACACCCCGGCCGGAAAGCGCATCGTCAAGAAGGCCGGCGGCAAGACCAAGACCGAAGCCCAGTGAAGCTCAAGGAGATCATCAGGGACTACGACGACGGCCTGACCACGGCGGCGCACAACTACACCGTGGGCGACGCCGTACGGGACTGGCTGGAGATCGGGTTGAGCGGTCGGGAGGCTTCCACGGTCACCAACCGTCGCATCCTGGCCGAACAGCACGTGATCTCCGCGTTGGACGCTCGCGAGCTCCGCGAGCTGTCCGCCGACGACGTGGACCGCTGGCTGGCAGCCAAGGCGAAGGTCCTGAGCACGGAGACGCTACGGTGGTGACGGAGAAGGTCTACCGGAAGCAGCTCCACCCAGTGCTGCTGGAAGGTGCCGAAGCAATGGACCAGATCTTCCCCCAGGCTTAAGCACTGTTCATGACCGAGTCTCGGCGTCCGCGTTGGGCTTGTCTCCGGCCCGGGTCGCGCCGGCGGTCAGGACGAGCGCAGCAACAGCGCCATAGAGCGGGATCACGAACCCAGGCCCCTGCGAGCCCTCAGGGCAGTAGGGGGAGAAAAACGCAATGGTCGACAGCGCGTAATAAGCGGCTGTCGCGAATGCTCCGCCCGCTCCTATCCAGGCGAGGAGCCGGCGCCTCCGGGGCAGTGATCGCCGTGCGGCCACGGCCAGCACCACCAAGGTAAGGGGAAGGAGCGTGGCCATCGCGCTGAAGCCCAGGCCGAGCACATCACGACCCGTGTATCCACCCTCGGTGTCCAAATAGGCGCAGATGTAGATCTCTGTATCCACTGGCAACGAAGCCCAGTTAGGAAGGGTGGACAGAAGGATGGCACCCATCCAACACAACAGTGCGCGGTGCTTCATCACCCATATCCCTGGGACCCACAACCGCTCATCCTCCGGGCGGACCTCGGGACGGGGAGGCTCAGTGTTCCGGCTGTAACTCGTGACCTTCGAACGAGATACGACTTTAGTCACCCGGAAGACCAAAAAGGCCACTTCCCTTGATGGGAAATGGCCTCGGAGCTGGGTGGGGCTACCAGGACTTGAACCTGGGACCTCTTCCTTATCAGGGAAGCGCTCTAACCGTCTGAGCTATAGCCCCGCACACCGAACCGTATCGCATTCGCCTGATGGAGGCGAACCGGTTGTTCGGACGAGAAAAGCTTACCGTGTCCGACGGGCTGCTCGTGCCGTACCAGCCATCCCGGTACGGCACGAGCCCCCGCCCGAACCTGCTATTCGGCCTCGCTGAACGTCACCTCAACGCCCCCGACCAGGTCGGACGCGATGTTGTAGATGACCGCGCCCAGCGTGGACAGAGCGGTGATCAGCACCACGTTCACGGCGCCGATCAGCGCGGTGTAGCCGAGGATCCGCACCGGCTCGAACCACGAGGCGATGTTGATCGGGATCGAGCTCTGTCCCTGCTCGCCCTTGCCGAGCTGGTTGACCAGGTCGACGAGCGAGTCGAACACCCCCAGAGCCGACAGCACGCCGTAAAGGACGGCGACTGCCACGAAGAGCACCACGAAGCAGACCAGTGACACCACGAAGCTGAACTTCATGGCCGACCACGGCTCGATGCGGCGCAGCACCAGGTGTGCCTTGCGGGGAAGCCTGGACCCCGCGTTGTTCGACGACTTCTTCTTGGGCATCTCGACGGCCGGAGGCGCCTCGGAGGTGAGCGACGGACGGAGGCGCACCGTCTCGTTGCCCTCCGCCTGCGGCTCGTCCTTGGAACGAGGCTGAGCAGCGGCGCCCGGCCTGGGCGTCTTGTCCTGCTCGCCGTCGACCGAATTGAAGATTTCCGGCTCGTTGGACTTCTTCGGCTGCTGTCCGTTACCCGACGCCGCCTGGGCTCTGGCGGTGCCACCCTGGGCGCTCATGATTTACTCTCCTCCCCCGTCTTCCTCATTCTCCACCGGAGTCTCCATCGACTCCGCGTTCCGGGCGAGGGCAACCACGCTGTCGCCTTCGGCGAGGTTCATCAATCGCACTCCCATGGTCTGGCGGCCGGACTGCTTGATCTCGCCGGCACTCGTCCGGATCACCCCGCCGGCGGACGTGATCGCGAAGACCTCGTCCTCTGGGTTGACCATGACGGCTCCGACCAGCTTGCCACGGGAACTCACGATCTTCGCAGTCAGCACGCCCCTACCGCCACGTCCTTGAACTGGATACTGCTCCACTGGCGTCCGTTTTGCGTACCCAGCCTTCGTGGCGATAAGCACGTCTTGACCGTCGGCGATGCGATTCATGGCGAGAAGTTCGTCTCCTTCGAGGAACCTCATGCCGATGACGCCGCTGGTCGCGCGGCCCATGGGCCGCAGCGCCTCGTCGGAGGCGGTGAACCTGATCGACTGCGCGCCCTTGGAGACGAGCAGCAGATCGTCGGTCTCGGAGACCAGGCGGGCGCCGATGACCTCGTCGTCCTCGCGCAGGTTGATCGCGATCAGACCGCCCGACCTGGGGGAGTCGTACTCGGACAGGCGCGTCTTCTTCACCAGGCCGCTGCGCGTGGCCAGCACCAGGTAGGGGGCGACGTCGTAGTCGCGGAGGTCGAGAACTTCCATGACTGTTTCGTCGGGCTGCATGGCCAAAAGGTTCGCGAGATGCATGCCACGGGCGTCACGCCCGGCATCAGGCAGCTCGTACGCCTTGACCCGGTACACCCGGCCCTTGTTCGTGAAGAACAGCAGCCAGTGGTGCGTGGTGGTGACGAAGAAGTGGTCGACGATGTCGTCCTGGCGCAGCTGGGCGCCGCGCACACCCTTGCCGCCCCGCTTCTGCGCCCGGTAGAGGTCGGTACGGGTGCGCTTGGCGTAGCCGCCGCGGGTGATCGTGACGACGATCTCCTCCTCGGCGATGAGGTCTTCGATCGACATGTCGCCGTCGTAGGCGATGATCTCGGTCTTGCGCTCGTCGCCGAAGCGGTTGACGACCTCGGCCAGCTCGTCGCCGATGATCTCGCGCTGGCGGGCCTCGCTGGCCAGGATCGAGTTGTACTCGGCGATCTGGGCCATCAGGGAGTCGTACTCGTCCTGGATGGACTGCCGCTCCAGGGCGGCCAGCTTGCGCAGCTGCATGTCCAGGATGGCCTGAGCCTGGACCTCGTCGATCTCCAGGAGCCCCATGAGGCCCTGCTGGGCGTGCGAGGCCGACTCCGAGGCCCGGATGAGGGCGATGACGTCGTCGAGCCGCTCAAGGGCCTTCAGCAGCCCGCGCAGGATGTGCGCGCGCTCCTCGGCCTTGCGCAGCAGGTAACGCGTCCTGCGGACGATGACCTCGACCTGGTGGGCCACGTAATGGCGGATGAACTGGTCGAGCCGCAGCGTGCGCGGCACGCCGTCGACCAGCGCCAGCATGTTGGCGCCGAAGGTGTCCTGGAGCTGGGTGTGCTTGTACAGGTTGTTCAGCACGACCTTGGCGACCGCGTCGCGCTTGAGCACGATCACCAGACGCTGGCCGACCCGCGAGGAGCTCTCGTCGCGGACGTCGGCGATGCCCGTGAGCTTGCCCTCACGCACCAGCTCCGCGATCTTCAGCGCCAGGTTGTCCGGGTTGACCTGGTACGGCAGCTCGGTGACGACGAGCGCCTGCCGCCCCTTGTCCTCCTCGACCTCGACCACCGCGCGCATGGTGATCGAGCCGCGCCCGGTGCGGTACGCGTCCTCGATGCCCCGGCGCCCGACGATCAGCGCCCTGGTCGGGAAGTCGGGCCCCTTGACCAGCCTGATCGAGGCTTCCAGCAACTCCTCGTCGTCGGCCTGCGGGTTCTCCAGGTACCACCGGACCGCGGCCGAGACCTCGCGCAGGTTGTGCGGCGGGATGTTGGTCGCCATGCCGACCGCGATGCCGCCCGAACCGTTGACCAGCAGCTGCGGGAACCGCGCCGGCAGGACGTCGGGCTCCTGCGACTTGCCGTCGTAGTTGGGACGGAAGTCGACGGTGTCCTTGTCGATGTCGCGCAGCATCTCCATGGCGATGGGCGCGAGCTTGCACTCGGTGTACCGCATCGCGGCCGCCGGGTCGTTGCCCGGCGAGCCGAAGTTGCCCTGCCCGTCGACCAGGGGGTAGCGCAGCGACCACGGCTGGGCCAGGCGGACCAGCGCGTCGTAGATCGAGGTGTCGCCGTGCGGGTGGTAGGTGCCCATCACGTCACCGACGACGCGGGCGCACTTGAAGTAGCCGCGGTCGGGACGGTAGCCACCGTCGTACATCGCGTAGAGCACCCGCCGGTGCACCGGCTTGAGACCGTCGCGCACATCAGGCAGCGCCCTGGACACGATGACGGACATCGCGTAGTCCATGTAGCTGCGCTGCATCTCCGACTGGATGTCCACCGGCTCGATGCGCTCAGCCGGGGGAGTGGTGTTCACGTCCGTCACAGGTTCAGGTCCTTCTTAAACGTCGAGGAAGCGAACGTCGCGCGCGTTGCGGATGATGAAGTCACGCCGCGCCTCGACGTCCTCGCCCATGAGCACGCTGAACAGGTCGTCGGCCTGGGCCGCGTCGTCGAGCGTGACCAGGCGCAGCAGTCGCGTCGCCGGGTTCATGGTGGTCTCCCAGAGCTGGCCGGCGTTCATCTCGCCGAGGCCCTTGAAGCGCTGGACGTTGTCACGCGGGCGCGGGTCTGCCTTGCCCTGCGCGATGCCGTCGTTGATGACCGCGTCGCGCTCGGCGTCGGAGTAGGCGTAGGAGGCGTCCTCGCCCTTCCGGTCCCACTTGATCTTGTAGAGCGGCGGGCACGACAGGTAGACGTGCCCGGCCTCGATCAGCGGCCGCATGAACCTGAACAGCAGCGTCAGCAGCAGGGTGTTGATGTGCTGGCCGTCGACGTCGGCGTCGGCCATCAGGATCACCTTGTGGTAACGCAGCTTGGCGATGTCGAACTCGTCGTGCACGCCGGTGCCCAGAGCGGTGATGAGCGCCTGGACCTCGTTGTTCTTCAGGACCTTGTCGATCCGCGCCTTCTCCACGTTGAGGATCTTGCCGCGGATGGGCAGGATCGCCTGGAAGCGCGAGTCGCGGCCGCCCTTGGCGGAGCCGCCGGCCGAGTCGCCCTCGACGATGAACAGCTCGCACTTCTCCGGGTCGTTCCACTGGCAGTCGGCCAGCTTGCCGGGAAGGCCGCTGCCGGACTCCAGCAGCGACTTGCGCCTGGTCAGGTCGCGGGCCTGGCGGGCCGCAATGCGGGCGCGGCTGGCCTGCAGCGACTTGTTGATGATGTCCTTGGCCTCGCCGGGGTTGCGCTCGAACCAGTCGCGCAGATGGTCGTTGCAGGCCTTCTGCACGAACGACTTGGCCTCGGTGTTGCCCAGCTTGGTCTTGGTCTGGCCCTCGAACTGCGGGTCGGACAGCTTGACCGAGATGATCGCCGTCAGGCCCTCGCGGACGTCCTCGCCGGAGAGGTTGTCGTCCTTGCCCTCCTTGAGGAACTTCTGCTCGCGCGCGTAGCGGTTGACGATGGTCGTCAGCGCCGCGCGGAAGCCCTCCTCGTGGGTGCCGCCCTCGGCGGTGTTGATCGTGTTGGCGAAGGTGTACACCGACTCCGCGTAGGAGTTGTTCCACTGCATCGCGATCTCCACTGCGATGCCGTCGCCCTCCTCCTCGAAGGAGATGATCGACGCGTGCGCCGCCTCCTTCTTGGCGTTGAGGTGCTTGACGAAGTCGGCCAGACCGCCCTCGTAGTGGTATTCGACCGTGCGGGGCTCGCCGTTGACGTGGTCGGGACGCTCGTCGGCGAGCGTGATCGTCAGGCCCTTGTTGAGGAAGGCCATCTCCTGGAAGCGGCGCGAGAGCGTCTCGTAGTTCCAGGTGGTGGTCTCGAAGATCCCGGGATCGGGCCAGAACGTGATCGTGGTGCCGGTCTCGTCGGTCTCCTCGCCCTTGGCCAGCGGGGCCAGCGCCTTGGAGTTGACGAGGTTCAGCCGCCAGTAGTGGCCGTTCTGCTTGACCTCGACGTCCATGGCGGTGGACAGCGCGTTGACGACGGCCGAGCCGACGCCGTGGAGGCCGCCGGAGACCGCGTAGGACTGGCTGTCGAACTTGCCGCCCGCGTGGAGCGTGGTCAGCACGACCTCGACGGCCGAGCGCTTCTCCACGGGGTGGATGCCCGTGGGGATGCCGCGGCCGTTGTCGATCACGCGCACGCCGCCGTCGGCCAGCAGAGTGATGTCGATCCTGGAGGCGAAACCGGCCAGCGCCTCGTCCACCGCGTTGTCCACGATCTCGTAGACGAGGTGGTGCAGGCCGCGCTCACCGGTCGAGCCGATATACATACCCGGGCGTTTGCGAACCGCCTCAAGTCCTTCGAGTACGGTGATTGAGCTAGCGTCGTAGGACAACTGCGAAATCCTCCTGCCGCGGACACGCGGCGGGGGAGGCCATCAACCTGATGCTGCCCCTGCCGTGCCCGTCACCGTCGTGAGTGCCCCGATGCGCGGTCACCCGGGGGAGTCGGCTTGCTGCCGGGGTGACACGCAAGCGGACGTGTCCGGAATCCTTTTTCATTCTACCGCTTCCCGGAGCCCGTGGTGGCAATACACGCGCCTGTGATGCGCCCTAGCTCGTTTTGCCCCCCACTCAAGCATCCCCCCTTCGGAAAGGGGGCTTATCGCGTCTGCGGCTGTCTGATCGCCCCCGGCGCCTAACCATAGGTGTCGCCGGGCCCCCTGCTTCCGGTCACCCGCAATCCCCCTGTGGGCCGGGGCGCGTTCTGCGGCCCCCTGACCTTGACCTTTGTCACCGATCCGTCACCCAGCTCTTCGTTCAGCCTGCGGATGAGGGTGCGCGCGAGCAGTCTGACCTGCGTCGCCCATGCCGTGGAATCGGCCGCGATGAGCACCTCGCCCTCGTCGAACGACTCCGGCCGGGTGTGGGCGGCCAGGTCGGGGCCGACGATCTCCTTCCACCGGCCGAACACCGCGCCGACGGCCGCCGACCGCTCCCAGCCCCGGTCGGCCAGCAGGTCGGCGATGGCCCGGCCGAAGAGCTGCGGATCGCCGGCCTCCCGGCGCGGGCCGGCCTTCCGCCTGGGCTCGCGGCGCGGGAGCTGCCCGCGCTTGGCCGCGTCGGCCTTGGCCTGCGCCAGCTTCTCCCTCGCCATGGCGGCCCCCCTGGCCGCCGCGTTATGCTGCTCATCGGACACGGGTCACGCTCCCCTCAGCGACGTCGAAACGGGCTCCCGCCAGCTCCTTCGGCACGTCGTCGGGCACGGCGGCGGTGATCAGCACCTGTTCGGCCGGCGCGACGATCTCAGCCAGCCTGCGCCTGCGGTGGCTGTCCAGCTCGGCGAACACGTCGTCGAGGATCAGCACCGGGTCGCCGCCGTCGGCCCGCAACAGGTCGTAGGCGGCCAGGCGCAGCGCCAGCGCGAACGACCACGACTCGCCGTGGCTGGCATAGCCGCGGGCGGGCAGGTCGCCGAGGCCCAGGATCAGGTCGTCGCGGTGTGGGCCGACGAGTGTGACCCCCCGTTCCAGCTCGGCCTGGCGGACCTCCAACAGCCGGTCGCGGAGCTGCTGTTCAAGGGTTTTCCCCAAGTCTGTGGATAACGTCTGCGCATCGGGAGATCCCCGCTCACCGGCGACTTCGTCCTCCGCGGCGTCCCCACCTGTGGACAACGTGCTGCGGTAGGCCAGCGTCGCGGGGGCGCTCGTGGGGGCCAGCGCGGAGTAGGCCCCGGCGACCAGCGGGCGCAGCGCCTCGATCAGTTCGAGCCGCGCCTGCAACAGCTCCGCGCCGTGCCGGGCAAGGTGGGCGTCCCACACCTCCAGAGTGCTCAGCACGTCGCCGGCGCCCGCGGCGGCGAACGCGGTGTCACTCTCGGCCCGCCGGGCGCTCCTGCTGCCTCTGCGGGCCTGCGCGGCCGTGCGCAGCAGGGCGCCGCGCTGCTTCAGCACCCGGTCGTAGTCGGCCCGGACCCCGGCGAACCTGGGGGCCCTGGCCACCAGCAGGTCGTCGAGGAAACGGCGGCGCTCGGACGGGTCGCCCTTGGACAGCGCCAGGTCCTCCGGCGCGAACAGCACCGTGCGCAGCAGGCCGATGACGTCGCGCGGCCTGGACACGGGGGAGCGGTTGAGCCGCGCCCGGTTGGCCTTGCCCGGGTTGATCTCCAGCTCGATCAGCGCCCGCCGATCGTCCCTGTGGACGGCGCACCGCACGATGGCCCGCGCGGCACCCTGACGCACCAGCGGCGCGTCGTTGGCCACCCGGTGGCTGGAGTGCGTCGCGACATAGCCGAGGGCCTCGACCAGGTTGGTCTTGCCCTGGCCGTTGGGCCCCACGAGAGCCGTGACGCCCGGTTCCAGACCGAGCTCCACGGACGCGTAGGACCTGAAGTCGGTCAGCGAGAGGTGGGCGACATGCACCCCACGAAGGTTAGTGCGCCGCGGGGGCCGCCCGCGTCACCGGCGTGCCGTCCTGGGGAAAACCCCGGGCTTCCCCTGGCCGCCTGTGGACTACTCGGCTTCGCGCGGCGGGGTCACGTCGGCGCCGGGCGAGTCGGCGCCCTTGCCGGTGCTGCCCTCGGTCGAGGTGATCGCGTGGCCGCCGAACTGGTTGCGCAGCGCGGCGACGACCTTCATCGCGGGGGAGTCGTCCTGGCGCGAGGCGAACCGCGCGTAGAGGGCGGCGGTGATCACCGGCAGCGGCACGGCGTGGTCGACGGCCGCCTGGACCGTCCACCGGCCCTCGCCGGAGTCCTGTGCGTAACCGCGGAGCTCGTCGAGGTGCTCGTCGTCGTCGAGCGCCCGGACCATCAGGTCGAGCAGCCACGAACGGATGACGGTGCCGGTGCGCCAGCTGCTGAAGGAGCCCCTGACGTCCTTGACGACGTCGGACGCCTCCAGAAGCTCCCAGCCCTCGGCGAAAGCCTGCATCATGCCGTACTCGATGCCGTTGTGGACCATCTTCGCGAAGTGGCCGGCACCGACGTCACCGGCGTGGACGAAGCCGTCCTCGCCCTCGGGCTTGAGCGTCTCGAAGATCGGCATGAGCCGGTCGACGTCGGCCTGCTCGCCGCCGCACATGAGGGCGTAGCCGTTCTGCAGCCCCCACACGCCGCCGCTCACGCCGCAGTCGACGAAGCCGATGCCCTTCTCGCGCAGCTCGGCGGCGTGCTTCTGGTCGTCCACATAGTGTGAATTGCCGCCGTCGACGACGATGTCGCCCTCGTCGAGCAGCTCGCCGAGCTCATCGACCGTCTGCTGGGTGGGCTTGCCCGCGGGAACCATGACCCAGACCGCGCGCGGCGCGGACAGCCGTTCGACCAGCTCCTTCAGGCTGGCCACGTCGCTGATGCCAGGGTCGCGGTCGTAACCGACCACCTCATGGCCGCCGCGGCGCAGCCGCTCGGCCATGTTGCCGCCCATCTTGCCCAGTCCCACCATGCCGATCTGCATGACGCTCCTCTACCCCCTTGTCAGGCTTCCATCATCCCCGATGACGGGATCAGCCCGACAGGCGGATGGGCATGATCAGATAACGGTAGTCCGTACCTGCGCCTTCGTCCACAGGCTTGCCCCCGGTGAGGATGGCGGGCTTGGTCGAGGTCGTCATCTGCAGGCGTGCGATGTCGGAGTCTATGGCCCCCAGCCCCTCAAGCAGGAACTGGTGGTTGAAGGCGATGTTCATCTCCTCGCCCTCGTAGTCCACAGGCAGTGCCTCGACGGCCTGCGCCTCGTCGCCGCTGCCGGCCTCCAGCACGACCTCGCCGCTCCTGAACGCCAGGCGGACGGGGGTGTTGCGCTCGGCGACCAGGGCCACGCGCTTGACCGCCTCGACGAACGGGCCTGTGGACAGGTCGGCGCGCGCGGAGAACTCCGTCGGCAGCAGCGAGCGGTACTTGGGGAACTCGGGGTCGAGCAGCCGGGTCGTCGTGCGCCGGCCCGCGCTGGAGAAGCCGATCATGCCCTCGCCGGTGCCGCCGGCCGAGCTGAGCGCGATCTCCACCTCGGCGCCGGTGGTGCCGAGTGCCTTGGCGGTGTCGGCGAGCGTCTTGCCCGGGATCATCGCGATGGCGGCGAAGTCGGGCTGGCCCGGCTGCCATTTGAGCTCGCGCACGGCCAGCCGGTAGCGGTCGGTGGCGGCCAGGGTGACGGTGTCGCCCTCGATCTCCATGCGCACGCCCGTGAGCATCGGCAGCGTGTCGTCCCTGCCCGCCGCGACGGCGACCTGGCCGACGGCCGAGGCGAACACGTCACTGCCCACCCGTCCGGCGGCCGGCGGCATGGCCGGGAGCGACGGGTAGTCCTCCACAGGCATGGTCAGCAGTGTGAAACGCGCGCTGCCGCACGTGACGACGGCCTTGGCGCCTTCCACCACGAAGTCCACAGGCTGTGCGGGAAGCGCGCGGGTGATCTCGGCGAGCAGCTTGCCCGAGACCAGGACGACGCCCGCCTCACCGGTCTGGAGTTCGAGCGTGACCTCGGCGGAGACCTCGTAGTCGAACCCCGACAGCTTGAGCTGCTGTCCCTCCGTCACCTCCAGCCGCATGCCGGCGAGTACGGGCACCGACGGGCGCGCCGGGAGGCTGCGTGCCGTCCATGCCACCGCCTCAGCGAGGACGTCTCGCTCGATTCGGAACATCACGGTGATCAGCCTCCTGGGTTCGTCGTTGATTCAAGTGTTCACTCTCCCGCACCTCGGTTCGGGGAGAACCCCTCTATGGGTCTTTGATTTTCTTAGTAAGAGAGATAAGAGGTCATCACACTAGGGGCTGTGGGAACTGTGGACAACTGAAGTCCTCGCAGGTCAGCACCCGTATTTTCATCCACCGAGGGTGTGGGTGACGCCTGGGGGAAACTTCGCCGCCTGGGGATGAAGATTCGTTGCCCACAGGCCGTCCCCAGATCATGGTGTGTTCATCCACCGGTTATCCACGAGGTTTCCACAGGTTGTCCACGGGGTAAGCGGGGGCCTTCTGGAGTCCCAGATCGACTGTTCACAGGCCGTCCACACGTTATCCACGAGTCATCCCCAGGTTCTCCTCAGGATGTCCCCAGATTCGTCCCCAGCCCTTGTGGGCGGATTTTTCCCGGCATTGGTGGTCGTACCGACGGGCCGATTTTGCGTTTCCGCTGGTCCACAGTGTTTTCCACAGGCTGTGTACGACCATCAAGATCCACGCTTGCTCTGTTTGATACGCATTGTCAGCTCGTTGACCTGGTTGTACATCGACCTGCGCTCGGCGATGAGCGACCGGATCTTGCGCTCGGCGTGCATCACGGTGGTGTGGTCGCGGCCGCCGAACTGCTGCCCGATCTTGGGCAGCGACAGCTCGGTCAGCTCGCGCGCCAGGTACATGGCGATCTGCCGGGCGTTGACGAGCGCGCGGCTGCGCGAGGTGCCGCACAGGTCTTCGATGCTGATGCCGAAGTAGTTGGCGGTCTCGGTCATGATGGCCGCGATCGTGATCTCGGTGTCGGACTCCGAGGTGATCAGGTCCTTCAGCACGACCTCGGCGAGCTGCAGGTCCACACCCTGCCTGTTGAGGCTGGCGAACGCGGTCACCCTGATCAGGGCGCCCTCCAGCTCGCGGATGTTGGTGGAGATCCGGCTCGCGATGTACTCCAGCACCTCGGGCGGCGCGGCCAGGCCCTCCTGGATGGCCTTCTTCCGCAGGATCGCGATGCGGGTCTCCAGCTCGGGCGGCTGGACGTCGGTGATCAGGCCCCACTCGAACCGGTTGCGCAGCCGGTCCTCCAGCGTGATGAGCTGCTTGGGCGCCCGGTCGCTGGAGATGACGATCTGCTTGTTGGCGTTGTGCAGGGTGTTGAAGGTGTGGAAGAACTCCTCCTGCGTCTGCTCCTTGCCCTCCAGGAACTGGATGTCGTCCACAAGCAGGATGTCGATCGCCCGGTAGCGGCCGCGGAAGCCGTCGGCCTTGTGGTCGCGGATGCTGTTGATGAAGTCGTTGGTGAACTCCTCCGAGCTCACGTATCTCACCCGGGCGCCGTCGTACAGGCTCTGCGCGTAATGCCCGATCGCGTGCAGCAGGTGCGTCTTCCCCAGGCCGGAGTCGCCGTAAATGAAGAGCGGGTTGTACGCCTTCGCGGGGGATTCGGCCACCGCCACGGCCGCGGCGTGCGCGAACCGATTGCTGGCACCGATGACGAATGTCTCAAATGTGTACTTCTGGTTGAGTCTGGCCGGTTCGCTGGGCTTGTTGCTCTTCGCTTCCCAGCGATTCGGCGCCGGCTCCGGCGCTTTCTCCACAGGCGGTGTGTACGGCTGCACCTGTTCAAAAGAGAACGAAGGCTGTGGATATTCGGTGGACGCCGATGGCTGCTCAGGCTGTGGAGAATAGAACTGCGGGGGCTCGGATGCCTGGTAGTGCTGGGGTTGCACCGGCTGTGTGTAACGCGGCTGGCTATCCACACTCTGGGGATAGGGCATATTCACAGGCTGTTGATGGGCGTCTGGCAAAGGCTGCTCAGGGGCCGTGGTGTCGATCATCACGGCCAGCCGCATCGTCATCCCGAGTTCCTGCGACAGCGCGTGGGCCACCAGCGGGCGCAACTTGCCCTCGATGAGGTCCTTGAGGAAGTCGTTGGGGACACCGAGCACGATCGTGTCGTCCGCGAGGGCGATCGGACGGACCATCGACAGCCAGGTGCGCTGCTGGATGGGCACGTTCTCGTTGAGGAAGTTGCCCAGGGCCCTCGCCCATACCGTGCCGAGGTCGACACCACTCATGGTGCGGCTCCCCTCCTTCCTCTCGCGGCCCCCCGCGATCGTTTATCCACATGTCCGTGGCCGCCCCGAGCGGTCGGCGACCCCTTCGTCCACAGCGTGGCGGCAGGGCTTCGTACCCAGGTCCTCCACAGGAGATCCACAGGCTGTGCACGGTGTTTCAGGTGGTCCAGAAGGGCCGACAGTATCCATGTGCACAGCTGTGTTCAAGACGTTGTCCACAGCCTAGTGGCACCCGGATGCACAAACTGTGGACGTGGGCCCGGCGGTGGAAAAGTCGCCTGTGGATCAGTGGATAACCCGTTCGGTTTGACCTGGGAGGCCGTTGGCCCGTAACGTACGACGGTCGGCTTGCCACGCGACGGCTATTTCGCGTGCCCTCGCTCCCACGGCAAGCCAGCCATGTGTGTATAAGCGCCCCTGGGCGCACCTTCAAGGAGCCCACCCGTGAGCAAGCGTACTTTCCAGCCGAACAACCGTCGCCGCGCGAAGACCCACGGCTTCCGGCTGCGGATGCGCACCCGGGCCGGTCGCGCCATCCTCGCCGCCCGTCGCCGCAAGGGCCGCGAGAAGCTGTCGGCCTGATCGACCCGCGCCAGAAGTCCGGCCCGTCGGTGTACCTCGCCGACGGGCGTTAGGCGTATACGGTGCTGTCCCGTCAATCCCGCATGCGGCGCGGGGACGAATTCGAAGCGGCGGTCCGGCGCGGAAAACGCGCCGGTCGTCCCACTCTGGTGGTGCATCTCAACTTTTCTGGGGAAGAGACACCTCTGGTTGGTTTCGTGGTGAGCAAGGCCGTTGGTGGCGCGGTGACCCGGAACAAGGTCAAACGACGGCTCCGACACCTGATGCGCGACCGTCTCGACCGGCTGCCGCGAGGTAGCCTGCTGGTGGTACGCGCCAATCCACCGGCCGCGTCCGCGTGCGTCGAGCAACTGGCCGCCGAGCTCGACGCCGCGCTGGATCGTTTGCTCAGGCGGCGCGAGTCCTCGACGGGTGGACACAGATGACGGAGCAGCCGCAAGGGATGCCGGGCCTCGCCGCCCGGGCGCTGATCATCCCCATTCGGTTCTACCGGGCGTTCATCAGCCCGATGCTCGGTCCACGCTGCCGGTTCTACCCGTCGTGCAGCGCGTATGGGCTCGAGGCGATTGCCGTACATGGGGCATTGCGCGGCACTTGGCTGACTGTCCGGCGCATCGGGCGGTGCCACCCATTCCATCCCGGAGGTATAGACCCGGTGCCCCCACGCCCGGTCCGGTCCCACGAAACGCAAGGGAGCTAGCTCGGTGGAGCTGTCCTGGCTCAATTGGCTGTACACGGCCGTCGCCCAAGTCATCACCTGGATCCACCAGGTCTACAGCACTTTCCTCGACCCCAACAGCGGGTTGACCTGGGCGCTGACCATCGTCACGCTGACCGTCTGCATGCGGATCCTCATCTTCCCGCTGTTCCTCAAGCAGATGCGGTCTTCGCGGAAGATGCAGGAGCTGGCACCGAAGGTCCAGGAGCTCCGCAAGCGCTACAAGAACGACAAGCAGCGCATGAACCAGGAGGTCATGGCGCTGTACCAGGGTGCGGGCGCCAACCCCCTCGGTGGCTGCCTCCCCGTCGTGGCGCAGTTCCCGATCTTCATCTCGATGTTCACCGTGCTGCGGGCCATCGCCGCCGACCAGGCCAAGTTCGGCATGTCGCAGGAGCTGGTCGACAGCGCCAAGCACGCGCTGATCATCAACGCGCCCCTGCCGGCCACGTTCTTCGAGGCTCCTGACATCGCCCAGAAGATCGTCATCGGCTTCTTCGTGGCGATCAGCTCGCTGACCACGTTCCTCACCGTCCGGCAGAGCGTCACCCGCTCGATGGCCCAGATGCCGGACAACCCCATGGCGCAGCAGCAGAAGATCCTGATGTACATCTCGCCGCTGTTCGCCTTCTTCAGCCTCAACTTCCCGCTGGGCCTGATCCTCTACTGGGTCACCACCAACCTGTGGACGCTGGGCCAGCAGCACTGGTTCTACAGCCGGCACCCGATGCCGCAGTTCGACGCCAAGGGCAACGCCATTCCCGTGACGCCCAAGCCCGGCCTGGTGGCCAAGATGCGCAAGACCACTCCCGAAGAGGCGGCACCGCCCGCCCCGCCGGAGCCTAAGATCATTAGGCAGCAGCCCAGCCGCCAGTCCCGCAGCAAGCGCACCGGCAGCAAGAAGTCTTGAACACGAAGGAGAGGCCGGCCATGACCGAGGCCGAGCAGGAGAAGGCTCCTGATCTCAACGCGCTTGAGCAGGAAGGCGAGATCGCTGCCGACTACGTCGAGGGCCTTCTCGACATCGCCGACATCGACGGTGACATCGACATGGATGTCGAGGGCGACCGAGCCATGGTCTCCGTCGTGGGGCTCAAGGGCAACGAGCTGGTCGGGCCCGCGGGGGAGGTCCTGGAGGCGCTGCAGGAGCTGACCCGCCTGGCCGTCCACCGGCAGACCGGGGAGCGGTCGCGGCTCATGCTCGACGTCGCCGGCTACCGCGAGCGGCGCCGGGCCGAGCTGAGCAAGCTCGGCACCGAGATCGCCATCCAGGTCAAGGAGAAGGGCGAGCCGAAGGCGCTGCACCCGATGACGCCGTTCGAGCGGAAGATCGTCCACGACGCGGTGGCGGCCGCCGGGCTGCGCAGCGAGTCCGAGGGTGAGGAGCCGCAGCGGTACGTGGTGGTCCTTCCCGCCTGAAACGTGAATTGTCAGCCGGTTCGGCCGTCTGTCGGCGCTTGGTTGCGCTGATGGGCGGCCGTTTCCGTATTTATGGCTGTACGTGCGGGTGGGCGAGCTTGTGTGGGCGGTTAGCGGGTTTGTGAGCGGACATCCAGACCTGTGCAGATCGATCCGGACTGTTGGTGGTCGGAGCGTTCTTCGGGGCCTTCGTGCGTTTGTGTGCGTGTTCGGGGCGGTCGGAGGGGCACGTGCGCATTTGTGCGGTGAGCTTGATGTTCGTCCATGAAGGTGCGCGTAAGGGTGTCTTTTGAGGGGTGTGCGCTTTATATCGTTTATTGGGGAGTTGGCGTCAGTGGCGGGATTGAGAGGTGCGCGCGGCGCGTGCTCGACGGTCACCTACATGCCAGCCCGCTAGTCTTCCAGTGTGATCTCACATCTAGCCTTGGGTGGACAGCGCCCCTAGAACGTCGGGACACCTACCGTCGAACGCCCACCGGCACCTCCGCCGAGCAGGCAACCTGAGTACCAACAGCATTTGAGACCGAGAAAGGCCAGCATCCAGTGAGCGAAGAGCTTCCGGCGCCGCCGGACATAGCGCGGGACGTCTTCGCCGGGGAGGCATGGGACCGCGCGAACGCGTTCGCCGCGATGCTGGCGGGCCCGGGTGTCGTCCGGGGGCTGCTGGGGCCGCGCGAAGTGCCGCGCATCTGGGATCGTCACCTGCTCAACTGCGCGGTGGTCGCCGAGGCCGTGCCGCCGGAGGTGCGTCTGGTGGACATCGGCTCCGGGGCGGGGTTGCCGGGGCTCGTCCTGGCCATCGTCCGTCAGGACATCGAGGTCACGCTGCTGGAGCCGCTGCTTCGCCGTACCGTGTTCCTGGAGGAGTGCGTCGAGGCGCTCAAACTGGACAACGTCGAGGTGCTGCGCGCGCGGGCGGAGGACCTGGCGGGGGAGCGGGAGTTCGACGTCGCCAGTGCTCGGGCGGTCGCGCCGCTCGACCGGTTGCTGAAATGGGCCATGCCTCTTCTGCGGGAGGGCGGCGAACTGATAGCCATGAAGGGCGAGCGGGCCGCCGGCGAGCTCGCCGAGGCGGAGTCCCAATTGCGGGCCAGCGGGGCCCGAACGGCCGAGCTTGTGACCGTCGGGCACGGTAAGGTCGAGCCGCCTGCAACATTGGTTCGGGTGGTAGCGGGTCGCGCGCCGGAGCGAGCCAGGCGGCGACGAAGGAGGTGACGGTTGTGCCAGTCGCGTCTTGCGGTCTTGGCTGGCCGGACAGCCGTCGGTCCGAGAGCCCAGCCGGGGTTGGATGGCCCGAAATGGGCGTGTCGCACAAGCAAATTCCCGGCACCGGCACACCACTGGTTGAAAGGATGGCCAACGTGACCCAGACCCCCCTGAACCCCGGTGATTCGCCGTTGGTACGAGAGGCGCTCAGTTCAGTGGTTTCACGTGAAACGCCTGCCGCCCAGCCGGCCGCCACCCTGCCACCTGCCGCGCAGCCTGCTGCCCAGCCCGCCGCCCAGAGAGGCGGCACCGGCAGCGAGGGCGACGGCTCCTGGCCGCGTCCGGCGCAGTGCAGGGTGATCGCGGTGGCCAACCAGAAGGGCGGCGTCGGCAAGACCACCACTTCGGTGAACATCGCCGCGGCCCTGTCGATGCATGGGCAGCGGGTCCTCGTGGTCGACCTTGACCCTCAGGGCAACGCCTCGACGGCGCTGGCGACCGAGCATCGCGGTGACGTACCGGATGTGTACCAGGTGCTCGTCGACGATCTGCCCATGGCGGACATCGTCAAGCAGGTCCCCGAGATGCCGAACCTCTACTGCGCCCCCGCCACGATCGATCTGGCCGGTGCGGAGATCGAGCTGGTCTCGCTGGTGGCGCGGGAGGCGCGGCTCCGGCGGGCGCTGGCGGCGTACGAGGTGGAGTTCGACTACATCGTCATCGACTGCCCGCCGTCCCTCGGCCTGCTGACGGTCAACGCCCTGGTCGCCGCGGAGGAGGTCATGATCCCGATCCAGTGCGAGTACTACGCGCTGGAGGGCCTGGGGCAGCTTCTCAGGAACGTCGACCTGATCAAGGCGCACCTCAACCCGACCCTGCGGCTCTCCACGATCGTCCTGACGATGTACGACGGGCGTACCCGGCTGGCCTCGCAGGTCGCCGACGAGGTGCGGTCGCACTTCGGCGACACGGTGCTGAAGACGGTCATCCCGCGCAGCGTCCGGCTGTCGGAGGCGCCCAGCTACGGGCAGTCGGTCATGACGTACGACCCGGGTTCGAGCGGGGCGATGGCGTACATGGACGCGGCCCGCGAGATCGCTCACCGCGCCACTGTGGCCTGACCCCGGTTGCGGGTCTTCCGCGTACGCGCGAGAGGGCTCCTGGTGAGGTCGTGTCGGTTGTGGGCTCGTCATGCCCGCGCCCTGGGTGGTCTGTGTGGAATCACCGGCCGGCTGCCGTTGGGTGGGGCCGGTGGCCGGGTGGTCTTGTTCGTGGCCCGTCGTGAGTTACGCAGATTTGTAGCCGTGTCGGCGTAAATCCCACAGGACTGTGTGTGGCGTGGGGGCACCCCGTTGGGCCTGCAACGGTAACCTCTCCTGGAGTGACCGGAATCGACCGGCCGGATTCGACCGGCTGGATGAGGAGACGCAGTGAGTCAGCAGCGGCGGGGATTGGGCAAGGGACTCGGGGCGCTCATCCCGACCGGACCCATCGTTGACGGCCCGGGTACGGCGCCCGCTCCCTCGAACGGTTCCTCGGCCGAGGCGGGCCCTCAGCCGATCGCTGGAGCGTACTTCAAAGAGGTCGCGCTGACCGCGATCGTGCCCAACCCCCGACAGCCGCGTGAGGTGTTCGACGGCGAGCGCCTCAAGGAGCTCGCTGACTCCATCCGCGAGGTCGGCCTTCTGCAGCCGATCGTGGTGCGCTCTGTGGGCGGCGGCCAGTACGAGCTGATCATGGGGGAGCGGCGTTGGCGGGCGTGCCAGCAGGTCGGTCTTGACCCGGTTCCCGCGATCGTCCGGAACACGCAGGACACCGATCTCCTCCGGGACGCGCTCATCGAGAACCTTCAGCGCGAGCAGCTGAACGCTCTGGAAGAGGCGGCCGCCTACCAGCAGTTGCTGGACGACTTCCAGGCGACCCACGAGCAGCTGGCCAGCAAGGTGGGGCGCTCCCGATCCCACATCACCAACACGCTCCGGCTGCTCAACCTCCCGCCGGAGGTTCAGCGCCGCGTGGCCGCCGGCACCATCAGCGCCGGGCACGCTCGCCCCCTGCTCGGCCTGAGCAGTGTGGAGGAGCAGGTTGCGTTGGCCAAGCGCATTGTGGCGGAGCTTCTGTCCGTGAGGGCGGTGGAAGAGATCGTCGCCATGGGCAGCGCGAAGGCTGCTCAGAAGGCGCCGCGTGAGCGGCAGGCGCCCAAGCCTACGGCTCCTGGCCTGACCCATCTGGCGGACCGGCTCTCCGACCACTTCGAGACGAAGGTCAAGGTCGACTTGGGGCGGCGTAAGGGGCGGATCGTGGTGGAGTTCGCGACGATCGACGACCTTGAGCGCATCATCGGGACGATGGCGCCTGAGGCGGCTCGGGTGATGCGGGAGCGCGAAGACTGAACCTCACGTGTTTCACGTGAAACGTGCGTGCTCCTTGGTGATTGTTGGCTCCCTGCACGAGCGCGTCTAGGCCGAGTGGCGTGGTGGCTCGCCTGAGACTCCGCCCTCGTTTCTCTCTCTTTCTTCGTTGAGTCCCGTCTTCTCTCCTGGGCGCTGCCGTCTGTCTTGTTTCACGCCCTCGGCTGGGCGCTGTTTCACGTGAAACCCTGTCGGTTCTGAGCGGTGGGGAGGCGGGTGTTTCACGTGAAACGGCGCCGGGAGGCTAAGGGGTCGCTGCCTTGTAGAGGGCGGCCAGGAAGTCGTCCACGTGTTCTTCGGTGGTGTCGAAGGCGGTCATCCAGCGGACGGTGCCTGCGGGCTCGTCCCAGTAGTGGAAGAGGTAGTGCTGCCGGAGGGACTCGCTGATGGCGTGGGGGAGCGTGGCGAAGACGGCGTTGGACTCCACGGGGTAGGCCAGTGTCACGCCGGGGACGTCTGTGAGGCCGTTCGCCAGGCGGAGTGCCATCTGGTTGGCGTGCGAGGCGTTTCGGTGCCAGAGGCCGTCGGTCAGGAGGGCGGAGAGCTGAGCGGAGATGAAGCGCATCTTCGAGGCCAGTTGAAGCGACTGCCGTCGGAGGTACGGCACTGCGTCCGTCAGGGACGGGTCCAGGACGACCACCGCTTCGGCGGCCATGGCGCCGTTCTTGGTGCCGCCGAAGCTGAAGACGTCTACGCCTGCGTCCGTGGTGATGGCTTTCAGGGAGCAGTCGAGATGGGCGGCGGCGTTGGCGAGGCGGGCGCCGTCTACGTGGAGGCGTAGGCCGGCGGCGTGGGCTGTTTCGGCCAGAGCGGCGATCTCGGCGGGGGAGTAGCAGGTGCCCAGTTCGGTCACCTGGGAGATGGAGACGACCGTCGGCTGGGGCTCGTGGTGCTGGCCGATGAGGTTCAGGTGGGCCTTGATGTCGTCCGGGTGAAGCTTGCCCTGAGGGGTGGGGACGGTTCGGAGCTTCACCCCTAGAAGGCGTTCCGTGGCGCCTGTTTCGTGGGTGGCGATGTGGGCGGTGTCGGTGCAGAGGATGGCGTCGTAGCGGCCGAGCATGAGGGCCAGGCCGACCATGTTGGCGCCGGCTCCGTTGAGTACGGCGAAGCCTTCTGCTGTGGGGCCGAACGTTTCCTTGATCTTCTGCTCGAAGGTCGAGGTCCAGGTGTCGTCGCCGTAGGCGGGGGCGTCTCCTCGGTTGGCGGTGGTCATGGCGTTGAGGATGTCGGGGTGCACGCCTGCGTGGTTGTCGCTGGCGAAGCTCTTGGGGTGGGCGGGATTGATCGGCACACCGTAAGGCTATGCAAGGTGCTGGGGCGGGGGCGGGGAGGGGCGGGGTGGCTTCCGGGGGGGTGTTCTCGCTTCAGATGCCCGGTCCGTCCACGGTGGTGGTGTCGCCGTTGGCGTCGTGCTGACGCTTCAAGAGGGCAGGACGGCGTTGCCTGAAGCCTTAGGGCGGTTACGCGCAGAGGTAGGCGACCGCGAGCATCAAGGCACCGCAAGACGGTGGTGTCTGTCGGTGTGGGGGTGGAGGCGAGGTCGCCCTCGCGGTTGGGACGGAGATGGCGGAAGGCTGGTGACGCCGATGGCAACGGCTACGGCGAGGGTAGGGAACGGGATGGAGACCACGGGGTGAGGCTTCGGGAGAAAGCGTGCCCAGATAGGTGCGCAGGTGGGAAGCGTCTGCACGCGATCCGGAAGACCTTTGGGGAGAGGCGCGCTGAACCGGCGCCCAGTACAGGCGGGCGAAGAGAGCGGCGGCGCAGCGGCGTTCGTACATGACCAGGCGCGCGGACGCATCTCTGCGAGAAGTAATCAAGATTTCCTGGAAGGATCGCATGCTTGCGGGCAAACAGGGGTGTGATCACTGCTCCTGACGTCTTCGAGGTCGTCTTCGAAGCCCATTACGAGGAGATCCGGCGCTACATCGGGCGCAGGCTCGACCCCGGCGTGGCTGAGGATCTCGCCGCGGAGACGTTCCTCATCGCCTTCAGGCAACGTGAACGCTTCGACTCGGCCATGGGTGCGGTCAGGCCATGGCTGTACGGCATCGCGACCAACCTCATCGGCCGCCACCGGCGCGCCGAGGTGCGCAGGTACCGCGCCATGGCCCGGACGGGGCCGCCGCCTGACGACGAAGGACACGACCAGCGGATCGTGGACAGGCTCAGCGCGAGCGTGACGGTCGATCGGCTGGCCGGGGCGCTGGCGCGGCTGTCGAAGGGGGAGCGCGACGTGGTGCTCCTCATCGCGTACGGCGGGCTGGGCTACGACGAGGTGGCGGCGGCGCTCAGGATCGCCTCGGGGACGGTCGCGTCCCGGTTGAGCAGGGCCAGGACCAAGCTGCGTGAGGTGTTGCGATGAACGAGTTCCAGGTCATCGACTCGGTGATGCCCGATGTGCCGCCCCCGTCGGCCGGCCAGCTGGCGGCGGCGCGGGAGCGGGTACTCGCAGCCACCCGGGTGCCCCCTGCGTCCGGAGCGCGGGTGGGTAGACAGTCGTGGACGGGGATGGCGCTCGTCGCGGCGGCCGTCGCGCTCGTGGTCGGCGTGGTGGTGGCCCTCGTACCTCGACCTGCGGTGGAGCCGGTCGCGGTCACTCCCCTGCAGAAACTGGAAGCTGCGGCCGCCAGCTTGGCGGCGACGCCGGAGGCGAAGGGCCGCTACTGGCGACGCGACACCGAGCAGGTCATGCGGACGAAGAACGGCTATGCCTACAAGGTCGAGGAACGGGCCATGGAGGTCCTCGCCTTCGGGCCCGACCGCGAGGTCTACGGCTGGCACGAGCCGATCTCGTCGAAGCCGTACACGGCCGAGGGACTGAACGCGTGGCGACGGGACGGCTCCCCCCGGCTGTGCCCCGCGCGGGGGTGCGACAAGAACATGCCCGCATATTCCTCGGTGGACCTGGATGCGGGACTGGAGCTCGCCGATGGGCTGAACCCGACGCTGACGCAACTGCGGAGCCTCCCCGAGGAGCCGGCGGCGCTCAGGGAACGGCTGCTGGAAAGCTACGACCCCCATGCGGCCGCCGAGCGTGAGTCCTGGCTCGCGGGGGCCGCCTCGCGGCTCATCAACTCACCGGCGACGCCCGGCACCAGGGCTGCCGCCTATCTTCTCCTGGCGAAGGCGCCGGGCATCAAAGTGGTCGACGATGTTCCCGGGACGTTCCGGCTCGACGGGCTGGCCCTCCAATCCAAGGAGGAGCAGATCGTGATTGACCGCAGGACCGGCCGATTCCTCGGGAGGCAACGGCTGACTCCGGAGGGCGTCGCCTGGAGCGCCGAGATCGTCAGGAAGGCGGGCTGGAGCGATGTGCGGCCGGCGCCGCCTGCCGGATGCGTCCGCTGTACGGCCCGGCTCTAGAACACGCGTAGTGGATCGCGGTGCGGTGAGCACTGCGTCCCGGCTGGGCGGGCGAGGGGGTGCGGACTCGCGAGAGCAGCTGGGGCTCGGGAGGCGAGAGCCCGGGCGAGCCCGCAATCCCCGCACGGTCAGGGGCGGGGGCGGTTGGCGGCGTTCTGGAGGAGGGTGCGGCAGAGGTCGCCGAGGTCGCGGCCCGCCGCCTCCGCCGCCATCGGCAGCAGCGACGTCTCCGTCATCCCCGGCGCCACGTTCACCTCAAGGAAGTGCGGGTCGTCGGCCGCGTCCACGATCAGGTCGGTACGGGAGATGTCCCGCAGCCCCAGCGCCGTGTGCGCCGTCACGGCCATCTGCGCGCAGGCTTCGGCGGCGGCCGTGGAGAGGCGGGCGGGGGCGAAGAACTCGGTGTGCCCGGCCGTGTAACGAGCCGCGTAGTCGTAGACGCCGGCGTCGGGGACGATCTCCACGGCGGGCAGCGCCACGGGCCCCTCGCCCAGGTCGACGACCGAGACCGACACCTCGACCCCCTCGACGTACCGCTCGATGAGGGCGGTGTCGCCGTAGGCGAAGCAGCCGACCATGGCGGCGGGCAGGTCTTCGGCCGTACGGACGATGGAGGCCCCGAGGGCCGAGCCGCCGCGCGCGGGCTTGACGAACAGCGGGAGGCCGAGCCGGTCGATGATGCGGCCGAGCACGACGGTGGCGCCGAGGTCGTGGAAGGTCTCCCGGGGGAGGGTGACGGACTCGGGGGTGCGCAGCCCGACCGAGCGTACGACGGCCTTGGCGGTGGGCTTGTCGAAGGCCACCCGGCAGGCGTCGGGGCCGGCGCCGACGTAGGGGACGTCGAGGAGTTCGAGCACGGAACGGATCGCGCCGTCCTCGCCCGCGCCGCCGTGGAGGGTGACGAACACCGCCTCCGGCGGGTCGGCGAGGATGGCGGGCACGAGGGAGGCGTCGGTGTCGCGGGCCTCCACGTCGATGCCCGTGGCGCGCAGCACCTCGCTCACCCGGCGGCCGGAGCGCAGGGACACCTCCCGCTCATAGGAGAGGCCCCCGGCCAGCACGAGCACGTGGCCCAGATCGCTCATCACATCTCCTCCGCTGATCGTACGCGTCCAACCGTACCGGCGGCTGGCGGCGAATGGTGTAGGTGAGGCCCGCACACGAGTACGGCCGGCGTCCCCGTCCCCGGGGAGCGCCGGCCGTACCGAGGAAAGCTAGGCCAGTTCGGGCCCCGGAGTGTCGACGCCGACCCGATCGGGACCGGAGCCGGTGCCGAACATGTCCCGGAGCTGCATCTCCTGCTCGATCACCCCGGACAGGCGTCGTACGCCCTCGCGGATGCGGTCGGGCTCGGGGAAGCAGTAGGACAGGCGCATGTGCCGGGCGCCGCTGCCGTCGGAGAAGAACCCGGTGCCGGGGACGAACGCCACCCGCTCGGCCACGGCCCGCGGCAGGATCGCCTTGGAGTCGAGCCCCTCGGGCAGGGTCGCCCAGACGAAGAAGCCGCCGGCCGGACGGGTCCAGGTGACCTCGGGCGGCATCAGGGCCTCCAGGGAGTCCAGCATGGAGTCGCGCCGCTCGCGGTAGAGCTCCTTGAAGGACTTGATCTGCTCCCGCCACGGCTGCGTGGCCAGGTATTGGCCCACGGCGAGCTGCGTGAACACCGAGTGCGACAGCACGGCCGACTCCATGGCCAGGATCAGCTTGTCGCGGATGGCGTGCGGCGCGAGCGCCCAGCCGACGCGGAAGCCGGGGGCGAGCGTCTTGGAGAACGACCCCAGGTAGACCACGCCGTCGGGGTTGTCGGCCCGCAGGGCGCGCATGGGCTCGCCGTCGAAGCCGAGCAGCCCGTAAGGGTTGTCCTCGATGACGAGGATCCCGGCGCGCTGGCAGATGTCGAGCACCTGCTGCCGCCTGGCCAGGTTCAGCGTGACGCCGGCCGGGTTCTGGAAGGTCGGGATCGTGTAGAGGAACTTGACGGGCGCTCCGGCGGTCTCCAGCGCGTAGATGGTCTGCGCCAGCGACTCGGGCACGATGCCCTGATCGTCCATGGCGATGTGGACCACTTTGGCCTGGTAGGCGGAGAACGTCCCAAGGGCCCCGACGTACGAGGGGCCCTCGGCGAGCACGACGTCACCCGGGTCGATGAAGATCCGGGTGATCAGGTCGAGCGCCTGCTGTGAACCGACGGTGACGACGACGTCGTTCGCCCCGGCCTCGATCCCCTCCAGCCGCATGACCTCGCAGATCTGCTCGCGCAGATGCGGGTCACCCTGGCCGGAACCGTACTGCAGCGCGACCGTGCCGCGCGTGGTGACCAGGTCGGAGACCAGCTCGCCGACCATGTCGAGGGGGAGCGCCGTGACGTACGGCATGCCGC
Organism: Nonomuraea sp. NPDC051191; assembly: GCF_044455665.1. Classification (NCBI taxonomy): domain Bacteria; kingdom Bacillati; phylum Actinomycetota; class Actinomycetes; order Streptosporangiales; family Streptosporangiaceae; genus Nonomuraea; species Nonomuraea sp. NPDC051191. The sequence continues at coordinate 425,509 of NZ_JBITEZ010000001.1, read as the reverse complement.
CGGCGAGCGAGACCACCTCGGGTCTCGACGCGACGGCGAAGAGAGCTCGAATCTCGGAGGCGACCATCCCGGTAGCTCGTGCGGCGTACCGGTCGACGTAGGCGTCGATGCGCGACCCATGGGTCGCGGGTGTCTGACCGTGATTCAGCTCTTCCGTCACGGCCCACCTCCTAGGTGTCATATCGGACCGAAATACCAGATTACGCCAGTCGGAGATGTCCTTCGTGACCGGGCTCGACCGTCGTGGTATCCGCTGGCTGCATCTTCACTGAGCTACCATGCCACCAACGGACGCGGTTTTCGCGCGCTTTTCTGGGTCGACGATAGGGGCCGTAGTTGTCGCGCCGGCTGGTCAACATAACCCTGGACAATCTCGAAGATCTGCCACGCCGTTGCCGGCGGTGCGTGTTCTGGGAGCTGGATCCCGTCAGTGGCGAGCGCGCCGTGCACTCGGGCGACTCCGGGCTGGAGAAGGAGGCCTGGATCTCGGGCACGCTGCTGGAATGGGGGAGCTGCGGGAAAATCGCCTATGTCGACGGGGTTCCGGCCGGGTTCGTCCTCTACAGCCCGCCGCTCTACAGCCCGCGTTCGCTGGCCTTCCCCACCTCGCCGGTGAGCGCCGACGCGGTGCTGCTGATGACGGCCCACATCATCCCCGAGTTCTCGGGCGGCGGGCTGGGCCGGATGCTCATTCAAGGCGTGGCCAAGGACCTGACCAGGCGCGGTGTGAAGGCCATTGAGGCGTTCGGCGACCTGAAGTGGGAAGAGCCTAGTTGTGTAGTTCCTGCTGAATACTTGCTTTCTGTGGGTTTTAAGACGGTTCGACCGCATTTGCGGTTTCCGCGGTTGCGTTTGGAGCTGAAGAGCGCCATCTCGTGGCGTGAGGACGTCGAGGTGGCCCTCGAACGCCTTCTGGGGTCCATGAGCCCGGAGCGCGCCCTTCGTCCCGTCTGACGGCTCTTGGGCGCCTGAGAAGGGCAAGCGAAAGCCCCCCGCGGGCACCGCCGCAGGGGGCTTCGACAGGAGGGCGACTAGATGATGCCTTCGAGCTCGCGCAGCAGCATGGCCTTCGGCTTGGCGCCGATGATCTGCTTCACGACCTCGCCCCCCTTGTAGACGTTCATCGTGGGGATCTGGAGCACACCGTACTGACGGGGAACCTCGGGGTTCTCGTCGATGTTCAGCTTGACGATCTCAAGCTTGTCGCCGTACTCGTTCGAGATCTCCTGAAGGATGGGCGCGACCTGACGGCACGGGCCGCACCACTCGGCCCAGAAGTCGACCAGCACAGGCTTGTCGCTCTTGAGGACCTCGGTCTCGAACGTGGCGTCGGTAACTGCCTTCACGGTGCGCTCCTTACTTCTCGTTGTTGGCCAGCCAGCGCTCGGAGTCGAGCGAGGCGGCGCAGCCGGTGCCGGCCGCGGTGATGGCCTGGCGGTAGGTGTGGTCGACGACGTCGCCGGCCGCGAACACGCCGTCGATGTTGGTGGCGGTCGACGGCGAGGCGACCTGGATGTACCCGTTCTCGTCGAGGTCGATCTGGCCCTTGACCAGGTCGGTGCGGGGGTCGTGACCGATGGCCAGGAACAGCGCGTCGGTCGCCAGCTCGCACTCCTCGCCGGTCTTGACGTTACGCAGCTTGACCGCCTCGACCTTGGTGTCGCCGAGCACGTCGACGACCTCGGAGTCCCAGACGAAACGGATCTTCTCGTTGGCGAACGCGCGCTCCTGCATGATCTTGCTGGCGCGCAGCTCGCCACGGCGGTGCACGACCGTCACCATGCGCCCGAACCGGGTCAGGAACGTCGCCTCCTCCATGGCGGTGTCGCCGCCGCCCACGACCACGATGTCCTTGTTGCGGAAGAAGAAGCCGTCGCAGGTGGCGCACCAGGACACGCCGTGGCCGGACAGGCGCTTCTCGTTCTCCAGGCCGAGCTCGCGGTAGCCGGAGCCCATGGTCAGGATGACCGACTTGGCGTAGTAGGTGTCGGTGTGGGTCTTGACGACCTTGGGGTTGGCCTCCAGGTCGACCTCGACCACGTCGTCGGCCACCAGCTCGGCGCCGAAGCGCTCGGCCTGCTTGCGCAGGTTGTCCATCAGGTCGGGGCCCATGATGCCGTCGGGGAACCCGGGGAAGTTCTCCACGTCGGTGGTGTTCATGAGGGCGCCACCCGCCGTCACGGAGCCCTCGAAGACCAGCGGCTTGAGTTCGGCGCGCGCGGAGTAGACGGCCGCGGTGTAGCCCGCAGGGCCCGACCCAATGATGATCACGTTACGAACGTCGCTCAACGCTCCCACGCCTTCCTCGTCTGCTGTTTGCTTCGGGCTCAACAGATCCTAGGCCGCGCTGATTCCCGCCCCTGCCAGCGAAACGAAAGAGCCCGCCGAAGCGGGCTCTGACGTGGGCTTTCGATTACCAGCGGCCCAATGTGGGCTTCCGCAGGTTCTTGCAGTTGAACGGGTCGACGATGTCGATGCGCAACTTCTTGGCGGCCTCGTCCTTCCAGGAGGCCACGACCAGCGCCTCCTGGCCGTTGTACTGGCCCTGGTCGACGGCGAACGTCTGCAGCTTGGAACGGGCGGCCACCTTGGCGACGCATCGGTCGACCCTGGCGGTGTCCGGGGAGCCTTCGAGGGCGGCCGGAGCCGCGCCGAAGTACCCGAGCAGCGGCTGGCGCAGCTCCCGGTCGCTGTAGTTGTAGTTGCTGTCGGTCAGGGCGTAGGCCCTCGCCCGCTGGTGGGACGGCTTCGACGATGTCGTCGACTCGGCCACCGTGGGCCCGGACGAACCGCCCGGTCCGCTTCCACCGGCCAGCAACCCGCCCGAGAGCGCCAGCGTGCCGACCACCACCGCGGCCGCCGCCGACGCCGCCACGGCGGGCATGGCCCACCTGCGCCGCCTGGAGGACCTGGTCCGGGCCGGGACGATGGTGCCGTCGTCGGAGACCACCCCGAGACGCGCCGGCTCGGGGACCTCCGCCGCCGGCTGCTCCCACGGCGCGTCCCGCATGAGCCTGTCCCAGTCAGGTGCCTCCACGAGGCCGACACCCCCGCGGGGGGACTCCGCCTCGGCGGCCAGCGCCTTGTCGATGCGCAGTGCGACGCCCATCGGCATTGCCGGTGTAGCGGTCGCCGCGAGCACCTCGCGAACCGCCGCCAGGTCTGCCAGAAGCTCCCCACAGGGGTCGCAGACCGCGAGATGCTCGCGGACCCGGCGTGCCGTCGCGGCGTCCAAGAGGTCCTCTGCCAGCTCGGCCAGGACCTCAAGATCGTAGTGCGTATCACCCGTCACGAAGTTCTGCTCCCTTCGCGGATGAGACGCGATTGAGGTCCGAACGGTTCCGCAGATGCGAAAGAATTGGGGCAAGTTTCGCGCGGCCCCGCGCGCATCTGCTCTTCACGGTGCCGCTGGGCACCTCAAGCACTTGAGCTGCGTCTTCGACTGAATAGCCCATCATGTCCACGAGCACGAGAGCCGCCCGCTGGTCGGTGGGCAGCAGTTTCAGAGCCGCCGAAACCTCCATCGAGACCTCGCGCTCGACGGTCTGGTCGGGGAGCGGGCTGTCCCGCTCGGCGGCCTCGATCAGTTCGTCGTCGGCCACCGGCCGGACGGACTTGCGCCGCATCCGGTCGAGACAGGCGTTGACGACGATGCGGTGGAGCCAGGTGGTCACGGCCGCCTCGCCTCGGAACGAGGCAGCCTTGCGATATGCGGAGACGAACGCGTCCTGAACGGCGTCCGCCGCTTCGTCAGGGTCACCGAGAGTACGCAACGCGACCGCCCACATGCGGTCACGGTGCCGTTTGACGATCTCGCTGAACGCGTGTGGATCCCCGTTGATGTGCGCGGTGAGCAGCTCGGCGTCTGTGATCGCCGGCCGTTCCGCTGCTGAGGGTGTCTCGGGTGGGGAGTTCACAAGAGAGATTCCTGATTTATGCCGATCCGGGAGAATGCACCACTACTTCATAGATGGTGCCACGAAACTGGCCTGCATCCGCCGGAACGCGCGTAAACCAGATCAAAACGTACCGACCGGTTGCCGGTTCCCCGGGAGTGAGGGTGGTCTTGCCCGAGGCGGACTTCTCGGTCGCCACGGTCTTGAGCGAACCGAGTTCGGGGGAGTCGCCGACCTTCAACTCGACGCTCGCGCCCTCGGTCTTGGCCAGCGTAGCCACCACGTCGCTGATCTGCATGGACTTGCCCATGTCGAGCAGCAGGCCGACGCCCTTCTTGAGGTTGCCCAGCTCGGCGCTGCCGTAGCTCTGGGTCGTCCAGGCCGTGCCGGGCTTGCCGTCGATGGCCTGGCCCGCGATGTCGGACTTCTCGTCGCCGTCGTCGCCGAGCGGGTCGAAGCCCTTGGCCTTGTCCGGCTTGACGGCCTGCGTCGAGGCCGCGGCGGAGGACTTGCCGGTGGTGGGGACGACCGACGCCTCCGGTGTGGCGGGGCTGCCGAGGCTGCGGCCGATCGTCCAGGCCCCGACGCCCACGGCGGCGATGACCAGCAGCACCACCAGGGTCATCAGCACCCGGTTGAGCACGTTGCCGCCACCCTGGTTGGGGGGACGGCGCGGCACGGTCGGCAGGGGCGGCGGCATGGTGCGCTGCTGCCGGTGGGCGATGTCGAGGCCCTCGGTGTGCGAGGCGGAGGCGACCGCCGGCGTCGAGGGGTAGGAGATCGCGATCGGCATGGGCCTGGCCACGTCGGCCAGTGCCTCGGCGACCTCGGACGGGCTCGACAGCGCGCCCTGGCCCTTGCGCGACTCGGGAAGGCAGGCGCGGACGGTAACCGTGTCCAGATAAGTCGGGACACCGGCGGTGACCTGTCGCGGCGAGCAGAAGTGGCCGTCGCTCATGGGGGCGGCGGGCAGGCCGCCCTCCTCCTCGTCGCCGGGCCAGTGGCCGGTCAGGCCGGCGTACAACAACCGGCCCAGCCCCTCGGCGTCGTCGAGGGCGGGCTGGTCGGTGGTGAGCCCGGACAGGGCGGCGTCGACGGCCACGCCGAGCACTTTGACCGTGTTGCCCGTCGTCCACACCAGGTGGGACGGGCGCAGGCACAGGTGGTAGAGCTTGGCCTCGTGGGCGTGCGCCAGGGCCTCGGCCGCCTCGGCCACCAGACCGGCCGCGCGTTCGGGCTCCAGCGGGCCGCCGGCCAGCAGGTCGGTCAGGGAATCGCCGGTGACCCACTCGCTGACCACGTAGGAGTGGTCGTCGTCCTCGGCGGCGTCGAACACCTGCGTCAGGCGCGGGTCGGTGAGCCGGCTCGCGGCACGGGCGGCGGTGACGACCTCGTGCACGCGCGGGAAGTCGGGGCCGAACGTGTGCACCGCCACCGGCCGCGCGAGGATCTCGTCGATCGCCTTCCACAGGGTCGCGCCGTCGGACTCGCTGACGCGGTCCTCCAGCCGGAAGCGCTCGGCCAGTCGGGTGCCGGGTTCCACGGCCGACGTGCTCACAGGCTCTCTCCGCTAGGCCGATCGGGCGTGCTCATGACTCGACTCACCTGCGTGGTGGTGTCCCACGTAGGCACGCTATGCCGGGTGGATCCGCCCACGCCCCTCCTGCTTCCATTCGCGCGCGTAGGGCACCATGGTAGTGCCGAGTCGATTCCGCCCGCGTTCTTTGCCAACCGGAAACTCGTCAGCCGTCGTGGTCAAGTCCGTCCATATGGCGGATTTCCCAATTACTACCGACCTACGCGTCTCGCGACCATACCAACGAGTGAGTTGACCTCCGCTATGCGCATCCTGTGGGCGACGGCGAGATAGAGCAACAGGCCCAGGCCACCGCCCACCGCCAGGACGATCAGCGAGTTGACGAAGCCCAGACCGCCGAAGATCTGCGTGACCACCCAGACCGTGAGCAGCCCCAGCACGGCCGTGGGCAGGGACGCCAGGTACATCCTGGTCAGAGCCGTGCCGATGGTCCAGCCGCCCAGGCCCTGCACCCGGCGGCTGGCCAGCGTCCAGGCCAGGACCGCGCCCAGCCCGTACGCGATGGCGTACGCGAGCGCCAGCCCCATCACGGCGTAGCGGGCGGGCAGCAGGACGAAGAAGATGATCATGAGCAGTGCGTTGACCGCGGTCGTGCCGGCCCCCACGAACACCGGCGTACGGGTGTCGCCGAAGCTGTAGAACACCCGCAGCAGGAGCTGGAACACCGCGAACGGCACCAGCGCCAGGCCGTAGACCTGGAGGACGTTCCCGATGTAGACGGCATCGGCGACGCTGTTGGCGCCGTGGCCGTAGATCGGCACGGTGATCGCCGGCCCGAGCACCATCAGCAGCAGCGAGACCGGCACCATGAGCGAGCAGATGAGCCGCACGCTCGACCCGAACTCGGTGCGCACGTCGTCGAGCCGGCCCTCGCCCACCGCCCGGCTCATCCGGGGCAGCATCGCGGTGATCACCGAGACGCCGATGATCCCGTACGGGAGCTGGAAGAGCTGGAACGCCAGCGTGTACGGGCTGATGCCGTGCCCGGCCACCTCGTTGCCCGCCGAGCTGGCCAGGTTGGTCGTCAGCATGAACCCGAGCTGGGTGACCACGACGTAGCCGATGGTCCAGACCCCGGCCCTGCCCATCTCGCCCAGCCGCGCGTTGCGCACGTCGAAGCGCGGCACGAACGAGAACCCCACGCGCCTGAGCGCGAAGATCAGCACCACCGCCTGGGCGACGATGCCCGCCGTGGTGCCGAGGCCGAGCAGCGCGAGGTCGCCGGTGGTGACCGCGTCGATGTCGGAGCCGCTGCCGACGACGGCGTAGGCCAGGAACACGCAGATGACGACCAGGTTGTTGAGCACCGGCGCCCACATGGGGGCGCCGTAGCGGTCGCGGGTGTTGAGGATGGCGCCCGCGACCGCGCCGATCCCGAAGAAGGCCAGCTGCGGCAGGATGAACCGGGCCAGCATGACCGCGGTCTCGAACTTGGGGGTGCCGCGGTCCCAGTCGGTGTAGAGGTCGATGAGCAGCGGCGCGCCCAGCACGGCGAGCGCCGCCACCACGACCAGCACGGCGGTGGCCAGCGTCAGCAGGCGCTGCTCGTAGGCCCGCCCGCCGTCGGCGTCGTGCTGCTGCGCCCGGACGATCATCGGCACCACGACGCTGCTCAGCACGCCCAGCAGCAGCAGGTCGAGGATGCTGTACGGGATCGCGTAGGCCGCGTTGTAGGAGTCGCCCAGCGCCGCGGTGCCGATGGCGTAGGCCAGCACCATCGTGCGGGCGAACCCGGTGACCCTGGACACCATCGTGCCCGCCGCCATGATGGCGCTGGCCCGCAACATACGGCTCATACGGTCTCATTCTCCCGGGATTTGCCCGCCCGCGCGAGCCGTCGCTCCGACCTTCGGCGCAGGATCCGCGTCACGACGGCGGCGAGCATCACCGTCAGCGCGGCGCCCACGATGACCAGGGCGATGCCGGTGTAGCCGGTGGTGCGGATGGTCAGTCGCTGCGGCTTGCCGTAGGGCAGGTTGTCGACCGTGCGCAGTTGCACGGTGACGGTGGCGTCGCCGCTGGTGGTGGCGTTCATGCTCACCTGGAGCGTGCCGCTCTGGTTGCCGCCGATCACCAGCGGCTCGATCGGCGCCGGCGGCGACAGGATCTGCAACCGCGCGCGGTCGTTGGACTTGACGTCGATGTAGAGGGTGACGGGTTTGTCCAGCGAGTTCTTCACGCTGATGGGCACCACGCCGTTGCTGCCGGCGAGCGTGCGCGGCGCGTCGGTGATCTGGATCTTGTCGATCTGGTCGTCGACCGCCGTGCCGACCAGCTTGGTCACCACCCGGCCCGCGCGGGTGTTGTTGCGCCAGGCGGACGAGGTGAGCCTGAGCACCGCGGCGTCGAAGGCCGAGGGCGCCTTGGCCCCGGTGATCGACGCGGTGAGCTGCGCCTGCGACGCGACCTCCCGGACGGGGGCCAGGTACTTGGCGCTCAGCTCCTCCTTGCGGTCCTGCTCGGTGTACGTGAGCCCGGCCCGCGGCGTCGCCGTCTTGCTCGGCTTGATCGAGTCGAGCGTGGTCATCGACAGCCACGGCAGTTTGCGGGCGGTCTTCAGCAGGCTGGTGACCAGCGTCGGGTTGGGGTCCCAGCGGCGCGACGGCGCGACGACCAGCGACCGCGGCTCGACCTGCCCGGCCTCGGCGGCGATCATCGCGGTCTCGGCGATGAAGCGCTGGGTGCTGAGCAGGACCGTGGTGGGCGCGGTCGGCTCGAACAGCCGGCTCAGCTCGGCGTCGGCGACCAGTGCCTTGACCGGCCCGGCGACGGTGTCGAGCATGGCGGCGGCGTCGGGCGTGTGGGTGACCGGCGGCTGCGGCGGCAGGTTGGTGGAGTTGAGCAGGACGGTGGTGACCTTGCCGGGGCTGACCGAGAGCAGGTCGAGGGCATCGGCATCGAGGACGCCCGCGGGCGGCCAGTTGATCGACGTCTGCGTGTTGCGGTTGAGCAGCGCCCTGGCGGTCTGGCCGCCGAGCTCGATGGCCCGGCCGGGCTGCGCGTCGAGCCCCTGATGGGCCAGGGCCGTCACGTCGGGGTCGGCGTACGGGGTGGCGATCACGGGGGAGGCGGCCAGCGCCGTGCTCATGGTGGTCAGCCAGGTGCCGGCGGTGTCGTTGGCCGGTTTGCCCTCGGTGCCGTCCTTGGTCTTGACGTGGTAGCCCTTGGTCATCGCCTTCAGGTCGTCGAGCAGCGACGGCTCGACGAACCAGGTGACGCTCTTCGGCGCCTCCTGCGCGATGCGGGCCAGGTCGGCCAGGCGGCCCTTGCCGCTGAGCGACTGGCTCAGCTTGTCGTCGACGAACAACGTCTCGTCGGAGCCCCGGTGGGGCTGGTCGATGACGGGCAGGGCGACGGCGAGCTTGTTGCGCGGCGGCTTCGGCGTGGTGGGCGGGGCATAGGTGAGGAACGTGCGCTGCGCGCTGATCGGCACTTCGTTCTGGGAGACGTCGACGGCGACCCGGTAGACGCCGAACGCCTGGTAGCCGAGCTGGACCGGGGTCGCGGTGAACGTCCAGGTGGCCTGCCCGCCCACGGCCAGGGCCGGGACGTCCATGGCCGAGGTGCGGGACACGTTGGCGGGCAGGGTGGCGATGTTCTGGTCGCTCTGGTAGGCGGCCATGGAGGCGCGGTCGAAGAAGCGTTCGCCCGTGTAGCGCAGGCGTACGCGGAGGGGGCCGAGCGCGGTCCCGGTGTCGTTGCGGACCGTGCCGGTGAACTTGATCTCGTCGGTCGGACTGGTCGCCACCTGTGGCGTGATCGACGTGATGGAGACGGAGAGCGTCTCCCGTGCCGCCGCCGTGGCGGCGGAGTCGGGCGCCGCCGCCACCATGGCAGCGGAGTTCGGCGCCGCCGCCACCAAGGGGGCGAGCGACGCGGCGGACATCACGGCGAGCAGCGCGGCCTTACGGATCACGCGCATGCCAGGGCTGGGGTACGACGGCGCACGCCCGCAATGGTACGGGTTCAGTGCCGCGGCGCGACCGCCTCGCGGGTGCTCCGCGGTCGCGGCACCCGCAGGTCGACCGTCTTGCCGGTGAGAAGATTCAGCAGGTCGAGCGCACGAAGACAGAGCGCGGTGTGCCTTTCCCCGGTGGCGGTGAAGACGGCCGCGTCGTCGGCGACGAGCCGGTCGTCGATGAGCACCGGCAGCGACTCCGGCAGCAGCAGCGGGCAGACGAGCCCGCCGGTGTAGTCGGTGGCCGAGTTGACCAGGAAGGCCGGGGCCGGGCGCACCTGGCGGGCCCCCAGCAGGCCCCCGACGACGCCGGGCTGGGGCGGGGCCGCCGCCGTGGAGACGACGGCGACGACGACCTCGCTGCCGATCCTGGTGGCGACGTCGAACACGGTGACCACGACGCACCGCCCGGGTGCCGCGGAGACCGTCTCCGGCAGTTCCTCCGCGCAAGTCATGGGGCGCGGAAGGCGTACGATCTCATGATGGACCTGGTGTGCGAGGAGCCAGCGGTGGATCGCGAGGGCGTCCTTCATGAAGTCCTCCTCCGTCTCGCCCTGTTCCATGGCCCCCGACGGTCCCCAGACCGACGGTAACCCGGACCTGATGTGGCTCGGGGGATATGTTCCGGAATCGAAGGACCGACAGGGTTTGTCCGACTCAACAATGACCGAAAGCCAGCAGCGGGCGATGCACGACCTGTTCCGCAAGATCGCACCGGTGGCCGACGAGCTCGGCCGCCTGTTCGCCGACCACGGGCACGAGCTGGCCCTCGTCGGCGGGCCCGTGCGCGACATCCTGCTGGGCCGCGTCGGCAACGACCTCGACCTGACCACCGACGCCAACCCCCACAGGGTGCTCGACGTCGTCAGGGACTGGGCCGACTCCGTGTGGACGATCGGCATCGACTTCGGCACCGTCGGCCTGCGCAAGGGCAACTGGCTGATCGAGATCACGACGTACCGGAGCGAGTCCTACGACCCCAAGTCGCGCAAGCCCGAGGTCGCCTACGGCGAGACCCTGGAGGCCGACCTTGAGCGTCGCGACTTCGCGGTCAACGCCATGGCGGTACGCCTGCCCGGCCACGAGTTCGTCGACCCCTACGGCGGCCTGAACGACCTGCGCGCCAAGCTGCTGCGCACCCCCGGCACCCCCGAGCGCTCGTTCGCCGACGACCCGCTGCGCATGCTCAGGGCCGCGCGGTTCGCCTCCCAGCTGGGCTTCGGCGTCGACCGGGCCGCCCTGGCGGCGATGACCGCGATGGCCGAGCGCATCGAGATCGTCTCGGCCGAGCGCATCCGCGACGAGCTCGACAAGCTGATCTGCGGCGCCAACCCGCGCGAGGGCCTGCGCCTGCTGGTGGAGACCGGCCTGGCCGCCCACGTGCTGCCCGAGCTGCCCAAGCTGCGCCTGGAGATCGACGAGCACCACCGGCACAAAGACGTCTACGAGCACTCGCTGACCGTCCTCGACCAGGCCATCGCCCAGGAGGAGGACGGCAAGCCCGACCGCATCCTGCGCTGGGCCGCGATCCTGCACGACATCGGCAAGCCCAAGACCCGGCGCCACGAGGCCGGCGGGCGGGTGTCGTTCCACCACCACGAGGTGGTCGGCGCGCAGATGACGAAGAAGCGCATGACCGAGCTGAGGTTCCCCAAGGACGTCGTGGCCGACGTCTCCCAGCTCGTCGAGCTCCACCTGCGCTTCCACGGCTACGGCACGGGGGAGTGGACCGACAGCGCGGTGCGCCGCTACGTCCGCGACGCCGGCCCCCTGCTCGGCCGCCTGCACAAGCTGACCAGGGCCGACTGCACCACGCGCAACAAGCGCAAGGCGGCGGCGCTGTCGCGCACCTACGACCAGCTCGAAGAGCGCATCTCCCGGCTGGCCGAGGAGGAGGAGCTGGCCAAGATCCGGCCCGAGCTCGACGGCAACGAGATCCAGGCCGTCCTCGGTGTGGGCCCCGGGCCCGTGGTGGGCCGGGCGTACAAGTTCCTGCTCGACCTCAGGCTGGACAAGGGCGTGCTCGGCAAGGAGGCGGCCACCCAGGCGCTGCTCGACTGGGCGAGGTCACACGACCTGGGAGCGTGAGGACGACGTCGTGACCATCCGGTAGACCAGCGCCGCCACGGGGTAGCCGACCGCGATGATCACGACGGCCAGGTACGACTTGCCGTTGGGCGGCAGGATCGCCGCCGAGAGCGCGGCGGCCAGCACGTACATGCCGTTGAAGAGCATGTCGTAGATCGAGAAGGCGCGGCCGAGATAGGCGTCCTCGACGTCGCGCTGGACGGTCGTGTCGGCGCAGATCTTGACGCTCTGCCCGGCCACGCCCAGCACGAAGCCGGCCACCGGCAGCCCCCACGTCTGGAACGGCAGGACGAACGCCCCCGCCAGCACGCCGGCCGAGGACAGCGCGATGACCACCCAGCGGCCGATCCCGAACCGCTCGGTCGCGTACGGGGTGATGATCACCGCGAGGAAGTAGCCGAAGCCGGAGGTGGCCACCACCAGGCTGATCCCGCGCAGCGCGGCGTCGGGATCGCCGTCGGTGAAGTAGTAGCGGTAGAGGATGATGCCGAGGGCGGTGGCCATGCCGTACAGGAAGCGGTGGGCGGCCATCGCGCCCATGGTCGCGGCGGCGTCGCGGTGGCTCGCCAGGTGCCTGGCGCCGTCGACCAGGCCCACGACCACGTTGCGCAGCGCCTCGCGGGCCTGCGGCTGGCCGGGGTCGTAGGAGGGGCCGAGCAGCGCGCGGTCCATCGTGCGGGCGACCAGGGCGCTCAGCCCGAACATCACGCCCGACACGACCAGCAGCAGCGCGATGCCCGCGTCGCCGTCGCCGAACACCTCACGCAGCAGGAACCCGACGCCCGCGCCGACGAACGTGACCACGGTGCCGCAGGTCGGCGTCACCGCGTTGGCCGCCATCAGCCGGTCGGACGGCACCACGTGCGGCAGCGAGGCGCCGAGCGCGGCCAGGAAGAACCGGTTGACGCCGAGCACGCCGAGCGCGGCCGCGTAGAAGACGGGGTCGGGCGCGTCGGCGGCGACCAGCCCGGCGGCGACCAGCAGCAGCCCCCCGCGCACGAAGGGCGCGATGACGAGGATCTGCCGCCGCGACCACCGGTCGATGAACACCCCGACGAACGGCCCGAGCACGCTGTACGGCAGGAACAGCACGGCGAGGCCCGCGGCCACCGCAAGGGCGGTCGTCTGCTTCTCGGGGCTGAAGAACGCGAAGTTCGTGACGCCGAACTGGAAGATCCCATCGGAGAACTGGGAGACCAGCCGCGTGCTGAACAGCCGTCGGAAGTCACGGCCTTGAAGGACGACGCGGAGATCGGCGACGAATGACACCCCGTCAGCCTAGCCCCGAGTGCCTGAACTAGGATGCGCCGGAGGTTGGTACGGCAGATGCCCGGCGGGTTACGAACGTGCGCCGGGATCTCGTACGCTTCGAAGCGTGACCACTGAGGAACACGTTGTGCTGGTCGACCGCGAGGGGCACGCGCTCGGCACCGCGCCCAAGACGTCGGTGCACGGCCAGGAGACCCCGCTCCATCTAGCCTTCTCCAGCTACGTCTTCGACCCTGAAGGCCGCGTGCTGCTCACCAGGCGGGCGGACCACAAGATCACCTGGCCGGGCGTCTGGACCAACAGCTGCTGCGGCCATCCGCTGCCCGGCGAGAAGCCCGCCCAGGCGGTCCTCCGCAGGCTCTCCTACGAGCTGGGCCTCGACGCCGGCCGCGCCGACCTCATGCTGCCCGGCTTCTCCTACCGCGCCGTCATGGGCAACGGCATCGTCGAGCACGAGCTGTGCCCGGTCTACCGCGTCACGGTCGACACCCCGGTGGCGCCCAACCCCGACGAGGTGGGCGAGGTGCGCTGGATGCCGTGGAAGGAGTTCGCCGAGGGCGTGCTGAGCGGCCTGCTGGCGATCTCGCCGTGGTGCAGGGAGCAGGTGCCGCTGCTCAGTGAGCTGGGCGCCGACCCGCTGGCCTGGCGTCCCGCCCCCGACGACGAACTGCCCCCCGCCGCGCGCGGCTGAGCCGCGGCCGCGAGGGGCCATCGGTCAGCGCTCGACCTCGCCCCTGATGAACTTCTCGACGTACTCGCGGGCCTCGTCGTCGGAGTACTGCTCCGGCGGCGACTTCATGAAGTACGACGAAGCCGACAGGATCGGGCCGCCGATGCCCCGGTCGAGGGCGATCTTGGCGGCGCGCACGGCGTCGATGATGATGCCGGCGGAGTTGGGGGAGTCCCAGACCTCCAGCTTGTACTCCAGGTTCAGCGGCGTGTCGCCGAACGAGCGGCCCTCCAGGCGCACGTACGCCCACTTGCGGTCGTCGAGCCACGGCACGTGGTCCGACGGGCCGATGTGCACGTCGGCCTTGCCCATCTCGTGCGGGATCTGCGAGGTGACCGACTGCGTCTTGGAGATCTTCTTCGACTGGAGGCGCTTGCGCTCCAGCATGTTCATGAAGTCCATGTTGCCGCCGAAGTTGAGCTGGTACGTGCGCAGCAGCTCGACCCCGCGGTCCTCGAACAGCTTGGCCAGCACGCGGTGCGTGATCGTGGCGCCGACCTGCGACTTGATGTCGTCGCCGACGATCGGCACGCCGGCCTCGGTGAACTTCTCGGCCCACTCGGGGTCGGAGGCGATGAAGACCGGCAGCGCGTTGACGAACGCCACCTTGGCGTCGATGGCGCACTGCGCGTAGAAGCGGTCGGCCTCCTCCGAGCCCACCGGCAGGTAGGACACCAGGACGTCGACCTGGTTGTCGCGGAGCACCTTGACCACGTCGGCGGGTTCCTCGTCGGACTCCTCGATGATCTCGCTGTAGAACTCGCCCAGACCGTCGAAGGTGTGACCGCGCATCACGGTCACGCCCGTCGGGGGCACATCGGTGATCTTGATGGTGTTGTTCTCGCTGGCGACGATCGCCTCCGACAGGTCGCGGCCGACCTTCTTGGCGTCCACGTCGAAGGCGGCGACGAACTCGACGTCGCCCACGTGATAATCACCGAACTTCACGTGCATCAGGCCCGGCACTCGCGCGGCCGGGTCCGCGTCCTTGTAGAAGTGGACACCCTGGACCAGCGAAGACGCGCAGTTGCCGACACCGACAATGGCCACGCGAACCGAACCCATCGCACTCGCTCCCTTACTCATCAGTTGACGTGGTATCTCTCTCGGGCCCTTCCGAGGCCCGCCGCTCCGTGGCGATCAGCTCGTTCAGCCAACGCACCTCGCGTTCGACCGACTCAAGCCCATGGCGCTGCAGCTCGAGCGTGTAGCTGTCGAGCCTCTCCCTGGTACGGGCCAGCGCCGTGCGCACGCTGTCGAGGCGCTCCTCCAGGCGGCTGCGGCGGCCTTCGAGGATGCGCAGGCGCACCTCGGCCTCCGTGTGCCTGAAGAAGGCGAAGTGCACACCGAAGCTCTCGTCCTCCCAGGCTGACGGGCCGGCCTGGGTCAGCAGCTCCTGGAGGCGTTCCTTGCCCTCGGCGGTCAGCTTGTAGACGATTTTCGACCGGCCGCCGACCATCGTGGCGGGAGCGGGCTGCTCCTCCACGATGAGGCCCTGGGCCAGTAGCGATCGCAGACAGGGGTACAGCGATCCATAGGAGAACGCACGGAACATGCCCAACAGGGCGTTGAGCCGTTTGCGCAGCTCATAGCCGTGTAGCGGCTGTTCGTGCAGCGACCCGAGAACGGCGAGCTCCAGAACTCTGCCTTGTCCGCTGGCCACTGGAACCGCCTCCTCTCGCGTCGATGTATCGAGTCGATACATCCAGAGGATACGTCGATTCGCTATAAGGCCGCAATCAAAGGATTTGCCAAGCCGTTGGGATGATTCGGTAAAACGCCGTAGTCTGGCGCTCATGTGGTCACAGCGGAGGGTGGTGGACTACGGCCTCGCCAAGCGGGCAGCGGTCCGTTCCCTTGAGGTGGGCCGCGCCTCGCGCGGAGACCTCTGTGACGCACAGCCGTACCTCCTTCGCGCAGCCCGCGTGTTCGGCGAGTCGACCGAACGTCTCTGCCCGGTGTGCGAGAGGGAGAACGTCACCAACGTGACCTATGTCTACGGCGATTCGCTCGGGCGGCATGCCGGTCAGGCAAAGGCCACGTCAGAGCTTGTCGAAATGGCCCATGATTACGATGAGTTCCGGGTGTACGTCGTCGAGGTCTGCCAAGGTTGTTCCTGGAACCACCTGACGGTCTCGTTCGTCCTCGGCAACGGACCGCCAGACCTCGTCGGCCAACCGTGAACACCGAGGGCGGCGAGTCACCTCACGCCCATACGCCGTTTTTATCCGACGACGATGCGAGGACGTGTGAGTAACAGCATGAATGAGGGGACGGCCCGCCCGGGAAGGCGCCGTCGCTCCAACTCATCCCGTTCTGTGCCCCCAGGTTCTCCTCCCCAAACCGGTGACTCCGATTGGGGTTCGGCGCAGTCGCCGCGTCGTCCTGAAGCCGCTTATGAGCAGACCGGCGCAATGTCCGCGCAGTCGTACAGCGACCCCGCCTCCGGGCCGCAGCCCCGGCGCGGGGCGCCCCAGGGGCGTGAGGAGCTGCCGCCGCGCGCCCGCTCCCGGGCGCGGCAGGACACGCGTTCCGTGAGCAACCAGGAGACGATGGTCAGCGAGGCGCCGCCCAGGCGCTCGCGCCGGGCGAGCGGGCAGGACGAACCCCCGGAGCCGCCCGGGCCGCCGACCAAGAGGCGCAGCGGCTGGCGCCGGTTCGTGCCGAGCTGGAAGATCGTCGTGGCCAGCGTGGTCGTGCTGGCGGCCGGCATCTTCGGCATGATCATGGTCGCCTACAACCTCACGCCGGTGCCCGAGGCCACCCAGGCGTCGGCGGTCGCGCAGCAGAGCACGCTCTACTACCGCAACGGCAAGGTCCTCGCCAAGCTCGGCGTGCCCCGGCAGACCGTCGACTTCAAGGACATGGCCGACACCGTCAAGGACGCCACGGTCGCCATCGAGAACAAGACGTTCTACGAGGACTCCGGCGTCTCCCTCTCCGGCATGGCGCGTTCGGTGTGGATGACCGCGACCGGCCAGCAGCTCCAGGGCGCCTCGACCATCACCCAGCAGATGGCCCGCGGCTACTACGACGGCCTCAGCCAGGAGGTCTCCGTCAAGCGCAAGCTCAAGGAGATCTTCGTCGCGGTCAAGCTCAACCAGGAGCTGACCAAGGAAGTCATCCTCGCCCGCTACCTCAACACCGTGAACTTCGGCCTCGCCTACGGTGTCGAGGCCGCCTCGCAGGCGTACTTCGGGAAGAGCGTCCACGCCAAGAACCTGACCCCCGAGCAGGGCGCCTACCTGGCCGCGCGCATCCAGCGCCCGAGCTGGGGCCCCGACGACCCCGGCCTGCGCGAGCGGTGGAGCACGACCATCAAGTACATGGCCGAGCAGTGGCCCCAGAAGTACGGCGACCTGCCGGCGAAGGCGAAGTTCCCCAAGATCTACAAGGGCGACGCCAAGGAAGCCTACGCGGGCCTGCGCGGCTACATGATCACGCAGGTGCTGGAGGAGCTGAAGCAGCGCAAGCTCACCCCTGACATGGTCAGGAGCGGCGGCTACCAGATCACCTCGACCTTCGACGAGAAGCTCATGAAGGCCGCCAAGACGGCGGTCGAGGCCACGACGGCGAACATGTCGAAGGAGTTCCACGCCGGCCTGGCCGCCGTCGACCCGAAGAACGGCCGCGTCCTGGCCTTCTACGGCGGCCGCGACTTCCTCACCGACCCGTTCAACGAGCCGTTCGACGCCAACAAGCAGGCCGCGTCGGCGTTCAAGCCGTACGTGCTGGCGGCCTGGCTGCAGGCCGGTTACTCGCTCAAGAGCTACGTGCCGGGCAACCAGACCGTGCCGAAGATCATCCCGGGCCAGCAGAAGGACGGTTTCCGCAACAGCCACAACGTCGGCCAGGCCGTCGACGTGATCAAGGCCACGGCGCAGTCCGTCAACACCGCGTACGTGTCGATGGCGTTCAAGCTGCCCAGGCAGCTCGAAGACGTCAAGGAGCTCGTGGAGAACGCCGGGTTCGACAAGGGACGCATGGACCAGGACGTCAGGGAGCACCAGTTCCAGTTCGCCATCGGCAGCGCCCTGGTGAAGCCGGTCGAGCAGGCCGCCGGGTATGCGATCTTCGCCAACGGCGGCAAGTACACCAAGTACCACGTGGTGCAGGACGTCAAGCTCAACGGCCAGGTCGTCTACCCCGAGCAGCGGACCTCGACCAGGGTCATCGACGCGGAGGTGGCCGCCGACTCGACGACCGCCATGCAGGAGGTGCTGAGGAGCGGCACCGCAGCGGGCCAGGGGCTCGGCAACCGGCCCGCGGCCGGCAAGACCGGCACCAACAACAACGAGAAGGAAGCCTGGTTCGTCGGCTACACGCCGCAGATCTCCACGGCTGTCGGGTTCTACCGCGAGCGGTGCGTGACCAAGACGGGCAAGGTCGTCCAGCCCCTGCATGCCAACTGCCCGGAGACCCCCGGCGGCAAGCCGAGCAAGAAGTACGGCCCGAACAACAAGTACACCAAGGCCGTGGAGTCCCCGCTCGGGTTCGAGGGCGCCGGCCCGCCCACCGCGACCTGGCGGCGGTTCATGCTCGCCGCGCACGAGGGCAAGCCGATCGAGCAGTTCCCGCAGAAGGCCGACATCGGCCTGCCGGAGAACATCGTGCCGCGCCCGGTGCCGACGCCGACGCCGACCGCCACGAACCCGATCGACGACGGCTCGGGCAACCCCTTCGACGACGGCAACCAGCAGGACTGCCTGGTCGCGCCCTGCAACGACGACGGCGGTGACGTCACCGACGACTCCCAGCAGGACACCGGCATCCCCGAGGCCGACGACCACGGCATCCTGAGCGGCGGCGGAGGCGGCAGGGTGCCTGACTCCCGCCCGGCCGGCACCCACCAGATGAACGCCAGACACGAGGAGTGGTGACCACGACCGAGGCACGCGCCCCCCTGGTGGCGCGTGCCGTGCCGTTCCTCCCCCTGGGGCTGATCGCCGCCCTGGGGGCCGTCCTCGCCTACGTGGTGCGGCTGCCGTGCCGGACCGGCGGATGGAACGACCAGGTCCAGACGTACACGAACTTCTGTTACACCGACATCTACCCGCTGTACTTCGACCGGCAGCTCGCGACCCAGAACCCGTACTTCGCCGACGTGCCGTTCGACAAGCAGGTCGAGTACCCGGTGGTGCTGGGCGAGGTGATGCAGGTCATCGCCTGGATCTCGCGGAAGCTGGACCTCGACCAGGTCGCCCAGGCCGTCAGGTTCTACGACCTCACGGTCCTGCTGCTCGGCATCTGCCTGGTGGTCGGCGTCCTGCTGATGGCGGCGGTGGCCGGGCCCACCCGCCGGTGGGACGCGCTGTGGTACGCGATCTCGCCCGCCGTGATCCTGGCCGCGTACATCAACTGGGACCTGGTCGCCGGCGCGCTGTCGATGGGCATGCTGCTGGCCTGGGCGCGCAAGCGGCAGGTGCTGGCGGGCGTGCTGCTCGGCCTGGCGATCGCGACCAAGTTCTACCCGCTGATGTTCCTCGGCGCGCTGTTCCTGCTCACGCTGAGGACCGCCCGCTGGCGGCCGTTCCTGGTGACGCTGGGCTCGACCGCGGGGGCCTGGCTCGTGGTGAACGTGCCCTTCATGCTCTTCGCCTGGGACGGCTGGCGCCGCTTCTACGTCTTCTCCCAGGAACGCGGGATCGACTGGGGATCGCCGTGGCTGTTCTTCCAGCGCAAGGGCTGGGGCATCCTGGGCGAGGCCGACGTCAGCACGCTCGGCATGGTGGCGCTGGCCGTGTTGTGCCTGGGCATCGCCGTGCTCGCGCTCGCCGCGCCGCGCCGGCCCCGGCTGGTGCAGATCTGCTTCCTCGCCCTGGCCGCGTTCATGATGACGAACAAGGTGTGGTCGCCGCAGTTCGTGTTGTGGCTGGTGCCGTTCGCGGTGCTGGCCAGGCCCAGGTGGAAGCCGCTGGCGCTGTGGCAGCTCGCCGAGGTCTGGTACTTCGCGGCGATCTGGCTCTACCTGCTCGCCCAGCCCCCGCTCAGCCGCGACGACCTGGGCATCGGGGACGACACGTACTTCACCGCGGTCTGGGGACGGGTCATCACCATCGGGATCATGATGGCGTTCGTCGTCCGTGACATCCTGCGCCCGGAACGGGACGTGGTGCGCCAGGGTGACATCGACGACCAGGCGGGCGGGGTGTTCGACGACGCCCCCGACCGGTTCGTACTGAAGACACCATGATCACGCGCTCGGCCGGCCGGGACGCGCTGCTGCTGTGGCTCGGATCGCGGGCCGGGCTCCTGGTGTCGACGCTGCTCGGCGTGACCCTCGCCGAGTACGCCGGCAAGTGGCGCCAATGGGACGCCGGCCTGTTCGTCACGATCGCCCAGTACGGGTACGACGGAGAACCCGGCAAACCGCACGACGACGGCCTGCCCGCGTTCTTCCCCGGCCTGCCGGTCGCGCTGCGGGCGGTGCATCTCGTGGTGCCCGACTGGGCGATCTGCGGGATGCTGATCTCGCTGGTCGCCGGTGCGGTGGCCATGGTCGCGCTGGCCAGGCTGGCCGAGCTGGAGGGCGCGACCGGCTGGATGGCGGTGCTGGCGCTGCTGCTGTTCCCGATGGCGGTGTTCCTGTCGGCGGGCTACAGCGAGTCGCTGTTCCTGGCCTTCGCGATCCCCGCGTGGCTGGCCGCCCGCCTCGGACGCTGGCCGCAGGCCGTCCTGCTGGCGGCGGGGGCGTCGTGCGTGCGGATCACCGGGTTGTTCCTGGCGGTCGCGCTGGCGGTGGAGTTCGTCAGGAGCAGGGAGTCGTGGCGGCGGGCCGGCTGGCTGGCGGTGCCCTTCCTGCCGCTGGCGGCGTACTCGTTCTACCACTACCGGCGCTCCGGGGACTGGCTGGCGTGGAAGCACGCGCAGGAGGCCGGCTGGGGTCGCGACTTCGAGTGGCCCTGGCAGGCGTGGCGGACGACGTGGAGCTCGGCCATGGGCACCGACGACTTCGCGGTGGCCTTCCGCATGGAGATCGCCGGGGCCGTGCTGGCGGTGGGCGTGCTGGTGTGGCTGCTGGCGCTGCGCAGGTGGAGCGAGGCCGTCTACTGCGGGTTGCAGGCGGCGGCGCTGATGACCTCGGCGTACTACCTGTCGATCCCGCGCTCGCTGCTGCTGTGGTTCCCGCTGTGGGTGCTGGTCGCGAAGGTGGCGACCAGGAAGCCGTGGGTCATCGTGCTGTACGCGCTGATCTGCGGGCCGCTCATGTACCTCAACGCGGCCCGCTTCCTCACGGGTGCCTGGGCGGGCTGAAGTCTCTACCCGTTTCTTCGCCTCGGTAATCCAGGGAAGTTATCCACAGGCTGTGTGTTTTCGGTCCAGAGGCTCCCGCGCGGCGTTCCGAGGCCCCAGTGCGGCGTTCCGAGGTTCTCGCGCCGCGTTCAGAGGTTCTTGCGCAGGAACGCGATGTCGTCGGCCTGGCCCTCGCCCGGCGTCTCCACCACGACCGGGGCGCCGGCCGCGCGGCAGACCGCCAGGATCAGCTCGGGGTCGATCTTCCCCTGGCCCAGGTTGGCGTGCCGGTCGGCGCCGGAGTCGAAGTCGTCGCGCGAGTCGTTGCAGTGGACGAGGTCGATCCGGCCAGTGATCGCCTTGACCCGCTCGACCAGGTCGACCAGCTCCTCGCCGCCCGCGTGCGCGTGACAGGTGTCGAGGCAGAAGCCCACGTCGAAGCCGTCGAGCGCGTCCCACAGCCGGGCGATGCGCTCCAGCTTGCGGGCCATCGCGTTGCCGCCGCCCGCGGTGTTCTCGATGAGCACGGGGATCGGGCACTCCATGCGCTCGAACACCTTGCGCCAGTTGTCGAAGCCCACCTGCGGGTCATCGCTCTTGTTGACGTGGCCGCCGTGCACGACCAGGCCCTTGGCGCCGAGCCCCGCGGCCGCCTTCAGATGTTGTTCGAGCAGCTTGCGGCTGGGGATCCTGATGCGGTTGTTCGTCGTGGCGACGTTGATCAGGTAGGGCGCGTGGATGTAGACGTCGACGCCCTCGACCGGCTTGTCCGGCAGCACCGGCTTGGCGTAGCCCTGGGGATCGCCGAGGAAGAACTGCACGACCTCCGCGCCGACCCGTTCGGCGTGAGCGGCGGGATCGTCCTGGTCGACGTGAGCTCCGATACGCAGCATGTCAAGGAGCTTATCCGTTTGGCGGGACCGCCCCCGGGAAGACGCCCGGCACCCCCTACCCCCGAGGAGAACGCATATGACACGCTGGCGGCTGCGGGCGCTGCTCTTATTGGTCTACGTGATCGTCGGAATCTACGTCGCCTGGATCTACGACTACATCACCCCGGGTCTCCTCCGGGACGTCGCCGAGGCACTGCTCGCGGTGTTCCTCTGGTTCCTGGTCCTGCTCGGCATCGACCTGCACATCGGCAGGTGAGCCGCGGACACACGACGGCCCCGGGCGTCACCGGGGCCGTTCGCCGTGCGGGGGCCCGTCAAGGATGCGGCAGGAAGCCGCCGTGGGCGATGCCGAGCACGGCTCCCACGAACGAGGCCACCAGACCCACGATGTTGACCGAGCGCTGAGGCGTGGTCACCGAGATGTACTGCGAGTAGAGACCGGTCCCGAAACCGAGCGTGCCGAGCCAGGACGAGATCACGTGGGCGGCGGGGAAGAACGCGGCGACGAACGCCACGAGACCGCACGCCAGTGTCGCGACCGCCAGGCCGTTCTCCACCGGGTGAGAGCGTCCGTCGGTGTTGAGCGTGAGCCTGAACTGCTCCCTTTCAGAGGGATGAAGCACATGTGGCACAGCCGCCACCCCCTTGCTTTCTTACATGCTTTCCCACCTACTCGTGGCTGGTAACCTGGGCAGCGCTGCGTTGTGATGGGTGATCCATCGACCCGGGGCGCCGAAATGGGGCGCCGCGGCCTGACGTCAGCGTCCTCCTGTCACGGCAGAGTGTCGTGACCGCAAGAGTCCAGAGGAGGTTGGAGTCCCGCATGCGTCGTTACGAAGTAATGGTCATTCTGGACCCTTCGCTCGATGAGCGCACTGTCGCGCCGTCCCTCGACCAGTTCCTCACCGTGGTCCGCAACGACGGCGGCACCGTGGAGAAGGTCGACGTCTGGGGCCGTCGTCGGCTCGCCTACGACATCGACAAGAAGTCGGAAGGCATCTACGCCGTCATCGACCTGTCCGCGGAGCCCGCGACGGTCAAGGAGCTCGACCGGCAGATGAACCTCAACGAGGGCATCCTGCGCACCAAGGTCCTGCGCCCGGACGTGCACTAGCAGCAGGAAGGCCGCGAAGCGGGCCGCCGTCTCGGTGGCGGGCCGACGAGCGGGTTTCTTGTTGACGACCACCGGCTTTTTGTCGGAGAGCACCCGTACTCTGAGCCGTAACCCAAGCGAAGGCGTGCAGGAAGGCGAGCGCTAGCCATGGCAGCAGGCGACACCGTAATCACCATCGTCGGCAACCTTGTCGACGACCCGGAGCTGCGCTTCACCCCGACGGGTCAAGCGGTGGCTCGATTCCGCATCGCGTCCACTCCGCGGTTCATGGATCGCCAGACCAACGAGTGGAAGGATGGCGAAAGCCTCTTCCTGACCTGCAACGTGTGGCGGCAGGCGGCGGAGAACGCCGCCGAGAGCCTCCAGCGCGGCATGCGGGTCATCGTGCAGGGGCGGCTCAAGCAACGGTCTTACGAGACCAAGGAAGGCGAGAAGCGCACGGTCTATGAGGTCGAGGTCGACGAGGTCGGCCCGTCCCTGCGCAACGCCACGGCCAAGGTCAACCGCACCACCCGTCAGGGCGGCGGCGGCGGTGGCGGCGGCTTCGGCGGCGGCCCTGCCGACGACCCGTGGGCCTCTGCCTCGCCCGCCCCGCCCCAGGGCGGCGGCTACCAGGGCGGTGGCGGTGGTGGCGGCGGCTTCGGTGGCGGCGGCAACCAGGGCGGCGGCTTCGGCGGCGGCAACGACTTCAGCGACGAACCGCCTTTCTAACACCTGTCCACAAGCCCGAGTCCATTCCCGCCCGAAAGGCGGGGCTCTGAGAGGAGCACCACGATGGCTAAGCCGGCACTGCGCAAGCCCAAGAAGAAGGTTTGCCTGTTCTGCCACGACAAGATCTCATACGTCGACTACAAGGACACGGCGCTGCTTCGGAAGTTCATCTCCGACCGCGGCAAGATCCGTGCGCGCCGGGTGACGGGCAACTGCACCCAGCACCAGCGCGACGTGGCGACCGCGATCAAGAACGCCCGTGAGGTGGCTCTGCTGCCTTACACGAGCACCGCGCGCTAAGGAGGTCTGTCGACATGAAGCTCATCCTCACCAACGAGGTCTCCGGCCTCGGCGCCCCTGGCGACGTCGTCGAGGTCAAGGACGGCTACGGCCGTAACTACCTCATCCCGCGCGGCTACGCCATGCGCTGGACGCGTGGCGCCGAGCGCCAGATCGAGACCATCAAGAAGGCTCGCGACGCTCGCGAGATCCGCGACATCGGCACCGCCAAGGAGGTCGCCGGCCAGCTCGGCGCCCTGCGCGTGCGGCTGACCACCCGCGCGGGCGAGTCGGGCCGGCTGTTCGGCTCGATCACCACGGGCGACATCGCCGACGCCGTCAAGGCGGCCGGTGGCCCGACCCTCGACCGCCGTCGCATCGAGATCCGCAACCCGATCAAGAGCGTCGGGTCGCACAAGATCTCCGTCAAGCTCCACCCCGAGGTGTCGGCGTCCGTCGACGTCGACGTCGTGGCCGGCTGACGATCGCTGATCAAGCCCCTCTCCGCAAGGAGGGGGGCTTTTTCGCGTTCCCGTGCCCGCCGCCCGTGGCCGGTGTCCTTTTCCGGTCCTTACGGCTGCGCCTGGTCCGGCCACCCGCCGTGCTCCGGCCGAGGGCCCTCCAGGGGAACGGCCGCTGACCCTTCACCGGCGGGCCGCCGTGACGCGCGCCCACGCGTGACCGGCTGCCGTGGTGACCTGCGCACTTGTTTCCCGTGGGGGCCGCGTAGAATGCCTGCGTTCTTTGTGTGTGTTTCCCCCTGGAGGCTCTGCCATGGCCCGTTCCACGATGCTGCTCGCGATCGGTGTGCTCGCGGTAGGGGCCGTCGCATGTGCCCCGGCGGACCAACCGGCCCCCGCGGCCACGGCGACCGGCTCCGCGGCTGCCGACATGTGCACGAAGGACCAGCTCAAGCTCGTCAACGGCGGCAAGCTCACCATCGGCACCGACAAGCCGGCCTACGAGCCGTGGTTCAAGGACGACGACCCGAGCAACGGCCAGGGCTTCGAGAGCGCGGTGGCGTTCGCGGTGGCCGGCGAGCTCGGCTTCGACCGGACCGAGGTGCAGTGGAGCACGATCAAGTTCGACTCCGCGTTCGCGCCGGGGGCCAAGCAGTTCGACTTCGACGTCAACCAGGTCTCGATCAACCCCGACCGGGCCAAGGCGGTCGACTTCAGCAAGGGCTACTACACGGTCAAGCAGGCCGTCGTGGCGATCAAGGGCAGCAAGTTCGCCGAGGCGAAGAACGTGGCCGAGCTCAAGGACGCCAAGTTCGGCGTCCAGGTGGGCACCACGTCGCTGGCCGGGGTCAAGGACGTCATCAAGCCGTCCGCCGAGCCCAACGTCTACAACGACCAGGTCGACGCCGTGAACGCGCTGAAGAACAAGCAGGTGGACGCGATCGTCGTCGACCTGCCCACCGCGTTCTACGTCACGGCCGCCCAGGTGGACAACTCCAAGATCGTCGGCCAGTTCAGCTCGACCGCGGGCACGCCGGAGGAGTTCGGCCTGGTCATGGAGAAGGGCAGCGCGCTCAAGCCGTGCCTGGACAAGGCCGTCGACTCCCTGAAGTCGAAGGGCGACCTGGCGAAGATCGAGCAGGAGTGGCTGGGCTCGGCCGCCGGCGCGCCTGAGTTGTCGTGAGCCCGACGAGTAAGCCCGCCAGCGAGCACGTCCCCTCGCAGCGGCAGCTTGAGCGCGAGCGCGTCCGCAGGTCGCGGGCGCGCCGCTCGGGCTCGATCGCCACGGCCTCGACGATCGTCTTCATCGTCCTGGTCGTGGTCCTGGTCACGAACTCGCCCGGTTGGCCCCGGGTTCAGGAGGCGTTCTTCGCCCCCGAGTGGTTCGTCAAGGCGCTGCCCCACGTGCTGGACGGGTTCCTGCTCAACATCAAGATGTTCCTGATCGCCGAGCCGCTGATCCTGATCGTCGGGCTGCTGGTGGCGCTGGCCAGAGGCATCACCACGCCCGCGTTCTTCCCGATCAGGGCCCTGGCCACGCTCTACACCGACGTCTTCCGCGGCGTGCCGACGATCCTGGTCATCTACCTCGTCGGCTTCGGGTTGCCCGCGCTGCGGCTGCAGGGCATCCCCACGGACCTGGCCACGCTCGGCGTGATCGGGCTCACGCTCTCGTACGGCGCGTACGTGGCCGAGGTGTTCCGCTCCGGCATCGAGTCGGTGCACCCCAGCCAGGTCGCGGCCGCCCGCTCGCTGGGCCTGAGCCACGTCAAGACCATGCGGTTCGTCGTGCTCCCGCAGGCCACCCGCCGGGTCGTGCCGCCGCTGCTCAACGACTTCGTCTCGCTGCAGAAGGACACCGCGCTGGTGGCCACCATCGGGCCGCTGGAGGCGCTCAGGCAGGCCCAGATCATCGCCTCCAGCAAGTTCAACTACACGCCCTACCTGGTCGCCTCGCTGCTGTTCATCCTGCTCACGATCCCGATGGCCAGGCTCACCGACCACCTGGCCGCCCGTACGCGCAGGAGGCGGGGCGCATGAGCCTGCTGACCATCGAAGGGGTGTGGAAGAACTTCCACGGTCACAGCGTGCTGCGCGGCATCGACCTGGAGGTGCGCGCGCACGAGGTCGTCAGCCTGATCGGCGCGTCCGGGTCGGGCAAGTCCACCCTCCTGCGCTGCGTGAACCTGCTGGAGACCGTCGACGACGGCGCCATCCACCTCGACGGCCAGGAGATCACCGACCCCCGCGTGGACGTCGACGACGTGCGCAAGCGGCTCGGCATCGTGTTCCAGGCGTTCAACCTGTTCCCGCACATGACCGTGCTCGACAACGTCACGCTCGCGCCGCGCCAGGTGCTCAAGACGCCCAGGAAGCAGGCTGAGGAGGAGGCACATGAGCTGCTGGCCAAATTCGGGCTGGCGGCCAAGGCCGGCGCCTACCCCGACCAGCTCTCGGGCGGCCAGCAGCAGCGGGTGGCGGTCATCAGGGCGCTGGCCATGCAGCCCAGGCTGATGCTGCTCGACGAGGTCACCTCGGCGCTCGACCCCCAGCTGGTGGTCGAGGTGCTGGGGATCGTCAGGGAGCTCAAGGAGTCGGGGATGACCATGATCCTCACGACCCACGAGATGAGCTTCTGCCGCGACATCTCCGACACCGTGTGCTTCCTCGACGACGGCGTCCTGGTGGAGAAGGGCCCGCCGGAGAAGATCTTCGCCTCGCCGGAGCAGCCGCGGACCAGGGAGTTCCTGCGCAGCGTGCTCGAATCCGGACGCCTCTAGCGGCGGTGGCGGCCCCGGCCGGGTTCGGCCGGGGCGTCGCGCGGGGTGGCGAGCAGGCTGTGGCGGCGGCCGTACAGAAGGTAGACCAGCAGCCCGAAGGCCATCCACAGGACGAACCACGCCCAGGTGAGCACGCGCAGGTTGAGCATGAGCCAGAGCGTGGCGACCAGCGAGAGCGCGGGCAGCAGCGGCGAGAGCGGCACGCGGAAGCCGCGCTCCAGGTGCGGCATGCGCCGCCGCATCACGATCACCCCCGCCGCCACGAACAGGAACGCGAACAGCGTCCCGATCACCACCAGCTCCTGCATGGTCAGCACCGGCACGAACTCGGCCAGCACGATCGCGATGAACCCGATCAGCAGCGTCACCCGCGTCGGCGTGTGGTACCTGCGGCTGACCGTGGCCAGGCCGCGCGGGATCAGCCCGTCGCGGGCCATCGAGAACAGCACGCGCGTCTGGCCCACGATCAGCACCAGGATCACCGTCGTCAGCCCGAGCACCGCCCCCGCGTCGATGACGTGCACCATCCAGTCCACGCCCACGGCACGGAACGCGCTCGACAGCGGCGCGTCCCCGCTGATCTTCGTGTACGAGACCATGCCCACCATGACGAGCGCGACCGCGAGGTAGATGACCGTGGCGATCACCAGGCTGCGGATCATGCCCTTGGGCACGGCCTTCGGCGCGTTGACGCTCTCCTCGGCCGAGGTGGCGACGATGTCGAAGCCGATGTAGGCGAACGCGATCGCCGAGGCCGCTGCGAAGACGCCGAACCAGCCGAAGGCCATGCCGTGCCCGGCGAAGAGCTCGATGACGGTCCGCGGACGCACGGGCAGCGCCTTGGGCTCGACGTAGAAGTCGCCGTAGTTGGCCACGTCGATGTGGGCCAGGCCCACGACGATGACCGCCCCGATGGCCAGCAGCTTGGCCGACACCATGATCCACAGCGCCCGCAGCCCGACCCGCGCGCCGAGGGCCACGATGCCCGTCAGCAGCACCAGGATGGCCAGGACGAGCACGTCGTCCACGGACTGCGGCACCCGTACGCCGAAGTCGGCGACCGCCTTGACCGCGATGGACGCCCAAGCCCTGGCCACCACCGCGGCGGCGAACTGCAGCTCCAGGATCAGCGCCCAGCCGATGATCCACGCCCAGACCTCGCCGAAGATGACGTATGTGAAGGTGTAGGCGCTGCCCGAGGTTGGCATCGTGGACGACAGCTCGGCGTAGCACAGGCACGCCAGCAGGCACGCGATCCCGGCGATCATGAACGAGAGGATCACGCCGGGCCCCGCGGTGGTCTGGGCCTGCTCGCCGGCGACGCTGAAGATGCCGGCTCCGATGATCACACCGAGCCCGAGAACCACGAGGTCGGCCGGGCGATAGACCTCGGACAGGCTGTGGCGGGCGCCGGTGCGTAACCCGGTCGCCTCTGACGGCGGCAGTCGTCGCAGAATCGTGGACACGGAACACCCCGCTCAGGGAACTCGCCCATGCTGTCTCACCAGTTGGACAACGGCAAGCACAAGACGATTACGGTGACCCGGACTCCGGCCGTCCGCCGGGGTGACGCGGCAGGTCGGATCGGCTACGCGCCGGTCACCAGCCAGGCCGTGCCGGCCGCCCGCCGGGTGAGGGTGACCAGCCGGGCGATCATCCACACCCCGAGCGCGCACCAGAGCGCGACCAGGCCGAACTCGGCGGCCAGGAAGGCCGCGGGCAGGTACGCCAGCGTCGTCCACACCCCGGCCCAGGCCAGGTAGCGCTGGTCGCCCGCGCCGATCAGCACGCCGTCGAGCACGAACACCACCCCGCAGATCGGCTGGAACAGCGCGACCGGCCACAACACGGCCAGAAGCTCGTCGGTCACCGCCGGGTCGGCGCCGAACAGGCCGGGCAGCAGCGGCCTGGCCGCCACGACCGCCACGCCGAGCGCCAGGCCCGACCACAGGCCCCACTGCATCATCCGCCTGGTCGCGGCCCTGGTGACGACCGTGTCCCCGGCGCCGAGCGAGCGTCCGGTGATGGCCTGGCCGGCGATCGCGATCGCGTCGAGGGCGAAGGCCATCAGGTTCCACACCTGGCCGGCGATGGCGTACGCGGCCAGTTGGGCCTGGCCCATCCTGGTGGCGACCACCGTGCCCACGATCAGCACGATCCGCAGGCACACCGTACGGATGAGCAGGGCGAAACCGGCCGTACCGGCCTGCCGGACGCCCGCGAGGTCGGGCGTGAGCGGCGTGCCGAGCCGCCGGGCGCCCCTGACCACCACGACCAGGTAGACGACGGCTCCGAGCGTCTGGGCCAGTGTGGTGCCCCACGCCGACCCGGCGATGCCCCAATGCAGCCCGAGCACGAACCAGGCGTTCAGCGCCGCGTTGAGCGCGAACGAGCCCACGGCCACCACCAGCGGCGTGACCGTGTCCTGCAGGCCGCGCAGCACCCCGGTGCCCGCCAGCACGACCAGCATCCCGGGCGCGCCGAGCAGGCTGATCCGCAGGTACGTCACGGCCAGCTCGGCCTGGTCGGGAGCGGCTCCGAACAGGTCGACCATGGCCGGCGCGAGCGGCCAGCCCAGGGCGATGAGCACCACGCCGATGGACAGGGCCAGCCAGATGCCGTCCACGCCGTTGCGCATGGCCCGCGCGTGGTTGCCGGCGCCGCTCTGCCGCGCCACGGACGCCGTCGTGCCGTACGCGAGGAAGACGCAGAGGTTCACCAGCGTCGCCAGGACCGCCCCCGCCACGCCCAGCGCGCCCACGGCCGTGGTGCCGAGGCCGTGGCCGACGATGGCGTAGTCGGCGAGCAGGAAGAGCGGCTCGGCGACCAGCGCGCCGAACGCGGGCAGCGCGAGCCGCAAAATCTCCCGGTCCTGGGGTGTAATGGGCATTTGTCTATTATGGCCATTACACGGCGTGTCGGGCCAACTTTCTTTCCTCCACAGCCGGTGGACACTGTTTGCCCAGGTCAGACGATGATCGGTGCATATCCGAAAGAGTTATCCCCAGGCTCGTCCACAGAGCTTTCACACCCTGGGCGCGCTGGTGCACAGCTCACCCACAGCGTTGTCCACAGGCCGCGTTGCCCTCACGCGCCGAACCAGCGAAACTGTCACACCGGTCGACTACAAGTGGGGGTGGTGCGACCGCCTGCAAGGTTGTTCGAGGGGGCGCGGTGAGCATTGACGAAGAGGGCGGCGGAGGCCCCGGTTTCGATCGCACCCCGCCGCACAACATCGAGGCGGAGCAGTCCGTGCTCGGCGGCATGCTGCTGTCGAAGGACGCCATCGCCGACGTCGTGGAGATCCTGCGCTCCGACGACTTCTACCGGCCCGCCCACCAGATGGTCTACGAGGTCATCACCGACCTCTACGGCCGAGGCGAGCCCGCCGACGCCGTCACCGTCTTCGACGAGCTGCAGAAACGCGGCGAGATGGCCAGGGTGGGCGGCGCCGCCTACCTCCACACGCTGACGGCGGTCGTCCCCACGGCCGCCAACGCCGGCTACTACGCCAAGATCGTGCGCGAGCAGGCGATCCTGCGCCGCCTGATCGAGGCCGGCACCCGCATCGTCTCCTTCGGCTACGGCGGCCAGAACGAAGAGGTCGACGACCTCGTCGACCGCGCCCAGGCGGAGATCTACAAGGTCACCGAACGCCGCACGTCGGAAGACTACGCGCCGCTGGCCGACATCATGCCGGGCGCCCTCGACGAGCTGGAGGCCATCGGCAGCCGCGGCGGCCAGATGGTCGGCGTCCCGACCGGCTTCCAGGACCTCGACCAACTCACCAACGGCCTCCACCCGGGCCAGATGATCGTCGTGGCCGCCCGCCCGGCCATCGGCAAGGCGCTGGCCCTCGACACCCCGCTGCCCACGCCCACCGGCTGGACGACGATGGGCGAGGTCGAGGTCGGCGATGAGCTGATCGGAGCCGACGGCAGGCCGACCCGGGTCGTCGCGGCGACCGACGTGATGGACGACAGGCCGTGCTACGAGGTGGAGTTCAGCGACGGCACGGTGATCGTCGCAGACGCCCAGCACCAATGGCGTACGTCCTCGCGCGCGGCCAGGAGGGCGGCCGCCACGCTGCCGTCCCTCCACTGGACGGCGGCGGCGGTCCGGCGGGTCGAAGAGGCCCGCGACGCGGCGTTCGGACATCCGGACAGGCCGGTGACGCATCGCGAGGCCCTTGAGACCGTGGGCGAGGAGTTCCGCAACGTCCTCCACACCGTCCAGCGGCAGGTCGGCCCCATGGGGAAGGTCCCCACCGCCGTCGGCGGCCCGATCAGGAGCTCTTCCTGGCATGCCCCCGCCTACCCGGCGGGCGAGCTCCACAGCGCTCTGCACACGCGGATCACCACGCCGAAGAACGCCGCCACGACCGCGGAGCACCAGCACGTCGTGACGACGGAGGAGATCGCCGCCACCCTCCGCTGCACGACGGCCGACGGGCGGCCCAACCACGCGGTGGCGGTGGCGGCGCCCTTCGCGCTGGCCGAGCGGGAGCTTCCGCTGTCCCCTTACGTGCTCGGCGTGTGGCTGGGCGACGGCCACAGCGCGGGCGCGCGGTTCTCCACCGTCGACCCGGAGATCATCGAGAACATCGAGGCCGAGGGCATCCGGGTCACCCGCGTGGGCTCCTCGATCGCCTACCAGATGACCCTTCCGGAGCCGGCGTCCCCGGCGCGGCGCACGTGCGTGGTGTGCGGTGCCGTGTTCGTCTCCAAGACCTCGCAGGTCCGCACCTGTGGAAGGGGCTGCGGGGCGAGGGCCCGTTCGGTCTCCGCGCCGGTGGCCGCGCCCACGTGTCCCGACTGCGGTCGTCCCTCGAGCGGGCTGCGGCGGTGTCAGGCCTGCCATCTCGACCACGGCACCGTCCAAGGCCTCCTCCGCACTCTGGGCGTCCTCGGTGACAAGCACATCCCGCCGGGCTACCTGCGGGCCTCTGAGGGACAGCGACGCGCCCTGCTGGCCGGGCTGCTCGACTCCGACGGCCACGTCAACGCCGCTGGGCAGATCCAGTTCGCCGTCACCAGCCGTCGCCTCGCCGCCGACGTGCACGAGCTGGTGCTGAGCCTCGGCTACAAGGCGACCATGCGTACCAAGCCGGTCAGAGGCAGGACCGAGGAGAGCTCGACCTGCTACATGATCAGTTTCACGACCTCCGACAAGCTCTTCCGGCTGCCGAGGAAGGCGGCCAGGCAGGTCGATGCCGCGCATCCCAAGACCCGGGTCCGCTACATCGTCGATGTGCGGAAGATCGAGAGCCGTCCGGTGCGCTGCGTCGAGGTCGACAACGCCGACCACATGTACCTGGCGGGCCGCACCTGCATTCCCACTCACAACAGCACGCTGGGTCTGGATTTTGCGCGTTCTGCGGCGATCAAGCATGGAATGACCACTGTCATCTTCTCGCTGGAAATGTCCCGCAACGAGATCACCATGCGTCTGCTGTCCGCCGAGGCCAGGGTCGCCCTGCACGCGATGCGCTCGGGCATGATGGGCGACGACGACTGGACCCGCCTCGCGCGCAGGATGAGCGAGGTGGCCGAGGCGCCGTTGTTCATCGACGACTCGCCCAACATGTCGATGATGGAGATCCGGGCCAAGTGCCGGCGGCTCAAGCAACGCAACGACCTGCGGTTCGTGGTCATCGACTATCTCCAGCTCATGAGCTCGCCGAAGAAGACCGAGAGCCGCCAGAACGAGGTCTCGGAGATCTCGCGTGCGATCAAGCTGCTGGCCAAGGAGCTTGAGGTGCCGGTCATCGCCATCTCGCAGCTCAACCGTGGCCCCGAGCAACGTACGGACAAACGCCCCGCAGTTAGCGACCTTCGCGAATCGGGATCTATCGAGCAGGACGCCGACATGGTCATCCTGTTGCATCGCGAGGACGCCTACGAGCGGGAGTCGCCCCGGGCCGGTGAGGCCGACCTGATCGTGGCCAAGCACCGTAACGGCCCGACCGCCACGGTGACCGTGGCCTTCCAGGGGCACTACAGCCGCTTCGTGGACATGGCCCAGCACTGACGCCAAACGACGGTCAAGGTGTGACAAACCAGACAGCCGCGGAAGGGATGGGGATCGATCATCAGGGCGCTCTACCCGATGACGTAAGCAAAGGGGAGAACGCCATGACCATTCTGATCGCCTACGACGGCTCGGCGGATTCGCGCAGCGCCATCGAGTTCGCCGCCAAGAATCTGGCCGCTCAGCCGACCGTCGTCGTCACCGTGTGGGAGCCGCTGCTCGTGCAGATGAGGAAGTACCCGCTGGCGGCGGGGGCGATCTCGCCGGAGACCGAGACCGAGGCGCAGGCCCAGGCCGAGTACTACGCCAAGGAAGGCGCCGAGCTGGCTGTCGCCGCCGGTCTGCCCGAGGTGACCTACCGCGCGGTCGCCGACAACGAGTCCATCTGGAAGACGGTCGTCGACGTGGCCGACGAGATCGACGCCTCGCTCATCGTGACCGGCTCGCGGGGCCTGGCCGGGGTCAGGTCGGTGCTGCTCGGCAGCGTGTCCAACCATGTGCTCCACCACGCCCACCGGCCGACGCTCATCGTTCCGCCGGTTGCGGCGCCGAAGGGCTGACGCAGCAGACCTTGGGCGGGGACAGCCGGGTGTCCATGCGGCGGGCGCCCGGCCCCTCCTCGCCGAGCCGGTCGTACGGGTTGGCGACCGGGCATCGGTCGAGTGACAGGCAGCCGCAGCCGATGCAGTCGGTCAGGTCGTCGCGCAGCCGCTGGAGCTGCTCGATGCGGTCGTCCAGCTCGCCGCGCCAGGCGGCCGACAGCCTGGCCCAGTCCTCCCGGTTGGGGGTGCGCCCGTCGGGCAGTTCGGACAGCGCGTCCCCGATGGTCGCGAGGGGGATGCCGAGCCGTTGCGAGAGCCGGATGAAGGCGACCCTGCGCAGGGTGTCGCGGTGGTAGCGGCGCTGGTTGCCGGCGGTGCGGCGGCTGGCGATGAGACCCTTGGTCTCGTAGAAGTGCAGCGCGGAGACGGCCACGCCGCTGCGTTCGGCGAGCTGTCCGACCGTCAGTTCTTTGCTGTTCCAGGCGACCATACCTGAAGCTTACTTGAGGGTTCGCTCGAAGAACGTCTCCAGCACGACGATGGTCTGGGTGCCGGTCACGCCGTCCACCTCGAAGATCTGGCGCAGGACGTCCTGGAGCTCCTTGGTGCTGGACGTGCGCACCTTGACCAGCAGCGACGCCGGCCCCGCGATGACGTGGGCCTCCTCCACGGCGGGGATCGCGGCCAGCGGGCCGGCGGTCTCGCCCATCCAGGTCGCGCCGTCCACCAGGACGTAGGCGGTCACCGTGCGGCCCAGGGCGTCCTGGTCCACCTCGATCGTGGTCCGTCTGATCACGCCGCGCTCGCGCAGCTTCCGTACACGTTCGTGCGCCGCCCCGCTGGACAGCCCCACCGCCTTGCCGAGCGCCGCGTACGACTGCGTCGCGTCCTCCAGCAACAACCCGATCAGTGTCCTGTCGATCTCGTCCATTGCTGAATCCTATACGGTGAAATGCCGATATGACCGAATGCCGTATGGTGGTCATCATGGACACGATCCCCACCGAGTTCGAAGCCCTCGACGAGCGTTTCGCCGGCATCGGCGGCGACGACCGGCTCGAACGCCTCCACACGGGCACCCGATGGGCCGAGGGCCCGGTCTACTTCCCGGCCGGCCGTTACCTGGTCTGGAGCGACATCCCCAACGAGCGCATGCTCCGCTGGGACGAGACGACCGGCACGGTCGGCACGTTCCGGCAGCCGTCCGGCTACACCAACGGCAACACCATCGACCGCGAGGGCCGGCTGATCTCCTGCGAGCAGGGCAACCGCCGCGTCACCCGCACCGAGCACGACGGCTCGATCACCGTCATCGCCGACCGCTGGCAGGGCAGGCGCCTCAACAGCCCCAACGACGCCGTCGTGCGCTCCGACGGCTCCGTCTGGTTCACCGACCCCCCGTACGGCATCACCAGCAACTACGAGGGCGTCGTGGCCGAGCAGGAGATCGACGGCTGCCACGTCTACCGCGCCGACCCGGTGACCGGCGAGGTGCGCATGGTGGCCGGCGACTTCGTCCGTCCCAACGGCCTGGCCTTCTCCCTCGACGAGAAGCTCCTCTACGTCGCCGACACCAGGGCCAGGCACCTGCGCGTCTTCGAGGTCGGCGAGGACGGCACGCTGTCGGGCGGCAAGGTCTTCGCCGAGGGCACCCCGGCCGACAACTTCGACGGCCTGCGCCTCGACGACACCGGCCGCGTCTGGGCCGCGGCCGGCAAGGCGCTGCTCTGCCACGACCCCGACGGCACCCTGATCGGCCGGCTCAGGCTGCCGGAGAACACGGCGAACCTGGTGTTCGGCGGGCAGAAGAGGAACAGGCTGTTCATCGCCTCCTCCTCTTCGCTCTACTCCCTGATGACCAACGTCACCGGCGCCCGCCCGGTCTGGGCCCGCCGCTGACGTCCCTACTCCCACCGGAACAGCCGCACGGCCAGGCCCCCGAACACCGCCAGCCCTGCGGCCATCACCACCACGTGCAGGAGTTGGGGGGCCTGTCCGGCCCAGGTGTCCTTGAGCGCCTGGGCGAAGGGCCCGGCCACGGAGAAGTCGCTGACCTTGCGCAGCGCGTCCGGCATCATCTCGCGCGGCAGCCACATGCCCCCGACGAACATCAGCGGGAACATCACCGCCGACCCGATCCCCGAGGCCGCCTTCCCGTTGGGCGCCAGCGCCGCGATCACCAGGCCGATGGCCATCAGGGCGGCGGTGCCGAGCAGGAAGACCAGCACGAACCCGAGCCACTGCCTGGGCGCCGACGTCCCGAACGCCGCCATCCCGGCCACGATCAGCACGACCGTGGACACGGCCCCGACGGTCAGGTTGACCACGAGTTGCACGGCCAGCAGCCGTCCCGGATGCACCGGCGTGGTGGACATGCGCCTGAGCACGCCCTGCTCCCGGTAGCCGGCCAGCACGGTGGGCAGCACGCTGCAGGCCAGCGTCAGCAGTGCGAGCAGGGTCATCATGGCCGGCATGTGGGCGTCCACCGACCGCAGCCCGGATGCGTCGGGCTTGGTCATGTCCGGCACGCTGAGCCCCAGCACCAGCAGCAGGCCGACCGGCAACCCGATGGTGAAGATCATGAACGGCCAGTCGCGCAGGTGCAGCTTGGCCTCCACGAGCAGGATCTTCGTCATGACAACTTCCTTCCGGTGAGCGCGAGGAACGCGTCGTCCAGGGTCGCCTGCTCGATGCGCAGGTCGGCGGGGATGATCTGGTGCTGGGCCAGGGCCAGCGTGACCACATGGGCGAGGTTGCCGGTGCCCGAAACCGAGACCTGCCCGCCGTGCCTGACGACCTCGCGCACCTCGGGCAGCGCCAGCAGCACGGCGTCGTCCAACGGGCCCGAGGGGCGGAACCGTACGTGCTGCTCGGCCCCCACCTGGGCGATCAGCCCCGCGGGCGTGTCGGTGGCCACCACCTTGCCCGCGTCGATGAGCGCGAGCCGGTCGCAGAGCCGCTCGGCCTCCTCCATGAAGTGCGTGACCAGCACGATCGTCACGCCCGAGTCGCGTACCTGCTCGATCAGCTCCCACGTGTCCCTGCGGGCCTGCGGGTCGAGGCCGGTGGTCAGCTCGTCGAGCACCGCCACCCGCGGCCGGCCCACCAGCGCCAGCGCGACCGACAGCCGCTGCCGCTGGCCGCCGGAGAGGTTCTTGAACGTGGCGTCGCGCTTGTGCCCGAGACCGACGTGTTCGAGCAGTTCCCCCCAGTCGGCGGGGTCGGGGTAGAAGGAGGCGTACAGGTCCAGGGCCTCCCACACCTTGATCTTCTCCGGCAGCGCGGCGCTCTGCAGTTGCATGCCGAGCACCTGGCGCAGCTCGTCCCGGTCGCGGCGTGGGTCCAGGCCCGTCACGCGTACGGTGCCGCCGTCCGATGAGCGCATGCCCGCCACGCACTCCACGGTCGTGGTCTTGCCGGCGCCGTTGGGGCCGAGAATGCCGAAGATCTCACCCTCGGCGACCTCGAAAGACACGTCGTCCACCGCGAGGTGGTTCGGATACTGCTTGCGCAGGTTCCTCACTTCGATCACCTTCATGGCATCGACGCTAGGAGTTCCGGCTTTTCCGTGGAATCGCGGTAGATGCCGCGCAAGGGTGTATCTAGGTGCAGTGTTCCCGGCGCGGATGTTGGCGCAGACTGGGAGCATGCTTCAGAGGTTCGGGCAGGTCGCGGCCCTGTACGCGCTGCTGCTGGTCGAGATCGTGCTGATCCCCTTGGCCGGCGCCATGATCACGCTGTCGTTCGGGCTCGGGATGGTCTTCTTCTTCCCGTGGCAGGCCCGGATGGTCCGGCGCACGGCCGAGAAGCACCGCGGCCTGCTGCGCGCGTGGACCGGCATCGAGATCGAGCCGCCCTACCTCCCCAAGCCGCCGCCGCCGGTCCCCATGTCCGACGGCCTCTACCGCGCCGACCGGACGTTGTACAAGTCGCCGCGCATGCCGGCCTGGAACGACCGGTTCAAGTGGCTGCTCACCGACCCGGCGACCTGGCGCGACATGCTCTGGCTGGTGCTCGACCCGATCGTCAAGGTCGGGCTGCTGCCGCTGTTCGTCGTGTTCCCGGGGCGCGGCCTGCGGCTGTACGCCCTCATGGTCCGCCTCCTGCTCGGCGCCACCTCCGCCAGCCGCCTGTCCGGCCAGCTCATCCATCTCAGACAGGTACGCAACCTCGCCGCCGACTCCCAGGCCGCCGAGATGCGCAGGATCGAACGCGACCTGCACGACGGCACCCAGGCCCGCCTGGTGGCCATCGGCATGACGCTGGGCGCGGTCGAGCAGCTCATCGACGACAACCCGGCCGCCGCCAAAGCCCTGCTGGTCAAGACCAGGGACGCCTCGGCCGAGACCCTGACCGAGCTGCGTACCGTCATCCGCGGCATCCACCCGCCGGTGCTGGCCGAACGCGGCCTGGCCGACGCCGTACGCGCCCTGGCCATGGACAGCCCGCTGCGCGTCACGGTGGACGTCGAGCTGCCCCAACGCCTGGAGCCCCCGGTGGAGGCGGCGGCCTACTTCGCGATCAGCGAGCTGCTCGCCAACGCCGCCCGGCACAGCGGGGCCGAGTCGGCGGCCATCGACATCAGCGTCAACGGCGCGGCCCTGCGCATCACCGTCCGCGACGACGGCATGGGCGGCGCCGACCCGGCCGCGGGCAGCGGACTGACCGGCATCGAACGCCGCCTGGCCGCCTTCGACGGCGTGCTGGCCCTGCACAGCCCGCCCGGCGGCCCCACCGTCGTCACCCTGGACATCCCGCACGTGCTCCCCGACCAGGCCGAGCAGACCAAGCTGCCCCCCAGGAAGGCCGCCACGATCGCCGTCCTGTACGCCACGGCCTGGTGCCCGCTGTTCCCCCAGGGCCTCGTCACGGCCGTCTTCAAGGCGGCCCACATCGACGAGCGGAGCTGGTTCCTCGCCCTCTACCTGCCCGAACCCCTGCAATGGCCGCTGATCGTGTTCAACATCGCCATTGGCACCATCATGTACATTGCGGCCATGCGTATCCGGCTCGTCCACAACAGAAGCCTCGTACTCGGCCGTGTCGGTGGTCTGGGGTCCTGCTGATGAAGCGGGTGCTGGTCGCCGAAGACCTCTACCTGCTCAGAGACGGCCTGGTCCACCTGTTGCAGGCGCACGGCTTCACGGTCGTCGCCGCGGTCGAGAGCGGCCCCGAGCTGCTGAAGGCCCTGCTGGAGCTGCGTCCCGACGTCTCGGTCGTCGACGTACGGCTGCCGCCCACGTTCACCGACGAGGGCCTTCAGGCCGCGCTGACCGCCCGCGCGCAGGTGCCGGGGCTGCCCGTCCTCGTGCTGTCGCAGCACGTCGAGCAGCTCTACGCCCGCGAGCTGCTGGCCGACGGCTCGGGCGGCATCGGTTACCTGCTGAAGGACCGGGTGTTCAACGCGGAGCAGTTCATCGACGCCGTGCGCAGGGTGGCCGAGGGCGGCACCGCGATGGACCCCGAGGTGATCGCCAAGCTGCTGGCCAGCAACGCCAGGAACGAGCCGCTGGCCGCGCTCACGCCGCGCGAGCGCGAGGTGCTGGAGGCCATGGCCGAGGGCCGCTCCAACGCCGCGATCTCCCAGCGGCTCTACCTGAGCGAGAGCGCCGTCGCCAAGCACACGGCCGGCATCTTCGCCAAGCTCGGCCTGGCCCCCTCCGACGACGACAACCGCCGCGTCCTCGCCGTGCTCGCATACCTGAACAGCCGGGCCTGACGCCCTTCCTGCCCCACCAGGCTCAATGGTCACTGGCCGCCCAGTCGTGCCCGGTCTCAGCCGGAGTTGTCGGTGGGAGCGGCTATTTTCATAGAGGCACGGCGCGACGAAAGGGTGGATCCTCGTGAAGATCCGGGTTAACCGCGATGTACTGGCAGATGCGGTGGCATGGGCCGCCAGAGTCCTGCCCAGCCGCCCGGTGGTGCCCGTACTTTCCGGGTTGCTCCTGGAGGCGGGCGACGAGCTGACCCTGTCCGCCTTCGACTACGACGTCTCCGCGCGCGCCCGGGTCGACGCCGACGTGGCCGAGCCCGGCAGCGTGCTCATCCCCGGCAAGCTGCTCGCCGAGATCAGCCGCAGCCTGCCGGCCGAAGACGTCGAGATCGTCACCGAGCGCGCCGAGGCCGTGCTGACCTGCGGGAGCGCCGAATTCGGGCTGATCACGATGCCGGTCGAAGACTTCCCGGCCCTGCCGACGATGCCTCCGAGCATCGGCGCGATCGGCGGCGGCGTGTTCGCCACCGCGGTCAGCCAGGTCGCGCCCGCGGCCAGCCGCGACGACACGCTGCCGATGCTCACCGGCATCCGGGTCGACATCGACGGCGAGTCCGTGGCGATGGCCGCCACCGACCGCTACCGCATCGCCGCCCACGACTTCGTCTGGCGTCCGGCCGCGCCGGGCGTCGCCGTCTCGGCCATGGTGCCGGCGAAGGTGCTGGTGGAGGTGGCCAAGTCGCTGCGCGGCGGCGAGGTGTCGGTCGCGATGGGCGACGGCGTGGCCGGGTTCGAGAGCGTCGGCCGCAGCACCACCGTGCGCCTGCTCGACGAGCAGTTCATCGACTACCGGGCCAGGCTGACCTCCGACTGGTCGATCAGGGCCGACGTCGCGGTGACGCCGTTCGTCAACGCGATCAAGCGGGTGGCCCTGGTGGCCGAGCGCAACACCGCGATCCGGCTGTCGTTCTCGCAGGGCCAGGTGCTGATCCAGGCGGGAGGCGGCGACATCGGGCGCGGCACCGAGGTGGTCGGATGCGACCTGCGCGGCGACGACATCCAGATCGCCTTCCAGTCGCAGTTCCTGCTCGACGGCCTGACCGGCATCGAGACCGAGCTGGCCAGGATCAACATGGAGTCACCGACCAGGCCCGCCCTCATCCAGGACGTCCCGGGCGACGCCCAGCCCGCCTTCCGCTACCTGGTCATGTCGCTGCGCCTGACCTGAGCCGTCATCCCGCCGCGCTCGTCTGCCGCTCGGCGACCAGCTTGAAGACCCTCTTGAACTCCGCGTACGCCTGCTCGCCCACGGCCTGTGCGTGCGCGGCCTCCATCTCGGCGATGATGGCGTCCGACCTGGTCATGTGGTCCAGCGCCTTCTCCGTGGGCACGATCAGCTTGGCCCGGCGGTCGGCCGGGTCGGGCTGGCGTTCCACGTAGCCGAGCGCGACCAGCTCGTCCACCAGCGTGCCGATCACCTGCTTGTGCTGCCCCGACTGCGCCGCCAGGTCGGTCGCCCTGCTGCCCTCCTCGTCCAGGTAGGCCAGCACCGCCCCGTGCCGCGGCCGCAGACCCGGATGCCCCTGCTCGGCCAGCTTGGCGAAGAGCTCGCCCTGCAGGGCGAAGAGCGTGCGCCCCGCCAGGACACCGAGGTCTGGTTCGTCCTGCTTGCGATGACTCCTGCGCACGTGTCGGCCCTCCATTTAGTCACTGATTTTGACTGTCACTAATTCTTACTATATTGTCGTGGCATGACGACGACGGTGGAACTCACCAGATTCAGAGTGTCCCCGGAGCGTGCCGACCAGTTGCTGGCGGCCCGCCCGGACATGCTCGCCGACTTCGCGGCCGACCGCGCCGGCTTCCTCGGCGCCAGGCTCGTCCGCCTGTCCGACGACGAATGGCTGGACATCGTCGACTGGCGCTCGGGCGACGATTTCGCCGCCTCCCGCGCCAAGGGGGCGAACCTGCCGGGCATCCAGAAGTTCTTCGACCTGATCGACGAGTTGATCTCCGCAGAAGAGGGGACATTGCGATGACCATCCTGATCACCGGTGCCACCGGCACCGTCTCCGGCGCCGTGCTGAGGTCCCTCGGCGACCTGACCGACGTGCGCGTCCTGGTGCGCGACGCGGCCAAGGCCCCCGCGGGCGTCGAAGTGGCCGTCGGCGACCTCGACGATCCCGCCACGCTCGACGCGGCCTTCGCGCGCGTCGACACCTTGTGGCTGTTGACCGCCATGGGCCCCCAGGCGCCCCACGCGAGCATGAACGCCCTCTGGGCGGCCAGGAAGGCAGGGGTGCGTCACGTCGTGCGCCTGTCGGCCATCGGGGCCGCCCACGACGCCCCCACCCGCAACGGCCGCCTGCACGCCCTGTCCGACGTCGAGCTGGCCGCCTCGGGCCTCGACTGGACCGTCATCCGCCCGGCCTTCTTCATGCAGAACCTGCTGGGCTCGGTCAACGGCGACACCCTCTACGGCGGCACGGGGGAGGGCAGGATCGGGTTGATCGACGTCCGCGACATCGGCGACTTCGCCGCCGCGGTGCTGCGCGACCCGGCGTCGCACAAGGGCCGCACCTACACGCTCACGGGCCCGGCCAGCATCTCGCTGGGGGAGGCGGCCACCGCCCTGACCGAGGTCTACGGCACGCCGATCGCCTACCAGCCCGTGACGCCCGACGACGCCTACCGCTCGATGCTCGACGCCGGCCTGCGCGAGTGGGACGCGGCCGTCACCAGGGAGTACCTCAACGCGTACTCCGGGAACTGGGGCGACCTCACGACGACGGCCTTCACCGACGTGACGGGACGCCCGGGCCGGTCCTTCACCGAGTTCGCGAAGGACCATGCGGCCGAGCTGCGTGCCGCCGCCTGACAGCCGGTCAGGCGTCGGTGAGGGCGATGAGGATGTGCTCCATGCACGCGTGCCCGGCCCGCTCGGCCGCGGTGGCGTCCCCGGCGGCGATGGCACGGGCGATGGCGTCGTGCGGGATGTAGCTCTTGTTGAACGACGTGCCCGCGGCCGTGATGCTGGCCCGCAGAGCCGCCGAGAAGTCCTCGTAGAGGTCGATGAGCACGAGGTTGTGGGTGGCGTGCGCGACCGCCATGTGGAAGGCGAGGTCGGCCTCGACGAAGAAGTCGGGGTCGTCCAGCTCCCAGGCGCGGTCGCGTTCGGCCAGCGCGGCCTCGATGCGGCGGATGTCCTCGTCGGTGCGGCGGGTCGCGGCCAGCCGGGCGGACTCGACCTCCAGCGCGCGCCGCACCTCAAGGATCTCCAGCTGCTCGGCCTGGCGCAGCCGGCGCAGCATCGCCCCCGACAGCTCACTGGTCGCCCGGACGTAAGTGCCGTCCCCCTGACGGCACTCCAGCAGCCCGGCGTGCGTCAACGCACGTACGGCCTCGCGAACGGTGTTGCGCCCCACCCCGAGCTGCTCGGCGAGCACCGTCTCGGTGGGGATCTTGCCGTTCATCTGCCACGACCCTGAGGTGATCTGCTCCTTGAGCTGATCGATCACCTGGTCGACGAGCGAAGCCCGCTGCGCCGTACGCAGACTCACAGTCCGCCTCCTCCGGGGAAACCAATCATCCTATGAGTCAATGACTGGTAGACCCTAATTATTCCAGACTCAAAAGTCCAAATCTGGAGCTCCCGGAGGTTCAGTGCGCGACCGTGGCGTCTACCGTCACCCCTGCCAATGCCGAGCGAACTCCGGCAGCTTCAAGGGCTTTACGATATGCCGCGGTCTGCTGTGCTCTCGCCCCGACCCTGCCGTAGAGGTCACCCAGCTCGCGCCAGCAGCGGGCGGCCTGCCTGTCGGATCCGAACACCGGACGGTCGAGCGAGTCGAGCATCTCGTGCGCGGTGCGGAGCTGCGTCGTGGCACTGCCGTCGAGGTCGAGCGCGACGGTGGCGAGCAGAAGGTTCGCCTCGGCCGGCGTGGTGCCCGAACCGTCGTGGGCCAGCCCCAGCGCCGTGGTGGCCAGCTCGGCGGCGCCCGTCTGGTCGCCCGCCCGCAGCCGGACCCGCGCGTGCGCGATCAGGCTCTCGCCGTGCTCACGGACGCTGCCGGGAGAGGCGGCGAAGGCGCGCGACGCGGCGGCGGCCAGCCGCTCGGCCTCGTCGAGGGGCGCGGTGACCAGCCTGGACCAGTGCATGGCCGCCCGCGCGAGCTGAAGCGCGAGCCGGGCCTGACGGCCCGCCATGATGGCGTCGTCGGCCAGGCGCACGGCCAGCGCGGAGTCCTCCCCGGCGGCGGCGGCGGAACTCGCCTGCCACAGCGCGTGGATTTCCTCGGAACGGTCCATAACTTCAGGAACGCCGCTGTTGTCCAGCACCCTCTTGACGTACTCGAGCTCGGGGGAGTCGCCCTCACGCTCGCTGCGCGCCTCGACCAGAGCGGTGGCCAGGTCGACCGCGATCTCGCCCTGCGAGATGGACAGCCGCTCGGCCTGCTCCAGCGCGGACGCGGCCAGGTCACGGGCCCTCAACCGGTCGCCGGCCCGCTGGTAGCAGCGGCTCAGCGCGATCGTGAGCGGCAGGTCGGCCAGGCGCTCGGGATGCGCGGCGGCCTCCCTGCGCAGCCGCTCGAACGCCTCGACGGCCTGCCCGAGACGCCCCTGCACCTCCAGCGCACGGGCCCGGCCGAACCGGGCGTGCGCGGTGAGCATGGCGTTCTCCTCGTCGGCGGCCTTCACGATCTCCGTGAAACGGTCGGCCGCAACCGCGGGGTCGCCGTGCTGCAGCTCCAGCTCGGCATGGCGGAGACCCAGCTCGGTGTCGATGCGCTGCCTCGGCTCGATGCCGTGCAGGAGGAACTCGGTGGTGCATCCCAGCCGCTCGGCGAGGAGGCGGGCCACGACAGGAGTCGGCGTACGCTTGCCCGACTCGATGAGCGAGACATAACTGTCAGACAGGTCGGGTCCGGCCAACTGGGCCTGGGACATCCGCCTGTTCAGCCGCAGTCCACGGACGCGGTCACCGATGGTTCCCTGACTCGGCATCTCATCTCTCAAGGCGGGGAAGGGTCAACAACACGCAATGATTGCATGAAGTGGCCGAATCTGGTATCCCCGCGTGAAGAATTTGCCACGTCGAGATTAATCGTCGCTCTCGTCCTTGCTGGGAAAAAGCATCTGGCAGACCTCCAGGTAGAGGGTCTCCGGATACGGAATGTACTCGACCGTTGACAGAGCCTGGTCCTGACCAGCGGACTCGAGGATGAACTCGCCGTAACCGAGCATGCGCCCCAGGAGAGATCGCTGGAAGCTCATGTCGGTGACCTTGCCGAGCGGCATCATCGCGACCTTGCGCGTGATCAACCCTGTGGTGAGCAACATGCGCTT
Source organism: Nonomuraea sp. NPDC051191 (assembly GCF_044455665.1). Classification (NCBI taxonomy): domain Bacteria; kingdom Bacillati; phylum Actinomycetota; class Actinomycetes; order Streptosporangiales; family Streptosporangiaceae; genus Nonomuraea; species Nonomuraea sp. NPDC051191. Next base: position 380,869 of record NZ_JBITEZ010000001.1, on the reverse strand, counting down.
GGACGTCACCACAAAGTAATCGACCGACCACTCCGCGACTTTCCATACGAAGCGGACGAGCAGCAGCAGCCACAGCCACCACACCACGACGAGCGCGGTGCCGCCGGACTCCCCACCACCGAAGAACTTGCTGAGGAGCCCGGCGACGACCAGGCCGCCGAAGACCTCGGCGACCGGACGCAGAAGTACGGCGGGATGACGCCGCACCATGATGACCTGTTGTTCGTTGGGGAGGAGGTAGCGGTTGACCGACGACGGAGCAGAGTCCCCGTGGGTCACCAGTCTCATGCGAGATTGTTCACAAATTGGGCCAGAGAGTCGGCCGCGTTGAACACCGTGTCGAACGCTCCCTTCACCGCGTCTGCGGCATCAGCTGGTCGCGCGAACAGGTAGTACGCCACAAACGCGATACCACCGTATGTGAGGACTTTTTTGACCTGCACTGTCGCCTCCGTGCCACTAACCCACTCCACCCGCCGTATACATTACCCACCCGCTAGCCGGGGTAAAGGTAACTTGGCGGGTTAGTTTTGATCTTGCTTAGCCACGTTCGCTGGCGACCAGCGCCAGGACGTGAAGGTGCTTCCGGGCGATGCGTTCCACAAGGCTCGGATGCGCATAACCGGTGACTTCCAGCGCGCCGTAGTGCGCTGCTTCCACACAGCGCGTTACGGTGGTCGAGGAATGCACGCCGGCGAACTCGTCGCGAAGTGCGGCCTCCACCTCCGCGTACGGAGTCGGGTCCGCCTCGGTGTGCTCGCTCATGCGCCCTCCTGTGCTGGTCGCATGAGACGGGGCACTGCTGTTGCCGGGTGCTCGCTCATTCACGAGGACCCCTTGGCACCGGGCATGTCGCTCATCGTGCTTCCCCCACGCGCATGCGGAAGTTCCCTTCCTGTCTCTTCGTACCCACCCAACCACAGTATGTAACGAAGTGACGACCCAGCGTAAGGAGAAGGGGAGCCGATGGAAGGGTCAGACCACGCCGTAGAGGCGGTCGCCGGCGTCGCCGAGGCCGGGGACGATGTAGCCGTTCTCGTTGAGCCGCTCGTCGAGGGCGGCGGTGACCACGCGGATGGGCTTGCCGGAGTTGGCGAACACCTTGTCCATGTACGCCAGGCCCTCGGGGGCGGCCAGCAGGCAGATGGCGGTGACGTCGACCGCGCCCCGGTCGAACAGGAACTGCACGGCCGCGGCGAGCGTGCCGCCCGTGGCGAGCATCGGGTCGACGACGAAGCACTGACGCCCGGACAGGTCGTCGGGCAGGCGGGTGGCGTACGTCTCGGCCTGGAGGGTGGACTCGTTGCGGATCATCCCGAGGAAGCCGACCTCGGCGGTGGGCAGCAGCCGCGTCATGCCGTCGAGCATGCCGAGCCCGGCGCGCAGGATGGGCACGACCAGCGGCTGCGGCTTGGCCAGGCGCACGCCGTGGGCGGGGGAGACCGGGGTCTGGACGGTGACGTCGGTGACCCGTACGTCGCGCGTCGCCTCGTACGCCAGCAGCATCACCAGCTCGTCCGCGAGCCTGCGGAAGGTCGGCGAGTCGGTGCGGACATCGCGCAGCGTGGTGAGCTTGTGGGCCACGAGCGGATGGTCGACGACGAGGGTTTCCATAGAGGCCAACGGTATCCGGTGGACGGAGTGGTGGCATCTCGGGCCTTTGGTTTTGATCACAATTTGGTCGGAGAGGCACACGCCGCGTGGCCTGTTCTGGAACGATTGGGGCCTGGTGCGAACCTGTCGTGTCAGAGGCTCGGGTGGGGATGACGATGACAGACGAAGATGCGCTCGACTTCGCCATCGTGATTTATCGCGAGGACGAGCGGTGGCACGCGGAGTTGTTGCCCGTCACGCTCACGTCCGACCTCCAGGGCCTGATCCAGGCCCTCAGGCAGCAGCCGAGCGAGAGCGGCACGATCGGCCTGGTCGCGGTCGGCGACGAGTTCTTCGTGGCGCTGCGCGTCCTCGGTGACCGGGTCGACGTCTTCCTGTCCGACATCGCCGCCTCCTGGGACTTCCCGCTCGCCCGCCAGGTGCTGCACTACCTCGACGTGCCGGTCCCCGACGAGGAGGAGCTCGACGAGATCCTCCAGGACGAGGAGACCGTGCTGCCGGCGGGAGATCTGTCGATCTTCGCCGATCTCGGGTTGGACGAGATGGAGCTGGGCATCCTCTCCGGCGACATCGATCTCCTCCCCGAAGATGTGCTGTCCAGCATCGCCGCGCGGCTCGGCTTCTCCGAGCCGTTCGAGCGTGCCATCGAAACGGTCTTCGGCTGACCCCCCTGGAGTGCGGGCATGGCGTCCAACACCTTCTCTGCGGCTTTTGTCAGGACTTCCGACGGCTGGACCGGTGCAGAGGTCGACCTGCGCCACGCGGAGATCGTCGACGACTTCGGCGATGCCGTCATCGAGGCCCTGGGCCTGACGGGCGACGAGCTGGCCCTGCTCTGCGTCGAGGTCGAGGACGAATGGTTCGCCATCGCCCGCTACCGCGGCGAGGACGAGCCCCGGGTGTTCCTGTCGGACGTGCACGCGATCACCTCCAACGGCATGGGGGAGCTGTTCGCCGAGTTCGCCGGCGTGGCCCCCGACAAGGAGGGCAACGGCCTCGGCATCCGTCCCGCCGGTGACTTCGAGCTGCTCAGCGACCTCGGCGTGAGCTCGGAGGAGCTGCTGGAGCTGAGCATGGAGGAGGGCCTGCTGCCCGCCGACGTCCTCTCGGTGATCGCCGAACGGCTGTCGTTCGCCGACGAGCTCGACCGGTTGCGTTGACCCACGAGAAAGTGACCCACGAGAAAGTGACCCACGAGGAAGCGGCCCACGAGGAAGCGATGCGCCTGGCGCTGGCCGAGGCCGTCGCGGCCGGGGGCAGGGGCGAGATCCCCGTCGGCGCCGTCGTGCTCGGGCCGCTCGGCGAGGTGCTGGCCGCGGCGGGCAACGATCGCGAGTCCGCCGCCGATCCCACCGCGCACGCCGAGGTGCTCGCGCTCAGGCGGGCCGCCGCGCTGCGCGGGCAGTGGCGGCTGGCCGGCTGCACACTGGTGGTCACCCTGGAGCCCTGCACGATGTGCGCGGGCGCGGCCGTGCTCGCCCGGGTCGACCGGATCGTGTACGGCGCCGTGGACGAGAAGGGCGGCGCCGTGGGCTCGCTCTGGGACGTCGTACGTGACCGGAGACTCAACCACCGGCCCGAGGTCGTCATGGGTGTCTTGGCCGAAGAGTGCTCCGCTGTCCTTAAGGAGTTCTTCGCCACTCGCAGAATCCGGTAAGCTCGTCCGCGGTGGTGTCGCCTAGTGGCCGAGGGCGCACGCCTCGAAAGCGTGTGATGGGGCAACTCATCCGTGGGTTCAAATCCCACCACCACCGCCATCGGGCCTCCGACGACCTCGGAGGCCCTTTTCTTTTGCCCTCAGGGCTGCTGGGTGGGCCCGTCGGACGGCGGGTTCAGGTTGAGCTGGATGTCGGGCGGGCTGTCCTCGACGACCTGCGTCTGGACCGTCTCGCCGGCGCGGGACTCCGGGCGGCCGTCGTCGGCCAGGACGAAGAACAGGGCGCCGCAGGCGCTGAGGAGCAACAGCGGCAGCCCGATCGCCAGCAACACGATCAGGTTGCGATTGTCGATGGGCCCAGGCTCCTCGAAGTACTCCTGGACCGGCTGGTGGGAGTAGTGCGGCGGGCCGTATCCGGGTGGCGGCCACGGCCCATGTGGCGGTGGATACGACACGGCATTCTCCAAAGGATGTCGAAAGACGCGGGCGTGACGCACGGCACGTCGATCAGGTTGACACATGAAAAAGGGAGCCGCGAATGACGGCTCCCTTTTCCGGCGCGTTTCAGCTGGGCAGATCCAGGACTCTGGCGTGCAGGATCGACCGTTGGTGCAGGGCCGCGCGCAGGGCCCGGTGGAGGCCGTCCTCCAGATAGAGCTCGCCCTTCCACTGCACCACGTGCGGGAACAGGTCGCCGTAGAAGGTGGAGTCGGCGGCGAGCAGCGAATGCAGGTCCAGCATGGCCTTCGTGGTGATCAACGAGTCGAGTCGGACCTGCCTGGGAGGGATCTGCGCCCACTCTCGGTTCGTCAGACCGTGTTCGGGATAAGGGCGTCCGTCGCCGACGAGCTTGAAGATCACCCACCTCATTTTAGGAGAGAATTCGACCCCGTGCGTTCTCCGGGGCTATCGGCCCAGCTCAGACTGTTCACAGTCGCCGGGCCGGCCGTTTTGGTAGCCGCGCTGGAAGGCGTTGACGCGTTGCTCGGACGAGCCGTGCGTAAACGATTCGGGATCGATTCTGCCGCTCGTGCGTTGCTGGATTCTGTCGTCGCCCACGGCGGCCGCGGCGTCCAGGGCCTCGGCGATTTCCGTCTGGGTGAAGGGCTTTTCGTAGAAGCCCGTCTTGACCGCGTTCTGCGCCCAGACGCCGGCGTAGCAGTCGGCCTGGAGCTCGACGGGGACCGAACTGCCGGTGTCGGACTGGAGGGCGCCGCGCAGGTCCTGGACGTGGTGGCCGTATTCGTGGGCGATCACGTAAGCCTGGGCGAAGGGGCCGCCCTTGGCGCCGAACTGGCTGTGGAGCTGGTCGAAGAAGCTCAGGTCGAGGTAGACGCGCTGGTCACTGGGGCAGTAGAACGGGCCGACGGCGGAGCTGGCCGCGCCGCAGCCGGTACGGAGGCTGCCGGAGTACAGGACCGTCTTCGACGTCCGGTAGCCGGAGATCTCCTGCTTCCAGTAGTCCTGGATGCTGTTGACCACGCCCACGACGCGGCACTTCTCCGACTGATCGGCGTCCTTGCCCGTCTTGCACTCCTGGGAGAGCTTGGCCGGAGGCTGCTTCTGCGCGGGCTCGCCGTCGCCACCGCCGCCGCCCAGGTTGTTGAGCACGAACACCAGCACTAAGGCGATCAGGCCGACGATCCCGCCGCCCCCGAGGACCATGCCGCCGGGGAAGCCGCCGCCCGAGAACCCGCCGCCACCGCGACCACCGACGTCCTCGACCTGCGACGAATCGAGGTTGACGTCGTCCTTGAAATCCATATCTGACGTCCCTTCTGGGGTGCTGCCCGCTACAGAGCTTCCCCAACTGGCCGCCTAGATGCCATTCGAGAAGGTGTCACATCTCTCCGGGACGCCGGTGTCGTACCCGACGCCGAACCACTTCTCGCGTTGCTGCGAGGTGCCGTGGGTGAAGGCGTCGGGGGTGACGCGGCCCTGGGAACGGCGCTGGATGCTGTCGTCGCCGACCGCCGCGGCGGCGTCGAGGGCCTGGTTGATGTCGGCCGGGGTGAAAGGTTCGCGGTAGAAGCCGGTCTTGACCGCGTTGTGCGCCCAGACGCCGGCGTAGCAGTCGGCCTGCAGTTCCAGGCGCACGGACGCGCTGTTGGCGCCCGGCCTGCTGTTGTTGCCGACCTTGTCCATGGTGCCGAACAGGTTCTGGACGTGGTGGCCGTACTCGTGGGCGACCACGTACGCCTGGGCGAACGGGCCGCCCTCGGCGCCGAAGTCGCGCTGGAGGGTGTCGAAGAAGGCCAGGTCCAGGTAGACCTTGCGGTCGCTCGGGCAGTAGAACGGGCCCACGGCCGAGTCGGCCGGGCCGCAGCCGGTGTTCACGGCCCGCGAGAACAGCACGGTCTTGGCCGGCGTGTACTCCTTGTCGCGCTCCTTGAACGCATGCCGCCAGTAGGACTGGATGCTGTTCACCGTGCCGACGACCCGGCAGTCCTCCGCCTGGTCGGCGTCGGCGCCCGTACGGCAGCGTTCGGCGAGGTTGCCGCTGGGGGAGAGCTGGCCGGGGGCGCTCGGGTAGCGTCCGCCGCCCTGCTCGCCGCCCTCGTCGCCGCGGAAGGGCGAGGGGGCGAGCTTGAACAGGAACAGCCCGGCCACGGCCAGGACCAGCAGCAGGCAGCCGCCGCCACGGCCGCCGATGGGCAACATGCAGCCGCCGCCCGGCATCCCGCCCCAGCCACCGCCGCCGCCGCGGCCGGGCTGGGAGCCGGAGGCCCGGACGTCCTCGACCTGTGAGGGGTCGAGTGGGGTGTCATCGTCGAACTGCATACCCTGCTTCATCCCCCGTAGTCAGGTGATTACGCAGAGCACTATGTGCGAGCATGATTTTTCCGCATTTGTCGGTTAATCTGCCGCCATGACGGGTGGGTTGATCGGGATCGCGCTGGTGTCCCTGGGCATGGTTCTGACGCCGGGGCCGAACATGATCTATCTGGTGTCCCGCTCGATCAGCCAGGGGCCCCGCGCCGGGCTGATCTCGCTCGTCGGCGTCGCGCTGGGGTTCATGACGTACCTGACGGCGACGTGCCTCGGACTGACGGCCGTGTTCGCGTACGTGCCGGTGGCCTACACGGCGCTGAAGCTGGCCGGGGCCGCGTACCTGCTCTGGATGGCCTGGAACGCGATCAGGCCGGGCGGCGCGTCGGTCTTCCAGCCACGGGAGCTGGAGGTCGAGCGGCCGCGGAAGCTGTTCGCCATGGGGTTGCTCACCTGCCTGCTGAATCCCAAGATCGCGATCCTGTACCTGTCATTGCTTCCGCAGTTCATCGACCCCGCCATGGGGCACGTGCTGCTGCAGAGCCTCGCGCTCGGCTCGGTGCAGATCGCGATCGGCACGCTCGTCAATGCGCTGATCGCGGTCTCGGCCGGCGGCCTCGCCGCCTTCCTCGCCCGTCGTCCGGTGTGGCTGCGGGTGCAGCGGTACGCGATGGGCACGGTGCTCGGCGTCTTCGCCGTACGCATGGTCGCCGACCGCTCGAAGGCCCTCGTGCCGGCCTGACGGGCTCTACCGGCTCACCTGGGCCCTGAAGCGTTCGTGGGCCGCCTGCTTGGAGATGCCCATGGCCTCGCCGATCTCCGTCCAGGAGGCGCCGTTCTCGCGCGCTCCGGCGACGGCCTGGTCGAGCAGTGTGCGCTGCCAGCTCTCCAGCTGGGACAGCAGGGTGAGCGCGGCCAGCGGACGATCAGCGGAGAGCTTCACGACCTGCTCGCACAGCAGGTTCGACTTGGTCACCAGCCACGCGGGCGGGGCGGCGGCGAGCAGTGGCGGCGTGTGCCTGCTCCACCACCGGTACTCCGCCTCCTTGGCCCCCTCGGGCGTCGCCGGATACCGCCGCCGATCGGCCCACCCGCACGAACACGCGGCCTGGTATCCGACGTACGACCTGGTGAAGGCGCTGGACGTCGAGGCCAGCTCCCCGTCGGGCAGGACGGGCGCGGCGAAGCCCTCGTGGCCGGGAAGATCGGCGATGCTCAGAGTCATGACCGTCAAGATATCCTGACGAATTCCGTTCTTGCCACCCGTTCCGAGGATCGCGTTATTCCGTCCAGGTTTCCTCGGCGCAGAGGACCCGGGCGGCCTCGTGGGGTTCGGCGTCCCGGACGTGGCGACGCCCGTCCTCGGTGTGGAGCATCGTCACGATGCCCGAGGCCAGCACCCGGCCCTCGTGGACGTCACGCAGGTGCACGATCCTGCCCGTCCGAAGGTGTCCGTCCGGCGGGCGGCCGTCGGCGGTCCACGTCTCCCAGCGCCACATCCGGTAGGTCTCGCCCGGGTTCCGGTCCGAATCCACGGAAGCCGGGAAGGTGGGCACGTGATCGGGGTTCAGCGCACGTGAGACCGGATCCTGCTGAAGCAGGCTGAACTTGCGGGCGATCGGATCGGCGCCGAGATGATCCTGCGCCGGGGCCGTCCACGACACGCTTTCCTGCGGGGACCTGAACCTGTCCTGCCGCATCGCCGCCCACTGCCCGGCCTCCGTGACGGGAACGGGCACCCGGCGGTGCTCCAGCGCGGCTCCGGCCGGTTCCTTCGGCCTCATGTGCACGAGCGGGTCGAAGACATCCCGGATCGGCCAGAACCGGAACACCCAGCGCAGCATGTTCACGCTGTGGACGTGCACGGTCAGGCCGTACTCGAACCAGGGCGGACCGATCAGGAAATCACCGCCATTGCCGTCCAACACCCCCATCTGAACGACTCCGGTCGCGGCCGTGAAGCCCGTCTGCTCGATCGCTCTCCAGTCGGGGCCCGGCTCCGGCGGCTCGACGTCCCATGCCTCCAGGCGGACGGTCACCGTCTCGTGGGTGGCCTCCGACTCGTCGTCGCTGAACTCCGGGATCTCGGTGCCGCCGTACAGGCAGAGCCTTCCGTAGAACAGGCGGAGCTCTTCATCGAGGTGGCGAAGCATGCGGGCCACGGGTGTGTCCTTCGGGTCGGGGATGCCGGAGCGCTTGATCACGCCGGGCTGGACCAGCGTAAAGAAGGCCGTCCGGCTTGGGGGACCGCTCTCTACCCACGCGAAGTGCGACCTCCGGCCTGCAGGGGATTGGACTCCAGACACTTGTCGCGGGCCGTCGCGCCAGGCAAGCCCGCCACCTGGCCGCAGTGCCGGCACAGGGAAGGAAGAAATGTCATGTCACTCGCGGGAATCCTTCCCGGCCGACTCGGGTTCGGCGCGGCTCCCCTCGGCAACATGTTCCGCGCGATCCCCGAGGAAGAGGTGCACGCCACCTTGGAGGCCGCCTGGGACCACGGCATCCGCTACTACGACACCGCCCCCTTCTACGGGGCCGGCCTGGCCGAGTCCCGGCTCGGCACGCTGCTGTCCGGCAAGCCCCGCGACTCCTACGTCCTGTCGACGAAGGTGGGCCGCGTCATCCTCGACGAGGTGGAGAGCGGCGACCGGGAACTGGGCGAGAAGGGCGGGCTGTTCGAGCACGGCCGCCCGAACCGGATGCTCGACGAATGGACCGCTCCCGCCACCGAACGTCGATCGAGGACAGCCTCAAGCGACTGGGCGTCGACCGGCTGGACATCGTCTGGGTGCACGACATCGCCCAGGACTTCCACGGCGACGTGTGGCTGCAGAAGTTCGAGGAGGCCCGTACCGGGGCATTCCGGGTGCTGGCCCGGCTGCGCGACGAAGGCGTGATCCGGGGCTGGGGCCTGGGCGTCAACCGCACCGAGCCGATCGAGCTGACCCTCGCCCTGGACGAACCCCAGCCCGACGGCTACCTGCTCGCCGGCCGCTACACGCTCCTCGACCACGAGCACGCCCTGCAACGGCCGCTGCCCATGGCCGAGGAGCAGGACGTCAGCATGGTCGTCGGCGGGCCCTACAGCTCCGGCGTCCTCGCCGGCGGCACCCATTTCGAGTACCAGCAGGCGCCACCGGAGATCGTCGAGCGCGTCGGCCAGATCAAGGCCCTCGCCGAGCGGTACGGCGTCAGCATCAAGGCGGCCGCCCTGCAGTTCTCCCTCGCCCATCCGGTGGCCGTGGCCGCTGTACCAGGGGCCACCCGTCCCAGCCGGATCGCCGAGGACGTCGCCGCGCTGAACGAGACCGTGCCCGCCGCGTTCTGGGAGGAACTCCGCGCCCTCGGCCTGGTCAGCCCGGCCGCCCCGCTCCCCGGCGGCGCCTGACCTCGCCCGTACCGCCACGATCCAGGAGAACGACCACCAGGAGAACGACCACCAGGAGAACGACCATGGCAACGACCTCGGTCAGCCGCGTCCTGCCCGCCTCCCCGGAGCGGGTCTGGGATCTCATCGGAGGGTTCCACGCCCTGCCCGACTGGCTTCCGTACATCCCCGAGAGCACCATGCTCGAAGGCGGCCGCGTCCGCCGGCTGACCAACCCGGACGGCGAAGTGATCGTCGAACGCCTCATGGACTTCAGCGAGGCGGAGCGCCACTACACCTACGCCATCGTCGAAGCGCCCTTCCAAAGCCAGAAGGGGTGTGCCGTGATCACGGCACACCCCTTCTGAACTGGCGGAGGATAGGGGATTTGAACCCCTGAAAGGTTGCCCTTTACACGCTTTCCAAGCGTGCGCCCTCGGCCACTAGGCGAATCCTCCGCCGACGAGCTTACCGGACTTCCAGCACTGTGGTGACCGCGATTTTTCCGGGACGCTCTTGGCCCGAACCGTGGAGCGAGCACTGCTGAGGCCGGTTAGACTGTCCAGGGACCCCTCGCGCGGCGTCATCCTGTGAACCTCCCCAGGGCCGGAAGGCAGCAAGGATAAGCGGGCTCTGGCGGGTGTGCGGGGGGTCTCTTCGTTGAGAGCCCCCTCGCAGGCGGGATGGTCGCATGAGCCTTGCGCTTTACCGCAGGTATCGACCCGGGACCTTCGCCGAGGTCAAGGGTCAGGAACACGTCACAGATCCGCTGCGGCAGGCGTTGCGTACGGGCCGCATCAACCACGCTTACCTGTTCAGCGGCCCCCGTGGATGCGGCAAGACCTCCAGCGCGCGGATTCTCGCCCGCTCTCTCAACTGCGAGCAGGGCCCGACGCCCGACCCCTGCGGCACCTGCGAGTCGTGTGTCGCGCTCGCCCCGACCGGTCCCGGCCACCTCGACGTCATCGAGATCGACGCGGCCTCCCACGGTGGCGTCGACGACGCCCGTGACCTGCGCGAACGCGCCTTCTTCGCGCCCGTGTCGGCGCGCTACAAGATCTACATCATCGACGAGGCGCACATGGTGACCCGCGAGGGTTTCAACGCGCTGCTCAAGCTCGTCGAGGAGCCTCCGCCGCACCTGAAGTTCATTTTCGCGACGACCGAGCCGGAAAAGGTCATCGGCACCATCAAGTCGCGTACGCACCACTATCCGTTCAGGCTGATGCCGCCGGCGACGCTCAAGGTGTTGATGGAGGAGATCCTCACCTCCGAGGGCGTGCCCTTCGAGCCGCCCGCCCTGCCGCTGGTCGTACGCGCGGGCGCCGGCTCGGCACGTGACTCGCTCTCCATCCTCGACCAGCTCCTCGCCGGGGCCGAGGAGGACGGCATCACCTACGCCAAGGCCGTCTCCCTGCTCGGCTACACCGACGGCGACCTGCTCGACGAGGTCGTCAACGCGTTCGCCGCGCGTGACGGCGGCCAGGTGTTCCAGGCGGTCAACCGGGTGATCGAGGGCGGCCACGACCCGCGCCGCTTCGCCTCCGACCTGCTGGAGCGCTTCCGCGACCTGGTGATCCTGGCCAATGTGCCCGAGGCGGCGTCGAGCGGGCTGCTCGACCGTCCCGCCGACGAGCTGGAGCGGCTGGTGCAGCAGGCGTCCTCGATGGGTCCCGCCGAGCTCACCCGCGCGGCCGAGATCTTCAACGCGGGGCTCACCGAGATGCGCGGCGCCACCTCGCCGCGCCTGCTGCTCGAACTCATGTGCGCGCGCGTCCTGCTGCCGGGCGCCTCGCAGGGTGAGGCGTCCCTGCTCGCCCGGCTCGAACGCCTGGAGCGCGGCGGCACGGTCGCCCAGATGGCCTCCAGGGCGGGCGCGGTGACGATCCCGCGTCCGGCGGCTTCAGGCGGCCATGACGTGCCCGTTCCCGCCGTCGCTCCTCCGGCCGTCCAGGTCGCCGCGCCCGTGGCCGCCGGTCACGACGCGGTGGCTCAGGAGCCTGCGACGCCCGTCGACGGTCCCGCGCCTGTGAGCGGAGGGGCCGACGACTGGCCCGAGCCCGTACGTCCCGGCTCGGCGGCGGCCCAGGTCTCCGGCGCGCCCGCACCGGCCCCCACCGCTCCGGCTGCGGCTGCGGCTCCGGTCGCTTCCGGCCCGGTCGCGGGCGGGGCGGGCGGCATGCAGCAGCAGTGGCCCGCCGTGCTGGCCGCGCTCAAGCAGCGCAGCATCGTGGTCTGGGCCAACGTCAGCACGAACGCCCAGGTCGTAGGCGTCGAAGGCAACCTGGTCACGCTCGGGTTCAGCCAGGTCGGCGCGATGAAGAACTTCACGGGCGGCGGCAAGGACGCCGTCGTGGCGACCGCGCTCGGCGACGTGCTCGGCGGCACCTGGCGGGTCGAGGCGGTGGTCGGCGGCTCACCGGCGCCCCAGGCCACCCGCGGCCCCGCACGCCAGCAGCCGCCGTCCGGCGGCCACGCCGCCCCCGCGCCGCAGGCGGCCCCGGCCGCCGGTCAGGCGACGACCAGTCCGCAAGGCGGGGCCGGCGTCCAGGCGACCTCCCAGGGGCGATCCGCCTCCCACGGCGGCTCCCAGGACGACCAGGCATCCCCGGACCCGGGCCAACCTCCGGCCGCCGCGTCCGTGCCCGCGACCACCGACGAGTCCTGGCCCGACGCGCCCGACGACCTCAGCCCCGGTTCCCCGCCGAGCCCCGACCCCACCCAGACCGTGACCGCCCGGCAGCCCGCCGGTGCGCCGGTCGGAGCGGGCCTGGCCGCCGCGCGGTCGGCTGCCAAGGCGGCCGCCCAGGCGGGGCCACGTGCCCCCGCCTCGCGCGCGGGCGGCGCGGCGGCGTGGCCGAGCGCTATCCCCGGTCGTGACAAGGCCGCCGACGCCGACGAAGTCGACCCGCTGAACGACGCCGACGCCGACGTGGACGCCGTCTCCGGCATGGCCCTGCTGCAACGCGAACTCGGCGCCCAGGTCATCGGCGAGATCGACCACACCTGACGACGGCCGCCCGGGACCGGCGCGGTCAGGGGAAGAGACGGGCGCGGGCGGCGGCCGAGCGCGGGTCCGTCGGCGGAAGGGCCGACAGGCGTTCGAGCACCTGGTAGTCGTCGCGGCCGTTGGGAGTCTGGGCGTACGTCCACAGGTCCTCGGGGGAGCCGTGGCGCAGGAGGCACGCGCGTACCTGGGCTTCGAGTTCCTCGCGTTCGCGCCGGATGTCCGGCGACTCCGAGCGCGGCAGGAGCGGGCCGGGGTAGGAGCGGGCCAGGGCGGCGGTGTCGCCCGACGCCAGCAGCCGGCGAAGGCCGAGGAAGTCGGCCTCGACCGGGCACACCAGCCGGTACGGCTTCGCCGCCAGCACCTCCCCGAGCTGGCTGCGCAGCCGATGGATCTCGGCCCGGATCGTCACCGGGTTGCCGTCGTCGCCGTACAGGTGGAACGAGAGCTGGTCGGCCGACAGGCCCTGGGGGTGCAGGGCGAGAAGGGCGAGGATCTCGGCGTGGCGCAGTGAGAGCGGGTGCGCGCGGTCGCCGAGGTCGGCCGTCGGGGTGCCCTCGCCGAGGCAGGTCAGGCGGAGGGTGGGCGGCGTCGCGGACGGGGTGTCGCGCAGGAGGTAGCCGTCGCAGAAGGGCTCAAGGAAGGCGACGCTCCCGTCGCGCAGGATCATGCGCTGGCCGGACAGGGACAGGCGGGTGCCGAGCCGGCCCATGGGATCGCCCGAGATGACCCGGCCCGTGGGGGACAGCAGGATGCCTCCCCGGTTGCGCAGGGACTCGTAGCGGCGGCGCAGGCGTTCGTCGCGCTCGTGCATCCGTACGGCGAGCTGCGACTCGGCGAGCTTGGCCGTCGCGCTGACCAGGGCGACCGTCGCCGGATGCAGGGAACGCGCGATGCCGCTGACGTCGACGCAGCCGATGACGTCGCCCGACTCCGGATCGCTGATCGGCGCCGCGCTGCACGACCAGACGTGCAGCACCCGCATCAGGTGTTCCTCGGAGTAGACGTGGACCGGCCGGCCGGTGGCGAGCGCGGTGCCGATGCCGTTGGTGCCGGCCATGCACTCGCCCCAGTGGTGACCGTCGGCCAGGCCCACCTGGTCGGCGTCGCGCAGGATGCCGCCTTTGCCCTCCCGCCAGAGGACCCGTCCGTCACGGTCTGTGACGATCATGACGTGGTCGGTCTCGTCCGCCAGGCCGGAGAGGGTCTGGGCGAGCAGCGGCAGCAGCGGTTGCAGCGGATGAGCCTCGCGGATCTCGTCGATGTCGGCGGACTCGCAGACCAAAGGAGCACTCCGGCCATCCGGGTCGATCCCCGCCGCAAGCGATCGCCGCCAGGACGCCGTGATCAGAGTGCGAGGCGAATCGGGGGAACTCTGTCCCGTAGTCGCCGCTTCGTGTGCTCCGCGTAGAAGGCGGGAGTACGCATCGAGATGGCCGTAACTCATCGGTCACTCCAAGTAGTCAACAAGAGCATCCGTCCTGGCGGCGATATGCGCAAGCCGTTCAGGGGGATTGCGAAGGGTGATTGAATGAACGCAACGTGTGTGCAACGTTGGTCGCACTAGCGTTCCGAAACACGCGTCGGCGTGGTGCGGCCGCTCCGTCCGACGTGATGGCCGGGTCTCGGACACTGGAGGGGGGCCGAGATCCGGCCATGACCAAGGACCGTGACGTGTCTGGAGGGAAACATGGGGAGCCCTCCCAGTACATGACGCCGCCCAAACACCGTAGGCTCGTGGCAGTCAAGAACCGGAGCCACGAGGAGCGCACGACGGTGAACCCAGGGGATGTCAACCTGCAGCAGCTGCTGGAGCAGGCTCAGCTCATGCAGCAGCAGCTTGTGAGCGCCCAGCAGGAGCTCAACGACGCGCAGATCGAGGGCTCGTCAGGCGGCGGCATGGTCACGGCCGTCGTCAACGGCTCAGGTGAGCTGCTCGAACTCAAGATCGACCCGAGCGTGATCGACGCGGCCGACCCGCAGGACACCGCCGACACGATCGCCGACCTGGTGATCGCGGCCGTCCGCGACGCGGTGCGCGCCGCCGCCGACCTGCAGCAGGAGAAGCTCGGCCCGCTCGCCCAAGGTCTGGGCGGCGGCGGACTCGGACAGCTGCCAGGGTTCTAGGCATGTACGAAGGGGTCGTCCAGAACCTGATCGACGAGCTCGGCATGCTGCCCGGGGTCGGTCCCAAGAGCGCGCAGCGCATCGCGTTCCATCTGCTGTCGGCCGACCCGGCCGACGTCAAGCGGTTGGCGCACGCGCTGCTCGAGGTCAAGGACAAGGTGCGCTTCTGCCGGGTGTGCGGCAACGTGGCCTCCGAGGAGGAGTGCCGCATCTGCCGCGACCCGCGGCGCGACACGCACGTCATCTGCGTGGTCGAGGAGTCGAAGGACGTCGTGGCGATCGAGAAGACGCGCGAGTACCGCGGCACGTACCACGTGCTCGGCGGCGCGATCAGCCCGATCGACGGTGTCGGCCCCGACGACCTGCGCATCCGCGAGCTCATGACGCGCCTGGCCGACGGGCGGGTCACCGAGCTCATCCTCGCCACCGACCCCAATCTCGAAGGCGAGGCGACCGCTACCTACCTCGCCCGTCTGGTCAAGCCGATGGGCATCAAAGTGACACGACTCGCCAGCGGCCTGCCGGTGGGCGGTGACCTCGAGTACGCCGACGAGGTGACCCTGGGCCGTGCTTTCGAAGGACGGAGGCTCCTGGATGTCTGATATGTGGGATGTGCTCGCCGAAGAGATCGCCGCGCACGCGCAGAACTACGTCGACGGCCTGACCAGGGTCGCCGGCGGCGAGGGCGGCGACGCGATCTGGTCGCTGCTCCTGGTGGAGGTCGCGCAGGTGAGCCTGGCCGGGGCCAAGCTCGGCGCCAACCGCGACGTGATCCTCTCGGGCAACTACGAGCCGCCGATGAGCGAGGACCCCGACATCGACGGCGTGCGCACGGCGCTGGCCGAGCGGCTGGAGGCGGTCGACGACTACGCCGAGGTGTTCGACCCGTACAAGGACACGTCGGTCACGCCGTACCGGCTGTCGGACGATCTGACCGCGGTGGCCGCCGACCTCATCCACGGGCTGCGTCACTTCCACGCCGGCCGTCCGCACGAGGCGTTGTGGTGGTGGCAGTACTCCTACTTCAACACCTGGGGCAACCATGCGGGCGCGGCGATGCGCGCGCTGCAGGCCCTCGCCGCGCACTCGCGGCTCGACGTGGCGGAGGAAGCCACCACCGTGTGATGATCATCCACATAGTGGTATGAACCATCAGCCCCATGAGAGGCCCCCAGTAGACTGGCAGTTCACAGTCCAGACCGGGAGACTCTCGTGGCGCTCGTTGTGCAAAAGTACGGTGGTTCGTCCGTCGCCGACGCGTCCTGCATCAAGCGGGTCGCGCAGCGGATCGTCGCGACGAAAAAAACCGGCAACGACGTGGTCGTGATCGTCTCCGCGATGGGCGACACGACGGACGAGCTGCTCGACCTGGCCGAGCAGGTGTCGCCGCTGCCTCCGGGCCGCGAGCTCGACATGCTGCTGACCTCCGGAGAGCGCATCTCGATGGCCCTGCTGGCCATGGCGATCGCCAACCTCGGCCACGAGGCCCGTTCGTTCACCGGCTCGCAGGCCGGCGTGATCACCGACTCCACCCACGGCAAGGCCCGCATCATCGACGTGACGCCGGGCCGCATCCGTGAGGCGCTCGACCAGGGGCACATCGCGATCGTGGCCGGGTTCCAGGGCGTCTCGCAGGACACCAAGGACATCACCACGCTGGGCCGCGGCGGCTCCGACACCACGGCCGTCGCGCTCGCGGCGGCCCTGGAGGCCGACGTCTGCGAGATCTACACCGATGTCGACGGCATCTTCACGGCCGACCCGCGCATCGTCCCCGTGGCCCGCAAGATCCCCAGGATCTCGTACGACGAGATGATGGAGATGGCGGCCTGCGGCGCGAAGATCCTGCATCTTCGCTGCGTCGAGTACGCTCGGCGGTTCGACCTGCCGATCCACGTACGCAGCTCGTTCAGCACCAGGGAAGGCACGTGGGTCGTCTCCGACCCTTACACCGAAGGAACCGAGATGGAGCAGCCGATCATCTCCGGCGTCGCGCACGACCGGAGCGAGGCCAAGATCACTGTTGTCGGGGTCCCCGACAAGGTCGGCGAGGCTGCCTCGATCTTCAAAACGCTGGCCGAAGCCGAGATCAACATCGACATGATCGTCCAGAACGTCTCGGCGGCGGCCACGGGCCGTACCGACATCTCCTTCACGCTGCCCACGGCCGACAGCCAGGTCGCGCTGACGGCGCTGAAGAAGATCCAGGGCCGCATCGGCTACGAGTCGCTGCTCTTCGACGACCAGATCGGGAAGGTGTCGCTGATCGGCGCGGGCATGCGCTCGCACCCCGGCGTCACGGCGACGTTCTTCGCGGCCCTCGCCGACGCGGGGGTCAACATCGAGATGATCTCCACCTCGGAGATCCGCATCTCAGTGATCGTCGAGCAGGACGGTGTCGACGCGGCCGTGGCGGCCGCCCACCGAGCCTTCGATCTCGACGCCGACCAGGTCGAAGCCGTGGTGTACGGAGGTAGCGGACGATGAGCAGGCCCAATCTCGCCCTGATCGGCGCCACCGGCGCCGTGGGCACCGTCATGCGGGACATCGTGTCCAGCCGGGAGGACATCTGGGGCGAGATCCGTCTCGTCGCCTCCCCGCGCTCGGCGGGCAAGGTGCTGCGCGTGCGCGGCGAGGACGTCGTGGTCCAGGCGCTGGCGCCCGAGGTCTTCGACGGCATCGACATCGCCATCTTCGACGTGCCCGACGAGGTGTCGGCCGTGTGGGTGCCGATCGCGGCCGAGCGTGGCGCGATCGCGATCGACAAGTCCGGCACGTTCCGCATGGAGCCCGACGTGCCGCTGGTGGTGCCGGAGGTCAACCCGCTCGACGCGCGCGAGCGGCCCAGGAACATCATCTCGACCCCCAACTGCACCACGCTGTCGATGATGGCGGCCATGGGCGCGCTGCACGCCGAGTACGTGCTCACGGAGCTCGTCGTCGCCTCCTACCAGGCGGTGTCGGGCGCGGGCGTGGCGGGCTCGGCGCGGCTCTACGACGAGGTCGAGGCGCTGGCCGGCGACCGTTCGGTCGGCCAGACGGCCGGCGACGTGCGCAACGTCCTGGCCGACAAGCTGCCCGGGGAGTCGCCGTTCCCGGCGCCCATCGCGTTCAACGTGGTGCCGTGGGCGGGCTCGTACAAGGACGGCGGCTGGGCGTCCGAGGAGCTCAAGCTCCGCAACGAGTCACGCAAGATCCTCGGCATCCCCGGCCTGAAGGTCTCCGCGACCTGCGTCCGCGTGCCGGTCATCACCACGCACTCGCTGGCCGTGCACGCCCGCTTCGAGCGGGAGATCACGGTCGAGGACGCGCACCGAGTGCTGTCGGCGGCGCCGACGGTGGTGCTGATGGACGACCCGGCCAACGGCGTCTTCCCGACGCCGCTCGACGTGGTGGGCAACGACCCGACCTACGTGGGCCGCGTCCGCCAGGCGATCGACTTCCCGAACACGCTCGACCTGTTCGTCTGCGGCGACAACCTGCGCAAGGGGGCCGCGCTGAACGCGGCGGAGATCGCCGAACTGGTGGCCTCCGAGCTGTAGGCCCGGCCGACTCCGTGGGGACGCCGTGCCAGTCGCGGCGTCCTTCGCCTTTTCACGGAGAGTCGCCTGTCACGGAGAGTCGCCTTCTCAAGGAGAGGCTCCGGCGGCGCGACGGCGGGCGGGGCCTGTCACCGGAACAGGATGTCCCAGTGGCTGTTCTCGTTGGCGAAGACGGTTCCGGTGGCGGAACGGTAGAGCGCGGCGCCGTCACCGCGGACCCCCGTCTTGCGGTGGTTCCTGGTGATGTAGCGGTCGATGCACGCGTTGTGCGTGATGTCGAGCTTGTAGCCGTTCCCGTGGCTGTACTGGCCGGGTGCGTGGCCCGTCTCCGTGCCGCCGGTCACCATGACCGGGCAGCCGCTGTCATGCTTGAGGTCGATGATCCGGGCGATCGTGCCGGCCCTTACGGAGTCGAGCGAGGTGCAGTGGTGCATGTGGCGGCTCGTACAGTGGCCCGACGACTTCGTGCGCAGGCCCGAGCTCTTCAGCCAGCGGGCGGCCAGGGCGTGGGTCATGTGCATCGCCGCCTGCCTGGGCACCGTGCGCGCCAGATCAAGCTGAGATCGCTTCTGCGCCCTCTGCGGCCGGAACTGAGGCACGACGGCCTCCTCGACGCTCGCGGGCCTCGTGGCGGCCTCTGAGCGCTCGGCGCGATCCTGGGCGTACGTCTGCTCGACGAACGCCTCCTCGGCGTCGGCCCAGGCGTCCTCCGCCTCTTCTGAGTCCTCCCTCCCCAGCTGCGACTCGGCGGCCGTGGGGTCCGCCTGGTGGTGCCCGACCTGGTATGTCTCCGCCATGGCTGCCTCGACGGCGGCCTGCCGGATGTTCGTCCACGGCCCGTCGATCCCCTCCGGGAACCACAGGGACAGGTCGATCCCCCCGGTCTCGTCAGGACGGTTGAACGGTGTTGGCGCCTGAGCCCGCTCTCCACCTGATGGGTGGGAGGCGGCGGAAGCGGCCGACGCCAGCGCGATTATGGTGATCTGAATGCCGAGGAGCGCCACCACGAAGGTGCGCGCTGTTCCACGTATCCACATGTCGATGCCTTTTCGCGGAAAAGAGCCCTTCCGCCTGAAACGACAATCCCACCATTCCCAGGAGATAACTCATGTCTCATAGCCATCTTTGCCCTGTGGCGGCGATCACCGTGCCACTCCATGACCCACCGCGCTTTCAAGACGTAAAGTGACGAACGTGTCCGAAGCCCGAAACAGAGGATCGGAGAGCACCCGAGAGGTCATCGTCGAGACGGCCTTGCGACTGTTCCGTGAGCGTGGCTTCGACGCGACGACCATGCGCGCCATCGCCGCCGAGGCAGGGGTGTCAGTGGGCAACGCCTACTACTACTTCGAGAGCAAGGAGGCGCTGATCCAGGCCTATTACGACCGCGCGCAGGCCGAGCACGAGCAGGCCTGCCGGGAGTTCCTGGCCACGGAGAGGTCGTTCGCCGCGCGGCTGAGCGGGGTGCTGTGCGAGTGGGTGCGGGTGTCGGAGCCGTACCACGAGTTCGCGGTGAAGTTCTTCAAGCACGCGGCCGAGCCGACGAACCCGCTGAGTCCGTTCAGCGCCCAGTCGTCGCCGGCGCGGGAGGCGTCCATCGGGATCTACCGCGAGGTGGTCGAGGGGTCGAAGGACCGGATGAACGCCGAGCTGCGGGCCGAGCTGCCCGAGCTGCTGTGGTTGTTGTCGATGGGCATGGTGCTGTTCTGGGTGCACGACACCTCGCCGGGGTGCGTGCGCACGTACCGGCTGATCGAGGTGACGGTGCCGCTGGTGGATCGGCTGGTGGGGTTGTCGCATCTGCCTGGGTTGCAGGGGATCACGAAGGACTTCATCGCGGCGGTGCACGAATTGCGGGCCTGAGGGGCTCCTGGTAGCGACATACCGCTTGGTATGGTCGGCTCACCGTCATCGAACCGGAGGCCCTGAATGACGCCGAACTGGGGCATGACCATCCCCTTCTACGACCGTTCCCTGGCGAAGTCGCAAGAGCTGATCGCGGAGCTGCCGGGCCTCGGCTACACCGACGCCTGGTCGGCCGAGGTCAACGGGAACGACGGGTTCGTCCCGCTGGCGCTGGCCACGCAGTGGGCTCCGGGGATGCGGCTCGGGAGCGCGATCGTCCCGGTCTCCACGCGGGGGCCGGGATTGCTGGCCATGTCCGCGGCCACCCTGGCCGACCTGGCGCCCGGCCGGTTCGTGCTCGGCATCGGCTCCTCCTCGCCGGCGATCGTCGAGCGGTGGAACGCCGGGGAGTTCGCCAAGCCGTACGCGCGCACCCGAGACACGCTGCGCTTCCTCAGAAGGGCGCTGGCGGGGGAGAAGGTCTCCGAGCGGTACGAGACGTTCGAGATCAAGGGATTCAGGCTGGAACGGGCGCCGAAGACCGCCCCCAGGATCGTGCTGGCCGCGCTGCGGCCCCGGATGTTGCGCCTGGCCGCCGAGGAGGCCGACGGCGCGATCACCAACTGGCTCGCCCCCGAGGACGTGCCCAAGGTGCGCGCCGAGATCGGCCCGGACACCGAGCTGATCGCCCGCCTGTTCGTCTGCGTGAGCGAGGACGCCGACAAGGTGCGCGAGATGGCCCGGCGGATGCTGGCCGGCTACCTGACCGTCCCCGCGTACGCCGCCTTCCACGACTGGCTGGGCCGGGGCGAGGTGCTGCGTCCCATGCACGAGGCGTGGACGGCGGGCGACCGCCAGGCCGCGCTCAAGGCCATCCCGGACGAGGTGGTCGACGCCCTCGTCGTCCACGGCGACGCCGCCACCTGCCGGGCCAGGATCCGCCGGTACGTCGACAACGGGCTCGACACGCCGGTGCTCGCGCCCATCCCCGGCGGCGAGGTGCCGATCGAGCAGGCCGTACGCGACCTGGCCCCCATCCGGGAGGGCTGATGGACGACGTGCTGCGGCTCGACGCCGTCGGCCAGGCCCAGGCGGTCAGGGACGGGCAGGTGTCGGCCCGCGAGCTGGCAGAGGCCGCCATCGCCGCCATCGAGGCCCACGACGGCGAGCTCAACGCCGTCGTCCACCGGCGGTTCGAGCGGGCGCTGGCCGAGATCGACGCCCTTCCGGCGGACGCGCCCTTCCGCGGCGTGCCGATCCTGCTCAAGGACCTCGGCTGGCGGCAGGCGGGCGAGCCGTACGGCGCGGGCTCGCGGGTGCTCGACGGCCTGGACGACGCCCAGGACGGCCACGGCGTCGTCCGCCTGCGCCGGGCGGGATTCGTGCTGCTGGGCCGGACGAACACCCCCGAGTTCGGCAGCACGGTCACGACCGAGCCGGCGGCGTTCGGCCCCACCCGCAACCCCTACGACCCGGCGTACTCGGCGGGCGGGTCGAGCGGCGGCTCGGCGGCGGCGGTGGCCGCCGGCATGGTCGCGCTGGCCACGGCGAGCGACGGCGGCGGTTCGATCCGCGTCCCCGCCTCGCTGTGCGGTCTGGTCGGGCTCAAGCCGACGCGCGGCCGGCTGAGCATGGGCCCGTCCGCGGGCGAGGGCTGGAGCGGCTTCTCCTGCCCGGGGTTCGTGAGCAGGTCCGTCCGCGACACGGCGGCCGCGCTCGACGCGGTCTCCGGCTACGAGCCGGGCGACCCCTACGACGCCCCGGCGCTGCCCGGCCCGCTGACCGCCGAGCTGGACGCCGACCCCGGACGGCTGCGCGTCGGCTTCCTGACCGCCCACCCGCGGCAGGACGTGCCCGCCGATCCCGACCTGGCCGAGGCCGTCACCAGGGCGGCGGCGCTGCTGGAGAGCCTCGGGCACGACGTGGCCCCCGGCGGCCCGCGGGCGCTCGCCGAACCGGAGTTCGCCCGGCACTTCGGCGCCATCGTCGCCAACAACCTCGCCGCGCACGTGCTGAGCCTGGGCGCGGCCCGCGGCAGGCCGGTGGAGCAGGACGAGCTCGAACCGCGCAACGCGGCCATGGTCGCCGCGGCCCGCGCCAACAGCGCGGCCGACCACATCCTGGCCACCCAATGGGTGGACGGCTTCCGCCGCCGCATGGCCTCCTGGTGGGCCGAGGGCAACGACCTGCTGCTGATGCCGTCGTCGGGGGCGGCGCCGTTCCCGCTCGGCTGGATCCCGCCCGCCGACCTGAGCACCGCGTTCGGCAGGACCGCGCAGGTGGTGGCCTACACCTCGCCGATCAACGCGACCGGCCAGCCGGCGATCTCGCTGCCGCTGCACAGGAACGCGGCGGGGCTGCCGGTCGGCGTGCAGCTCGTGGCGGCGGCGGGCCGGGAGGATCTGCTGATCCGGGTGGCCGCGCGGATCGAGCAGGTCAGCCCGTTCGTGCATGCCGCCATGCGGTGACCGTCAGGAACCCCTCACCCGGCTGACGCGTTATGTCGTGAGAAGCCGGGGGTAGGAGGTTCCTCATGATGGCGAAGGCAGCACGGGCAGCGGCGGCGTGGCGGACGTACCGCGAGGTGACCAAGCCTGGCACGCCGGGAATGATGACCAGGGTGCGGGCGATCCCGCGCATGATCGGCGCGGTCACGCGCGGCCGCTACGACGGCATGGGCAAGGGCAGGCTCGCCCTGATGGCGCTCGGCGTGGTCTACATCCTGTCGCCGATCGACGTCATCCCCGACTTCCTGGTGCTCATCGGGGTGGCCGACGACTTCGGCGTGTTCCTGTGGCTGATCGCCTCGCTGCTCGGCGAGAGCGGTCGCTACGTCGAGCACGAGCGCAAGGTCATCCAGGCCAGGCTGGTCGAGGACGAGGGTTAGATCTCCTCCATCCGCAACCAGGCGCGCGAGGGCAGCGGATGCCCGAACAGGCGGGCGGCGTTGCCGTAGGCGACCCTGGCGATGTCGGCGGGCGGGAGCGCGCCGAGGTTGGCGGCCACGGCCTTCTGGGTGTCGGGCCACGTCGAGTCGGAGTGCGGATAGCCGCTCTCCTGCAGCACGTGGTCGAGCCCGACCGCGAGGCGCACGCCGGACAGCGCGTGGTCGTCGAGCGTGCCGAAGAAGAAGTTGCGGCGCAGCACCTCGCTGGGCTTCAGGCCGCCGTCCCAGGCGGCCTCGCCGGCGACCGGGTGGTCGAGCGCGTAGTCGGCGCGCTCGGCCAGCATCGGCAGCCAGCCGACCCCGCCCTCGACGATGAGGATGCGCAGCCCGGGGAAGCGCAGCGGCAGGCCCGACCAGAGCCAGTCGGCGCAGGCGAACATGGCGCTGGTGGGCATCAGCGTGGTGATCGCCTCGATGGGCGTGTCGGGAGAGGGCACGGGCGACCAGGAGGAGTCGCCGGTGTGCAGGGCCACGACCGTGCCGGTCTCCTCGCAGGCGGCGAAGAACGGGTCCCAGTGGCCGGTGTGGATCGACGGCAGCCTGAGCCTGGTCGGGAACTCGGGGAAGACCACGGCCTTGAAGCCGCGGGCGGCGTTGGCCCTGATCTCCTTGGCGGCGATGTCCGGATCGGGCAGCCAGGGCAGTTGCAGGCCGATGATCCGCTCGGGGTAGGTGCCGGCCCAGACGTCGATGTGCCAGTCGTTCCACGCCTTGACCAGGGCCAGGCCGAGCTCCTGGTCGCGGGTCCTGGCGAACGGCATGCCCGCCTGGCCGGCCAGCATGCCGGGGAAGCAGAGCGCCGCCCAGATGCCGGCGACGTCCATGTCCTGGACGCGGGCCTCGATGTCGTGGCAGCCGGGACGCATCTGCTCGAACCTGACCGGATCCAGGGTCCACTGCTCGCGCGGCAGCCCGGCGCCCACGTCGATGCCCGCGCACGGGTACGTGGCCCCGCCGTAGCGCCAGACCTGGTGACCGGCGTCCGTCTCCACGACCTTGGGCGCGACGTCGGCGTATTTCTCCGGGAGCCTGTCCTCGAAGAGGTCAGGAGGCTCGATCAGGTGATCGTCGGCAGAGATGATCACATAGTCGCGCCGCCGGGGATCAGGGTCGGGGAGCAGCGGCGTAGTCACGCAGGTAACCGTACGACGACGGCATAACGTCGAACAAGCTGCGACGTATCCGTTGGGTATCCATACGTTCGTACCCGGGACCGCCTGGAGGGGGATGGCGGCGGTCCCGGGCCGTGGGGTCCTTGAGGATGCTGCCCCTTGCGGACCCCGGCGGCTTCTACCCGCGGGAGATCGAATCAGTCAGGAGATTTCGGCGAAGTTCGGCGATGGTGGACCGCTCGACCTGGAGGACGCCGGTGACGTAGCGCTCGACGGAGCCGTGCCGCTCGATCAGGTCGTCCAGGAACAGGCGCATGGCCTGGGCGGGGGCCTGGCCGAACCCCGGCCACATCAGGGCCTCCGGATGCCTGGTGTGCCGGTCGGCGATGAAGCGCTCGGTGGCCAGGCCGGTCAGGGCGTAGTCGGCGACGATGTCGTCCTCGGCCACGCCGGCCAGGGAGAGGATCAGCGCGGTGAGCAGGCCGGTGCGGTCCTTGCCCACCGCGCAGTGGACGACGACCGGCGCGTTGTCGTCGACGGCGATCGTCTCCACGGCGGTGCGCAGGTTCGCCACGCCGTCCTCGGTCATCTCCAGGTACCGGTCGGCGAGGTAGCGCTCGACGCCGAGCTCCTCGCTGAACTCGGCGATGTTCCAGGCGCGGCCCTCGATCGGCAGGTTCCGGTAGGTCAGCCCTTCGGTCTCCGGCACCCGGCCGGACCTCTCGACCTCGGAGGAATGCCGCAGGTCGATGACAGTGCGCACGCGCAGCGCGTGGAAGGCGGCCAGGTCGTCGCCGGACAGCCAGCCCAGGGAGTCGGCCCGGTAGAGCCGCTGCCACCGGACGGTACGCCCGTCTTCGGTGGCATATCCACCTACGTCACGAAAGTTGCGGAGATTGGTGAACTCAATGTGGCGGATCACCCTTCAACCTTAGTTGGCGGCGGTTTCCGCCTCCGGGGACGCCACGGGCTCGCCGGAGGCCTTTCCGGCCTTCCGCTCGGCCACCTCGCGCCGGATCAGCATGATCCAGCCACCGATGGCGATGCCGATGAACAACCACCACTGGACCCCGTAGGCCAGGTTGAGCCCGCCGCCGGAGCCGACGTCGGGCGCGGGCACCGGCGCGGGTGCCGAGCCGGACGCCGGCTGCTGCCCGGTGAGCTCGACATAGCCGCCCACCAGCCGGTACGGCCACCGCTTCCCGATCTTGTCCGCGTCGATCAGCAGCACCTGGCCGTCCGGCAGGCCGGACCGTTCGCGGATGCCGGTGGAGTCTTCGGTCTCGCTCAGACGTAGCCGTCCGGTGACAGTTACCTGTCCGGTGGGCGGGGCGGGGACCGGGGGAGCCGCGTCGGCGCTGGCGGCGGCCGGGATCCAGCCGCGGTTGACGATCACCGCGGCGCCGTCGCCGGTGACGAGGGGGGTCAGGACGTAGAAGCCGTTCTGGCCCTCCTGCGGGCGGCGGCGTACGAGCAGGCCGTTGGCGGCGTCGTACGTGCCGGAGGCGACGACCGTGCGGTAGCGGTCGGCCTCGCCGACCTGCCGGCCGGGAGCCGTGAGCCGGTCGAGCGGGGCGGGGGCGGCCTCGATGTTGGAGGTCACCCTGTCCTTGTTGTCGGACCGCTCCTCGAAACGCCCG
Source organism: Nonomuraea sp. NPDC051191 (assembly GCF_044455665.1). NCBI lineage: Bacteria > Bacillati > Actinomycetota > Actinomycetes > Streptosporangiales > Streptosporangiaceae > Nonomuraea > Nonomuraea sp. NPDC051191. Next base: position 355,242 of record NZ_JBITEZ010000001.1, on the reverse strand, counting down.
AACTGCCACCTGCCCAGGAACACGAACGAGGGGATGACCAGCAGCACCACGACGTGGAGCGCCAGCCACCGGGGCGTCAGCAGGAACCGGTACACGCTTCAAGGTTAGGCACCGGTGCGGGTGCTCCCTCACGCGGCCGTCCGGCTAGACGCTCCGCAGCCCGGGGCCCGGGCCGGGCACCGGCGTCACCTCGCGCGGACCGGCCACCTCGTGGCCCTCTGCGCAGCGGAAGCGCAGCTCGACGGGGGCGCCGCAGTCGCGGTGGGTGAGCCGCACCGGCGGGCCCTCGTCGTCGGCCAGGTACTTGTCACCCCAGTGCATGAGCGCGACCAGCAGCGGATAGAGGTCGCGGCCCTTGTCGGTCAGCCGGTATTCGTCGCGCTGGCGCTGGCCGGGCTCGCGGTAGGGCTCCTTGCGCAGCAGGCCCTCGTCGACCAGCCGGGCCAGGCGGGCGCTGAGCACCTGGCGGGGGGCGCCGGTGATCGCCTGCATGTCGGCGAACCGCCGTACGCCGCGGAACGCCTCGCGCAGCACCAGGAATGTCCACTTCTCGCCGACGATGTCCAGGGTGCGCTCGATCGAGCAGTTGTCCACCCGGAAGCCCAATCGGAACGGCACGTTCATCTCCCCATCATATCTGAGTTCAATTGACAGACCCAGCTCTGAAAGGCACGCTGAGTCTATGCACGGAACTCAGATCCGCCCGGTCCGCCCGGACGACGAGGAACGGATCAGACGCTTCCTGACCGGGTTGTCTCTGCACACGCAGACGTTGCGGTTCTTCACCGGCCTGGCCGTCCCGGCCGCCCACCTCGTACGCACCCTGCTGACCCTGGACGAACGCCGCGACGCGCTCGTCGTCACCGCCGGGGACGAGATCGTCGGGCACGCCATGAGCTACCGGGGCGGCTGCGCCGACGTCGAGATCGCCGTCGTCGTGGCCGACCGCTGGCAGGGGTGCGGGCTCGGCCCGTGGCTCGTCGACGCCTTGCTGCTCAGGGCCGCCGGGCGGGGCGCGCGTACCGTGGGGATGGACGTGCTGGGCGAGAACCGGCGGGTGCTCGGGCTCGTCCGCAGGCTGTGGCCGGACGCCAGGATGAAGGTCGCGTCCGGGACGGTCGAGGTGACCGCTATGATCGATCTGGCCGGAGTATTTGCGGAACAAGGTTCTGGTAGCACACCATTGACAGTGTGAAGAGTGTCAAGAACGGACGCGACGGCCGCACCCGCATCATCGAGGGTGCCCTCCGCCGCTTCAGCCAGGACGGTGTCTCGGCCACCACGCTGGCCAGTCTGCGCGAGGAGAGCGGTGTAAGCGTCGGCAGCTTCTACCACCACTTCGCCAGCAAGGAACATGTCTACGGCGTTCTGTACGCCGAGATCCTCGACGCCTACCAGCAGGCGTTCCTCGCCGAGCTGGTCGGCCACGACGACGCCCGCGCCGGCATCGAGGCCGTGGTCGCCTTCCACATGCGCTGGGCCGGCGAGCACCCCGAGCGGGCCAGGATCCTGGTCAGCGAGCGCCCGCCGCGCAAGCACGAGCCGGGCGGCGCGGAGGTCGCCGAGGCCAGGCGGGCGTTCTTCCGCCAGGTCTCCGACTGGTGGAAGCCGCACATGAAGAACGGCCGGCTCCAGCCCGTCCACGCCACCATGTGCTACGTCCTGTGGCTCGGTCCCGCGCAGGAGATGTGCCGCCTGTGGTTCGCCGGGGCGCACACCCCGACCGAGGAAGAGATCAAGGGCCTGGGCGAGGCGGCCTGGCAGAGTCTCCGCCAGCGCGGGGAGCAATGATCTGAGTACCGTCTGTGGTGTTATTGTCCAAATGTGAGAAGACCTCGGGCTCTGGTACTGCCCGACCTGCCGGAGAGCGCGCTCGCCCGCCTGGGCGAGGTCGCCGACGTGGCCGAGGCTCCTCCGCGGCCCAGCGTCGGCTTCACCGACGAGCAGCTCGCCGACCTGGTCATCGAGACCGGCGCGAACGTGCTCATCACCGACGGCGACCAGGTTCGCACCTCGGTACTCGGACTTCACATCGACATCGTGGCCAGCCTGGGCGCCCCCACGGGCGTGGACCTGCGCCTGGCCGCCGAACGCGGGGTCACCGTCCTGCACGCCCCCGACCGCGACCCGGAGGCGGTGGCCGAGCTGACGCTCGCGCTGCTGTTCGCGGTCAGCAGGAACATCGTCACCGCCGACCGTGAGGTGCGCAGGGGCCGGGCGCACCGCGGCAGGGTGCCCCCGGCCCAACGCCACCGCGGCAGACGGCTCACCGGCCGCACGCTGGGCATCGTGGGCCTCGGACGGATCGGCCGGGCCATGCGCTGGCGCTGCCAGGGGCTGGGCATGCGGGTGGTCACCTGCGACCCGTTCGTCCCCGAGGCCACGCACACCCTGCCCGCGCTGCTGGCGGAGGCCGACGTGGTGTCGCTGCACGTGCCGCTGACCCCGGACACGAGGGGCTTCTTCGGCTACAGCGAGTTCGGCGCGATGCGCCACGGCGCGATCTACCTCAACACCTCGCGCGGAGCCCTGCACGACCTGACCGCCCTGGTGGACGCGCTGCGGCAGGGCCAGGTCGGCGGCGCCGGGCTCGACCACTTCGAGGGCGAATGGCTCGATCCGGCCCACCCGTTGACCAGGCTGCCGAACGTCGTGCTCACGCCCAGACTGGGCGAGGCCACCGGGGAGAGCCTGGAGGAGCTGGCGGAGGCGCTGGTGGAGGACATCGCGCGGCTGCTGCGGGGCGAGCCGCCCGCCTACGCGTGCGCGCCGGTCAGGCCGGTTGCCGGATCCGCGTCCTGACCTGCCAGCGGGAGCGGTCGAGGGAGATGTCCAGCCGCAGGTCGCCGCGCTGCCTGCGCAGGCCGGGCACGCGCACCCGGTCGTGGACGTCGAACCTGCCGCGCGAGGGATAGCCGAACCCCAGCTCGCCGGGCAGCACCCGCAGGTCGTCGCGGTTGCCGCAGCGCGGGCAGGTCCACGAGACGAGGTCCAGGCCACGGTTGTAGTCGGAGCAGGCGTTGAAGTACTCGTCGGGCCCGAATCGCGATTCGCAGGCCAGGCAGGGGATCAGCATGGTGGCGCGCTCCTCGGTGCGGCGTCTTGCACCCTTAGAGATACCGCCACCCACTTGTCCATGGCTTGCAGAACGCTTGGGGGTGTACGTAACAGTATGAGCACTGTCGGTGGCTGGTGAAAGGATGGTGTCCGTGGAACGACTGCGCCATCACCTCCTCGAAACCGGCTACACGATCGACGGCGTCCGCGACCGGCTCGGCGCCATGGCGGCCTCGGCCCTGGCGCGGGAGGAGCTCGTCCCGGCTCTGCGGGCGACCGCCGACGGTGACCCCCTGGCCACCCTGATCAGGCTCTGGTGGCTCGGCGTGCCGGTCCCGGCCAGGGCCGTGCCGGCCGCCGTCCTGGAGTCGGGCCTGGTGTCGGCCGACGGCGACCTGATCAGGGCGACCGTGCACCTCCAGCCCTGGGAGACCGGCGGCTACGTGGTCTCCGACCGCAAGGTCCGGCCCGGCGACCCGGCGCTGCGGGCCGACCACGTCGTGGGGGCGGGCGGCGCCTCGGCCAACCTGGCCCAGCTCGTCACCAGGCGTGCCGTCCCGCGCGCGCTCGACCTCGGCACCGGCTGCGGCGTCCAGGTGCTGCACCTGGCCGGCCGCGCCGAGCAGGTGGTGGCGACAGACCTCAACCCGCGCGCCGTCGAGCTGGCCCGGCTGAGCTGGGAGCTGTCCGGCGTGCCGGGTGTCGACGCCCGGGTGGGGTCGATGTTCGAGCCGGTCGAGGACGAGCTGTTCGACCTGGTCGTCAGCAACCCGCCGTTCGTCATCGCCCCCGGGGCCGAGCGCACGCTGACCTACCGCGAGTCCGGCGGCGAGGCCGACGACTTCTGCCGCGACCTCGTCCGCCGCACCCCGCGCCACCTGGCGCCCGGCGGACAGGCCCACTTCCTGGCCAACTGGCTGCACGTCGAGGGCGAGGACTGGCACGACCGGGTGGGCGGCTGGCTGCGCGAGACCGGCTGCGACGCCTGGGTCGTCCAGCGCGACGTCCAGGACCCGGCCGAATACGTCGAGCTGTGGCTCAAGGACGCCGCCGAGCAGGGCACCAAGGGCTACACCGACCACTACGACCGGTGGCTGGCCTGGTTCGACGAGCGCAAGGTCGAGGGCATCGGCTTCGGCTGGATCACCATGCGCAACTCGGGCACGCTCGACCCGGTCGTGCGCGTGGAGCACCTTCCCCACCAGGTGGCCCTCCCGGTCGGCGACTACGTCGACGACGTGCTCGACGCGATCGCCGCCGCCCACCGGGCCGCCGACCTCGACGGGGCGCTGCTGCGCACGGCAGAAGGGGTGCTCGACGAGCGTGTCGGCCTGCCCGGCGCCGAGGACCCGATCCGGATCGTGCTGCGCCAGACGCAGGGGCTGCGGCGCAGCAGGGAGGTCGGCACCGTCGAGGCCGCGCTGGCCGGCGTGTGCGACGGCGACCTGGCGCTCGGGCCGCTGCTCAACGTGATCGCCGAGCTGGTCGGCGACGGCGAGATCCCCAACGCCGACGCGATCCGGCCGCTCATCGCCGAGGGTTATTTCCTGCTTTGATTCACCGTTGATCCGACGTTGACCCCCCGGGTGGAAGCTCTTGACCGAGACGCGGGCCTGGGGGGTTCAAAGGTCCCGTGTCGAGTCCGGCCGGTCGTCTGATGTGAGGCGGCTAGCCGTCACGCGAAGCATCCGGATGACCGGGCCCCCTGGCGACGCGTGGCGGTCAGGATGACCGGCCGGGCTGCCATCGGCATTGACGAAGGACAGCTGTGATCAACCATGTGTGGATGACACGTCTGGACGACGAGCTGTACTCAGGACTCGACGACGGACCGTTCGACGGCGAAGCCGTCCAGCAGGAGTTTCAGGTCGCCGGCTTCGGGGGCGCCGAGCCTGGTGAAGACGTCGTAGGCCTGCCGGAGGCAGTCCAGGCTCCGCCCGGTGCTGCCAAGTCCGCGTAGCGCCCGGCCGAGCACGGTGAGCGAGAGCGCCTCGCCGTACGGGTGGCCGATCTCGCGCGAGACCACGAGGGCCTGCTCGGCGTGGCGTACGGCGTCGGGGTAGCGCCCGGCGGCGATGAACGTCTCGGCCAGCCGGGAGCACACGCGCTGCTCCCAGACGCGCTGCTTGCTGGAACGGAAGAAGGCCAGGCACTCGGCGTGGTGGTGCACCGCCTCGGTGAGCCGGCCGACCCGGCTGAGCACGATGCCCAGGTGGTAGCGGGCGCGGGCGGTGCCGGCGCCGCTGCCGATCTCGGTGAAGATGGCCAGGCCCTTCTCCGCCGCCGCGATGGCGTCGTCGGCGTGGCCGAGGCCCAGGTGGTCGCGGGCCGAGTAGCTGAGCACCAGGGCCTCGCCGGCGGGCACGCCGTTCTCGCGGTAGTAGCGGGAGGCGGCGTCGAACAGGGCCAGGGCCTCGGTGTGGCGGCGCTGCCGGCCGACGACGACGGCCAGCGCGTTGAGCACCTCGCCGGTGACGATCTTCTCGTGGCGGGCGTCGGAGAGCTCGTACACGCGGCGGAAGTGCGTCTCGGACTCCGAGAGCCGGTTGCTCGCGAACAGCACGCGGCCCAGCACGTAACGCGAGCGCAGCTCGCTCGCCTCGTCGTCCAGGCTCAGCGCGGCGGCGAGCACCGCGCGGGTGCCCTGGTCGAACTCGCGGGTGTGGGTACCGGCCTCCAGCAGCGGTTCCATGGCCACCAGCATGTCGGCGGCCGGTAGCAGCTGCTCGCCCGTGGGGGATGCGGTCGCGGCCTGGTTGATGGCCGCGAACAGCGAGTCGCCCTCGGAGATCAGCCAGGCCACGGCCTCGTCGACGGAGGTGAAGGTGAGCCCGCTGCCGACCACGGCCAGGTTGTCGGGGATCATGCTGCCCTCGTAGGCCAGCTGATGGGCGGACCGGGACGAGGCCAGGTAGAAGCCGAGCAGCCGGCGCAACGCCAGCGACTTGTCCTCGGGACGCTCGGTCTTGTCCAGGACGCGCCTGGCGAACAGCCTGAGCAGGTCGTGGAAGCGGTAGCGGCCGGGCGCGGTGGCCTCCAGGAGGCTCATGTCGACCAGCGACTCCAGCAGCTCCTCGGCCTCGTACATGGTCATCGCCAGCACGGCCGCGGCGGCGCCGATCGAGATGTCGGGGCCCTTCGGCAGGGACAGCAGGCGGAAAGCGCGGGCCTGGGCGGGTTCGAGCTGGCCGTAACCGAGCGCGAACGTGGCCTCGACGGCCAGGTTGCCCACGCGCAGCTCGTCGAGGCGGCGCTGCTCGTCGGCCAGCCTGGGCACCAGCGAGGCGACCGTCCAGGAGGGGCGGGCGGCCAGCCGCGCGGCCACGATCCGGACGGCCAGCGGCAGGAATCCGCAGGCGGCGACCACGTCCATGGCGGCGCCGTGCTCGGCCGCCACCCGCTCGGGACCGGCCACGGTGGAGAACAGCGACAGCGCCTCGTCCGGCTCCATGACGTCGAGGTCGATCAGCCTGGCCGCGGGCAGGTCGGCCAGCTTGGCCCGGCTGGTGACGATCGTGGCGCAGCCCGGCGAGCCCGGCAGCAGCGGGCTGACCTGGTCGGCGTCGCGGGCGTTGTCCAGCAGCACGAGGATGCGCCGGTCGGACAGCAGCGAGCGGTAGAGCGCCGAACGTTCGGCCAGGCCGTCGGGGATGACGTCAGGGGGGACGCCGAGCGCGCGCAGGAAGCCGCCGAGCGCCGACTCCGGCGCGGTCACCTCGTCGCTGTGACCGCGCAGGTCGGCGTAGAGCTGGCCGTCGGGGAACAGGTCGTCGGCCGTGTGCGCCACGTGGACGGCCAGCGTGGTCTTGCCGACGCCGCCGATGCCGCACAGCGCCACCACCGGCACGCCCTCCGCCGACGACTGCGAGGACAGCAGGGTGTGGACGCGGACGGCCACCTCCTTGCGCCCGGTGAAGTCGTTGACCGCGGCGGGGAGCTGCGCGGGACGCGGCAGTTCGAGCGCGGGCGGCTCCTCCTCGGCCTCGTGCTCGTCGGCGGCCTGCTCGGCCGCGGACGGGGGAGGCGTGAGGGCGAGCGCCGGGTCGGCGGCCAGGATGCGCTGGTGGAGCGTGGTCAGCTCGCTGCCGGGCTCGATGCCCAGCTCGTCGATCAACGCCTCGCGCGTCTCGGTGAACACGTTGAGCGCGTCGCCCTGCCGTCCGCACCGGTAGTAGGCCAGCATGAGCTGGGCGCGCAGCCGTTCGCGCAGCGGGTGCTCGGCGGTGAGCGCGATCAGCTCGGACACGACCGCGGCGTGGTCGCCCAGCTCCAGGTCGAGGTCCATGAGGGTCTCGATGACGCTGACGCGGCGTTCGGCCAGGCGGTCGCGCTGGTGCTCGGCGTACGGGCCGACGGCTCCGGCCAGCGGCTCGCCCTCGAACAGGGTCAGCGCGGCCCGCATGCCCTCGGCGGCGGCGGAGAGGCGGCCGGACTTGCGCGCGGACTCGGCCTCGGCGATGCCGCGTTCGAAGCGGGTCAGGTCGAGGGCGTCGTTGGGCAGGCGGAGCGCGTAGCCGCGGCCGATGGAGGTCAGCAGCTCGGGGCGGGAACGGGCGGGCCTGTCGGGTTCGAGGACCGTGCGCAGGCGGGAGACGTACGTGCGCAGCGCGCCCAGGGCGCGGGGCGGCGCGTCCTCGCCCCAGACGGCGTCGATCATCTCGGCGGGCGAGACCGCCCGGCCCTCCCGCAGGAGCAGCATGCCGAGGATGGAGCGTTGCAGCGGGGTGCCCAGGTCGAGTTCCTGCCCCTCGCGCCACGCGCGGACGGGACCGAGCACGGCGAACCGCAGCCCGCCCTCAACGCTCTGACCAGCCATGCCGTCTGTCTCCTGGGCAATGGAACGATTTGTGTCCAAATGATAGATCCAGCACTACTCACCACCTAGAGCTGGGCTGATCACCGAACGACCCGTTGATCCGCCTTTGATCCGGTGTTGACCGCGCCTCCGCATGCTGATGGTGGGCCGGACATGACACACCGACACGGGGGCGTGTCATGTAGAGCCGATGGGGACGCAGAAAAATACAGGCCCCGCCCGGAAAAGTATGGGCGGGGCCGTTGCCGATGTTCCTACGCTGCCTCTACCAGTCCGAGCCGCATGGCCAGCCGTTCTCGGACGAGCGGCCATTCGGAGTTCAGGATCGAGTAGAAGGCCGTATCTCGGACCGTGTTGTCGGCGCCTCGGCTATCCGCTCGCCGCACCCCGTCGAAGTGTGCGCCGAGGGCCTCGATGGCGGCCCGGGATCGGACGTTCCTGACATCTGCCTTGAGTGTGATGCGGTGGACGTTCCAGGTCTCGAAGGCGAGCGAGAGCATGAGGAACTTGCTCTCCCGGTTGACGCCCGTGCCCTGGGCGCAGGCGCCCAGCCAGGTGTAACCGATGTCCGCCACGGACGGGATGTCGCCCACCGCACCCCGTGTACCCGGAGGCCAGGGCATGGGGCCCTGCCAATACTCCAGGTGCATGAGACGGGTGGCACCGACCACGCGGTCGGTGTTCAGCCACCGGATGGCGAAGGGCAGCGTGCGGCCCTCCGCCTGCTCAGCCATGGCGGCCTCCACATAGGAGACCATCTCGTCCCGGCCGTCCGGGACGCGAGTGAAGGCGTAAGTGGAGCGGTCTTCACTCGCCGCGGCGACGAGATCGTCGATCACCGCGTGGCTGAGAGGTTCCAGGCGCACGGAGCGCCCGGACAAGGTGACAAGAGCGGGCATGAGCACATGATGAGGCTCACGCGGGGCGCGTGTAACCAGGCTCTCGGCACCATCTTTCCCGGGTTTCTTGATGTGCGGTGTTTCCGCAGGTCAGAGGGCTGATTTGGTGGATGGTAAACCAGCTCTTGGGGAAAGATTCGCCTAACCGTGACATGGCGCCGGGACCAGCGCCGGGTGCCGTTCACCGACGACGCCGTGACGGACCAGGGACAGCTCCTTCAAGCCCATGGACAGATGATTCAGATTTGCCGCGATCCACGGGAGTTGAAGGGGATCGGTGCTGGTCAGGGCGGTCATGCGCTCTTCGGGCGTGTCGCCGTAGAGCAGGCTCACCGCCACGCGTACGCGGGCGGCCGACGGGTCGTCACCGAAGGCGTGTCCGGGAAGGACGCCGATGCCGTGCTCGTCCAGCAGGATCCTGGTGAGGTCGGCGGAGCCGCCCAGCCTGAGATGGCTCAGGTCGGGATAGAGGTAGAAGCCTCCCTGAGGTCGCGGCACCGAGGCGCCGATCTCCGTGAACCGCTCGTGGACGGCCCGCGCCACGATGCCGTGCAACCGGCGGCTGGCGGCGACGCGGTCGGTCAGCTCGCGCGGCTCCTCGAAGGCGTAGGTCGCGGCCTCCTGGACGGGCGCGGCCGGCGCCGACCAGATCTCGCTGGCCACCGCCAGCAGCCGGGTACGCAGCGCGTGCGCGCCCTCGGGCAGCCGGGCCACGCCGATCCGCCACCCGCCGAGCGCCAGGCTCTTGCTGAGCCCGGTGGTGATGATCGTGCGCTCGGGCGCGAGGTCGGCCGGCGAGGTGTAGACCGCCGACTCGTCGTGGACGAGGTCGCGGTAGATCTCGTCGGAGATCACGATCAGGTCCAGCTCGCGCGCCACGGCCGCCAGGCGGGCGACGGTCTCCGGCGTCGCCAGCCGGCCGGTGGGGTTGTCGGGCAGCGTGACCAGCAGGGAGCTGACGGTCCTGCCCTCAGCCCGCGCCCGGCGGACCGCCGTGACGACCAGGTCCGGGTCGGGGACCCCGCCCTCTCCTGGCGGTGCGGGCACCAGGATGGGGCGGGAGCCCACCAGATCGGCCTGCGCGGCGTAGCTGACCCAGCTGGGCATGGGCAGGACGATGTCGCCGCCGATCGCCAGGAGCAGGCCGTACAGCAGCGATTTGCTGCCCGGTCCGCAGACGACCAGCTCGGGCTCGGTCAGGAGCCCCCGTCGTGTCCAGTAGCCCGCTGCCGCGGCCCGGAGCCCGGACGCCCCCGCGACCGGCCCGTAGCCGTTGCGCTCGGAGGCGGCGGCCAGCTTGTCGCGCAGCGCCGGGTGGACGGGCAGGCCGGCCTCGCCGAAGGCCAGGTGCAGCACGCGTTCCCCGGCGCGTCGTCTTCGTTCGATGTCTTCGTTCGCCGCCAAGGTGGCGGACAAGGTCACCGTCATGTTTGTCACGTTCCCAGGGTGGTTGTATGAAGGCATCAGGACAAGCGAGGCTTTTTGTGGGTAGGCATAAGGAAGTCTGATGCTCGAATTCCGGCGTTTGGCACTGATCTGCGAGTTCGCTCGCCGTGGCAGCATCGCGGCCGCCGCCGAGTCCCTGGGCTACAGCCCGTCGGCCGTCTCCCAGCAGCTCGCGGCGCTGGAACGGGAGACCGGCACCGCGCTCATCGACAGGACCGCGCGCAGCGCGGAGCTGACCGATGCGGGACGCCGGCTCGTCCAGCACGCCGAACGCATCCTGTCAATGGTCGAGGAGGCCGAGTCCGACCTCTCCGCCCATGCGGGCACCCCTTCGGGGCGCGTCGTCGTCACCGCCTTCCCCACGGCGGCCGTGGCATTCGCGCCGGCGCTCGCGCGTTCGCTGCGCCGCCACACCGAGCTGACGCTCCGACTGGGCCAGAGCCGGTCAGGCCGGGGGATGCGGGAGGTCCAGTCGGGCGAGGTGGACATCGCCCTGGTGGACGACTGGTACGGCGCGGTCCGCGAGAGCGAGAGCCTGCGGGTCTTCCCCCTGCTGCGCGACCCCATCGTGCTCGTCGTGCCGCGCAGGCACCGGCTGGCCGACCCCGACGTGCCGCTCGACCTGCGCGAACTGCGCGACGAACCGTGGATGGCCACCCCCGACGGCGAGCCCTCGCGCCTGGCGGTGGACCGGCTGTTCCAGGACGTCGGCGGCACCCGGCCGACGCCCTGGGAGTTCGAGGGGCTGGGGACGATCCTCTCGCTCGTCGCCAAGGGCATCGGCATCGCGGCGGTGCCCGCGCTCGCGCTGGCCGCCGGGGTGCGAGGGCTGTCGGTGCGGGAGTTCCCCGGCAGCCCGGTCGGCCGCGACGTGCACGCGGTGGCCCGCAGGTCCAGCGTGCACCGGCCGTCGGTGTCGGTGACGTTGCGGGCGATCCACGTGGCCGCCCGGTACATCGCGGGCGATCTGGAACCGGTGACCCCGGCCGAGCGGTAGCGTCTGCGCATGGCGCCGACGTACGAGATCGAGCAGCTCCTGCTGTCCATGCCGAGCACCCGCACGGTCGCGGGCGTCGACGAGGTGGGCAGGGGCGCGTGGGCGGGGCCGGTGACGGTCTGCGCCGTCGTGACCGACCTGTCCGAGCCGCCGCCCGGCCTGACCGACTCCAAGCAGGTCTCGGCCGCCAAGCGGGGTCCGCTCGCCGACGAGCTGACCGCGTGGGCGGCCGGCATCGGGTTCGGCGAGGCGAGCCACGCCGAGATCGACGCGCTCGGCATGACCGAGGCGCTGCGCAGGGCCGCCCGCCGGGCGCTCGAAGCCCTGCCGGTGCGCCCCGACGCCGTGATCCTCGACGGCAAGCACGACTACATCGGCGCTCCCTGGCCGGTCCGCCTGGAGATCAAGGGCGACGCGGCCAGCGTCTCGGTCGCGGCGGCCTCGGTCCTGGCCAAGGTGCGGCGCGACGCGTACATGGGGCTGATCGGGCATGAGGAGTACGGCTTCGCGGAGAACGCCGGATATCCCTCGCCCGCACACCAGGAGGCCCTGGCCCGGCTCGGCCCCACGCCGCACCACCGGCTCTCCTGGTCCTACCTGGACGACCTGCCGCAATGGCGGCATCTGAAGCAGGTCAGGGATCCGCTCGTGGGTGAAGGGCAGGCCGCGCTGTTCGGCTGAGCCGTAGGATCGGGGGAGTGCGGATCGGGATCTTCGTCATCGCGGCGTGCTTTCCCGGCCAGGATCCCGGGCGGGTCCTGCGGAACTCGGTGGAGCTGATCGAGGCCGCCGAGGCGGCCGGGTTCCACGACGCCTGGATCGCCGAGCACCACTTCATGTCCTACGGCGTGTGCCCGTCGGCCGTCACGCTGGCCGCCGTGGCCGCGGGGCGTACCAGCCGGATCGGGCTCGGCACGGCGGTGAGCGTGCTGTCCTCGCAGCACCCCGTCGCGCTGGCCGAGCAGGCGGCCATGCTGCACCACCTGTCGGGCGGGCGGTTCACGCCCGGCGTCGGCCGGGGCGGCCCGTGGGTCGACCTGGAGGTGTTCGGCACCGGGCTCGACCGGTTCGAGCGAGGGTTCGCCGAGTCGCTCGACCTGCTGGTCGAGGCCCTGTCAGAGGGGTCGGTGGCGGCCGAGGGGGAGTTCTTCCGGTTCAGGGAGGTCGCCCTGGTGCCACGGGCCCGGCTGCGGCCCGTGGTGGCCTGCACGTCGGGCTCGACGGTGGCGCTGGCGGCCGAGCGCGGGCTGCCGATGCTGCTCGGCATGCACATCGGCGATCGGGAGAAGGCCCAGCTGGTCGCCGAGCACGTCGCGCGCGGCGGGAGCCCGGCGGGGCACCTGGCGGCGGGGGTGGCCCACGTGGCCGACTCCACCGAGGCGGCCGTCCGCGAGCTGAAGGAGTCGATGCCCGCGTGGCTCGGCCCCGGGCTGGCCGGCTACCTGCCGGTGGACGACCGGCCGCGCCCGGCACGGGACGTCGCCGCCTATGTCGACCTGCTGACGCGCATCCACCCGGTGGGCTCGCCCGCCCACTGCGCCGAGGTGCTGCTGCGCACGGCCGGGAGCACCGGCATCGAGCACGTCATCCTGACCGTCGAGGGCATCGGCGACCACCGGCGGGCCCTGGAGGACGTGCGCCGCATCGGCGCGGAGGTCCTGCCCCTGCTGAGGGGCTGACGGGCGAGCCGGGACGGCCCGGCTCGCCCATGGGTTCAGCAGTCGACCAGCTCCGGTTTCTGGTTGAGGATCTGGGCCCGCGGGGTCACGAACTCGTCGAGGGCCTTGGTGGCCGACGGGTCGAAGACGGCGACCCGGTGGCAGTTCTGGAAGGCCAGCCGTACGCCGAAGTGGCGTTCGAGCGCGCCGCGCATCGCGTCGCTCGCCAGACACCGCAGGAGCTGGCCACGGGCCTCCTCGGACGGCGGTGGCACCTGGTTGTCGGCGAACTCGGCTCCGCTGCGCTCGCGCTCGGTGACCAGCTCACTGATCATCGACCACGCGTAGGGGAGCGAGTCGCGGACGCAGGCGACGAACGCGGCGTCGTCCACGTCTCCGGCTCGGGCCTGGTCCAGCAGATCGTTCGGGACGGTCAGCGACATGCTGTCTCCTCTCGAAGGGGATCGAATCTGACGTTATGCGGGGGAAGAGGGTCGCTCCAGATGCCTGGAGGTGTGGTTTACGGGCCGTAGACGAAGTCAGGATCGATCTGCTCGGCCAGGTCGGCTCCCGTACGGGCGTTGGCCCACGCGCGGGCGTTGCGCAGGTGGAACTCCGCGGTCTGGCGGCCGAAGCGCGCCCAGTCCTTCTCCTGCCCGTCGAGCGTCTTGCACAGGACGGCGAGCGCGTCGAGGTTGGCCGGCTCCAGGTCGTCGAGGGTGAAGTGGCGGCCCTGCTCCATGGCGCGCACCGCCGAGGAGTGCTCCATCCAGGTCAGCAGGTCGTCGCCGACGTGCTCGCGCAGGAACTCCACGTCGGACGGCCCGTGGACCTTGTTGCCGACCACGGCGAGCGCGACGTCGTACTTGGCGGCGTGGTCGCGGTACTGCTGGTAGACGCTCACGCCCTGCCTGGTGGGCTCGGCGACGAGGAAGGTCAGGTCGAAGCGGGTGAACAACCCCGAGGCGAAGGAGTCGGACCCGGCGGTCATGTCGACCACGACGTATTCGCCCTGGCCGTCGACCAGGTGGTTGAGCAGCAGCTCGACCGCGCCGACCTTCGAGTGGTAGCAGGCCACGCCGAGGTCGTCGTCGTCGAACGGGCCCGTGGCCAGCAGGCGCAGGCCATGAGGGGTGGTCACGGCGTAGTCGAGCGCGGCCAGGTCGTCGAAGCGCAGCAGGCGCGAGCCGCGGCCCGGCGGGGTGGTCTTGACCATGGTCTCGGCCGAGGCGATGCGCGGGTTGTCGCCGCGCAGCAGGTCTTTGATCGCGGTGAGGTGGGCCCCGAGCGGCTCGGGCTGGGCGTCGAGGCCGAGCACCAGGGCCAGGTGCTGGTTGATGTCGGCGTCCATGACGACCACCGGGTCGCCCTGGCTCGCCAGGTGCCGTGCGAACAGCGCCGAGATCGTCGTCTTCCCGCTGCCGCCCTTGCCGACGAATGCCACTCTCACGTGCGCTCCCTGAAATGACGATGAAAATCGTTTCCGTTGGGCCCGGGCACCATCATGCCACACTCCGTACACGGGTGATGGCTGTCGGGAAGGTGAGGGTTCAGCCGCAGGCGGCGTCGAGGCTGACCGGGCTCTCCGGGTCCTGGGTCGGCTCGGCGGAGTGGTGCGCGCTCGCCGACCGGTTGGCGGGGCGCTCGTCCAGGGACTCGGAGACCTTGCGCCTGATCAGGTACCAGTCGGGCGTGACGGTGCTGATCAGCGGCGGGACGAAGCTCAGGCTCCTGATCCTGGCGTCCTTCACCTTGTCCGACAGCTCGATCAGGGCCGGCAGCAGGTCCTGGGGCACGTCGCTGGAGATGGCCCGCTTGGTGGCCGCGGCCAGCTTCTCGAAGCTCTTGAGCACGGTCATCGGGTCGGCCTGCTTGGCGACCGCGTTGAGCAGGCACTTCTGGCGGCCCATGCGGACGTAGTCGTCGCTGTCGGTGCGCGACCGGCCGTACCAGAGGGCCTCCTCGCCCGAGAGTTTGCGGGTGCCCGCGGGGAGCAGGCCCTCGCGGTACTTGCCGTACACGATGGGGTACTTGACGGTGACCCGGACGCCGCCCATCGCGTCGATGATCTCGGCGAACCCCTTCATGTCGACCATGGCGTAGTAGGGGACCGGGATGCCGAGGATGTCGCTGACGGTGCGCTTGAGCAGCGACGGGCCGCGCTTGCCCTTGGGGACGCCGGGGACCATGTCCGGGTGGTCCTCGGCGTACTGGAAGATCTCGTTGAGCAGGCCGGGGGTGTTGGGGCCGTCGCCGGTGAAGCCGAAGGGGAAGCGGCTCCGGGCCGGGCCGTGCGGGAGCTGGACCTTCTGCAGGTTGCGCGGCAGGCCGAACAGGGTGGTGGCGCCGGTCTCGGTGTCCACGCTGGCCACGGTCATGCTGTCGGTGCGCACGCCGGGACGGCCGGGGGCGGCGTCCGCGCCGATGAGGAGGAAGTTGACGCGCTTCGCGCCGTGCCACGGGTCCTGGGCGACGATGGGGGCGCTGTTGTCGGTGGGGGTGGAGAAGACGCTGCTGACGACGTCGCGGGACAGGTAGGCCAGGCGGGCCGCGTACGCGGTGGGGGCCAGGACGAGCGCGCAGAGGGCGGCTGCGAGCGTGGTGGTCAGGAAGCGTCCGGCGATGTCGGAGGAGTCGGGGCGGACGAGCAGGAACGAACGGATGATCACCGCGGTCCAGACGAGCGCGATCACGACCAGCGCCACGGTGAGCAGGGTGAGCCAACCGGGCTGGACCGCCAGCGACAGCAGACGCGTGCTGAACGCCGTGAACACCGTGAGGATGCCGGCGAGCATCAGGACGTAGGCTGCCATCAGGGCGATGCCCATCCGATGGCGGTGGGTGGCCAGGTGCGCCACCCCCCAGAGGGCGGCCGACGCCACCGTCAGCGCAATGCTCGCGCCTAGGCCGAATTCGCGATGTTTCCCTGTCATGCCTGGTCAAACCCCCAATGCCAGCCCATCCAAGTCACCATAGTTATTGCGTTGCGGCTCAATTGAGGGTGAAGGGGCAGTGTTTGCTCAATTCCTGGTCAAGACCATCTTGAGATATAACGTGAGAGTGAGCACTCGACACGGTAGCTACGGATTCGACGCACCGTGGGCCCTCGGCGGACTGTTCT
This sequence comes from Nonomuraea sp. NPDC051191, assembly GCF_044455665.1. NCBI lineage: Bacteria > Bacillati > Actinomycetota > Actinomycetes > Streptosporangiales > Streptosporangiaceae > Nonomuraea > Nonomuraea sp. NPDC051191. Next base: position 339,248 of record NZ_JBITEZ010000001.1, on the reverse strand, counting down.
TCGGAGCGATCGTCCTGCTGGCTCTCGCGGTGGTCTCCTTCATGCTGGACATCCCCGCCGCCGGGATCGCCTTCGCCTTCGGCGGGCTCTACACGCTGGCCAGCGCGGCCAGCTACCTCTACACCACCCGCCGCGGCAAGTTCGCCGTCTGGGGCGAGCTGCTGGAGCCGCTCGAAGGCGGTGAGCGGGTGCTCGACCTCGGCTGCGGGCGCGGCGCGGTGCTGCTGACGGCCGCCGCCCGGCTCACGTCCGGACGGGCCACCGGGGTCGACCTGTGGAGCCCGAAGGACCAGTCGGGCAACGCCGCGGCCGTCACCCTGGCCAACGCCGCGGCGGAAGGCGTCGCCGACCGGGTCGACCTGGTCACGGGCGACATGCGCGCCCTGCCGTTCGAGGACGGCGCCTTCGACGTCGTCGTGTCGAGCCTGGCGATCCACAACATCCCCTCCGCCGAAGGTCGCGAGCAGGCCGTCCGCGAGGCCCATCGGGTGCTGCGGCCCGGCGGGCTCATGCTGGTCGCGGACTTCCGGTACGTGCCCGCCTACGAGGACGTCCTGCGCGGACTGGGCGTGATCGACATCCGCGTGCGCGACCTCGGCGCACGCCTGTGGTACGGCGGCCCCTGGTTCGGCACCACCCTGGTCGAGGCCAGAAAAGCCGCCTTGTAGGGAACGTTTGCCGTTCGTTTACCGGGTACCCAAGTGCCCTTATGAGCGACGTGGAAACCGGCACGGTAACTACCAAAGTGCCCGCACGGCTGGACCGGCTGCCGTGGTCCTGCTGGCACTGGATGATCGTCATCGGTCTCGGGACCGTATGGGTCCTCGACGGGTTAGAGGTCACCATCGTCGGCAACCTGTCCGGGCAGCTCGCCAAGCCCGGCAGCGGCCTGGACATCACCCAGGCGCAGGTCGCCGGCTTGGCCGCGGCCCTTTATGTCGCCGGGGCCTGCGTGGGGGCCCTGTTCTTCGGCTGGCTGACCGACAGGTTCGGCAGGAAGAAGCTGTTCCTGCTGACGCTCGTGGTCTACCTCGCGGCCACGCTGATGACCGCCCTGTCCTTCGACGCCTGGTGGTTCTTCCTGTTCCGGTTCATGACCGGTTTCGGCATCGGCGGCGAGTACGCGGCCATCAACTCCGCGATCGACGAGCTGATCCCGAGCCACCACCGGGGACGCATCGACATCATCATCAACGGCAGCTACTGGCTCGGCGCGGCGGGCGGCGCGCTGCTGACCGTGCCGCTGCTGAACGACCTGCCGGTCAACATCGGCTGGCGGGTGGCGTTCGGGCTCGGCGTGGTGCTCGGCCTGGCCATCCTGCTGGTACGCAGGAACGTCCCGGAAAGCCCCCGATGGCTGTTCATCCACGGACGCGACCGCGAGGCCGAGCAGCTCGTGGACGACATCGAACGCCGGATCGGCGGCGACCTGCCCGAGCCGCGGGAGTCGATGACCATCCACCAGCGCAGGTCGATCGGTTTCCTCAGGATCGCGCACACGATGGTCGCGCTCTACCCCAAGCGAACGGTGCTCGGCCTGTCGCTCTTCATCGGCCAGGCGTTCCTGTACAACGCGATCACCTTCGGGTACGCCCAGATCCTGACCACGTTCTTCAAGATCGACTCGCACACCGGCTACTACTTCGCCATCATCGCGGTCGGCAACTTCCTCGGCCCGCTGCTGCTCGGCAGGCTCTTCGACACCGTCGGCCGGGTCCCGATGATCACGGCGACCTACATCGGCTCCGGGGTGCTGCTGCTCGGCACCGCCTGGCTGTTCGGCCAGGGCGCGCTGACCGCGATGACGCTGACCCTCTGCTGGTCGGCGGTGCTCTTCGTGGCCTCGGCGGGGGCGAGCGCGGCGTACCTGACGGTCAGCGAGATCTTCCCGATGGAGACCAGGGCGATGGCGATCGCGTTCTTCTTCGCGATCGGCACGGCCGCCGGAGGCATCGCGGGCCCGCTCGTGTTCGCCTCGCTGGTCGAGAGCGGCGCGCCGGGCGACACGGCGCTGGCGTTCTCCATCGGCGCGATCGTGATGATCGTCGCGGGGCTGGTCGAGCTGGTCTTCGGGGTCAAGGCCGAGCGCAAGGGCCTGGAGGAGATCGCCGCGCCGCTCACCGCCGCGCGGGCCGCATGACGCGCAGCACCTGGGTGCTGTCGGCCAGGTACAGGTGCGGAACGTCCACGAACACCCGCATCGGGCCCCGGTCCAGCTCCAGGCCGCGGGCCATGGTCGCGTGCACCTCGGCGAGCGGCAGGTAGTTGAGGTAGCTGGTGAAGGCGTTCTGGGAGCGGAAGGTGGCGGTCATGACGAGCGCGCCGTCCCGGATCCGGAACGCCACGCCGATCAGGCACGGCACCGCGTCGTACGGCTCGCCCGGGGTGGTCAGCGAGATCCACGCGCTCTTGCTGTACGGCTTGACCCGCAGCAGGTCGGCGGCCCAGGCGAGCTGCCCCCTGATCCGCGCGCCGTAGCTGTACTTGAACGGCGGCACGACCACGTCCTCGCTGAACTTCCTGCTGTACAGGGCCAGCCTCTCGGCGTCGCCGTACCGCGCGATGATCGGGTCGTCGCCCCTCACCTCGGCGATCTCGAACAGCACGGACGGCGCCTCGATCACGGGGCCGCGGTCGTCGTCGGCGAGGGTGCCCGCCGTCCAGACATGTCGCATCATCCACATCCACGCCTCCCCACATGACGCCCATGACGCAGGGCCGGGCATTCAGGTCTCCTGATTCGGGAACTCGTAGGGGTTGTGCGGGAGCCGGCGTCGCCTGGTCACGTTGCAGCGCACGTAGTAGACGGCGTAGTGGACCAGCGCGACCAGGAGGACGCCGAAGGTGAGCATGAGCAGGTTGGGCGCCTGCCCGCAGAGGCCCGTGAGGCCCACCGTCAGGTAGGTCGAGTTCGCCAGCGCCAGTGTCATCACGTTGATCCCGGGCCAGGCCAGCGGCGCGTACGTCTCCGGGAAGCGCGGGTCGGTCGGCAGGTTCGGGCTCCAGCCGAGCCGGTCCTTGAGCCTGGAGGCGTAGAGCAGGCGGAAGTTGTTGATCGCGCGGGCCGTCCTGGCGTGCGCGTCGACCGCCTCGATCAGCCGCAGGAACGGCAGCACGCTGAGCACCCCGAACGCCGTGACCAGGGCGAACAGGTACCACGGCACGCGCTGCCAGTCCGTGAGGCTCTGCGGGTCCACCACCTTGGCGCTGGTCAGGGCGATGGCCGCCAGGAACGGCCCCGACAACAGGCTCAACGCGAGCCTGGTCATCTTCAGCCGTTCTTCCTTCGCGGCCAGGTGGACCGCGTAGATGCCGGTGAAGTCCACGGCGGCGAGCTGGAGGAAGTGACTGGACTCAAGCCCGTCGTCCCGGATCATCATGCGAGGGGGGATCTTTCGCATGTGCGCTCCTGTAGTGCGTGACTCCAGTATTAGCGCGATTCACCGGGTTGTGGAGGCGATTCCTACCAATTGTTCCAACAAATCTCAACCGACGCCCGTCAACTGCGACGACATCCTCGCGACGTGGTCGATGTAGGCCGTCGGGAGGCCGTACAGGAGGGTCGCGATCTCCTTGTCGTGGATCACCGGCAGGGCGGCCAGCGCGTCGGAGGCCAGGCCGCGGCAGAACTCCAGCGTGTTGGGCACCAGGTCGCCCGCGCGCAGCCTGCGCAGCGCCTCGGCCACCTGCTCGCCGGTCATGTCACGGCCGAGCAGGTCGCCCAGGTCGGTGCCCGACAGCAGCAGCGGCAGGCTGTAGACGCCCTGCCGCAGGTCGTTGCCGGCCGGCTTGCCGAGCTGGGCGCTGGAGGCGGTCAGGTCGAGCAGGTCGTCCAGCACCTGGAAGAGCAGCCCGAACTTCTCGCCGTACGCCGCCACGCGGGCCCGGTCCTCGGCGGAGGCCCGCGCGCAGACGGCCGCCACCAGGCAGCCGGCCCGGAACAGCGCGGCGGTCTTGCCGGTGATCGAGCGCAATGCGCTCTCCCGGGTCCTGGCCGGGTTGAACAGCTCGCTCGTCTCCAGGTACTGGCCCTCGGCCAGCTCGACCACGGTGGCCGCGAGCACCTCGGCGACCGGCCTGGAGACCGCGGTAATGGCCGCCAGGCCCGCCCTGGCCAGCATGAAGTCGCCGATCACCAGCGCCTTGCCCTCGCCCAGCTCGGCGTTGAGCGTACGGGTGCCGCGCCGCTCGGTCGCCCGGTCCATGAGGTCGTCGTGCACGAGCGAGCCGGCGTGGATGAGCTCGACGCAGGCGGCGGCCGTGATCACCCGGCGGTCGGGGGCCCTGCCGAGGGCGAGCGAGGTCGCCAGCGTCAGCGCCGGACGCAACCGCTTGCCTCCGGCGCCGACGATCCGCCCGGCGCCCGCGTTGATCCCCGGCAGCGCGGACGAACCGCTGAGCCGCCTGATCCTGGCCTCGACCTTGAGCAGACCTTCGGCGACGGCGGGGCTGTTCACGAGTTGCTCCATGGGATCAAGCCTGCTCCTGAGCCGCTGTGCCGTGCCTGAGAGACGCTGAGGACGCTCTCAGCCCGAGGGTTGACCCTGACATCGTGTGAGCCGGTACGACAGGATGTCCCCCGGGCTTAGGAGGACATCATGGGAATGGCGGAGCGGGTCGAGGCGGCCCTGAACGCCGGCACGGCGCCCAACCTGCACGCGGTCGTGGTCATGCGGGGCGGCGAGGTCGTCGTCGAGCACTACGGCGCGGGCGTCGACCAGCGGATCACGGAGGAGCCCCGGCACGTCGTGTTCGACCGGGACACTCCGCACGACGTGCGGTCGGTCACCAAGAGCGTGGTCGCCCTGCTGTACGGCATCGCCCTGCGCGACGGGCTGGTGCCGCCGCCGGACGCCCGACTGGTGGAACAGTTCCCCGAATATCCGGATCTGGTGGCTGATTCCGAGCGGGCTCACCTCACCGTCGAGCACGCGTTCACCATGACGCTCGGGCTCGACTGGAACGAGGACCTGCCGTACACGAGCCCGGCCAACAGCGAGCTCGCGATGGAGCTCGCCCCCGACCGGTACCGGTTCGTCCTGGAACGCCCTGTGGTCGAGGAAGCCGGGAGGCGGTGGCGGTACTGCGGCGGCGCCTCGGCGCTGATCGGCGGGCTCATCGCGCGGGGCGCGGGCGAACCGCTGGAGGAGTACGCCACGAAGGTGCTGTTCGAGCCGCTCGGGATCACCCGGTCCGAGTGGACCAAGGGCGCGGACGGGGTGGCGATGGCCGCGTCCGGGTTGCGGCTGCGGCCCCTCGACCTGGCCGCACTCGGACGGCTCGTGCTCGGCGGCGGGCTCGGCATCGTCCCCGAGCAGTGGGTGCGTGAGATGACGCGGCCCCGCGTCGTCATCGACGGCACCTTCCGCTACGGCTACCAGTGGTACGTCAGCACCGGCGACCGGCCGTGGACCGAGGCCATCGGGAACGGCGGCCAGCGGCTGCTCGTGCTGCCCGGCGAGGAGCTGGTGGTGGCGGTGACGGCCGGCGACTACAACGGGGAGCAGGTGAGCGCCACGGCCGTGCTGGACGCCGTCCTCGACCGGTGAGCCGGTCACGGGACCAGCAGGACGCGGCCCGTGGCCGCCCGCGACTCCAGGAGGCGATGGGCCTCGGCCGCCTCGGCCAGCGGCAGGGTCCCGTGGACGGCGGCCCGGCTGCGACCTGAGCCGAGCCGGGCGAGCATCTCGGGGTAGTGCGTGCCGAACACCTGGCCCGCCCAGCCGGGGCCGCTGCAGCCCACGACGGTCAGGCCGCGCTCCATCAGATCGGCGGCCGTGACGGCGGCGGGCTCGCCGCTGAGCATGCCGTAGAACAACATCCGTCCGGTGCCGGGGACGAGCCGGTCGAGCACCCGCCGGGCCGACGCGCCGCCGATCGACTCGAAGACCACGTCGATGTCCGGCAGCGCGTCCGGCCAGGCCGGGTCGCCGTGGTCGACGGCCTGGTCGGCGCCGAGGTCGAGGGCCCGCCGCAGCTTGGCCGGCGAGCCGGCGGTGGCGATCACCCGGGCCGCCCCGAACTCCTTGGCGTGCGCCACCACGTGCCCGCCGACCGCGCTCGCGCCCGCCTCGACCAGCACGGTCTCCCCGCCGCCGAGCCGGGCCCGGTGCAGCAGGGCGAGGGCGATCGCGCCGGGCGCGGCCCCGGCCAGGGCCTCCAGGGGCGTCACGTCTTCGGGGACGGGGCAGGTCATGGCGGCGGGCATGGCCACGTACTCGGCGTAGGCGCCGAGGCCGCCGGTCACTCCCACGCGCACGGTGCCGAGCAGGCCGCCGTCCACGCCCTCGCCCACCTCGACGACCTCGCCGACCGCCTCCGCGCCGAGCACGGCGGGCAGCGGCAGCGGGAACGGCAGCGCGCCCGAGCGGATCTGCGTCTCGGCATGGCTGACGCCGATCGCCTGCGCGCGGACGACGACCTGGCCCGCGGCGGCGCGTGGGCGGGGCAGATCCACGGGTCGCAGGGCCTCGGGGCCGCCGGTCGCGTCGAGCTGGATGGCGAGCATGGTTGTTCCTCCCATATCTGAACCGCTGGTCCAGTTAATATATGGACCGCTGGTCAACTTGTCCATGGGAAACAATGACCGGATGGAACGTCGAGAGCGGGCCGACGCCGCGCGCAACAGGCGGGCGATCCTGCGGGCGGCCGAGGAGCTGCTGCGCCTGCACCCGCCCGAGCAGGTCTCCGTCGAGCGGGTCGCGGTGGCCGCGGGCGTGGGCAAGGGGACGGTGTTCCACCGCTTCGGCAGCCGTACGGGCCTGATGCGGGAGCTGATGAGCGAGCGGGCCCACGAGCTGGACCAGGCGGTGGCCGAGGGGCCGCCGCCGCTCGGCCCCGGAGCGCCGCCCGTCGAACGGCTGGTCGCCTTCCTCGGAGCGGTGGCCGAGCTGGCGGCGCGCAACGGCAACCTGGTCGCCGCGCACGAGCACGCGGTGGCGACGAGCAGGTCCGAGCCTCGCGAGGCCAACCCGATCTACGTCGGCTGGCACCGGCACGTCACCGCGCTGATCACCGAAGGACGGCCGGACGTGGACGCGGACGAGATCGCCCACCTGCTGCTCGGGTCCCTGCACATGGAGCCGATCGCGAGCCGGCTGCGCGCCGGGGACAGCGCGCGCCTCGCCCGCAGCTTCGCCGCCCTCGCCGAGGGGCTGCTCGGCAGGCCCGCGCCTTAGAGCCTGCTGACAAAGGCTTTAGCGCTCGTGGCTATGGGACCGTCGAGGGCTGGCCAGATCTTGTTGATGTCGCCCTGGTGAGACCATTGAGACGGCTGGACTCGGGAAGCTGTTGACGTTCTCGATCCCGAGGGTCTCGGCCGCAGCGACCAGATCCTTCGTCAGCAGGCCCTCAGGTTCATCTTGAGGAACCTTCGGTTCGCCTGAACTCTGGAATCTCCGCGGGGTCGACCAGCGTCGGAACAAAACGCGTAAGGCGGTCGCCTCGGCTGACCTTGGTGTTTCGTTCCGTCCCGATGTGTCTCCCACCCCTTCGGCAGCCATTCGCACACGCTCGGTGGGCGACAGTCATGCCGGGCGGCTCGTCGCCAGGTTGTGGATTCCTGTTCTGATGCGCTCGCGGGTCATCCCCGGAACGGTCAGGAGATGGTCGATGACGTCGGCGCGTAGTGCCGTGAACACGGCGTAGGCCAGGTACTTGGCGTCGACGTCGGGGTTGGTCGCGGCGAGTCGGCGGGTCAGTTCGGCGAGCCAGAAGCGGCTGGCGTTGTTGGCGTAGTAGGCGTCTGGTCCGAGGTACTCGAAGGCCCGGATGAGCGCCCGGTTGCGCCATACGAAGTCGAGCAGCGCCTCGACGTAGGTTTCCAGCGCTTCGGCTGGCGGCGCCCCTGGCCCGAGGGGTGGGGGACCGCTCTCAACCGCTTCGCGCAGTTGCGCGGCGCGGGGCTCCAGGATCTCCTGGATGAGGCCCGAGCGGTCGCCGAAGTGTCGGAAGATCGCTGCCTTGCTGACACCCGCCGCCTGCGCGATGTCCTGCACCGAGACGTTCGAGATGTCCTCTCGCGCGAACAGGGACGTGGCCGCGGCGAGGATCGCCGCGCGGTTTCTCGTCGCGTCCGCGCGGGCCTTGTTGGTCGGCAGCATGATCGTCCCCATTTGAAAATCGAACCGTCGGTTCGTATGCTACTGGAGCTGAAACAAACCATCGGTTCGTTTAGTTCAAAAGCGAGCCTCGATTCCGAAAGGCTCCGATGCCAGACAGCTATCAGGCAGTTGTGTTCTCCCGATATGGGGATGCGGAGGTCCTTGACCTCCTCGAGCTCGCCGTGCCCGAGCCAGGATGCGGGCAAGTACGTATCGGCGTCCGCGCCGCTGCCGTGAACCCGATCGATTGGAAGATCCGCTCCGGCGCGCTGGCCGACGTGATGCCCGTCGAGCTGCCACACGTACCCGGCATCGACGTGGCCGGCGTGATCGAGGCCGTCGGCGAGGACACACAGGGATTCGCCGTCGGCGACGAGGTACTGGGCAAAGCGCTCGCCGGCAGCTACGGCGAAAAAGCGCTGGCCCAGGTGGACCGGATCGCCGTCAAGCCGACGGGGCTCTCCTGGGAGCTTGCGGCCGCACTACCCGTTGCCGCAACGACCGCTCACCACGCGCTCGACGTGCTCAACCTCAAGTCCGGCGAGACACTGGTCATCAACGGCGCATCAGGCGGGGTCGGAACGCTCGCGGTGCAACTGGCCAGGCGGCGGGGTGCCACGGTGATCGGGACGGCCAGTGAAACCAACCACGACTACCTACGGTCGCTCGGAGCCACGCCGGTTCGCTACGGCACCAGCCTCGGCGAGCGCATCGCCGCGATCGCTCCTGGAGGCGTCGATGCCGTCCTGGACACCGCCGGCCACGGCTCGCTGCCCGAACTGATCAGCCTGGCCGGCGACCCCGATCGTGTCGTAACGCTGGCCGACTTCTCGGCTGGGCAACTCGGCGCCCGGTTCATCGCGGAGGAGCCCGGCGACATGCCAGCGATCCTCGCCGAGGTCGCGGGGCTTGCAGCCGCCGACGCGATCACGCTCCCGCTCACTTCCTACCGCCTCTCCGACTCCGCGGCCGCCCACCGCGCCAGCGAAACCGGCCACGTCCGCGGCAAGCTCGTGCTGATTCCTGACTGACACCTCCATGATCCCTGCGACGATCGGTGCCTGAAGCAGCTCAGCGGCCAGGAGCCCGTGTTGTGGTTTACACGCTCGCGTCCGTGGGCGCCATTGGTTGTGCTTCACCGGGGTGTCGATGTCGTGGCCGAAAGCCGTCCTACCCGGCCGCCATCCTCGGGATCGAGAACGTCAATAGCTTCCGCGTCCAGCTGTCCCACTGGTCCCACCAGGGTTACATCAACAAGATCGGACCAGCCCTCTATGGCCCCATGCCCACGAGCACTTAAGTCTTCGTCAGCAGGCTCTTAGACCGGGCGCCGATCGGAGACGGAAGGCCGGTCAGAGGGGGAGGGTGGTGGCGGCGGCGTGGAAGGCGGCGACGGCCGCCCGGACCGCCGGATGGTCGCCGTAGCCGCGGCGGAAGGCGGCCCGCGTGCGGCGGCTCAGGGGAAGGCGGGTCAGCGAGACGCCGCCGGGCGGGGTGAGCGCCGCCAGCCGGGGCACGAGCGCGACGCCCTGCCCCGCGGCGGCGAAGGCGAGCACGGTGTCGAAGTCGTCGATGTGGTGCCGGACCCGCGGCTCGAAGCCGGCCGCCTGGCAGGCCCTGATCGCCATGGTGTGGCAGAGCGTGCCCGGCTTGCTCAGGATCCACGGATCGTCGCGGGCGTCGGGGACGCAGGCGCGGTCGGTCAGGTACATCGGCTCGGTGAACAGCGGTTCGGTCTCGATGGAGGCGTCGGTGACCGGGGGCACGAAGTCGTACTCGTGCACGAGGGCTACGTCGAGCTCGCCCGCCCGCAGCGCCGCCGAGACGTCTGCGGGGTCGATCTCGGCGACCATCGGCTCAAGGCCCGGGTACGCGCCGGTCAGACGGGCCAGCGCGGGCGGCAGCAGCACGCGGGTGGCCGTCGGGAAAGCGCCGATCCGCAGCGGGCCCGACGGCCCGCCCCGGGCGGCGGCGAGCGCGGCCGAGGCGCGTTCGAGCTGTTCGAGCACGGCCTGCGCGTGCTCGACGAGCAGCAGCCCGGCCGGGGTGAGGGTGACCGTGCGGCCGGTGCGTTCCAGCAGCGGCACGCCCGCCTCCCGCTCCAGCGCGCTGAGCTGCTGCGAGACCGCCGAAGGCGTGAACGTGACCGCCTCGGCCACGGCGGTGATCGTGCCGCGCCTGGCCAGCTCGCGGAGCAGGTGGAGCTTGCGAGGATCGAGCATAAGTTCATCTTAAGCTCGAACGAAGAAATCCGAACTGGACCTAACAGGTCGTCGGGCGGCAGGCTCGGAGCATGCTGAGAGGAATCCACGTACCGCTGGTCACGCCGTTCACGTCGTCGGGCGAGGTGGCCGCCGACGCGGTCGAGAAGCTGGCCGGGCAGATGCTCGACGAGGGCGCGGCCGGGCTGGTGGCGCTGGGGACGACGGCCGAGGTGGCCGCCCTCGACCCCGCCGAGCGGGCGCTGGTGGTCGAGACCTGCGTCCGCGTGTGCGCCGGACGCCGGGCGGTGCTGACCGTGGGCGTGACCGGGAACGACACCCGGACGACGGCCGCGGCGCTGCGCGAGCTGCCCGCCGGGGTGGACGCGGCCCTGGTGACCGTGCCGTACTTCCTGCGGCCCGGCGAGCGCGGTGTGATCGCGCACTTCGAGGCGCTGGCCGAGGCGTCACCCGTGCCGCTGGTGGTCTACCACATCCCCTACCGGACGGGACAGGCCGTGGGAGCCGAGACCCTGCGGCGCATCGGGGCCCATCCGAACGTCGCGGGCGTCAAGTACGCCGCGGGCGGCATCGACCAGGACACGATCGACCTGCTCGCGGACCTGCCCGACGGGTTCGAGGTGCTCGGCGGCGACGACGCGTTCGTCTCGCCGCTGCTCGCCCTCGGCGCCTCCGGCGGCATCCTGGCCTCGGCGCACCTGCTGACCAGGAGCTTCGTCGAGCTGGTGGACGCCTGGCAGGCCGGTGACGTGGCCACCGCGCGTCCGCTCGGGCACCGGCTGGCGCAGGTCTCCCGCGCGCTCTTCGCCGAGCCCAACCCGACCGTGATCAAGGGCGTCCTGCACGCCAGGGGCCTGATCCCCACGCCGGACGTGCGGCTGCCGCTGCTGCCCGCCTCGGCCGCCGCGGTGTCACAGGCCGACCTGGTGGCGGTACATCCAGGCCAGTGACTCCTGGCTCGCGCTCCGCTTCAGGAACATCGGCAGCATCAGGTCGCGGAAGACCCGGGCGACCGGGCCCGCGGCCTTGCTGTTGCTGATCGTCCTGGAGTAGGCCACCACCCGCTCGACCCTGGGCCGCCGCTCGGCCTCGAAGCGCTCGAACGCCTCGCGGTGGCCCTTCGCCTCCCGCAGGTACCTGGCCAGCACGACCGCGTCCTCGACGGCCAGCGAGGCGCCCTGGCCGGAGCTGGGCGAGGTGGCGTGGGCGGCGTCCCCGGTGAGCAGGACGCGGCCCTTGTGCCAGACGGGCACCGGCGGCAGGTCGTACACCGGCAGCGCCAGGTCGACCGGGCCGCGGCGGACGACGTCGGCCGAGACGTTCGCGTCGCCCTCGAACGCCTCCACCAGGACCGGCTTCCAGTCCGCCGGCACGTCGCCGAGCCGCCTGGGCAGGTTCGCGAACCACCACGTGTCGCCCGACTCGGCCACCGTGTAACCGAAGAAGGCCCGCTTGCCGAAGATCATGTTGTAGACGCCGGGCTCGCCGCCGACCCCGGCGTCCCGGACGATGCCGCCGAAGCTGTACAGACCGCTGTAGCGCGGGCCGGGCGCGCCGGGGTCGAGGAGCGAACGGGTGCGCGAGTGCACGCCGTCGCAGGCGATCAGCAGGTCGCCGGTGGCCGAGGTGCCGTCCTCGAAGGTGGCCACGACCTCGTCGCCGGTGTCCTCGTAGGAGACCAGGCGTTTGCCGTACGTGATGGGGATGCCGCGCCGGGCGGCCTCGTCACGCAGGGAGCCGTAGAGGTCGGAGCGGAGCACGGTGTGGCTGACCGTGCCGTCGTCGAGCCGCAGGCCGTTGGCCACCTCGCCGAGGCGCTTGCCGGTGCCGCTCCACATGACCATGCGCGGGGTGGGGATGGCCGACGACAGCGCCTCGCGGTGGACGCCGAGCACACGCAGGGCGGCCAGGCCGTTGGAGGCCAGGTTGAGGAACGAGCCGACGTTCTCGGCGCCCCGCCCGTACGCCTCGTGGATCTCGGCGTCGATGCCGACCGCCTGGAGGGCCTTCGCCGTACCGGACCGCCGATCCCGCAGCCTATGACCAGAGCCTTCATGGTGATATCCTTTCGTTCGACCGAACGAAATATATGAGAGCAGGCAGCGGGATGTCCAGAGATATTTCGGTGCATCGAAAGAAATTGTTGGACGAACTGGTCGAGGCGGGTCGCGAGAGCAGCAACGCCGCGGTCATGTACCACAGCGCCATGGGCGAGCGGCTGGGCCTGGGGATGACCGAGGAGAAGACACTCGACCTGCTCCAGCGCCAGGGCCCGCTGACCGCGGGGGAGCTGTCCCAGCACACCGGCCTGGCCCCGGCCTCGGTCAGCGGGCTGATCGACCGGCTGGAGGCCAAGTGGCTGGTCCGCCGGGTGCGCGACACCAAGGACCGGCGCCGGGTCATCGTGGAGATCAACTGGGAGCGGCTGGCCGGCTTCGGCGAGCTGTTCGAGCCGTTCGTGGCCGCGATGTCCGGCCTGTACGACCGCTACACCGACGAGGAACTGGCCCTGATCGTCGACTTCCTCCGGCGGTCCACGGCCCTGCAACGGGAGGCCACCACGGAACTGCGGGCCGAATAAAGGGCTGTACAAAGATCCCATTACGGGCTACCGTGTCCGGCGATATGGGTTACTGCTTCCTGTGATTCTCACGCCCGAGGCGCATCCGCGTTGAGCCGACAGCTCCGCCGCGCCTCGTACCGGTCATATCCGCGTTGAGACAAGGAGGTGGAGCCTCTATGCGTACTGCTGCCCAATTGGCGCTGACCGAGATCACCAAGCGTTACGACACCCGGGCCGTCCTGGACCGCGTGTCGCTCACCGTCAGGCCCGGCGAGCGGGCCGGCGTGATCGGCGACAACGGCTCGGGCAAGTCCACGCTGCTCAAGCTCATGGCGGGCGTCGAACGTCCGGACAACGGCGAGCTGACCGTGGTCGCGCCCGGCGGCGTGGGGTACCTCCCGCAGTCGCTGGAGCTGCCGCCGCACGCCACCGTGGCCGACGTCGTGGACCTGGCCCTGGCCGAGCTGCGCGAGATCGAGGCGCGGATGCGCGCGCTCGCCGCCACCGACCTGGACGCCTACGCCAAGGCCGTCGCCGAGTTCGAGGCGCGCGGCGGCTACGAGGCCGACACCCGCGTGGACGTCGCCCTGCACGGCCTCGGCCTGCCCGGCCTGGACCGGGACCGCCCGGTCTCCACGATGTCGGGCGGCGAGCGGTCGAGGCTGGCCCTGGCCGCGACGCTGGCCGCCGCGCCGGAGCTGCTGCTGCTCGACGAGCCGACCAACGACCTGGACGACCAGGCCGTCGCCTGGCTCGAAGAGCGTCTGCGCGAGCACCGCGGCACGGTCGTGGCGATCAGTCACGACCGGGAGTTCCTCGACCGGGTCACCACGGTGATCCTGGAGGTCTCCGCCGGACGGGTGCGCCGCTACGGCGACGGCTACTCCGGCTACCTCACGGCCAAGGCCGCCGAACGGGCCGCGCACGTGCGGGCCCACGAGGAGTGGCGGTCCGAGCTGGCCCGGCACGCCGGTCTGGTGACGGCCAACGCCGGGCGGATGGCGGCCGTCCCGCGGGCGATGGCGAAGGCAGGGATGGGCACCGGCGCGTGGCGGGCGCGGTCGCGTACGCACGGTGCGGCCGGGCGCGTCCGGCAGTCGCAGCAGCGGATGCGGTGGCTCAGGGAGCACCCGGTGCCACCGCCGCCCGTCCCGCTGCGGTTCACCGCCTCCATCGCCACCTCCGTCCCGTCCCTCACCGACGTGCCGGACGGGCCGCCGTCGGCGGTCGTGCTCGACGGGGTGCGGGTGGCGGGGCGGCTGCGGCTCGACGGGCTCACCGTGCGGCGGGGGGAGCGGCTGCTGGTCACCGGGCCGAACGGCGCGGGCAAGACCACGCTCATGCGGGTGCTCGCCGGCGAACTGCGTCCCGACGCGGGCACCGTACGCCGGGCCGGGCGGGCCGGGCTGCTCCGCCAGGAGGAACAGGCGGCGCGGCTGGACCGTACCGTGCTCGCGGCCTTCGCCGAGGGGCGGCCGGGCAGCCCCGACGAGCACGCCGACCGGCTGCTCGGCCTGGGCCTGTTCCGGCCGGGCGACCTGCGGCGGCGGCTCGCCGACCTCTCGTACGGGCAGCGCCGCAGGGTCGAGCTGGCCCGCCTGGTCAGCGACCCGGTGGACCTGCTCCTGCTCGACGAGCCGACCAACCACCTGTCGCCGATGCTGGTGGAGCAGCTTGAGGAGGCGCTGGCCGACTACGAGGGCGCGCTGGTGGTCGTCACCCACGACCGCCGCCTGCGCGCCGCCTTCACCGGCGCCCACCTGGAGCTCCCCCCAGCCCCCCGCAACGGCCGCACCCTCTGACGGCCGTGCCCGCCCGGCTCAGAGGGCGGGCCGACCGACGGATGGCCGTGCCTCCCTCGGCCACCGGCCGCACTCCCCGACGGCCGGTGGCCGCCTCGCTCAGCGGTCGGATTCCCTGATGGCCGTGCCCACCTCGCCGACCCGGTCGGATTCCCTGATGGCCGTGCCCACCTCGCCGACCCGGTCGGCGAGGAGGCCGAGGGCGCCCACAGCTCGGGTCATCGGGTCGTCGCCGTCGCCGCCCAGCGCCCTGGCCCGGAGGAAGGCCGCCTTGATCTCCGCCCAGCGCGCCGCCTGGGCGGGGGTCAGACGGCCGCGCAGCTCGGCCAGTTTGAGCAGGTTGGCCTCGGCGTCCTGGGTGAGGGTCTGCGCCTCGCCCAGGTAGTGGTCGTCGATCACCGCCTCCAGCTCGTCGTCGTTCATGGCGGGCACGATGCGCTCGGCCAGCTTGTTCATGTTCCGGTACGACCCCTGCAACCGGTACGGCGGCTCGGTCCTGGACGCCTCCGCCTGCGACGCCGACGCGATGTACGCCGCGTTGTTGGCCAGCACCACCTCCTGGACGCGCACCAGCTTGCCCAGCACGCCGAGCACCTGGTCCAGCTCGGCCTTCCCGTACGGGTGCCGGAGCTGGTCCGGGCGGACGGCCGGGTCGCCCTTGGCCAGGCGTACCAGCAGCTCGACGTCGCCCCCGTCGCGCCCCGAGAGGGGGGCCAGCACCGGGTTGGAGGTCAGCGCGTTGTCGACGTAGCTCAGCGCGAACAGCTCGTCCTTGCCGGAGAGCACGTCGCCCAGGTTCCACACGTCGGCGCGGTTGGCCAGCATGTCCGGGATGCGGAAGCGCTGCCCGGACTCGGTGTACGGGTTGCCCGCCATGCACACCGCGAACCGCTTGCCGCGCAGGTCGTACGTGCGGGTC
This sequence comes from Nonomuraea sp. NPDC051191, assembly GCF_044455665.1. Lineage (NCBI taxonomy): Bacteria > Bacillati > Actinomycetota > Actinomycetes > Streptosporangiales > Streptosporangiaceae > Nonomuraea > Nonomuraea sp. NPDC051191. The sequence continues at coordinate 323,640 of NZ_JBITEZ010000001.1, read as the reverse complement.
CGGCCGTTCCAGACGCCTTCGATGCGGCGCTGGGCGTCGCACAGCGAGATGAACTTCTGCAGCAGCTCCGGCGAGGTGTGCTGGATGTCGTCCAGGTAGAGCAGGGTGTTGTTGCCGGTCTCCAGCGCGAAGGAGATCTTCTCGACCTCCTGCCTGGCCGTGGCGTCGGGCGCGTCGGCCGGGTCGAGCGAGGTGACGCCGTGGCCGAGCGCCGGGCCGTTCACCTTGACGAAGACCAGGCCGAGGCGGCTGGCGACGTACTCCATCAGCGTGGTCTTGCCGTAGCCGGGCGGGGAGATGAGCAGCAGCAGGCCCATCTGGTCGGTGCGCTTGCCCGCGCCCGCCGCGCCGAGCTGCTTGGCCAGGTTGTCGCCGATCAGCGGCAGGTAGACCTCGTCCAGCAGCCGGTTGCGGACGAACGCGCTCATGACCTTGGGCCGGTACTCCTCCAGGCGCAGCCGGCGGCGTTCCTGCTCGACCAGCTCGTTGCGGCGGCGCTGGTAGGCCCGGAAGGCCGGAACCCGTTCCCGCCTGAAGGCGCGTGCCCTGGTCAGCAGCTCGTCGAGCCTGAACCGCAGCCTGCGGTCCTGGACGCGCGGATGCGCGCCGAGCAGGCCCTCGACGGTCTCCTCGACGGCGGCGTCGGAGTCGTGGCGGGGCAGGTCGCACAGGTGCACGGTGACGGCCTCGGCCACCTCGGGCCCCTGGCGGTAGGCGCCGATCCAGGCGTGGGCGAGCTGGAGCCGCTCGGGCAGGGGGAGCGCGGCCAGCTCCTCCTCGAACTCGCGCGTCCTGGCCGGGCCGAGTGTCTGCCTGAAGCCGTCGAGCAGGTCGCGGGCCGCCTTGCCGGTCACGAAGCCGAACGGCGTCGCGCCCAGCTCCTCGACCAGGTACTCGCCCGCCAGCGCGGCCGTGCTCTCCACGCCGGGGGAGAAGGCGGCGATCTGGCCGCCGAGTTCGGCGGCCAGGGCCTCCAGGGCGGGGGTGTGGCCGAAGACCGAGCGGGCGCGGACCAGGGAGGCGGCTCTGGTGGTCAATGTTTTACGTGAAACCTCGTCCGTGCCGAAGGCCCAGAAGAGCTGGGCCGCCGCGCGGGCCTCGGGCGGGTAGCGCAGGAGTCCGGCGCCCTCGCTCAGGCGGACCAGGCTCTCCAGGACGAGGATCGCGTCGTGGTCGTGGACGCCGCGCTCGTAACCCTCGTCGTATCGCTGCTCGGCGGCCTGACGTACCAGGTCGGCCAGGGGAGCCCCGGGCCGTACGGACTCCAGGAGGGAGGCGGCCAGGTGCTCGGCCCGGTACATGTCCGGCGTCTCCGACACCAGGAGCTGGTCCCAGAACGGCCGCGTGTCGGCGAACGAGGCCGGCACGGGCGCGCGGTAGTCCGTCCCCGTGATCGCGAAGTGCAGGTCGCCGTCGTGCGGGACCAGCGTCAGGTCGATCGGCTGGGTGTTGACGGCGAAGCGGTGACGGCCGAGGCGCAGCGTCTCGCCGCCGTCGGTGAACAGGTCCAGCCGGTCCCGCAGGGCGCGGCCCGCCTCCTGCTGGGCCGCCTTGACCCGGCCGTCCAGCTCCTCGGCCCGTACGGCGTCGCCCAGGGAACGCAGCTCGGCCGCCGCCGTACGGATCCTGCCGACCATCGGATCGGTGGCGAAGTACGTGTTGACCTCGTCCATCGACCCCAGGGACGCCAGCCGCCCGGTCACACTGGCCAAAATGCGCCCGGCCGAGGCGAAGACCCGGTCGGCCCGCCGCGCCAGGCCGTCGAGCTGGGTCTGCTTCCTGGCCGAGAACGCCTCGTAGACCTCGTCCCGCCGGCCCGCGAGCTGGGCGGCGAAGTCGTCGAACTCGCCGAACCGGGCCTCCAGATTCTCCACCTGGAGCATCAGGCGGCCGAGCTGCTCGTCGCACTTGTCCGGTGTGTCGGCCATCGCCAGCGCGCCCGTGACGGCCTGGCCGAACAGGGCGAACTCGGCGGCGAAGGCCGCGCGGCCCTCCGAGCCCAGCAGCTCGCGCCGCCGCCCGTCGAGCAGGGCCCGCGCCCGGTTCACCCCGCCCAGCACCTCGGCGATCCGGCCCAGGATCGACGTGCGGACCGTGGCGTCGGCGATCTCCAGCGAACCGACGACCTCCGTCACCACCTCCAGGCCCTCCGCCTGCTCGGCCAGCCGGTCCGCGACGGGCGCGGCCTCGGCCACGGTCGCGATCGCGGCGGCGTCGGCGGCCAGCCCTTCAACGGCCGCGTGGTAGGCGGTGAACGCCTCCGCGCCCTCCAGGAAGGCGACCGCGCGCCTGCCGGTCGCGGCCAGCTCCGCGGTCACGGCGGCGGACAGCTCGTCCAGGCGGGCGAGGTCCATGTGGCGGACGTCGCGCAGGGTCACCAGGCGGCCCTGCTGCCTGCGCAGGCCGGCCAGCGTGGTGACCCAGGCGTCGGCGGTGGCGGGGGTGTCGGCGGCGGCCTGGCGTACCAGGTGGGTGGTCTCCTCGGCCGCCGCCGTCAGCGTGTCGGCGGCCTGGCGGGTGAGCTGCTCGACGTTCTCGTACTCGTCGAGCACCTGCTCGGCGGTGGCGCGCACGTCGGCGAGCGGCGCGGCGAGCCCGTGCTCGCCGAGCCAGTGGTAGGAGTCCGCCGCGCGGGTGCAGGCCGCGATCAGCGCCTCGAACGTGGCCTCCGACGCCGCCATCTCCTCGACCATGCGGGCCACGGACAGGCAGTCGGAGATCCCGCGCACCAGCTCGGCGTTGCCGATGCGCTCCAGGGGCCCGGTCCCGGCGGGCTGGGCGGCGGCGTAGGTGTCGGACACGTACGGCGTCTGCCACACCTGCATCGGGTGGACCCGGGTCGGCTCCTCGGAGAGGGCGCGGAAGACCACCATCGTGCCGTCGTCGAACAGGGAGTACCCGTGGCAGACGATGGGGTTGGCCACCTCCTTCCTGATCACGTTGTACGGCAGCAGCAGCGAGCGGCCGTCGCCCCGGGCGTGGAAGACGTACAGGACGTCCTCGCCGTTGGGCGAGCGCACGACCCGCTCGAACTCCAGGTCCGTCACGTCCGTGTCGAACGTCTTGCTGACCCCGGTCGCCAGGTAGTAGCCGCCCGGGAAGATCAGCCCCTGGTCCTCGGGCAGCCGCTGGCAGGACTGGCCGATGCCGTCGAGCCTGGTCACCGCCTTGGTACGGGTGTTGAAGACCAGATGCCGCCAGTCCTGCTCCTTGTACGGCCTGATCCGCATGAGGACGAGCGGCCCGATCCTGGCGTACTCGACGTCGGCGTCGGCCAGCGACTGGAGGCGTTCGGTGACCGGCTCGGAGTAGACGCCCGCGCCGGTCTCCGTGTTGTTCTCGACCTTGATGGTCAGGTCGCCGCCGATCGTCTCGACGAAGACCTCGCCCTCGATCGAGATGTGCGGATGGCGGCCGAGCACGTGGTCGTCGCGGGTGGTCGGCGTCCACTCGAAGTCGTGGGACGGCGGGAAGACGTGGTCCCGCTCTCCCCGGTTGTCCAGATATCTCGGGACACCGCCGTTGCTGACCGCCCACCTGAGCACCCGCGTGTCCGCGGGGCCCGTCCGGAACACCGCCAGCAGCTTGCCCTCGACCCGCCTGAGCTGCTGGAGGCTGGTCTCCTTGTAGTACCGGTACAGCTCGGCGAAGTCCTTCCTGAACGCCGGCTCCTCCAGCGTCTCCAGCTTGCCCGTCTCGAACGTGAACGTGTCCCCGTCCCTGGTGAAGCGGTGGACGGCGAACACGTCGGCCACGGTCGTCTCCGGCTTGAGCCCGATGAAGACGTTGTAGCCGAACAACATCACCTCGCCCAGCGAGACGATGTCCCTCGGGACGCAGTTGTTCTCCGTCCTGATCCGCTCGGTGCCGAGCAGGCGCAGCTCCGCGCCGCCGAAGACGCGCAGCCGCTGCCCGTTGACCTCCTCCGCCGCGACCGCCAGGGCCTTGGCCTGCGCCTGGAGACGGTTCCTGAGAACCTCGTAGGTCCCGGCTTCCAGCTCGGTGGTGCTCACGTCAGCCCTTCGCCGCCGCCAGCGCGGCCACCGGGGAGTCGGCCAACCCGAGCCGCCGCGCGGTCTCCAGCAGCTCGCCGAGCGCCGACGACTGCGGGCCGCCGTCCTGGATGAGCCGCATGAGCAGGGCCGAGACGGTCAGGTTCTTGATGTCCTCGGTGCGCACCCCGCCGACCACGCTCGCGATGTCGGCCGCCAGGCTGGCCGTCCCGTTGAGGTACGGCTGCACCAGGGCCCCGGCCACCTCCGAGTGGCCGACGAAGCCGTCCACCGCCTTGCCCGTGGTGATCGAGCCGACGACCTTGTCGAAGAACATCGTGTCGCCGCCGACGATGTCGATGTTGGCCTTGGACAGGCCCGCCGCCAGCACGCTGGCCTGCGACTCGGCCACCTGGCGGGTGACGTCGATGTGCTTGAGCCTGATCTCCTTGTCGGCCTCCAGGCGCAGGCGGTACTCCTCGTGGCCCCGGCTGGCCTCGTCCAGGGCGGCCATCGCGGCGGCCTTCTGGGTCAGGCCCTCGGCCTCGGCCTTCAGCTTCTCGCCGATCGCGGTGGCGCCCGCCAGCGCCATGGCCTGCTCGCCCTCGGCCTGCGCCTTGAGCCGGTCGCCCTCGATCAGCGCCATGGCCCGCGCGCCCTCGGCCTCGGCCCGCAGCTTCTCGCCCAGGGACGCCGCCTCCGCGCGGCCGACCTTCTCGATGGCGTCCGCGTCGCGCTCCTTGACCTGCACCTGCGCCAGCCCGGCCGCCGCGGACTCGGCCTGGACGCCCTCCGCGAGCCGGATCTTGGCCCGCGCGTCCAGCTCGGCGGCCTGCTGCCGGGCCTCGGCCAGCACCAGCTCCTCACGGGCCCTGAACTTCGACGCCGCCTCCGCCGCCTCGGCCGCCTTGATGTCCTTGACCAGGTTCTCCTGAGCCTCCGCCTCGGCGGCGATGATCACCTGCTGGCGGGTGCGCTCGGCCTCCTCGACCACGCGCAGCCGCTTGATGCTCTCCTCCTGCTCGGCCACCGTCTTGTCGACCGCGATGCGCTCCCTGATGACCTCGGCGATCGACCGCTTCTCGGTCTCGACCTCCTTGTCCTTCGCGATGCGCGACAGCTCGGTCTCCCGCTCCCGGGCGATGACCTCCAGCAGGCGGTCCTTCTCGATGCGCTCGCTCTCGATCGCGATCACCCGTTCGCGGTTCTTCTCGGCGACCGCCACCTCGCGGGCCTGGTTCTCGCGCTGCACGCCGAGCTGCTCGTCGGTCCTGATGTCCGCCGTCTGCGCGCGCAGCCGCTCCTCGGCCTGCACGCGGGCGATCTCCGCCTCCTCACGGGCCTTGACGGTCTCGATCTCGCGGCGCTGCTTGAGCTCGGCGTCGGCCTGGCGGCGCTGGAGTTCCAGGATGGCCTCGCGGGCGTCCACGTTCTGGCGGGTGATCTCCTTCTCCTCGGCCCGCTGGAACTCGTTGGTCCGTACGTGTTCCAGCGCGGTCAGCTCGGTGATCTTCCTGATGCCCTGGGCGTCCAGGATGTTGCTGGAGTCGAGCTGGGTGAGCGCGGTCTGCTCCAGGTAGTCGATGGCGGCGTCTTCGAGGCTGTAGCCGTTCAGGTCGGTGCCGATGAGCCGGATGATCTCGTCGCGGAACTCGTCCCGCTTGGTGTAGAGGTCGACGAAGTCGAGGTGCTTGCCGGCCGTCTTCAGCGCCTCGGAGAACTTGGCGCTGAACAGCTCCTGGAGCGTGTTCTCGTCACTGGCCCTGGCGGTGCCGATGGCCTGGGCGACCTTGATGACGTCCTCGGCGGTCTTGTTCACCCGGACGAAGAACGTGATCTTGATGTCGGCCCTGATGTTGTCCCGGCAGATCAGCCCCTCGCGGCCGGTACGCGTGATCTCGATGGTCTTCACCGAGATGTCCATGGTCTCGGCCTTGTGGACGACGGGCAGCACGATGGCGCCGGTGAACGTCACGTCCACCTTGTTGACCTTCGACACGATCAGCGCCTTGCCCTGTTCCACCTTACGGAAAAGGCGGCCGATGATGACGAGCAGGCCAATCACGATGACCAGGACGACGGCGAGAAATACGCCGAAGCCCGTGGAGATGACGTCCATCAGATCTCGCTTTCGTAGGGCATGACCCAGAAGAATTCGCCGTCTTTGTCGTATTGGAAGATGAGTGCCTTGTCGCCGCGGGCCAGGCGGTCCCCGCCGGTCGTGCGGACCTGGACGACGGCGGTCGAGCCGTCCTCGGCGGCGACCTCGGCCTGGCCGAAGTCGGGGGTGGCGGCCCCGGTGCGGATGACGCACGGGCGGCCCACGAGGTCGTCGCGCGAGTGGCGTCCGCCGTCCGGGAAGGCCCTGCGCAGCGGCCTGATCAGGGCGCGCGTGGCGAGCCAGGCGCCCGCCGCCGCGGCGAAGGGCGCGGCGGCCAGCGCGGCGTCCGGCAGCACCTGGCCGCCGATCAGGGCCAGCAGCCAGGCGATCGCGACCAACAGGGAGATCGCGATCCCGGCGGGCACGCCCCCGAACCCCAGCCACGGCGCGTCGTGGTCGAGGTCGAGCAGGCCGGCGATGACGGCCAGCCAATAAGCCACGACGGCCACGAGGAGGAAAGTGAAAATAACCGTCGGAAAGCTCAGAGCGGCGTGGAAGAACTCGGTCATCAGCCCTCGGTTTGCCCATCCCCCGGTGTGTCCTGACGGACTATATACATATAAAGCACGACTAAAGCGGAAAGTTCCCGACTTCATATCGAAAGTTGTCCGACTTGACCTCAAGCAGGGTTGAGGTAGCACGCTCGTCGGCATGAGCGATGTGATGAGGGCGGCGGCGTTCGCCGAGCCGGGCGGACCCGAAGTGCTGAAGGTGATGGAGGTGCCCGCGCCGCAGGCGGGCCCGGGAGAGGTGCGCGTACGCGTGCGGGCGGCCGGTGTGCAACCCTTCGACACGGCCGTACGGGCGGGGTGGCTGCCGCCGTACCTGGGGGACGTGCCCTGGCCGCGCATCCCTGGCAACGAGTTCGCCGGCGTGGTCGACCAGGTGGGCGACGGGGTCACCGGGGTGTCGGCCGGGGACGAGGTGCTGGGCTTCTCGCGGCTGTACGCCTACGCCGAGTACATCGTGGTCCCGGTCGCCGACGTGGCGCCCAAGCCCGCCGGGACGCCCTGGGAGGTGGCCGGCGGGCTGACGTCCGGCGTCCAGACGGCCGAGCTGGCCCTCGACAGCCTGGGCGTCGGGGCCGGCGAGACGCTGCTCGTGCACGGCGCGGCCGGGTCCGTGGGCACGGCGGCCGTGCAGATCGCCCGCATGCGCGGCGCCACGGTGATCGGCACCGCCAGCGAGGTCAACCACGACCACCTGCGCGACCTCGGTGCGATCCCGGTGGCCTACGGCGACGGGCTCGCCGACCGGGTGCGCGCGCTCGCCCCCGGCGGCGTGGACGCGGCCCTCGACGGCGCCGGCGGCCACGCCCTGGAGGTCTCGCTCGACCTGGTCGCCGACCGGGCGCGCATCGTCACGCTGGTCGAGCACGGCAAGGCGGCCGAGCTGGGCGTCAGGACCGTGATGGGCGAGCGCACCGCCGAACGCCTCGGCCGGTACGCCGCCCTGTACGCCGAGGGCCGGTTCGCCTTCCCGGTGCGGCGGACGTACCGGCTGGAGGAGGCCGCCGACGCCCACAGGGAGGTCGAGACCGGCCACGGCCGGGGCAAGGTCGTCCTGGTGACGGACTGAGGTTCCCCGCTCCTCGCATTCCGGGCGGGCCGGTTCAGTCGGCGTTCTTGTGACGCTGGTTGAACCGGCCCGCCTTCGCGCGGTTGCCGCACACCTCCATCGAGCACCACCTGCGGCTGCCGTTCTTGCTCACGTCCAGGAACCACAGGACGCAGGCCGGGTTCGCGCACTTGCGCAGCCGTTCGGGACGCCCGCGCAGCAGCGGGACGACGGCGGCGGCCGCCGTCCAGGCCGCCTCCCAGGCCGGATCGTTCACCACGACCGTGTCACGCGGCCCGTCGTCGCCCACCTGCGGTCTGGTCGCGCCCTCGCCGAGCACCGCGTTGAGCCGGTCGTGCCCGCGTCCTTCGAGCAGCCCGCGCAGCGCGTCACGTGCCAGGACGAGGCGGTCGCGCACGCGTTCCAGATCGTCCTCGCCCGGCAGGCCGTGGTCGCCGAGCCAGGCGCGCACGCCTTCCAGGTCGTCGAACTGGTCCACGAGGGCGCCCTGGTCCACCCACACGGTGTCCACCAGGTCCAGAGCCAAGGGCTCGTCGCGGAGCGGCCGTATCCTCACTGCCTCTAACCCCTCAAAGCGATTTGACTGGTTAACTTTCGCCATGCTATCACTTAACCGGCAAAAGGGATTTAGCCGGTTAGAGAGAGTGTTGACATGACTGTTCAGTACCGCACCGCTGTGATCGACGGACTCGACGTGTTCTACCGGGAGGCGGGCGACCCTTCGGCGCCCACGCTGGTGCTGCTGCACGGGTTCCCGACCTCGTCGGTGGCCTACCAGGAGCTGATCGCCGAGCTGGCCGACGAGTTCCACCTGATCGCGCCCGACTACCCCGGATTCGGCCACAGCTCGGCCCCTGCCGCCGACGAGTGGGAGTACACCTTCGACCACCTGGCCGACGTCGTCGACCAGCTGCTCGACACCCTCGGCCTCACCAAGTACGCCCTCTACGTGCACGACTACGGCGCCCCGGTCGGCTTCCGCCTCGCCACGCGGCACCCCGAGCGCATCACCGGCATCGTCACCCAGAACGGCAACGCGTACGAGGAGGGCCTGACGCCCTTCTGGGAGCCGCTGCGCAAGGCGTGGGCCGACCCGTCCGAGGAGAACACCTCCGCGCTGCTCGGCCTGCTCACGCCCGAGGCCACTCACTGGCAGTACACGCACGGCGTCCGTGACGCCGGCCTGGTCAACCCCGACAAGGCGGTCCTCGACCAGGCCCGGCTCGACCGGCCCGGCAACCACGCCGTCCAGCTCGCCCTCTTCGTGGACTACGGCCGCAACCCGGGCCTCTACCCGGAGTGGCAGGAGTACCTGCGCACCAACCAGACGCCGGTGCTGGCCGTCTGGGGGCGGCACGACGAGATCTTCGGCCCCGACGGCGCCCTCGCCTTCGACCGGGACACCGAGCGCGTGCAGATCCAGCTCCTGGACGCGGGCCACTTCGCCCTGGAGACGCGCGGCCCGCAGATCGCCGCCCTGGTCCGCGACTTCCTCCGCCGCCTCTCCGACTGACGGGAGCCCCCGATGTCCCACCGCCGCCGCCGGAGCGTCGCCGCCGGCACCGGCTCGGCCGCCCCGGTGACCGCCCGTCCGCATGACTCCGCCGCGCTCCCGTCCCCGGCCGTCCACCGCGTACCCCCGCCACGGGGGCTCGCGGTGGGCCGGGCGGCGGTGACGCCCGAGCCGCCGCCCTCGCCGGCGGCGGCGACCTTGAAGAGGTACGTGCGGGCCGCTGCGTCGGGGGCGCCCGCACGACCGCCCGGAAGGGTGGTGGCCCTGGCCACCGTGGCAGCGCTGGCCGGGCTGTCCCTGCTGGCCCTGGTCACCACCCTCACCGGCCTGGAGCTGTTCGCGCTGCCGTTCGCGGCCTCCGCCATGATCGTGGCCCTGGCCCCCGCCGCGCCGTTCGCCCAGCCGCGCAGCATCCTCCTCGGCCATCTGAGCGCCTCGGCGCTAGCCCTGGCCCTCACCGCCCTCATCGGCCCCTCGGTGTGGGCGGCGGTCGCCGCGGCGGCGCTCTCCACGGCCCCGATGATGCTGCTGCGCGCCCCGCATCCCCCGGCGGGCGCCACTGCGGCGCTGATCGGGCTCACCGCCCCCGACCCCGTGTACCTGCTCGACCCGGTACTGGTGGCCGGCATCGTGGTGATCGCCGGCGGTGTGGCGCTCGGCAGGGCGCTGCCGGGCCACAAGTACCCCGCCTACTGGCGTTGACCGCGGGCCGGGCGTCACTGCCGGTGGCGCATGGCCTCGGCGATCACCAGGCCGACCTCGTTCAGCTCGCGCTCGCCGTCCTCGACGTCCCAGAGGGCGTTCTGCAGGAGGCGGCCGAGGGTCCAGCCGGCCGCCCTGGCCGGGTCGAGGCCCAGTCCGTCCACCATCAGGTCGAACCGCCGCAGCACGCCCTTGATCGGGTCGCCGGTGGCGACGACGGCCTCCCACCGGTTGTCCAGGGCGGGCCACAGGTCGAAGCCGGGGTCGCCGGCCAGCGGCTTGGGGTCGATGGCCAGCCACGGCTCCCGCTCGGCGGCCAGCACGTTGTCGTAGTGCAGGTCCCAGTGCAGCAGCCGGTCGCCGGGTTCGGAGACGAGCTCGGCGACCGCGTCCGCGGCCCACCGCAGCCAGAACCTGTCCTGCTCGCGGGGCAGCGCGGCCGCCGCCCGGTCGACGTCGGCCAGCATCTCCGCGGCGATGTCGCCCAACCGGCGCAGGCCCGGCGGGGCGGGGAAGGCGGTCAACCGGCCCAGCAACTCGGTCAGGATCTTCAGCGCCTCGACGTCGTCCGGGACGGCCGACAGCGGGCGGTCGGAGTCGAGGCGTTCCAGCAGCAGGGTGCCGGTCTCGGGGTCCTCGTCCAGCAGCAGCACCGAGCCCTTCCCGGCCCACGTGCGCAGGCCGGGCGCCTCGGTGGCGTTCTCGTCGGTGACGGGCTGGAGCTTGAGCGCCGCTCTGGTGCCGTCGTCCCGTACGACGGGCAGCACGAGGGAGACCACGCCGTGCATGGGCGGCCCCTCTTCCAGGCGCAGCCCCCACTCCTCCAGGTAGCGCTCGGCCAGTGCCGGCAGGCCGGCCGACCACGCCCGCCCCCGCTCCCCGTCGATCTTCACATGTGATTCGGTCAGTGCCTCGGGAACCTTGATCCGCATCACCCCAGTCTGCCTCTGACCGGGGAGCCCGTGGCTAGAAGTGCCAGGGGTAGGGCGACCAGTCGGGCGCCCGCTTCTCCAGGAAGGAGTCGCGCCCCTCGGCCGCCTCGTCCGTCATGTACGCCAGCCGCGTCGCCTCGCCCGCGAACACCTGCTGCCCGACGAGCCCGTCGTCGATCATGTTGAAGGCGAACTTCAGCATGCGCTGGGCGGTCGGCGACTTGCCGTTGACCTTGCGCGCCCACTCCAGCGCCGTGGCCTCCAGCTCCGCGTGCGGGACGACGGCGTTGACCATGCCCATGCGGTGGGCGTCGGCCGCGCTGTAGGTGTCGCCGAGGAAGAAGATCTCGCGGGCGAACTTCTGCCCGACCTGCCGCGCGAGGTAGGCCGAGCCGAAGCCGCCGTCGAAGCTGGCCACATCGGCGTCGGTCTGCTTGAAGCGGGCGTGCTCGGCGCTGGCGAGTGTGAGATCGGCCACGACGTGGAGGCTGTGGCCGCCGCCCGCGGCCCAGCCGGGCACCACGCAGATCACGATCTTGGGCATGAAGCGGATCAGCCGCTGCACCTCCAGGATGTGCAGGCGCCCGGTGGCGGGGGTGCCGTCGGCGTACTGGTAGCCGTCTTTGCCCCTGATGCGCTGGTCGCCGCCGGAGCAGAAGGCCCACCCGCCGTCCTTGGGCGAGGGGCCGTTGCCGGTGAGCAGCACGCAGCCGACGTCGGTGGTCTGCCTGGCGTGGTCGAGTGCCCGGTAGAGCTCGTCGACCGTCTGCGGCCTGAAGGCGTTGCGCACTTCGGGCCGGTTGAACGCGACCCGCACCGTGCCCTGGTCGAGGGCCCGGTGGTAGGTGATGTCGGTGAAGTCGAAGCCCTCGACTACCTGCCACATCTTCGGATCGAACAGCTCGGAGACCATGGGAGCGAGCCTAACGGATCTGCCCCTCGGCCCACTCGGCCCACTCCTTCTGGACGGCGCCCAGCCGCAGGCCGTACTCCAGGGCCAGCCGGCCGTAGACCGACAGGTTGTCCTGGCCGCTCTCGACGAAGCCCTTGATGGCCTCCATGTGCTCCAGGTGCTTGCCCACCACCTCGGCCTGGCGGCGCAGGTACGCGCGGGCCTGCTCGGGATCGACCTGCCCGAGGAAGAACACGCGCAGCAGCATGTCGCTGCGCCCGACCCTGACCGGCTCGACCTCGGTGATCCAGCGGCGCAGCTCGGCGCGGCCCTCCTGGGTGATCGCGTACTCCTTGCGCCCCCGGGGGCCCTCGGCCGCCACGCTCACGAGACCGGCGTCGGCCAGCTTGCCGAGCTCGGCGTAGAGCTGGCTCTGCGTCGCGGGCCAGACGTTGGACAATGAGACGTCGAAGGTCTTCAGCAGGTCGTAGCCGCTGGCCGGCCCCTCGGCGAGCAGACCCAGCACGGCGTGTCTCAAGCTCATATTCCTATATTGACATATCTCCACAGGAGGTTCTACCTTCGACATGTCTACTTAGGAACGTCAAAGGAGTTGCGCGATGCGCGGTCTGCTCGGTTTCCTCCCCTGGGTCGTCTACGCGGTCATCGCCACCGGCGACGAATGGCGCTGGGGCGCCATCACCGGCCTCGTGATCGCCGTTGCTCTCGTGGTCGTCGACCGCCGCTCCGGGCGGGCCTGGGACGAGATCGTGATCGAGACGAGCGCCGCCGTCTTCTTCGCCCTGCTCACCGTGCTCTCCCTGGTGGCCCCGCACTCGCCGCTCACGCCGTACGGGCCCGCGCTGGTCAACGTGTGGCTGGCGGGCACCGCCTGGGGTTCGATGGCCATCCGCAAGCCGTTCACGCTGGGCATCGCGCGCACGATGGCGCCCAAGGAGATCTGGGAGACCCCCGCCTTCCACCGCGTCAACGTGGTGATCACGGCGGTGTGGGCGGTGGCGTTCACGCTCGCCGCCGTCTCGCTGACGTTCGTGCTGGCCGCGGCCCCCCACGCCACCACGGCCGTCATCGCGATCAAGGTGCTCTCGTTCGTCGTCCCCGCCGTCTTCACCGCCCGTTACCCGAAGGTCGTCAGGCGTCGCGCCGAGGCCGCCGCTAAGTGACCTCCGCCCGCAGCTCGGCCAGGAGCTCCCCCTGGTCGGCCAGCATGTCGGTGAGGATGCGGCGGGCGGCTCCGAGCAGGTCGGCCAGCTCGGGAGTGGCCAGCGTGTAGACCACTGTGCTGCCTTCGCGGATTGCGCTCACGATCCCGGCCCTGCGCAGGACCGCCAGCTGTTGTGAGAGGCTCGACGCCTCGATGTCGATCTGGGCCAGCAGGTCTCTGACGGGCAGTGGACCTTCCTGGAGTAGCTCCAACACTCTGATGCGAGCGGGGTGGCCGAGCGTCCTGAAGAAGTCGGCCTTGGCCTGGTGGACCTCCACGTGCATATTGCAAGACTAATCGAGCGCAGTTGCATAATTCTTCAAGTCGTAACGTTGTTGGATAGCATGACAGCGGGGACTAGGGAGTAGCCATGGGCCGAGGAAGAGCCAAGGCGAAGCAGACGAAGGTCGCTCGCCAGCTGAAGTACACCAACCACAACATCGACTACGACCGGCTGCGCGAGGAGCTGGGCGCGGACACGCCGCGCGAGGAGATGTACCCGTCTACGGCGTCCGAGCAGGAGTCCGAGCGCGCGCATTGACGCGCGCCGGCTTCGCGGGGGCGTCCGCGACGTTCTTGGGCCGCCTGGCCTTCGGCGCCTGACCGGTCGCCGCGAGTTCCAGGCGGTGCTTCTGTGCCCGCCCGGTGGCGTGCCGCGGTGTGCGGCCACGCCGCCGTGGTGTGGAGGGGTCAGCCCGTCACCGCTTCGAGCAGGCGGCGCGCGTCGGCGAGCAGGCGGCCGGTGGCCGCCTCCGACACCGGGTCGGCGTTCTGCTGGAAGCCGTGCGCGAGGCCGGGTTCCCTGCGGCACGTGACCGGCACGCCCGCCTCGGCCAGCCGCCGGGCGTACGCCTCGCCCTCGTCCCTGAGGGCGTCGTGCTCGGCGGTGACGATCAGCGTGGCGGGCAGCCCGCGCAGGTCGGGCACGAGCAGTGGGCTCAGCCCCGGGTCGGCGCGCCGCGCCGGATCGGGCGCCCACTGCCGGACGGCCCAGGCGAGGAAGCTCTCGTCGAGGCCGTGACCGGTGCCCTTCTCCCGCACGCTGGGCTGCGAGAGCGTGAGGTCGGTGTTGGGGCAGATCAGGATCTGGGCGGCGGGCGACGGGTCGTCCGCGTCGCGCAGCTCCAGGCAGGCCATCGTGGCGAGGTAGGCGCCCGCGCTGTCCCCGGCCACCGCGACCGGACGGGCCGTGCGCAGCACCTCCACGACGTCCTCGACCGCCGCCGGGTACGGGTGCTCGGGCGCCAGCCGGTAGTCCACGGCCATCACCTCGACGCCGCACCCGTCGGCCAGCAGGCGGCAGATCCGGTCGTGCGTGTCCAGGCCGCAGAACACCCACGCGCCCCCGTGCACGTACACCATGAGCGGCCGCCGCTCCTCCGCCGGCCGGTAGTGCCGCAGCCGCAGCCCGCGCGGCCCGGTCAGCTCGGTCACGTGCGGCAGCTCGGGCCCCCGCGCACGCAGGTGCGCTCGCTCGGCGCTGCCCCTGCGCAGCTCATGGACGTCGGGATCGCTCATGGACGACGAGTGTAGGGATCACCCGACGGCAAAGGTCTCCCAGCTCCGGCGCAAAGACAGGCATGCCGGGAAGGCCGATGGGCAGGTGCCGATCGGGCCCGACAAGGAGATCGAGACATGCGCATAGGAATCGTGGGTGCGGGCAGGCTCGGTGCGCCGCTCGGCCGGCTGCTCGCGGCGGCCGGTCACGACGTGCTCTTCAGCGACGCCCGGCTGACCCTGGCCGAGGAGGCCGCGGTCGCCGCCGAGGGGCAGGCGGGCGGCGGCTCGCCGATCGAGGCGGCGCGCTTCGGCGAGGTCGTCGTCATGGCGGTGTGGTGGGAGGCCTTCCCCACGGTGGTCGAGGAGCTGGGCGCGGCGCTGGCAGGCAAGATCGTCATCGATCCCAGCAACCCGATCACCGAACGCGACGGCGCCGAGGCGGTGGTGGCCGTCCCGGACGGGCTCACCAGCCCGCAGTACCAGCAGCACGTGCTCGGCCCCGAGGTGCGGGTGGTGCGCACGTTCAACACCAAGTACCCCAACGAGCTGCTGGAGCTGGGCACGGCCGGGCAGCGCGGCGGCCCGCGGGCCGACATGCCCTACTGGGGCGACGACGACGCCGCCAAGAAGGTCGTGGTGCCGCTCATCGAGGACGCCGGGTTCACCGCCATCGACGGCGGCGGGCTGGCCGACTCCCTGTGAGCCCCCTTGAGCTCCCTGTGAGCGGCGTCAGGCCGCGCAGGTGTCGTGGGTGGCGTCGAAGCCCTTGATCGCCTCGGTGTCGTCGGCGCGCAGCGGCTTGAGCCCCTTCCAGTCGTCGCCGATCACCAGCACCAGGTGGTTCGTCCGGGCGCCCGGGACCAGCCTCGGCGTGGCGGCCAGGAGGTCGTTGGTGAGGGTGGGCACCCGCGTCTCGGCGTTGGGGCCGTACAGCAGCGTGGTCTTCGGCTGGGGCTTCTTCGCCGAGTCGCCGATCTTGCTGATGTGGTAGCCGCGCTGTTCGAGGAAGGCGGCCACCTGCGTGCCGAGGCCGCCGCGGTAGGTGCCGTTGCGCAGCTCGATCTGGATCTTCGACCGCCCCACCTTGGCCTGGCCGCCCTTGACGCCCTGGACGCTCTGGTCCCTGGCCGCGATCTGGAACAGCCGGCCCGCCTGCGGCTGCACCCACTCGACGCGGCCCGGCTGGGTCAGCGAGTAGTGCCAGGGGGTGGTGATGAAGCGGATCTGCCCGGCGTTGAGGCCCTGGAGGCTGGTGGCGAGGTCCTTCATGACGCCGACCGACAGGTCGTCGTCGACGGTCACCGACTTGGTGCCGGCGTCGAGGAAGCCGAACAGCTTGGACGGGTCGGTGAGCGTTTCGCCGCTCATCACCTTCTTGAGCATGGAGGCGATGAACATCTGCTGCCGCTGGATGCGCCCGATGTCGGAGCCGTCGCCGAGGCTGTAGCGGGCGCGGACGTAACCGAGCGCCTGCTCGCCGTTGAGCGTCTGCCGCCCGGCGGGCAGGTGGAGCAGGGCCTTCTTGTCGTTCACCGGCGAGGGCAGGCAGACCTCGACGCCGCCCACGGCGTTGACCATGCTCTTGAAGCCGGTGAAGTCGACCTTCACGAAGTGGTCGATGTGGATGCGGGTGAGCGACTCGATCGTCTTCCAGGTGCAGGCGATGCCCCCGGAGTTGAACGACTCGTTGATCATGCCCAGGTGCGGCTGCTGGCCGGGCAGGCCGCCGGTGGCCCGGCAGGCGGGGAGCTGGACCAGCGAGTCGCGCGGGAAGCTGATCACCATGGCGTTGTCCCGCTTGGACGACACGTGCGCCAGCATGATCGTGTCGGTGCGCTCGCCCGCGATGCGGTGGCCGTACCTGGCGTTCTTGCCGTCGCGCTGGTCGGAGCCCACGATCAGGACGTTCATCGCCGAGGTGGCGACCTTGGGGGGCCGCGTCTCGCCGAGGTCCTCCTTGGTGACCGTCGAGCGCTTGAGGTTGCCGCTGAGTTTGGCGGTGACGCCGACGGCCACACCGCCGACGAGGAGGACGACGGCGACCGCGATCGCGATCACCCAGCGCAGCCAGCGCCGGCGGCGCCGCCTGGGGGCGCCGGGGTCGCTGGAGGGCGGAGCGTCGACAAGCCCGCTGCTCACGTGACTCCAGAGGGACGGGGGCCAAGGGGCCACCGCCCCGGGCCAAGAGCCTCGCCGTACAAGTCTCGGCCGTTGAACGAGCCCGAGTGTACTCAGTCCGGGACGGGTATGAGGAGGGACCGGGTTCCTTGACGGTCAAGCCTCGGGTCAGCGCTCGCGCGGGGTCACCAGGCCGGACTCGTAGGCGAAGACCACGAGCTGGGCGCGGTCGCGGGCGTGCAGCTTGGTCATCGCCCGGCTCACGTGCGTCTTGGCGGTGGTCGGGCTGATCACCATCTGGGCGGCGATCTCGTCGTTGGACATGCCGCGGGCGACCAGGGCGGTCACCTCGCGTTCGCGGTTGGTGAGCACGTCCAGGCCCTGGGGGTCGGGTTCGGGGCGGCGGGCGACGTACTCGCCGATCAGGCGGCGGGTGATGGCGGGGGAGAGCAGGGCGTCGCCGCGGGCGGCCACCCTGACGCCCTGGAGCAGGTCGGCGGGCTCGGTGTCCTTGACCAGGAAGCCGCTCGCGCCGGCGCGCAGGGCGTGGAAGACGTACTCGTCCAGGCCGTAGTTCGTCAGGATGACCACGTGGACCTCGGACAGGCGTGCGTCCGCGGCGATCCGCCTGGTGGCCTCGATGCCGTCCATGACGGGCATCTGCACGTCTACGAGCGCGACGTCCGGACGGTGTTCCAGGGCGAGGGCGACGGCCTGCTCCCCGTTGGCCGCCTCGGCGACGACCTCGATGTCGTCCTCGGCCTCCAGCAGGGCGCGGAAGCCGCCGCGGATGAGGGCCTGGTCGTCCACCAGCAGCACGCGGATCATCGGGCCTCCTGCAACGGCAGCTCGGCGCGTACGGTGAACCCGCCCTCGGGACGCGGCCCGGTGCGCAGCCGCCCGCCGAGCGCCGTGACCCGCTCCCGCATGCCCAGCAGGCCCACGCCGGGGTCGCAGGGGTCGCCGTTCGCGCGGCCGTCGTCGTCCACCTGCACGGTCAGCTCCTCCTTGCCGTAGTCGACGCGTACCGAGGCGGTGGCGGGCCCGGCGTGCTTGGAGACGTTGGTCAGCGCCTCCTGGACGATCCTGTAGGCCGCGCGGTCGACCTCGGCGGGCAGGTCACGGCGGTCGCCGGTGACCGTCACCGTGGCCGGGACGCCGGTCGAGCGGGCCCGTTCGACCAGGTGGGTGAGCCGGTCGAGGCCGCTGGCCGGAGGGTCGCCGTCCGGCTCGCGCAGCACCTCCAGCGTGGCGCGCAGCTCGCGCATGGCCTCGCCGCTGGCCTCCTGGATGGCCAGCAGCGCCGCCGGCACCTCCTCGCCGCGCTTGCGCGCGAGGTGCACGGCCACGCCCGCCTGCACCTTGATGACCGAGATGGTGTGGGTGAGTGAGTCGTGCAGCTCCCTGGCGATGCGCAGCCGCTCCTCGCCCGCGCGGCGCAGCGCCGCCTCCTCGCGGGTCCGCTCGGCCTCGGCGGCCCGCCGCTCGACCTGCACGAGGTACGCCTGCCGGTGCCGGGTCACGGTCGCGGTCACCCCGGCCGCCAGGAACCAGCCGAGCAGCAGCGTCGTCTTCTGCACGATCTCCTGCGGGGGCTGCCCGGCGGCCGCGGCCAGGTTGACCGCCAGGGTGCCGCCCAGGAACACCGCGCCGGCGACCGCCGCGACCGCCCGGTGCCCGGCCCTGACCGTGGCGAACACCGTCACCATGACGGGGAAGGAGGCCGGCGGGCCGGGCTGCGCGTGCGCGGAGTAGACCAGCATGCACAGCGTGGTGACCAGCAGCGCCGGCACCGGCGCCCGCCGCCAGACGACGAGGGTGAGCGTCCCGGCGAGCACGGCGACGTAGTCCACCGGGCCCGCGCCCGGCGTGGCCACCGCGGTCGCCGTCAGCAGCACGGCCACCACCGCCGCGAGCGCCACGTCCATGGCGGCGGGACGCCATCGGTGCTGCAAGCTCATGCCAAGCACAGTAGATCGTGATGTGTCGATGTTCGTCCTCATTCGGACGGAAATGGGCACTACTCCCGCCGTCGTACGCCGCCCGCACCAGCGGGCGGTAGTGGTCGGGGTCCTTGCGCAGGAGGGCGGAGCGGTGGCTGAGGTGGAAGGCGTCGTCGCCGAGCCAGGGCGGCAGCTCGTCGGCCGCCGCCAGCTCGTGCTGGGTGCGGACGACGGGGGTGCCGCAGGCGCGGCCCAGCTCGACGGACATCGAGGCCGCGCAGGTGTCGGCCCGGCCGGTCGAGCACCAGCGGTCGCACACGTCGAGCCCGTAACGGACCAGGGCCTCCTCGTAGCCGGCCCACATCTTGACGGCGGGGTGGTGGCGCCAGCCGTAGCCGGGGACGATCAGGGCGCGCAACACCTGGAGGGCCTCCACCCGCTGCTTGCCCAGCCGCAGGGCATCCAGAACCCCGGCACTTGCCGTGAAATCCGGATATGGAAGAAAAGTCTGCATCAATACCCTCGCTGACCTGGTCCTTCGCGCCTGCCGTCCCGCGCGATCGTATAGACCACACGCCTTCCGGCGCGCACAATCGGCCCATGGGCTATGTCGGCGCGCGGACGCCTCGCAGGGAAGACGCCAGACTGCTGACCGGAAGGGGAAGGTACGTCGGCAACGTACGCCTGCCGGGCATGGCGTACGCGGTGGTGGTGCGCAGCCCCGTCGCCCACGGACGGCTCCTGGGCTGCGACGCCAAGGCGACCTGGACGGTCGAGGGGGTGCTCGACGTCGTCACCCCCGCCGACGCGGCCGGGGTCCTGCTGCCCTGCGTCACCCTCGCCCCCGGCCAGCCGCTCGCCTCCTACCGGGCGCTCGACGACACGATCAGGTACGCCGGCCAGCCGCTCGCCGTCGTCGTGGCCGAGACCCCCGCCGCCGCGCGCGACGCCGCCGACCTGCTGGACCTGGAGCTGGACCAGTTCCCCGCGGTCGTCGGCGCGGAACGCGCCCTGGAGGAGGACGCGCCGCTGCTCCACCCCGGCTGGGGCACGAACCTGGTCACCGACTTCCCGATCGGCGACGCCGACTGCGCGGAGTTCGTCGAGTCGGCCGAGCACGTCGTCGAGATGACGTTCAGGATGGGCCGGATCTCGCCGCATCCCCTGGAGCCGCGCGGCGTCGTGGCCTCCTACGCCGACGACGAGCTGACCGTGCACATCTCCTCCCAGGCCCCGCACCACGTGCGCGAGCACCTGGCGGAGGCGTTCGGGCTCAGCCACGACCGGGTGCGCGTGATCAGCCGGGACACCGGCGGCGGGTTCGGCGGCAAGGAGCACGCCTACCCCGACGAGGCGGCCGTCTGCCTGGCCGCGATGCGCCTGGGCCGTCCGGTGAGCTGGACCGAGTCGCCCGGCGACCGGCTGTCGGCGACGCTGCCCGCGCGGGCCGCCGTCCACCGGGCCAGGCTGGCGCTCGACGGCGAGGGCCGGTTCGTCGCCCTGCACGCCGACATCCTCGGCGACCTCGGCGCCCATCCGTCGAACGTCGGCATCTCGCCCTTCGCGGTCTCGGCCACGCTGTTGCCGGGGCCGTACCGGTTCGAGCGGGTCGGCGTACGCGTGCGCGGGGTCGTCACGAACACCACCCCGACCGGCTCCTACCGCGGGTTCGGGCAGCCCGAGTGCACATGGACCAGGGAGCGCCTGATCGACGAGGCGGCCCGGCGGCTCGGCCTCGACCCGGTCGAGCTGCGGCTGCGCAACATGCTGGAGCCGGACGAGCTGCCGGTCACGAGCCGGGTGTACCAGACGTACGACTCCGGCGACTATCCGCTGGCCCTGCGCACCCTGCGCGACCTGGTCACCCCGGTGACCGGTGTGGACGACGGGCGCCGGCGCGGCATCGGCTACTCCTGCCACGTCGAGACCACCGGCCTGGGCCCGTCGATGGAGATGAAGGCGACGGGCATCCAGGCGGGCGGCTACGAGACGGCGGTGCTGCGGATGGAGCAGGACGCGTCGGTGGTGGTGTCGTCCGGGGTGGTCTCGATCGGGCAGGGCATCGAGACCGCGCTGGCCCAGCTCGCGGCCGACCGGGTGGGGGTGCCGATCGAGCGGGTGCGGGTGGTGCTGGGGGACACCGCGGCGACGCCGTACTCGTCGGTCGGGTCGATCGCCAGCCGCTCGCTCGCGGTCGGCGGCGGGGCGCTCGTCCAGGCCGCAGCCCGGCTGCGTGACAAGCTGCTGGCCATCGCCGCCCACCGGCTGGAGGCGGCGCCCGGCGACCTGGAGATCGCCGACGGGTCCGTGCGGGTGAAGGGCGACCCGCGGGCGTCGGTGTCGTTCCGGGAGCTGGCCACGTCCGCCTGGCGGGCCTGGGACCTGCCGGAAGGCGTCACGCCGGGCCTGGAGGAGCGGGTCAGCTACGACCCGTCCGCCTACACCTTCGCCTACGGCGCGCACGCCGCCGCCGTCGCGGTGGACCCCGAGACCGGCGCGGTCGAGGTGGAGCGTTACTGGGTGGTCAACGACGCCGGGACGCTGGTCAACCCGTCCCTGGTCGAGGGCCAGATCCGGGGCGGGGTCGCGCAGAGCATCGGCATGGCGCTGACCGAGGAGATCGTCCACACCGAGGACGGGCAGCCGCTCGCCGAGTACCTGCTGCCGACCACCCGCGAGGTGCCCGACATCGAGGTCGTGCTGCTGGAGACCCCGTCGCCGCGCACCCCCGGCGGCATGAAGGGAGCGGGCGAGGCGGGCACGATCGGCCCGCCCGCCGCCATCGGCAACGCGGTCGCCGCCGCCATGCCCGAGCTGGCCGGACGCGTCACCGACGTGCCCCTCACCCCGCAGGTCGTGTGGAGGTGTCGACACCTCTGACCTGGGCACGAGGAGCCTGAAGGATCGGGGGACGAATCATGGAATATCGTGCACTTTTGGCCTCCATCGGCCGCATGACGGGCCTGGGGGCGGGCCCGGCCAGAGCGGCGGCGGAGGCCACGCTGACCACGCTGGCCCGTACGCTCGACGACGACGACCGCCGCGAGCTCATCGAGGCCCTGCCGCCCGAGCTGACCGACGACTTCCCCATGGACCATCCGCGCAACGACGGCACCGAGGAGGGCTTCGTCCGCCAGGCCGCGCTGCTCGGCCGCCGTCCGCCCGAGCAGGCCAGGCTCAGGGCCCAGGCCGTGCTGGCCGCCGTCGCCGAGCAGGACCCCGAGCTGATCGCCCGGCTGCACATCCCGGAGCAGGTACGCCCCCTGTTCGAGCCGCCGGGCAGCGGCGGCGGCATCACCGGCCCCAAGGGGCACACCGCCACGCTCACCGACGACGAGATCGCCTCGGCGCTGGCCGGGCTGCCCCTGTGGACCGGCGACCGCTCGGCGCTGCGCCGCGAGATCTCCCTGCCGCGGGAGAACCTGCGGGCCGTCCGCCGCGCGCTCGACCACCTCAAGGTCACCTACGGCCGCCAGCCCCAACTCCACGACACCGCCGACGGCCTGGCCATCGTGGTCAGGACCGTCTCCGTGGGCGCGGTCACGGCCCTCGACGTGGACCTGGCCAGGCGGGTGGACGACGTCATCGAGGAGGTGGGCGCCGGTATCGGCCGCCCCTAACCGCGGGCCCCGCCGGTCCCCCCGCCGGTACCTCTGCCGGCTGTTTCGCCGGTGAGGTCCTCCAGGTCCTTGCCCGCCTGTGACAGGGCCTGTTCCAGGGCCGCCTGCCCGGCGGTCCGGCGCCCCGACGGCGTCCCGCCTTCCTCGGCCGGGCGCCTGGCCGCGTCGAGGAGGGGCTTGGTGTCGGTCTTGGGGCTGCTCTCGTCAGGACTGCTCATGGCCCTGTCCGTACCCGCTGACCTGGGAAGACATGTCGGGCGCGAAGAAAGTCGGGATTTCTCGGAAAACGTTCGACCCGTTCGGCCCTTGCGTGCGTACAGGTTTGGACAGCCGCATGTCCGTCAACTCGGAGGCAGGTCTCGTGTTGAGTGAAACGAGCGTTCTTCGCCGCCCTTCCCAGGATGGAGAGGCCATGTCCAGGCTGCGGTCGGCCCGGCGGATCAGGAACCAGTACGTATGGCCGTTGCGCGCGGACGCCCGGACCGTCGGCCACGCCCGGTCGATCATCCGTACGGAGCTGTCCGGGCTCGACCTGCACGACGACGTCGTGGACGACGCCGTCCTCATGGTGAGCGAACTGGTCACCAACGCGTTCATGTACGGCGAGGGCCCGTACGAGCTGCTCCTCCACGTGGACGCCAAGGAGATCATGTGCGTCGTCGTGGACGCCGGCCCGCCCCTGCCCGCCCCGTCCGTCCCCGACCCGGCCGCCGAGCACGGAAGGGGGCTGCGCATCGTCGCCCGGCTCTCCGACGGCTTCTACGGCTGCCATCCCCAGCGCTACCTGACCCACCCCGACCTGGTCGGCAAGGCCACCTGGTTCGCGCTGCCACGCCGCGGCGGGCCCGGCAACGTCGTGCCGATCAGAGCGGGCACGTGACGGGTTCCAGTCTCCTTCAAGTCGGCTCGACCATACTGTGATCGATCAGGATGAAGCCGATGAGTGGGACAACGTGGAATTCCGAGTTCTGGGGCCGCTGGAGGTCCGCGACGCCGACGGGGCCGCGGTCGGCCTCGGCGGCCCCCGCCCGCGGGCCGTGCTGGCCCGGCTGCTGGTCGCGCAGGGGGCCGTGGTCCCCGCCGAGACGCTGATCGACGACCTGTACGCCGGCGCCGCCCCGCCCAGCGCCCTGCCCACCCTGCACTCCTACGTCTCCAACCTGCGCCGCGCGGTCGAGCCGGACCGCGGGCCGCGCGTCCGGCCGAGGACGCTGATCGCCCGCGCGCCCGGCTACCTGCTGGCCGCCGACCACGTGGACGCACGCCGGTTCGCCGAGCTGGTGAACCGGGCGGAGTTCCGGTCGGCCGAGGAGGCGCTGGCCTGCCTGGACGAGGCGCTGGGGTTGTGGCGCGGCTCGCCGTACGAGGAGTTCCAGGACGAGCCGTGGGCGCTCACCGAGGTGAGCCGCCTGCGCGAGCTGCGCCTGGTGGCGGTCGAGCGGCGGGCCCGCGCGCTGCTCGACCTGGGCCGCCCCCAGCCGCTGATCACCGAGCTGGAGGCCGAGACCGTCGCCAACCCGCTGCGCGAACGCCTGTGGTGCCTGCTCGCGCTGTCCCTCTACCGCACCGGGCGCCAGGCCGAGGCGCTGGCCGTGCTGCGCACGGCGGCCAGGCGGCTGTCCGACGAGCTCGGCCTCGACCCGGGGCCCGAGCTGCGCTCCCTGGAGTCGGACATCCTGCGCCAGGTCGACTCGCTCGCGCCGGTGAACGAGACCCCGGCGCTGGTGGCCGCGCCGCGTTCACCGAACACCCTGCACGGGCGCGAGGCCCAGCTCGCCGAGCTGATGGCGCTGGCCGAGCCGGCCGAGCCGGCCGCGCCCGCCGGGCTCGCGGTCGCCGAGGTCAGCGGCGAGCCCGGGATCGGGAAGACCAGGCTGCTGGAGGCGTTCGGCGAGCGCTGCGAGCGGCTCGGCCGGCTCGTGCTCCGGGGACGCTGCCACGACGCCGAGGGCACCCCCGCGCTGTGGCCG
The DNA here is from genome assembly GCF_044455665.1 of Nonomuraea sp. NPDC051191. Lineage (NCBI taxonomy): Bacteria > Bacillati > Actinomycetota > Actinomycetes > Streptosporangiales > Streptosporangiaceae > Nonomuraea > Nonomuraea sp. NPDC051191. Next base: position 299,494 of record NZ_JBITEZ010000001.1, on the reverse strand, counting down.
TGGACGCAGGTGTTCGAGGCGCTGGAGCCGCACTGCCCGCCGCCGGACCGCGAGGCCCTGTCCGGCCTCCTCGACGCCCCGGCCGCCGTGGCGCCGGTGGCCGGAGGGTCGGCCGAGGCGTTGGTGTCGCGCCGGAACCAGGCCGTCGCCCGGTGGCTCGTCACGGCCTCGCGCGCCCAGCCGCTGGTGATCGTCCTGGACGACCTCCAGTGGGCCGACCCCGCCTCGCTCGACCTGCTCAGGCATCTGGTGATGCTGCTGCGGGGCGGCGCGATCACGCTGGTCGCCGCCTTCCGCACCGGCACCGGTGACGTGCTCGGGCGGCTGGTCCGCTACGATCTGCTGCGGCTGCGCCTGACCGGCGTCGGCCCCGAGGCGGTCCGCGCCATCGCGGCCGACCTCGGCGTCGAGCTGGACGACGAGTCGTGCGCCAGGATGGCCGACTGCACCGGCGGCAACCCGTTCTTCCTGCGCGAGAGCATCAGGCTGATGGCCCAGGACCCGGACGTGGACCCGGACGCGTACGAGGTGCCCGCCGCGGTGACCGAGCTGGTCCGCCTGCGCCTGGACGCGCTCGCCGAGGTCACGGACGTGCTGGCGGTCGCGGCGCTGATCGGCAGGGAGTTCGACCCGGCCGTGGTGGCCCGGGTCGCGGGGGAGGAGGCGTACGGGCCGCTCGACCGGGCCGTGCGCGGCGGCCTGCTGGCGGCGCGTACGGGAGGCCGGCTGGCGTTCGTGCACGACCTGGTGCGCGAGGCGCTGGTCAGGGACCTGCCGCCGTTGCGCAAGGCCGCGCTGCACCGCGACCTCGCCGCCGCCCTGTCCGCCCGCCCGGCGACCGACGTCGCGGTGATCGCCCACCACGCGGTGCAGGCGGGGCCGGTGGCGTACGAGGAGGCGGTGCGGTGGGCGCGGGCCGCCGCCGAGCAGGCCGAGCTGCGCCTGGGGTACGCCGAGTCCGCGTCCTGGCTGGGGCACGCGGTGACCGCGCACGACGCCTGCGGCGGCGATCCGGCCGAGCACGTGGAGCTGCTGCTGCGGCAGGTGGGCGCGCTGCTGGCGGCGGGCGAGCCGGCCAGGGCCCGCCGGGTCAGGGACGAGGCCGTGCGGGCGTCCGGCCGCATCGCGCAGGGCGGCTCGCAGGTGCGGGTCCGGGCGCTGACCTCGTTCGACACGCCGTCCATCTGGACGCTGCGCGACCCGTACGGCGCCGCCGACCCGCTGCTCGTCCGCCGCTTCGAGGACGCGCTGCGCGAGCTGCCCGAGGCGGACGGCCCCGACCGGGCGATGCTGCTGGCCGGGCTGGCCCAGGAGCTCTACGACGCCTCCGGCGACCCGCGGGCCGAAGGGCTGTCCGCGCAGGCCGTGGCCATGGCAAGGCGGCTGGGCGACCGGCGGCTGCTGATGCGCGCGCTCAACGCCAGGCACCTGTCGCTGCCCCGGCCCCTGCACGTGCACGAGCTGGTGGAACTCGCCGCCGAGCTGCACGAGCTGGCGGACGGCGAACCGGCGTACCAGCTCCTGGCGAGCATGATGGACACCCACAACCGGCTGGAGCTGTTCGACGTCACCGGCGCCGACCTGGCCGCGGCCCGCTGCGACGACCTGCTCGAACGCCTCCCGCTGCCCTGGCCGCGCTTCCAGCACACGCTGTGGCGGGCGGGCCGGCTGGTGCTCTGCGGCCACTTCGACGAGGCGGAGGACCTGTACGCCGACGCCGCCGACCAGGCGACCGGTCTCGGCATCTGGCACGCCGCCCGTGCCGTCACCGCCGGCCGCCTCGCCCTGGACTACCACCGGGGCACGATGGCCGCCGCGGGCCCGCTCATCGACGTCCTGCGCGGCGCGAACCACGCGCTCGACCAGGCCGCCGGCACCCTCCACCTGCACGCGCTCGGCCGCCTGGACGAGGCCCGCAAGCTGAACGGGCAGCCGCTGCTCGACCGGTCGCGCCCGTCCACCCTGTGCCTGCGGGCCGCCGCCGCGGTCGCGCTCGGCCGGGTGCACGAGTGCCGCGCGCTCTACGAGGCGCTGCTGCCTTTCAGCGGCCGGATCAGCGTCCTGTCCGCCTGCGCCTGGGTGGGCCCGGTGGACTGGCACCTCGCGCTGCTGGCCGAGGCGACCGGCCGGCACGAGAGCGCCGTCCGGCACCTGAGCGCGCTCGAACGGCTGGCCGCCCGCAACGGCCTGGCCTGGTGGCGCGAACGGGCGGCCGAGGCCCGGCGGCCCGGCCGCAAGCGCCTGCAACTGGCCACCAGCGGATGACAAGGTCCTCCTGGTCGACTGGTGCGCCGGTCGCCGGTGGATCGCCGGTCGATCGCCAGTTGATCGCCAGGAGGGGAGAGCGGGATGACGGGCGCGCAGGCTCTGGTGAGGGCGCTTGAACGGGTCGGCGTGGACACCGTGTTCGGCATCCCCGGCGGCGCCGTACTGCCCGCCTACGACCCGCTCTACCGCTCGACCTCGATCAGGCACGTGCTGGTCCGGCACGAGCAGGGCGCCGGGCACGCGGCCGAGGGGTACGCGCAGGCCACCGGCAAGGTCGGGGTCTGCATGGCGACCAGCGGCCCGGGGGCCACGAACCTGGTGACGCCCCTCGCCGACGCCTACATGGACTCGGTGCCGATCGTCGCGATCACCGGCCAGGTGCCCAGCTCGCAGATCGGCACGGACGCCTTCCAGGAGGCCGACATCACGGGCATCACCCTGTCGATCACCAAGCACAGCTTCCTGGTCACGGACGCGGCCGACATCCCCCGTACGATCACGGAGGCGTTCCACATCGCCTCCACGGGACGTCCGGGGCCGGTGCTGGTGGACATCACCAAGGACGCGCTCCAGGCCGAGACCGCCTTCGTCTGGCCGCCGGTCATGCGGCTGCCCGGCTACCGCCCGGTCGCCCGGCCGAGCGCCCGGCAGATCAGGGCCGCCGCCGAGCTGATCGCCGAGGCCCGGCGGCCCGTCCTGTACGTCGGCGGCGGCGTGCACAAGGCGGGCGCGTCCGCGGAGCTGCTGCGGTTCGCCGAGTTGACGGGCATCCCGGTCGTCACCACGCTCATGGCCCGCGGCACGTTCCCCGACAGCCACCCCCTGCACATGGGCATGCCCGGCATGCACGGTTCGGTCCCGGCCGTCGGGGCCCTCCAGCGGGCCGACCTGATCATCGCGCTCGGCACCCGGTTCGACGAGCGCGTCACCGGCGACCTGGCCACGTTCGCGCCGCACGCCAAGGTCGTGCACGCCGACGTGGACCCGGCCGAGATCTCCAAGAACCGGCGGGCCGACGTGCCCGTCGTGGGCGACTGCCAGGAGGTGCTGGCCGACCTGATCACCGCCCTCGACGGCCGGCCGGGTGACCGTACGGCCTGGTTGCGCACGCTGGAGGGGTACCGGCGCACGTACCCGCTGGGCTACGAGACGTTCGAGGGCGCGCTCGCCCCGCAGTACGTCATGCAGCGGCTGAGCGCCCTGGTCGGGCCGGAGGCCGTCTACACCTCCGGCGTGGGACAGCACCAGATGTGGGCCGCCCAGTTCATCGGGCACGAGCGGCCGGGCTCGTTCATCAACTCCGGGGGCGCGGGCACGATGGGCTTCGCGGTCCCGGCGGCGATGGGCGCCAAGATCGGCTGCCCCGACCGCACGGTGTGGGCGATCGACGGCGACGGCTGCTTCCAGATGACCAACCAGGAGCTGGCCGTGTGCGCCCTGGAGGGCGTGCCGATCAAGGTGGCCGTCATCAACAACGGCAGCCTCGGGATGGTCCGCCAGTGGCAGACCCTCCTGTACGACGGCCGCTACTCCAACACCGACCTGCGTCCCGCCCGCCGCATCCCCGACTTCGTCGCCCTCGCCGAGGCGTACGGCTGCCACGGCCTGCGCTGCGAACGCCCCGAAGACGTGGACGCCGTCATCGAGAAGGCCATGGCCATTGACGACCTGCCGGTGGTGGTGGACTTCGTCGTGCACCGGGACGCCATGGTCTGGCCCATGGTCCCGGCCGGCACGAGCAACGACGACATCCGGATCGCCAGGAACCTGGCTCCGAACTGGGGAGATGACGAATAAGTCAAGTCATTACGAAGCGGCGATAGCCGGCGAACCTCGTTTAAGCTTCCTTGACCCGGAGCGGCCCGGACGGGTTGACCTCAAGTCGCCTTGAGGTAGCAACCTGGCAGGGAAGCTGTTCCGGATGAGGAGTGGGCATGAGAGTTGTGCGGGTGACGAGGTTCGGCGGGCCCGGGGTGCTGGAGACGCAGACCGTCCCCGACCCGGTGGCCGGGTCGGGCGAGGTCGTGGTGCGGGTCGCCTTCGCCGAGATCAATTTCATCGAGACGCAGCTCAGGCGGGGGTTCACGCCGGGGCCGCCGCTGCCCGAGCTCCCGTACGTGCCGGGCGGCGGCGTGGGCGGGCTCGTGCTCTCCGTGGGCGAGGGCGTCGATCCCGGGCTGGTGGGGCGGCGGGTGGTGACCCGTACGCCGGGCTTCGGCGGCGGGAACGCCGAACTGGTCGTGGCCAGGGCCGCCGACCTGGTCGAGGTGCCGGACGAGCTCGAACTGGCCGACGCGACGGCGCTGCTCGTGGACGGCAACACGGCCGTGGGCCTGTTCGCCAACGCCGCGATCCAGCCTGGTGAATGGGTGCTCGTCGAGGCCGCCGCCGGAGGGCTCGGCAGCCTGCTCGTGCAGCTCGCGCGGGGGGCCGGCGCGCGGGTCATCGGGGCGGCGGGCGGCGCGGCCAAGCTGGAGGTGGTGGCCGGGCTCGGCGCCGAGGTCACCGTCGACTACTCGCGTCCGGGCTGGACCGGCGAGGTGCTCGACGCGACCGGCGGGCGCGGGGCCGACGTGGTCTTCGACGGTGTGGGCGGCGACCTCGGCCGCCAGGCGTTCGAGGTGACCGCGCGCGGCGGGCGGTTCTCCGTGCACGGCGCGTCCAGCGGCAGCACCACGACGGTCGATCCCGAGGAGGCCGCCCGGCGGGGCGTCACCGTGATCGGCCTGGAGCAGCTGGCCGCCCTGAGCGGCGACGGGAACGAGCGGACCGAGCGGGCGATCGCCGAGGCGGCGGGCGGGCGGCTCAGGGCGGTCGTGGGGCGTACGTTCCCGCTGGAGCGGGCGGCCGAGGCGCACGCGGCGATCGAGGCCCGCGCGGTGAACGGCAAGACCCTGCTGGAGGTCTGACCGCCGGCGGCCCGATCCAGGCGGGCCATGAGGTCATAATCGAGGCGTGCACCGGCCGTCCAGGCGACTTCTGCTCCAGGCGGGCGCGGTCGCCGTGGCCGGCGTGGCGGGGGCGCTCGCCCGGGTCGAGCCCGCCCACACGCCGGACGACTCCTTCGTCACGCTGCGCCGCCGGTGGCGGGAGGTGACGGCGGGGTCGGGGTTCGACGCGGGCGCGGAGCCGTACCGGACGCGGCTGGCCGAGGCGGGGCGGCGGGCGGCCCGCAACCGGGCGGCGATGGCGTACACGGGCACGTCGCTCTGGCCGGACCAGCCGTTCCCGTCGTTCGTCGCGACGCCGCGAAGGCTGCTGGCCATGGCCCGCGCGTACGCGTCGCCCGGGACCGGGCTGACCGGCGACGCGGGCCTGGCCGCCGCCGTCGCCGCCGGGATCGACCACTACCGCCGCCACGTGTACGCCGACGGCGCCGACCCGGCCGGCAACTGGTGGCACTGGGAGATCGGCGTGCCGAAGGCGCTGCTCGACGCCGCCGTGCTGGTCGGGCCGCACCTGGGCGAGCGGCGGAGCGCCGCGTTACGGGACGCCGTCGACCACTTCGTGCCCGAGAGCCGCCTGGGCGACTACAGCGGCACCAGCACCGCCGCCAACCGGGTGGACCTGTGCGTGGTGATGCTGCTGCGCGCCATGCTCAGGGCCGACCCGGGCAAGGCGGGGCTGGCGGTCTCGGCGCTCTCCCCGGTGTTCCGCACGGTCTCCGAGGGTGACGGTTTCTACCGGGACGGGTCGTTCGTCCAGCACTCGACCGTGCCCTACCAGGGGGCCTACGGGGTGACGCTGCTCGCCGGGCTGGCGACGTTGTTCGCGGTGCTGCGCGGCACGCCGTGGGAGGTCGCCGACCCGACCGTGTTCGCCATGGTGGAGCGGTCGTTCGCGCCGTTCGTCCGCGACGGGTTCTGCATGGACCTGGTGCGCGGCAGAGGGGTCGGCAGGAAGCCGTTCGGCGACCACGACAGGGGGCGCGAGCTGGCCGACGCGATCCTGCTGCTCGGCGAGGTGGCCCCGGCCGCCGACCGGGCCCGCTGGCAGGCGATGGTCAAGGGCTGGGCCGTACGCGAGACGTGCCGTCCCATGCTGGCCGAGGCCGAGCCGGGCTTCCACGCCCGCCTGGCCGCCGTCCTCGGTGACGCCGCCGTGCCCGCCGCGCCGGAGCCCGTCGGCCACCGGCTGTTCCCGATGAGCGCGCGGGCCGTGCACCGCCGGCCGGGCTGGTGCGCCGCGCTCAGCATGGCCTCGTCCAGGATCGGCCACTACGAGCACGGCAACGGCGAGAACCTGCGGGGCTGGCACACCGGTTCGGGCATGCTCTACTGGTGGGCCGACGGCCACGCCGACCAGTACTCCGACTCGTTCTGGACCACCGTCGACCCCTACCGGCTGCCCGGCACGACGGTCTCGACCCGGCGGCTGCCCGACGGCGCCGGCCCGGCCTGGGGCGACACCTGCCCGCCCGGCCGCTGGGTCGGCGGCGCCACGGACGGCTTGTACGCCGTCGCCGGCCAGCACCTCAACGGCCTCGACAGCACGATGGAGGCGTTCAAGTCCTGGTTCTTCCTCGACGACGCGGTGGTCTGCCTCGGCGCGGGGATCAGCGGCGCGGACGGCGTGCCGGTCGAGACGATCGTGGACAACCGCAGGACCGCCGCCCCGCTGACCGTCGATCCCCGGGCGGGCTGGGCGCACCTCGACGGCCACGGCGGCTACGTCGTGCCGGACGGCCTGCGCACCCTCCGGGAGCGGCGCGGGAACCGCGACTACCGCACGCTCTGGCTCGACCACGGCATCGACCCCGACCAGGCGGACTACGTCTACCTGCTCCTGCCCGGCGCGAGCCGCGAACGCACGATCGCCAGGGCCGCCGATCCCGGGTGGGCCCGCGTGCTGGCCAACACCGCGCGGCAGCAGGCCGTCCGGGTGGACGCGCTGGGCGTCACCGCGGCCGCCTTCTGGAACGACGGCGTCGCCGGCCCGCTGGCCGCGTCCGGGCCCTGCGCCGTGCTGGTCAGGGAGGACGCCGAAGGCACGGCCACGGTGACCGTGGCCGATCCCCGGTGCGACCTGGACGGGCTGACCGTGACCTGGGTCCGGCCGGTCGCCGAGGTGCTGCGCGGCGGCCCGCCGGTGGTGGGCGCGGCGACGGGCGACCGGCTGACGCTCACCTTCGGGCCGCTGGTCCGCCTGGAGGGCGCGTCCGTCACGGTGAGCGTGCGGCTCACATGAACGTCAGGACATGACGGCCTGGGCGGCGACCAGTTCGGCGTACTTGCCGCCCACGGCCGTCAGCTCGTCGTGGGTGCCGCGTTCCACCACCCGGCCCGCGTCGATCACGAGGATCACGTCGGCGTCCCTGACCGTGCTCAGCCGGTGGGCGATCACGATCCTGGTCTGGACGAGCCGGCTCAGGTTCGCCTCGATGGCCGCCTCCGTGGCGCTGTCCAGGTTGCTGGTGGCCTCGTCGAGCAGCAGCACCTTCGGGCGCGACAGGACGGCACGGGCCAGGGCGAGCCGCTGCCGCTGCCCGCCGGACAGGCCGCCGCCGTCGGTGAGCATCGTCTCGTACCCCATGGGCATGTCCATGATCTCGTCGTGCAGCGCGGCCAGGCGGGCCGCGGCGACCACCCGCTCCAGCGACGCGCCCGGCTCGTTCAGCGCGATGTTCTCCCTGATCGAGCCGCTGAACAGGGACGGGTCCTGGGTGACCACGCCGAACTGGCGGCGCAGCGTGCGCAGATTCAGCTCGGCGGCCGGGACGCCGTCGTAACGGATCTCGCCCAGCACGGGGGTGTGCAGCGCGAGCAGCAGCCGGGCCAGCGTGCTCTTGCCCGAGCCGGACGAGCCCACCAGGGCGACCTTCTGCCCCGGCCGGATGGAGACCGAGACGTCGCGCACGGTCCAGGGGGCGCGCGGGTCGTGGCGGAAGCTCACCCCGCGCAGCTCGACCGAGCCCCGCAGCCGCAGCACCTCGATGCCGTTGCTCGGCTCCGGCTCCGAGGCCAGGATGTCGGAGAGCCGGTCGAAGTGCGCGCCCGCCTGCTGGAGGCTCTGCAACCCGGTCATCAGCGAGCCGAGCGGGGTCAGCGCGCCGAGCGCGATGGCGTTCAGCGCGACCAGCTCGCCCACCGTGAGCTGCCCGTCGAGCACCCGCCAGGCGCCCAGCCACAGCAGCCCGAGCGGCGCCGTCACCCGGATCGCGGCCAGCGCCGACTCCAGCAGCCCCCTGGTGAGCCCGGCGCGCACGTCCGCGTTGAGCTGTTTGGCGAAGTGGGACGACCACTGGTCCACGGCCCGCTTCTCGGCCCCCGACGCCTTCAGCGTCTCGATGCCGGTGATCGTCTGGATGAGGCTGGTCTGGGACGCCGCCAGCGCCGTCAGCTCCTGTCGGGTGAGCGTGGCGATCCGGCTCGTCGTGGCCAGCAGCAGGATCGTCTGCAGCACGGCCACGCCGGTCAGCGCGAGCCCGAACACCGGGTCCCAGAGGTAGACCAGCGCCAGGTAGCCCACGGCCAGCGGGCCGTCCAGCAGCGCCGCGACGACCTGCCCGGTGAGGATGTCGCCGAGCGTCGAGACGCTGCCCGCCCTGGTCACCAGGTCGCCCCTGCCGCGCTGCTGGAAGTACCGGTACGGCAGCGTCACCAGGTGGGTCACCAGACTTTCGGTGAGCTCCTGGTCGGCACGGGCCCGTACGGCGACCAGCAGGGCCGCCCGCAGGTACCCGATCACGAGCTGGGCCGCCCCCGCGAGCAGCACGGAGACGCCCAGCAGGGACAGCACCTCCACCGCCCGCCTGGGCACGATGGAGTCCAGGAGGAGCTGCGAGAACATCGGCAGGGCGAGCCCGAGCAGCTGGAGCAGCAACGAGGCCGCGATGAGCTGCGCGAGCAGGCCCCTGCGCCGCCGGAACAGGGTCCGGACGAACTCCTTGCGCCAGGCCCCCGCCGCCGAGGTCGTGCCGCGCCGGAAGCCCTCGCCCGGCTCGAACACCAGCAGCACGCCGGTGAACCCGGCGCCGAACTCCTCCGCGGTCAGCCTGCGGCGGCCGTACCCGGGGTCGACGACGTCCACGTGGTCGGGGGACCAGCGTTCGACCACGATGAAGTGGTTGAACTCCCAGTGCGCGACGGCGGGGAGCGGCACGCGGGCCAGGTCCTCGGGGGCCAGGGAGAAGGCGCGGGCCTTGAGGCCGTGCTCGCGGGCGCCGTCCACGATGGCCTTGGCGCTCAGGCCGTCCCGGCCGACCCGGAGCTGCTCGGCGATCTGGTGGAGGGTGGTGCGCTGCCCGTGGTGGCACAGCACCATGGCCAGGCAGGCGGCGCCGCACTCGGTGTCGGTGTTCTGGAGCAGTACGGGGACGCGGCGGAACATCAGGCGACCGCCTCGACCGCGACCATGGTCAGCAGGATGCCGATGACGAGGAGCACGGCCGCCAGCAGCCACAACGCCAGGAACGACGGGGTGCTGATCACCAGTGGCATCCGGGTGACCCGCGACATCGCCCGATGCCGCAACGCCTCCTCCCGGAAGAGCCCCTGCCCGTCCTGCCCGCTCTTGTCCTGCCCGCCCGGCTGCACCGGCTGGGGTGGGTGGGGGGCCGCGTGGCGGGGGGGTGGTGCGGCGTGACGCGGGATCGGGCGCGTCGTGCCGTACGGATCGTTCAAGGCCGGCGCCCCCCGCCTCGGACCGTCGTCTGCCTGACCCGCCACCCCATGGCCCACCTGCCCCTCCACTCAAGTCACGACAAAGGCTAGGAACGCCTACTTGGAAGCCACTTGGGATCGACTGCTTGACGCGCACAAGGGCAAGGTACGGGCCTGGGACGTCGTCAACGAGGTGATCGAGGAGGACGGCACGCTCCGGAAGTCCAGCTGGCTCACCCACCTCGGCCCCGACCGCCACTCGTGGGTGCCGGGCTGGTTCGACGGCGAAGGCGCCGCCTGCCTCCTGGACGACCGCCTGACCGCCAAACCCGCCTACACCACCCTCCTAACCACAAAGCCCTAACCCCCGCCCCGGCCCCCCGACCCCCGGCCCCGGCCCCCCGACCCCCGGCCCCGGCCCCCCGACCCCCGGCCCCGGCCCCCCGACCCCCGGCCCCGGGCCTTCGTCGCCGACGGCCACCGAAAGGGGGCGGAATGGTCAGCGGAAGAGGAGGTCGGGGAAGCTCTGGTCGGGCGCGTCGGTCGGGTCGTGGCCGGTCGGCGAGGGGAAGGAGGTGGGGCTGGGCTCCGAAGGGCCGGCGTCCGGCGTGGGCGCGGGGGACGGGACGGTGGTGCCCGTCCCGCCGGGCGTCGGCGTCGGCGTGACCGTGGCGGGCGCCGACGGGCTGGGCGTCGCGGACGGCCCTGTGGACGGCCCGGGTGACGGCGTCGGGCTCGGCTGCCGGGTGGCGGGACGTTCGTGCCGCGGCTCGCCGACCGCCCGCCCGTCCCGGCGGTCCTTCCTGCCCGGCGCCCTGCCGGCCTCGCCCGAGGTGCGTCCGGCGACCTGGTCGGCCACCGTGCGGTCCGCGACGAGCTCGTAGATCACGATGCTCCCCATGCTGACGGTGAACACCAGCGCCGCCGCCCCGCAGACCCTGGCCCACCGGGGCCTCCTGCCCCCCTTCCCCCTGACAATCTGCGCCGCGGCGGGAGCGACGGGCGGGCCCGGCGGGGCAGGGGCGGCGGGCGGGCCGGGCAGGGCCGGGTGGCCGCGCAGGGCGACCGCCGTGCGCCGCTTCACCTTGTCGCCGGTGCGCTTGAGGTAATGCGTGTAGACGTCGGCGACGACGGTGCTGGCCACGCTCATCATCGCGGCCCCGATCACCGTCCCCGCCGTGCCCAGGTACGAGGCCGCGACCGCGGCGGTGACCGCGGCCAGGGCGCTTCCCACGATCTGCGGCCCGCTCAGCTCCAGCTTCCGCTGCTTGCCGCCCATAGCCAGGATCGTCCCCTCTTATGCTGCGACGAAGGTGAACAAGCCACCTTGGCCCCCACAGAGCAGGACGCCCACGGCAACGCGCGGCACTTTGCCGCCTCCTGAGCCCGCCCTTGCCGAGGACGGGAACCGCCCGCGCCGCCATCACCCGGCCTGTGCGTTCCGCGGACGGCGGCTCACCGCACGAGCGGTAGCCGGCTCACCCCCGTCATGGTCGGCGTGGGGATGAAGAGCACCGGGTCGTCGGGGTCGGTGCGCAGGACCTCGACCCGGTCGAGCAGGATGTTCAGCGCCACCCGTCCCTCCAGCCGGGCCAGGGGGGCGCCCAGGCAGAAGTGGATGCCGCGGCCGAAGGCGAGATGCGGGTTGGGATCGCGGCCGGCGTCGAAGACCTCGGGGTCGTGGAACTGCCGGGGGTCCCGGTTGGCCGATCCGAGCCAGAGCATGACCATCTTGTCGGCCGGTATCGTCACCCCGCCCAGTTCGACCTCGCGGGTGGTCGACCGGCCCAGCGCGGAGAACGGGGTGAAGAGCCGCAGCGACTCCTCGATCACGGCCGGCACCGTGGAGCGGTCGGCCCGCACCTTGTCCTGCTGGTCGGGGAAGGCGTCCAGGCAGACCACGGTGTTGCCGAGCAGCATCGTCGTGGTGATGTGCCCGGCGAGCAGCAGGACCATCGCGAAGTTGACGACCTGGTCGTCGGGCAGGCGCTCGCCGTCCACCTCGGCCTCGACCAGCTTGGTGAGCAGGTCGGCGCGGGGCCGCGCCCGGCGCTCGGCGGAGTGCCCGGCGAGGTACTCGGTCATCTCCCGCCACGGTTTGAGGGTGCTCGCCACCTGCGCGCTCTGTTCCTCCGTGGGCTCGGCGAGCGAGACCTTGGCGTCGCGCTGGAACAGTCCGTCGGCCCACTTCCTGAACAGGGCCCGGTCGCTGCTCGGCACCCCCAGCAGCTCGGCGATGACGATGACGGGGAGCGGGTAGGCCAGGTCGGTCACCAGCTCCAGGCGGTCGCGGCCCTCGGTCGCGTCGAGCAGCTCGTGGGTGACGGCGGCTATGCGCGGTTCGAGGTCCGCGACGACCTTGCGGGTGAACGCGCTGCTGACCAGCTTGCGCAGCTTGCCGTGCTCCGGCGGATCGATCTGGGTGATGAACCCCTCCAGCGAGATCTCGTCGCCCTGCGGCAGCAGCCCCTTGGGGACCAGCCGCATGGTGTCGGAGGAGAACGTGGTGGGGTCGCCGAGAACGTCGTGCACTTCCTGGTAGCCGTGGACGTTGTACATCCCGGCGGCGGCGTCGTACTCGACGGACGGGCCCGATCGGGGCCCGTGCAACCAGAAGTGCTGCTTGGAGATCTTGTACCGTTCGACGATGTCGGACATCGCCTCTCCTTAGTCGTAGATCCACTTGCGGTAGGGCGGGATCAGCTCCTCGAGAATCGCGACGTACTCCGCCGCCGCCGCCTCCAGCACCTCGGCGGACGGCTCCTCGACGGGCTCGAAAGCGTGGCGCACGGTGAAGGCGAGCGCGTCCGCCCGCTCCTCGACGCTCAGCTCCGACCCCGTGGCGTCGACGCCGTTGATCAGGTAGAAGCCCGTGGACGCGGCGCTCAGCGTGTACCGGGGGTGCGGCATGTCCGCCCTGAGCAGCCCGTACCGGTCGGCCATCCGCTGGAACCGCTGGGAGGCGAGGAGGTCGTGGCTGCGCAGCGGATGCTTGGCCAGCTTGCCCAGCAGCTCGAAGTCGGTCGTGAACAGCGCCTGGAGCAGCGGCCTGCGGCTCATGGAGACGAAGGCCGCCCGCGAGAAGCGGTGGGGCAGCACCTGGGTGGGGTCGCGCCGCAACATTGCCGCGGACTCCTCCACGACCTCGATGGACTCCCGGAGGAGCAGCGCCTCGAACAGCTCGTTCTTGGTCCGCCAGTGCAGGTAGACGGTGCCCTTACCCACTCCGGCGCGGCCCGCGATGTCTTCGACGGTGACCCTCCGGTACCCGTGACGCAGCAGCAGCTCGCCCGCGGCGTCGAGGATCCGGTCCGCCCTTTCGACCATCGCCACACCTCGTGACTAGATACGAAATCTGGTCATCAGTCACGCTACGCCGCGCCGGTGCCGCGTACAAGGGGCACGTTCAGCCCAGGACGACGGGCCTGAGCTCGTCCTCGCACCACTGGCGGAAACCGGTGGGGGTGGTGGCCTCCGGGGTGCGCGGCTCGGCGTTGTCCAGGCCCCGGTTCTTGGCCTCCATCATGTCGGCCATCCCCTGGGCCATCGCCTCCGACCTGCCCTGCTCGACCATCATGGCCCTGAACGCCGCCACCGGCACGTGCCGCAGCCGGATCGGCCGTCCCAGCACGTCGGACATGATCCGCGCCATGTCCTCGCCCGACAGATCCTCCGGCCCGAGCACGGGGACGTCGGCCCGCCCGGTCCAGCCACGGTCGAGCAGCAGCCCGGCGGCCACCGCCGCGATGTCGCGGGTGGCGCAGGCGGGGGCCTTGAGGTCGCCGTGCACCGGGGAGAAGAACACGCCCTGGTCCCTGATCACCGCCGCCTGGTCGAGCAGGTTGTCCATGAACGAAGGCAGCGTCAGGGCCCGGTAGTGCACGCCCGTGCCCGTGATCAGGTCGTCCATGGCCAGCGAGGCCGTCACGAGACCGGCGTCCAGGGGCAGGCCGCGGCCCAGGGCCGAGACCCCGACCACCCGGCCGACGCTTCTGCTCACGAACGCCTCGCACGCCGGCCGGGTGAAGTCCAGGTAGGCGGCGTCGAGGCCGGCGGCCCGCGGATTCGGCGGGACGACCCAGAACACGGCGTCGGCGCCCGCGAACGCCTCCTCGACGACGCGCGCCTCGCCGTGCGACCCCGGCACGACCTCCACCCGCTCGCGTACGGGCGCCGGAAGGCGGGCGGGGTCCCGTACGACGACGCGGACCGGCTCGTCCGCGGCCAGGACGAGGTCGAGGACCTGCCGGCCGATCCGGCCGGTGGGCGTGGTGATGACGATCATGGAGAACTCCAGGGGAAATCGACGGTGTCGTACTGGGGGGCACGGCCAGTCAACCGAGCACGGCGGCGAACCTGAAGGACCGATCCGATCACCATTGATACCCTGCCGATATGAATGACCTGGAGGTCCGCGAGCTCCGCTACTTCGTGGCCGTGGCCGAGGAGCTGCACTTCGGGCGGGCCGCCGCGCGGCTCGGCATGGCTCAGCCCCCGCTGTCCCGCGCGATCCGCGAGCTGGAACGCCGGCTGGGCGTGCGCCTGCTGGAGCGCACCACGCGGCAGGTCACCCTCACCCCGCCGGGCGAGATCTTCCTGCGCGACGCCAGGATCGCCATCGACGCGGTCACCGCGGCGGCCCGCCGGGTCCGGCACGCGGCCCGTCCCGGGCCGGGGCTCCGGGTGGCGCTCAAGGCCGACTACGACGCCGGGCTGCTGCCCCGCATCCTGGCCGCCTACCGCGAGGAGGAGGCCGCGCTCCCGGCCGAGCTGCTGCTGGGCGGGCGCAACGAGCAGGCGCCGGCCCTGCGCGACGGCCGGGCCGACGTCGCGCTGCTGGTCACTCCCTTCGACGACCGCGACCTCGACACCGAGCCCCTGCTGACCGAGCCCCGCCTGGTCGCGCTGTCGGCCGCCGACCCGCTGGCCGCCCGTCCCCGCCTGTCCGTGGCCGACCTGGCCGGCCAGCCGCTGCCCGACGGCACCCTGGCCGAGTGGGACGGCGCCGAACCGCCCCCGGGCCGCCGCCCGCCGCGCACCGGCCTGGACCTGGCGCAGATCTGCAACCTGGTGGAGCTGGGCAGCGCCATCTGGTTCGTCCCGGTCTCGGTGGCGCGGCGGCACCCCCGGCCGGGCGTCGCCTACCGGGAGGTCGCCGACCTGTCGCCGTCGGTGCTCGCCGTGGGGTGGCCGCAGGGCTCCCGCTCACCGGCCGTGGCCGCGTTCGTCCGCGCCGCCGTCGCCGTCGCCTCGGGTGGGGCTGGACCCACGTCGTACGGGGCGTGGCGGGATACCGGGTGACCGGCGCACGATCGTACGTTCTCCGAGGTCGGGCGGAACCGCCCGGGAACCGGAGAAGACAGACGTGCCCACCACAGACGGTCGAGGAGGTGCCCGGACATCGCCAAAAAGGGCAGCCTGCCACAATTGGCGTCGTGCCGAAGGACGCTGGCAGGTGAGGTCGCCCACGAGGGGCGGACCCCTGCGCTGGGGCGCCGAGATCGTGCTCGGGCTCTGCCGTTCGGCCGTCCTGGTCCTGCTCACCTGCCTGATGCCGATCGTCGGCGTCGCCGTCGGCTACGGCGGCTCCAAGCTCGCCTACTCCTGGTCGGCGAACCTGACCGGGCCCCCGTTCGTCGTTGCCCTGGCGCTCCTGGGGGAGACGCTGGTGGTGATCCTGTGGATCGCCGTGGCCCTGTGGTGCGTGCACCCGCTGACCAGCCGCACCCTCAGCCAGGCCGCCCGCCGGCTCGCCGCGCGCTGGCTCGGCCTGCGCGTCGAGGTCGCCTACCGCGTCCCCGCGCCGGTCACCCGCATGGCCACCGGCCACTGGTGGGACGGCGAGGAGTACCACAAGTCCGAACGGGAGGCCCGCCGCCGCGCCCGGATGAACGCCCGCTTCCACGATCCCCAGCTGCACTGGGACGGGCTGTGGTGCCTGCTCGCCGGTGTGAGCGTGCTGCCGGTCGCGGCCCTGCCGCTGGTCGGGATCGCCGGCGGCGTCCTCCTGACGCTCACGCCGGGCTTCCTGGGTCACGGCGTCGCCCTGATCGTCGCCGGCCTGGCCGCGGCGCCGTTCGCGTGGCGGGTCCTCGGTCTCCTGGGCCGCCGCTTCCTGGGCCCGATCCCGTACTCGCGGCTCGGGCGGCGGGTGGAGGAGCTGGAGGCCATCCGCGCCGACCTGACCCAGACCCAGGCCGCCGAGCTCGAACGCATCGAGCGCGGCCTGCACGACGGCGCCCAGGCGCGGGTGGTCGGCATGGGCATGTCCATGCAGGCCGCCGAACACCTCCTGGAGACCGACCCCGCCGCCGCCCGCGCGATCCTGGCCGACGCCCGCGCCTCGTCGATCGCGGCGCTGGCCGAGCTGCGGTCGCTGGTCCGCGGCATCAACCCGCCGGTGCTCACCGAGCGCGGCCTGGTCGACGCCGTGCGAGCCCTGGCGCTCGACGCGCCCGTCGAGGTCGACGTACGCAGTTCGGTGCCCGCGCGGCCCGAGCGCCCGGTCGAGTCCGCGGTCTACTTCGCCGTCGCCGAGCTGCTGGCGAACGTGGCCAAACACGCCCGGGCCACCCACGTGACCGTCGAGCTCGACTACGAGCCGCGCACGCGGACCCTCACCGCGGCCGTCACCGACGACGGTTCCGGCGGGGCGACCGCGTCCTCCGGCTCCGGGCTGGACGGCATCAAGCGCCGGATGGCGGCCTTCGGCGGCCTTCTGGAGATCGACAGCCCCCTCGGGGGACCCACCCGCGTCTCAGTGGCGGTGCCGTGCGCGTTGTCATAGCCGAAGATCTCTTCCTGCTCCGCGACGGGCTCGTCCGGCTCGTCCAGGCGTACGGGCACACCGTGGTCGCGGCCGTCGACTCCGGCCCCGCGACGCTCGAAGCGCTGCTCGCCACCCGTCCGGACGTGGCCGTCGTGGACGTACGGCTGCCGCCGACGTTCTCCGACGAGGGGCTCCAGGCCGCGCTCGCCGCCCGCCGCGAGGTGCCCGGCCTGCCCGTGCTGATCCTCTCCCAGCACGTGGAGCAGCTCTACGCCCGCGAGCTCCTGGCCGACGGCCAGGGCGGCGTCGGCTACCAGCTCAAGGACCGCGTGCTGGACGCCGGCGAGTTCATGGACGCGCTCACCCGCGTCGCCGGCGGCGGCACGGCCCTCGACCCGACGGTGGTGGCGAAGCTGCTCGGCCGCCCCGCGCACGCCGACCCCCTCGCCACCCTCACCGAACGCGAGCGCTCGGTGCTCGAACTGATGGCCGAGGGCCTGTCCAACACGGCGATCGCGGCCCGGCTGTTCCTCAGCGAGGGCGCCATCAGCAAGTACACGACCACGATCTTCGCCAAGCTCGGCCTCGCCGCCGACGACGACACCAACCGCCGGGTGCGGGCCGTCCTCACCTACCTGGGCGCCACCGCCCCCTAGTGCTCGACGGCGCGTTCGGCCCGGGCCGGCAGGAGCAGCGCGGTGACCACCACCGCCACCGACAGGACCGCGCCCACGATGAACGCGAGCCGCATGCCGTCGAGGCTGGCCAGCGCCTGCGTGACGCCCTCGGCCCGCAGGGTGTCGGCCCGCGCGCTCATCACGGTGATCACGAGCGCGGTGCCGATGGCCGCGGCGACCTGCTGGAGCGTGCTAAGGATCGAGCTGCCGTGCGAGTACAGGTGCGGTGGGACCGCCCCGAGGCCGAGCGTGAAGACCGGGGTGAACGTCGCCGCCAGGCTCACCATGAGCAGCGCGTGCAGGCCGAGGAGCTGCCAGTAGGGCATCGTCATCGTGACCTGGGTGAACCCGGCCAGCGCGAGCATGATCCCGATCGAGCCGGGGATGACCAGCACCCGGCCGCCGTGGTTGTCGAACAGCCGGCCGACCGCCGGACCGAGCAGGCCCATCGCCAGGCCGCCCGGCATCACCAGGAGCCCGGTCTCCAGCGGGCTGAGCGCCCGGACGTTCTGCAGGTAGAGCGGCAGCAGGATCATCGAGCCGAGCATCGCCATGAACGCCACCGACATCAGGACGAGCGCGACCGTGTACGTGCGATGGCGCAGCGTGCGCAGGTCCATCAGCGGCGTGCCGCGCTTCTGCAGCGCGAGCTGCCGGACGACGAAGACGGCGATGGTGACCAGCCCGGCCACCGTGATCGCGACGGCCACGCGCGAGTCCCCGCCCTCGAACCGGCTCAGCCCGTAGACCAGGCCGCCGAAGCCGGCCGCCGCCGTGGCCACGCTGAACCAGTCGATCGTGCTGATCTCGGGCTCGCCGGTGTTCCTGAGCTGCCTCAACCCGCTCCACGTGATCAGACCGGCGATCGGCAGCACCACCGCGAACAGCAGCCGCCACGACCCGAAGTGCAGGATCACGCCGGAGATCGCCGGGCCCATGGCCGGGGCGACGGAGATCGCCAGGGTGACGTTGCCCATCACCCGCCCCCGGTCCTTCTCGGGCACGACCTGCATCAGCGTGGTCATCAACAACGGCATCATCACGGCCGTGCCGGACGCCTGGATGATCCGGGCCCCCAGCAGCACCCCGAACACCGGCGCGACGGCGGCCAGCGCCGTGCCGAGCAGGAACAGCCCCATGGCGGTGGTGTACGCCGTGCGGGTGGTGACCCGTTGCAGGAACCAGCCGGTGATCGGGATGACCCCGGCCATGGTCAGCATGAAGGCCGTGGACAGCCACTGAGCGGTCTGCTCGGTGATGTGCATGGCGTCCATCAACCGCGGGATCGCGTTGATCATGATCGTCTCGTTCAGCACGACCACGAACGTCGCCAGCACCAGCAACCGGATCACGGCCGGCGTGCGGCGCGAGCCGGCGCTCACACCCGTGGTGGATGACTCAAGCTGTGGGCTGGACACGATACCTCTATCGGATTCGGGCCTGGCATCGTCACGGCCGGCCTGGCGGTTCCCGGTCTCATCAGCAGTCCTCGTCACCCCCATACTGACCAACCCCACCGACGAAACTCATCGCCCCGCCACCGCGACCCACCACCACGAACAGCACACACCGGACGAACCCGCAGCTCAACACCGGCATCTCGCAGCCGTGGGAACGCGCGGAAAAGGCTCGTTCAGGAGGGGCTGTCGAGGACTTCCGTCCCGAGGAGGCCGTCCGCGGCACGGAACTGCCGCCGGGCATGGACCAGCCGCTGCCCCGCAGTGATCGCCGACAGTACGGCGAGCGCCCAGAGCGTCACCTCGAAGGCCCCGACCAGCCCGAGAGCGCCGAGCAGGACGCCCACTCCCACGAACTTGAGCCTGACGTACCGGTGAGCGAACCCCACCTCTCCCGACACGCCAAGCCCCTCGGCCCGCGCCCGGACGTACGAGACGAGATACGCGCCGATCAGGCAGCACAGGGCGGCGGCGGCAGCACGGGGCCTGCCACTGTCGGCCAGCCAGAAGGCCAGCGAGGCGAAGACGGCGCCGTCGCCGATCCGGTCGGCAGCCGAGTCCAGCAGTGCTCCGAATCGCGTGCCGCCGCCGCTCAGGCGGGCCATCATGCCGTCGAGGGCGTCGCACAGCGCGCTGACCGCCACGATGGCCGTGGCGATGAGCAGGTGGCCGCGGGCGGCGAAGCCGACGGCTCCGATCACGGTGCCGAGCAGGCCGAGCACCGTCATCGCGTCGGCCGACACACCCGCGCGGAGCAGCAGGCGTGCGGTGGCGGAGCGGGCTCGGGTGATCGTGCCGGCCGCCCTCAACGGTCTTCTCCCGGACCCGGGGCGCTCGACGTCACCGCCGGCGAGCCTTCGAGGAGGTGGATCTGGCCGGTCAGCCCGTCGAGGCGCACCAGCTGGCCCTCCTTGATCAATTTGGTCGCGCCGGGCACGTTGACCACGGCGGGCAGGCCGTACTCGCGGGCCAGGATGGCCGAGTGCGAGAGTTGCCCGCCGATCTCGCTGATCAGGCCGCCCAGCAGCGGGAAGACGGCGGTCCAGCCGACATCGGTGGATCGGGTCACCAGGATCTCGCCGCGCTGGATCCGGGCCGCCGCCCGTGGGTCCAAGACGATGCGGGCGGTGCCCTGCACGCTGCCGGCGCTGGCGGCGATACCGGTGAGAGGCCGTCCTCCTGGCCGCACAGCCCCTGGCGAAGCGTCTCGTACGGAGGAGGACGGGCTGAGCGGAGAGCCGTCGGCGCCGACGACGTCAGGAGCCTCGATGTCGAACCAGGCGGTGAACGCCTGCCGCCGCAGGCGGACCAGCTCGACGAGGTCCAGCCCGGCCGCCCCGGGCGAACCCTGCCGGATCACCCGGACGATGTCGTCCACGGTGAGGAAGAACACGTCGTTCGCCGCCGACAGCCAGCCACGCCCGGCCCAGAGCCGGCCGAAGTGCACGGCGATCTGACGAGCCGGGTAGGACGCCTTGATCGCCGCGTCCTTCCCGTTGTCGCGCAGCCGGATGGAGTCGTGTGCCCGGGACAGCACGGAACGGAAGATCCGCCGGCGGACCGGGCCGAGGCGCGCGTTCGCCCAGGCGAGTGCCTCCGCCCGGTGGCGCTGCTGGAGCGCCGCGCTCATGGCGAGGTCGTCCTTGCCGGGCGTCAGGTAGCCGGCCAGCAGCTCGACCACGAGCTCCGGCGCGTCGCGCCAGCGCGGATGGAGCCACTCGGACTCGTTGGCGCATCGGTAGCCGTGCCGGTGCAGGAACTCGTCGAGCAGCCGCAGGACCGGCTCGGCCGCCGGCAGCTCGCGCAGCCGGGACAGCGCGGTCACGGCGTCCGCGCCGAGCACCTCCTGGACGAGCCCCGCCTCGCGGATCGCGTGGGCGATCCGCGACAGCGCGGCGCCGAGCTCGGCCGACCTGATCCCGGACAGCCCTCCGATCAGCCGGTACGTCACCTCGGGGCGGCCGAACCAGCGGGTCGTCAGTCTCTCCAGGGTGGCGATCGCGGTGAGGGAGACCCCGCTCATGTCGTTCTGCAACTTCATCGCGTCGCTGGTCCGCGTCAGCCAGAGCTGCGCCGCCGCCCAGAGTTCGGCGTCCGTCAGGCCGTCGTGGGAGCGCACGTCGAACTCGGCGACCCAACGGTCGATCCGCGGGATCAGCGCGCGCAGCTCACGAGCGGTGCCACGCTGGCGGGTCGCCAGCCGGGCCAGCGTCGGCAGGTGGCGCAGCAGCCGCCACGGGTGCACCCGGCTCTCCCTGGGCTGGGTGAACCCGCTGTTGCCCCGGGCCCGGTCCATGAGCCCGGGCGGCAGGCCGAGCTTGTGCTCCAGGAGGTGGACCAGCGCGCCCTCGTTGTAGTAGATGCGCCCGTGGATGCGCCGCGCCCAGCTGATCTCGTCCAGGAACGGCTCGCGCAGCGACCGGAAGGAGTGCCGCACCGCGCTGGTGATGATCTCGGGTGCCACCGAGGCGACCAGCGGGCTCACCGGGTCGGGCCAAAGCTCGCCGACGTTGGCGCGGGTCCAGATGTCGAAGTCGTGCGACCTGCCGGTGCCCTGGACCGGCCAGTCGTCGTCGCCCGGCACCGGCGGCAGGCCGCGATCCGGCGCAGCCGGGGATCGGGCCGGACCGCGGGTGATCGGCCGGGTCTGCAGGATCACCACCCGGCCGTCGTCGAGGATCGCCCACTCGATGTCCTGGGCCGCGCCCTGGTGCTGCTCGACGGCGACGCCCAGCCGGGTCAGCTCGGCGGCCTGCTCCTGGTCGAGCACGGCGGAGCGACGCCGCCGCCGGGGGACCGGTGCGAGCCGGGTGCCGCTCGCCGCCGGAACGGCCATGGTGTCCTTACAGGCGACGAGGACCTTCTTGGTGCGGCCGGTGGCCTTGTCGGTCACGATGCTGTCCGGCGTCGCCTGACCGCCGACGACGGTCTCGCCGAGCCCCCACACCGCGTTGACGAGCATCTCGTCGTCGGCGCCGGTCAGCGGGGCGCGGGTGAACAGCACTCCGGCCGCGCGGGCGGGCACGAACTCCTGGACCAGGATCGCCGGTGCCACGCCTGCGTCTCGTGGCGTCGCGGTGCCGCCTTGGTGGGCCGCGTAGGAGAGGGCGCGGGCGGTCCAGCGGCTCGCCCAGCAGCGCCGTACCGCGTCGAGGAGCGCGGCCTCACCGCGGACGTTGAGAAAGCTGTCGTGCTGACCGGCGAAGGAGAGCTCCGCGGAGTCCTCGGCGGTGGTGGAGGAGCGCACCGCCACCGGGAGTGGGCCGCTGCCCCTCCGGCCGGCGGCGTGCGCCGTCGTGCCCAGGCGGCGATATGCGGCGACGATCGACCCGGCGAGGGCCTGCGGTATCGGGGTCGAGACGACGGCTTCGCGGATGCGGGCCGCCGCGGCGTTCAGCGCGACCGGGTCTCCGGGCGGTACCGGGCGGAGCAGTTCGCCGATCCGGCTCGGCAGCGCCTCTCCGGCGAAAACGCGGTAGGCGGCGACGGTGACGACGAAGCCCGGGGGCACGGCGAATCCGGCGCGCGAAAGCCTGGCCAGCCCGGCGGCCTTCCCGCCGACCAGCTCCGGTTCAGCGTCGGCCGCCGACAGCTCGACCACGTACTCCGTCACAATTTCAGCTTTCCCATTCCGTCGAGCCGAAACCATCGGCATTCTCAACAGAATTCTGGATAATTTGCGACATGGCGACGCGTGGCCGATTTATGAAAATACATACGAAGCAGCACGCCGTCTTTACCCTGTGGCGCTTGACCCATTCCTCGCAATGAAGGATTCTCCTCTCATTCAGTCGGAACGGTCGAAAGCGTCCACTGGTGGCGGAGTTCTGGCCATGAGAGCCGCTCCCCCTGGTTTATGGGCTTAGCGCTTGGTTGTCGTTTCCTGAAGGGTGGTGATGTGGTGGTGGAAGCCCGGCCCCGGGAACGTTCCACGACTCTGGTCGAGGTGCTACGGTCGCGTGCCCACGAGCATCCCGACCGGCAGGCGGTCGGGTACCAGGAGGACGACGGGCGGCTGCTGGAGCTGAGTTACCAGGAGCTGGACCGCCGCGCCCGAGCCCTCGCCGCCATGCTGCGGCAGTGCGGCGCGGACGGCGAGCGCGCGCTCCTGCTCTACCCGCCCGGCCTTGACTTCGTGGTGGCGTTCTACGGCTGCCTGTACGCGGGGACCGTCGCCGTGCCCACCCATCCGCCCCGCCGCCGGACCCTCGACCGCCTGCGCGGTCTGGCGGCGGACGCGCGACCCGCGATCGTGCTGACGACCTCGGCCCTCGCCGAAGTGGCCGGACCCGCGACATCGGCCGCCCCGGCACTGGCTCCGGCCAAATGGATATACACCGACACGGTTGTCGAGGACCTGGCCGATGAATGGTCGGAACCCGAACTCCGCGCCGACTCCATCGCATTTCTGCAGTACACCTCCGGCTCGACGGCGTCCCCCCGGGGAGTGGCCGTCAGCCATGGAAATATCATGCACAACTCGGCCATGATCAGAGACTGTTTCGGGCACGGTTCGGCGACGCACGGGGTCATCTGGCTCCCGCCGCAACACGACATGGGCCTGATCGGCGGCGTGATCCAACCGATTTTCAGTGACGCACGAATAACCCTTCTCTCGCCCCTCGCCTTTCTCCAGCGGCCGCTGCTCTGGCTGGAGACGATTTCGCGGACCCGGGCCACCACCAGTGGCGCACCGAATTTCGCCTATGAACTCTGCGCCCGGAAGATCACCCCGCAGCAGCTGTCCACGCTGGACCTCAGCTGCTGGGATCTGGCCTTCACCGGCGCGGAGCCGGTGCGGTCGGCGACGCTTGAGCGCTTCGCCGACACCTTCGCGGCCAGCGGCTTCCG
This sequence comes from Nonomuraea sp. NPDC051191, assembly GCF_044455665.1. NCBI lineage: Bacteria > Bacillati > Actinomycetota > Actinomycetes > Streptosporangiales > Streptosporangiaceae > Nonomuraea > Nonomuraea sp. NPDC051191. Next base: position 275,871 of record NZ_JBITEZ010000001.1, on the reverse strand, counting down.
GCGCGAGGCGTTCTACCCCTGCTACGGGCTCGCCGAGGCGACGCTGCTGGCCACCGGCGGGGTGAAGGGCACGATCCCGAGGACGCACACCGTCCAGGCCGGCGCACTGGAGGACGGGCGAGTGATCACGGCGGAGCGGGGTGCGGACGACAGCCGTACCTTGGTGAGTTGCGGCCGTCCGTGGTCGGGCCAGCAGGTGGCGATCGTGGATCCGGAAACCACGCGGCGGGTCACGCCCGGGCGGGTGGGAGAGGTGTGGATCACGGGCCGGAGCGTGGCCCGGCAGTACTGGGGCCGGCCGGTCGAGTCCGAGCAGGTCTTCCGCGCCCGCCTCGCCGACGCCGACGGAGACGGGGAACCCTGGCTCCGCACCGGCGACCTCGGCTATCTCGACGAGGGCGAGCTGTTCCTGGTCGGAAGGCTCAAGGACCTGGTGGTCGTGGACGGCCGCAACCACTACCCGGAGGACATCGAGCAGGTCGTGGAGGGCAGCCACGAGCATCTGCGCCCGCACGGCTGCGCGGCCTTCTCGGTGGACGGTCCGATCGAGGAGCAGGTCGTGGTCGTCGCGGAGGTCGAGATCGCCCTGGCCAGGAGGACCGGCGCCGGCCTGGATGCCGACGCGGTGATCAGACAGGTCAGGAAGGCCGTCGCCGAGAAGTGCGACGTGCGGGTGCACGAGGTCGTCCTGGTACGCCCGGGCGGCGTGCCGCGCACCACCAGCGGGAAGATCCGTCGTGGCGCGTGCCGGCGCGACTTCCTGGCCGGGACGCTGAACGCTCTGGGGAGTTCACAGGATGCACCTGGCCGATGAGGGAGAGGTCGCCGGGCCCGGACGGGCGGAGATCACCGACTGGCTGATCGCGCGGATCGCGCGGCTGACCGGCCTTCCCGCCGACCAGGTCGACCCGCACCAGTCCCTCACCGGCTACGGCCTGGGCTCACGGGACGCGATCATGATCACAGGTGAGCTTCGGGACCTGCTCGATCGGCCGGTCTCGCCCACCTTGGCCTACGACCACCCGACCGTCGAAGCGCTCGCCCGCCACCTGGCCGGAGAAGAGCCGACGGACGTGTCCGACGCGGCCGCCGCGTCCCCGGGTGACGAACCGGTCGCGGTCATCGGCATGGGGTGCCGCTTTCCCGGGGCCGACGGCCCGGACGCCTTCTGGCGGCTCCTGCGCGACGGCGTCGACGCCATAAGTGAGGTGCCGCCCGATCGATGGGACGTCGACCGTCTCTACCACAGTGACGAGGGCACACCGGGCCGGATGAGCACCCGCTGGGGTGGCTTCCTCCCGCAGGTCGACCAGTTCGACGCGGCCTTCTTCGGGATCTCGCCGCGTGAGGCGGCCGGGCTGGACCCGCAGCAGCGGCTGCTGCTGGAGGTGGCCTGGGAGGCGCTGGAGAACGCCGGGGTGGCGCCCGGCGAGCTGGCGGGAACGCAGACCGGCGTGTTCATGGGCATCTCCGCCATGGACTACGCACAACTACGGGTACGGCTCCCCGACCCGCTGTCCGACCTGGACGGCTACGCCGGCACCGGCAACGCCCACAGCCTGGCCGCCAACCGCGTCTCCTACCTGCTCGACCTGCGAGGACCCAGCGTGGCGGTCGACACCGCCTGCTCCTCGTCGCTGGTCGCGCTGCACCTGGCCTGTCAGAGCCTGCGAGCGGGCGAGTCACGCCTCGCCCTCGTCGGAGGGGTGAACGTCATCCTCGACCCCGCCGTGACCATCTCCTTCTCCCAGGCGCGGATGATGGCGGCGGACGGGCGCTGCAAGACCTTCGACGCCGGCGCGGACGGCTACGTCCGCGGCGAGGGCGCCGGGGTGGTTGTCCTCAAACCGCTCTCGGACGCGGTGCGCGACGGTGACCACGTGTACGGGGTGATCCGCGGCACGGCGGTCAACCAGGACGGGCGGACCGCCGGAGTCACGGCCCCGAACGGCCCGGCCCAGCAGGCGGTCATACGGGCGGCGCTGAGCCGCGCCGGGCTGACGGCGGACCGGCTGGGCCACGTCGAGGCGCACGGCACCGGCACCTCCCTGGGCGACCCGATCGAGGTCGGCGCGCTCGCCTCCGTCCTCGGCCGGCCCGCCCCCGGCGAGCAGGCCTGCTGGGTCTCCTCGGTCAAGACGAACATCGGGCACCTGGAGGCCGCGGCGGGAATCGCCGGCCTCATCAAGGTGCTGCTCAGCCTCACGCACGAGACCATTCCCCGGCATCTGCACCTGCGCCGGCTCAATCCGCACATCATGCTCGACGGGACCAGGCTGGCCGTGCCGGTGGAGGCGCAGCCATGGCCACGGGCGGCGGCCGCGCGCGTCGCGGGGGTCAGCAGCTTCGGGTTCGGCGGCACGAACGCGCACGTGATCGTCGAGGAGGCGCCGGTCCGGCAGCCCAGGAGCGGCGGCGGACCGTCCGGGGGAGCGCGGCTGCTGACCTTGTCGGCCCGGAGCGAGGCCTCGTTGCGGCTGCTCGCCGGCCGGCTGGCCGGGTCGCTGGCGGAGCGGCCCGAGCAGGACCTCGCCGACGTGTGCCACTCCGCGGCGGTGGGACGGGCCCGCTTCCCCCACCGGGCGGCGCTCGTCGCCGAGACCCGGGACGAGTTCACCGCCGGCCTGTCCGCGCTGGCGGAAGGCCGCACCGCGACGGAGATCCGGCACGGTCACACCTCGGGCACTCGTCACCCGAAGACGGCCTTTCTGTTCACCGGACAGGGCTCCCAGTACGCCCGGATGGGCGCGGAGCTGTACCAGGACGAGCCGGTCTACCGCGCCGCGCTGGACCGCTGTGACGAGATCGTCCGGTCCTGCCGGGGCGAAGGGGTGCTGCCGCTGCTGTTCCCCGAGCCCGGCGGCCGTTCGCGTCTCGACGACACCACGCACGCGCAGCCTGCCCTGTTCGCGGTCGAGTACGCGCTGGCGCAGCTCTGGTCGTCGATGGGGGTAGAGCCGGACCTGCTGCTCGGTCACAGCCTCGGAGAGTACGTCGCGGCCTGCGTGGCCGGGGTGTTCAGCCTGGAGGACGGGCTGCGGCTGGTGTGCGAGCGGGGCCGGCTCATGGGCGCGCTGCCGGCCGAGGGGGCGATGGCGGTGGTGTTCGGCCCGCGCGCCCTGGCGGCGGAGGCGATCGGGCCCTACCCGGACGTCCTGTCCATCGCCGCGGTCAACGGTCCGGCCAACACCGTGATCTCCGGCCTGGCCACCGCGCTCGACCAGGTGCTGGAGCGGCTGGCCGCCCAGGACGTCAGGACCCGGCGGCTGAACGTCTCGCACGCCTTCCACTCGCCGCTGATCAGGCCGATGCTGGCCGACTTCGCGGATGTCGCGGCGACGGTGCGGTACCGGCCGGCGCGCATCCCGATCGTGTCCAACCTGACCGGACGGCCGGCGAGGGAAGGGGAGACCCTGGGGGCCGACCACTGGGTCGCTCAGACCGGGTCCACCGTGGAGTTCGCCCGCGGGGTGCAGGCGCTGGCCGAGCAGGGCTGCGAGATCTTCGTCGAGTCCGGCCCCAGGCCCACGCTGATCAGCCTCGCGCGTTCCTGCCTCGACCTGGACGGCGCCGTCTGGCTGGCGTCGCTGCGTGAGGGCGAGGACGGCAGGCGGTGCCTGCTGGACAGCGCGGCACAGCTGTTCGTGAAGGGTGTGGACGTACGGCCCGCGGTGCCCGGCGGGCGCAAGGTGCCGTTGCCCGGCACCCCGTTCCAGCGCAGCCGTCACTGGCTCCGGCAGGGCGATCCCGGTCAGGCGTCCGACGAGCGGCCGGACTCGACACGACCGGATCGTTCACCACTCGGCCCGCCGGAGGACGCGGCCACTCCGCGAGGCCGGCGGCTGCTGGGCGGGCGGGTGCGTTCGGCGCTGGCGATGCGGCAGTGGGAATCCCACCTGAGCCTGCCGGAGCTGCCCTTCCTCGCCGACCATCGGTTCGCCGGTTCCGCGGTGCTGCCCGCCACCGGGTACGTGAGCATGGCGCTGGACGCCGCTCGCGAGGCGTTCGGCGGCGACGACAACGTGCTGACCGACCTGACGATCAGGCAGACGCTGTTCGTGCCCGAGGACGGCAGCCCGCGGGTGGCACAGCTGGTGCTGTTCCCGGACACGGCAGGTACGGCGGAATTCCAGATCCTCAGCCAGCGTCCGGAGACCGACACCGAGTGGACGCTGCACGCCGGCGGGCGGCTGCGGCGGCGGCTCCCGCAGGACGGCCGCTCCCGGCACACGGGATGCGCCGCGCCCGAGGAACTGCGCGCGGACTGCGGCGAGGAGCTGTCCGAGGACCGGTTCTACGACCGGCTGGGCAGGAGCGGCCTCGGGTACGGACCCACGTTCCGTACCGTCCGGCAGGTCTGGCGCGGTCCCGGTCGAGCGGTGGGGAGGGTCGAAACCCCACCGGCCGACGAGCCCGGCCCCGGCCTCGATCCGGTGCTCCTGGACGGATGCCTGCAGGTGCTGGCCGCCGCGCTGCCGGACGACGGCTCCGCCGCGGACGCCTACCTGCCGAGCATGGTGGAGCAGGTCCGGTCGTACGGCCGGCTGCCGGACCGGGTGTGGAGCCACGCGACGACACGACCCGGAACGGCCGACGACGGCGCACTCGTCGGCGACGTACGCGTCCTGGACGATTCCGGCCAGGTGCTGGCGGAGGTGCTCGGGCTGCGGCTGACCGGGATGAGCCCGGCGTCGGCCGACCGCGGCACGGCCCGCGCACCCGTCGTCTACCAGCCGGTCTGGGTGCAGGCGCCCCCGCAGCCCGCGGCGCCGGCGAGCGCGCCGGGGAGCTGGCTGGTGTTCGCCGACTCCGGCGGAGTCGGCGCGGAGCTGGCGGCCCGGCTCGGCGCCGCCACCTGCGTGATCGTGACGCCCGGGGACGCCTACCAGGAGACCGAGGGGCGGGTTCAGGTCGACCCCGCCGACCCGGAGCACCTGGCCCGGCTGCTCGCCACGGTCACGGCAGAGGGCCGCCCGCCGCTGCGCGGCGTCGTGCACCTCTGGTCGCTGGAGGCGGCGATGCCGCTGGAGCGGACCGACCTGGCGACGGTCGCGGACGCGCAGCGGCTGGGGGTCCACCACCTGGTCCTGCTCGTCCAGGCGCTGAGCGCGGCCTCCCCGGTCCGGCTGTGGCTGGTGACCCGGGGGGTGCACCACGTGGTCGAGGCCGACACGGCGGTCTCGGTCAGCCAGGCGCCGGTGTGGGGCCTGGGCCGTACTCTTCGCTGGGAACATCCCGAGCTGGACTGCCGGATGATCGACCTGGATCTCGCCCCGGCCCTCGGCGTGGTGAGCGCGCTGCTCGCCGAGCTGCGTGCCGACCCCGCCGGCGAGGGCGGTGAGGAGATCGCCCTGCGCGGCGACGTGCGCTACGCGCCGCGGCTGCGGCCGGTGCGGCGGCCCGGCGAGGAGGACCGGCTCGCCGAGGCCGACGGGCCCAGCCCTGACGGCGTGGAGCGGCTGGCCGTACCTGTGGGGACGCCGTACCGGCTGGAGGTCACCCGGCCGGGACGCCTGGACAACGTGCGGTTGCGGCCGACGGCCCGGCGGGAACCGGACCCCGGGCAGGTCGAGATCGAGGTACGGGCGGCGGGAGTCAACTTCCGGGACGTGATGAGCGTGCTCGGAATCTACCCGGGACCGCCGATCCCGCTCGGTGCGGAGTGCGCCGGCCGAGTGGTCGCGACAGGCACCGGGGTCAGCCATCTGGCCGTCGGCGACGAGGTGGTGGCCGTGGCCGGGGCGAGCATGGGCAGCCACGTCACCACGGCCGCCGAGCTGGTGGCGCGCAAGCCCGCGTCGATCGACTTCGAGGAGGCGGCGACCGTCCCCATCGCCTTTCTCACCGCGCACTACGCGCTCGACCGGCTGGCCCGGCTGCGGCCGGGTGAGCGGGTCCTGATCCATTCGGCCGCCGGCGGCGTCGGCCTGGCCGCGGTGCAGCTGGCCCGGCTCGCCGACGCCGTGGTGTTCGCCACCGCCGGTTCGCCGGAGAAACGCGCCTACTTGCGAGATCTCGGCGTGACCCAGGTGATGGACTCCCGCACGCTCGAATTCGGTGAGGAGATCACCCGGCACACCGACGGGCAGGGCGTCGACGTCGTCCTGAACGCACTGCCCGGCGAGTACGCCACAAGGAGCCTCGCCCTGCTCGCCCCCTACGGCAGGTTCGTGGAGATCGGCCGTACCGACATCTACCTGAACCGGCCGCTGCCGCTGCACCCGTTCCGGGCCAACCTCGCCTACACGGCGGTCGACCTGGAGCGCGTCTGCCGCGAGCGGCCGGGGCTGGTCCGCACGCTGTTGGAAGAGGTCCTGGCGCGTTTCGCCGACGGCACGTTGCGCCCGCTGCCGCGACACGTCGTCCCGGTGCGGGAGGCGGTGGCAGGCTTCCGCCACCTGGCACAGCGCCGCAACATCGGCAAGGTGGTGCTGCGACTCGAAGAACGGGCCGCGCCGAACGAGGAACGCCAGGCCGGACACCGGGCGGGACAACTGTCAGGACCCGAGCTCGCCTTCGCGTCATCGGCGCCGTCCGGTCCGGCCGACGCGCTGGGGGCGGACGGGACCTATCTGGTCACCGGCGGGCTCGGCGGGCTGGGCCTGGCGGTGGCCGACTGGCTGGTGGAACGGGGAGCGCGGCGGCTCGTCCTCCTCGGCCGCGGCGCGCCCACCTCGCCTGCCGCGGAGCAGGTGGACAAGCTACGCCGGGCAGGGGCCGACGTGCGGATCGTCCGCGCCGACGTGGCCCGCGAGGACGACGTACGACGGGTGGTCGGCGGGATACCCGCCCTGCGGGGAATCGTGCACGCGGCGGGAGTGATCGACGACTCGACCCTGCGCACGCTTGAGCAGTCCAGCCTGGCGGCCGTGCTCGCGCCCAAGGTGCTGGGGGCCTGGCACCTGCACGCCGCCTGCCGCGACGCCCCGCTCGACTTCTTCGTGTTGTTCTCGTCGCTCGCCTCGGTCCTCGGCTCTCCCGGTCAGGCCGGGTACGCCGCCGCGAACGCCTTCCTGGACGCGCTGGCCCAAGCCCGCAGGGCCGCCGGGTTGCCGGCCGTCACCGTCAACTGGGGGCCGTGGGCCGAGGTGGGCATGGCCGCGCGGCACGAGGCCCGCAGGCTGCACGACGGCCACGGCGTGGGCCTCATCGCCCCGCACTCGGGCCTGCGCGTCTTCGGAACGCTGCTGGAACATCCGACGGCGCAGGCCGTGGTCGCCGCCGTGGACTGGTCCCGGCTGGCGGCCGCCCGAGGGGCCGGCAGGGTGCCGTCCGTGCTGACCGATGTCGTCGACCGGCCCGGAAGCGACGGGCATGACAGCGCGGAGAGGGCCTGTCCGCTCCGCACGCGAGTCCTCGCCGCCGCCGGCCCGGACGGCCGCGAGTCGGTGCTCACCGAGTACCTGCGGGAACAGATCGCAGCGGTCCTGGGCCTGTCCGCGGATGCGGTGGACCCGAAGGAGTCACTGAACAACATCGGCCTGGACTCCCTGATGGCGCTCGAACTGAAGGAACGGCTTGAGTCGGCGAGCGGCGTACGGGTGCCGATGGAGATGCTGTTCCACGATCCACGCATCGTGGACCTGGTCGGCGTGCTGCTGGCGGGGTTGCCCGCACCCGGGACCGGCGAGCCGGTGAACCACAGCCGCCGAAGGGATGAGAGGGCAGGCCGATGACGGAATCGCCGACCCGGTTCACAAGTGTGCGCACCCTGCTCGACCTGCTGTCCTGGCGGGCGGAGCGTGATCGCGGGCAGCGTGCCTTCGTGTTCCTTGACGACGATCCGGCAGGCGCCGTCGAACGGAGTGACCGCGCCGATCTGGAGGAGATCGGCTACGCGGAGCTGGACCGGCGGGCGCGCACGATCGCGATCTGGTTGCTGGGCGTCAGCCGTCCGGGGGAGCGCGCGCTGCTGTTCTACCCGCCCGGAATCGACTACATCGCGGTGTTCTTCGGCTGCCTCTACGCGGGAGTGGTGGCGGTGCCCGCCTACCCGCCACAACCCAACAGGCGGATCCGGCGTATCGAGGCGATGGCCGTGGACGCCGGGGCGACGGTGGCACTGGCGCCGCAGGAGTTCCGGACGACGCTGGAATCCCTCTTCGCGTCCGAGCCCGCGCTGGCCGGTGTCCGTCTGGAGACCCCGGCCGAGGAGGAGGGCGCACACCGGAACTGGCAAAAGCCTGACATCAGCGGCGACACGCTGGCGATGCTGCAGTACACCTCCGGCTCGACCGGTGTGCCGCGCGGGGTCATGGTCGCGCACCAGAACCTGGTGGAGAACCTGGCCGCGATGGCGTGGATGCTGGACGGCACGCCGCGCGGCACCGAGCCGCGGCCGTTCCAGCAGGATCCGGAGCGCTACTGCGAGGCGGTGAGCTGGCTTCCTCCGTACCACGACATGGGGCTCATCGGCGGCATCCTCATGCCCCTGTACGCCGGTCGGCCGGCCGCGCTGATGTCCCCCGCCGCGTTCCTCCAGCGCCCGGCGCGCTGGCTGGAGGCGATCTCCCGCTACCGGGCGGCGCACAGCATCGCCCCGAACTTCGGCTACGACCTCTGCACCCGCAGGGTCACGTCTGAACAACGTCAAGGGCTCTCCCTGGAACGATGGGACCTGGCGATGTGCGGCGGGGAGCCGATCCAGGCGCGGACGGCACGCCGGTTCGCGGAGACGTTCGCACCGGCGGGCTTCCGGGCAGCGGCCTTCTACCCCTGCTACGGCATGGCCGAGGCGACGTTGATGGTGACCGGCCGTCCTCTGGACCGGCCGATGGCCGCCCAGGCGCTGGACGCCGCCGAGCTGCGGGCCGGCCGGGCGGTCGAGACCGACGAGAGTCCAGCCGCGCGGGTCGTCGTGGGGTGCGGGCGGGCGGTGCCCGGCCACCAGGTGGTCGTCGTGCGGCCCGAGGACGGCACGCCCTGCCCGCCGGGCGAAGTCGGGGAGATCCAGGTCTCGGGGCCGAGCGTCGCCCGAGGTTACTGGAACAGGCCGGAGGAGACGGCCCGGACGTTCCAGGCAGATCTGGCAGGCGTCCAGGACGGCGGCCCGTACCTGCGCACCGGCGACCTGGGCTTTCTGCGCGGCGACGAGCTCTTCGTGACCGGCCGGGCCAAAGACCTGATCATCATCCGTGGCCGCAACCACTACCCACAGGACATCGAGGCGACGGTCGAGTCGAGCCATCCCGCGCTGCGGCCGGCCGCCGTCGTGGCCTTCTCCGTCGAGGACGGTGCCGAACCCCGGCTGGTCGTGGTCGGCGAGGTGGAGCGTCCGCACGGCATCGAGGTCGCCGAGGTGATCGGAGCCGTACGGCAGGCGGTCGCCGAGGAACACGAGCTGCGGGTGGACGCCGTCGTGCTGGTCCGGCCGGGCAGCGTGCCCAAGACCTCCAGCGGCAAGCTGCAACGTGGTGCCTGCCGGGACGGCTACCTGGCTGCCGACTTCCCCGTGGTCGGCGAATGGCACGCCGTCGTCGGCGCGGAGCCCGTGCCCGACGAGGAGGCGCCGGCCGTACCGCCCGCGTCGGCGCTCGACCCCGTGACCGGACCGGCGAGGGGACGGTCCGCGGCCGAGATCGAGCAGTGGCTGGTCGCCCGGCTCGGCGGCCGGCTCGGCGTGGACCCCCGCGACATCGACGTGGCGCAGCCGTTGGCGCGGTACGGGCTGGACTCCAAGGAGGCCGTGGCCATCACCGGCGAGCTGGCGGACTGGCTGGGGATCGTCCTGCCCGCCACCCTCGCCTACGAGTACCCGACGATCGGCTTGATCGCCCGGCACCTGACCGGGGAGCCCGCGTCGTTCGGCGACCGGGACCGTCCCGAGCGGGACTGGACGCGAGCCGAGCCGATCGCGATCATCGGCATCGGCTGCCGGTTCCCCGGGGCCGACGGCCCGGAGGGGCTGTGGAGCCTGCTGTCCGGCGGGGTGGACGCAATCCGCGAGGTGCCGGCCGGCCGGTGGGACGGGGTTCACCGGCGCGCGGGCGACCTGCCCGGGTTGCGCTGGGGTGGCTTCCTGGACCGGGTGGACCTGTTCGACCCGGAGGCGTTCGGCATCTCTCCCCGGGAGGCCGCATCCATGGACCCGCAGCAGCGGCTGCTGCTGGAGGTCGGTTGGGAGGCGCTGGAGGACGCCGGTCAACCGGTGCACGGCCTGGCGGGCACCGACACCGGGGTGTTCGTCGGCATCTCCAGCAACGACTACGGTCAACGCCGGTTCGACGCCGTCGACACGGTGGACGCCTACGCCGGCACCGGGAACGCGCTGAGCATCAGCGCGAACCGGCTGTCCTACCAGTTCGACCTGCGCGGCCCGAGCCTCGCGGTGGACACCGCCTGCTCCTCCTCCCTGGTGGCCGTGCATCTGGCGGTACAGAGCCTGCGGGACGGGCGATGCGGGCTCGCGCTCGCCGGCGGGGTCAACGTCATGCTCTCGCCGGGGGTGACCGCCGGGTTCGCCAAGGCCGGATTCATGGCCCCGGACGGCCGCTGCAAGTCCTTCGACGCGGACGCCGACGGCTACGTGCGCGGCGAGGGGGCCGGGATGGTGGTGCTCAAGCCGCTCAGCCACGCGCTCGCCGACGGCGACCCCGTCTACGCGGTCATCCTGGGCAGCGCGGTGAACAGCGACGGCCGCACCAACGGGCTGACGGCGCCGAGCATCCGGGCGCAGGAGAGCGTGCTGCGCGCGGCCTACCGGGATGCCGGGGTGCCCGCCGGACGGGTCCGCTACGTCGAGGCGCACGGGACCGGCACCGCTCTGGGCGATCCCATCGAGGCCCGCGCCCTGGCCGGGGTCCTCGGAGAGGAGCGGCCCGAGAGCCGCCCCTGCCTGATCGGTTCGATCAAGACCAACGTCGGCCATCTGGAGGCCGCGGCCGGGATCGCCGGGCTGATCAAGACGGCGCTCTCGCTCTGGCACCGGCGAATCCCGCCCAGCCTGCACTTCCACCGGCCCAACCCGCAGATCCCCTTCCACGAGCTGCCCCTGCGGGTGGTGCGAACCCCGCTCGACTGGCCTGACGACGGCGAGCCCGCCCTGGCCGGGGTGAGTGCGTTCGGGTTCGGCGGCACCAACGCCCATGTGGTGCTGGAGGAGGGGCCCAGGCTGAGCTTCGGCAGGTCATCGGGCGGGTTTCCCGCCGCGGTTGGCGACACCGCTCCCGCAACCCCGGAGCCGGTGGCGGCGCAACTGCTTCCGCTGTCCGCGCACAGCCCGGACGCGCTGCGGGAGCTGGCCCGGGACTGCCTCAAGGCGCTGACGCCCACCGCGGAGCGTCCGCCGGTTGGCCTGGCGGATCTGTGCCACTCCACCGGCGCGCTGCGTACCCATCTTGATCACCGGCTTGCCGTCGGCGGCGCGACACGGCAGGAGGTGGCGGCCGGGCTGCGCTCGTTCCTGGCGGACGAGGCGGGGCCCGGCGTAGCGGCCGGCCGCCGGGCATACGGCCGCCCGCCCCGGCTGGCCTTCGTGTTCTCCGGGCAGGGAGTGCAGTGGTGGGGCATGGCACGGGACCTGCTGCGGCAGGAGCCCGTGTTCGCCGCCGCCGTCGCCGACTGCGCTGAGCTGGCCGACTGCGAGACGGACTGGTCGCTGCTGGCCGAACTGCACGCGGACGAGGCCGCGTCCCGGTTGCGCGAGACGGCCGTCGCCCAGCCGGTGCTGGTGGCCGTGCAGGTGGGACTGGCGGCTCTGTGGCGCTCCTGGGGAGTCGAGCCCGATGCCGTGGTCGGACACAGCGTGGGGGAGATCTCCGCAGCCGCGGTGGCGGGCGCTCTGACGCTCTCCGACGCGATGCGGCTGGCCGTGCTGCGCGGCCGGATCATGCAGCGAGCCGCGGGGACGGGCGCGATGGCGGCCGTGCATCTCGGCGCGGCGGAGGCCCGGCGGGCGGTGCTCGGATGCGAGGACACGGTGTCCGTCGCGGCCGAGAACAGCCCGGTCTCCAGCGTGCTGTCAGGGGAGCGGGCGGCGTTGGACCGGGTGCTGGCGCGGCTGGCCGACCAAGGGGTGAGCCATCGCCTGCTGGCGATGGACTACCCGTTCCACAGCCCGGGGTTGCGGCCGTTCGCGGCCGAGCTTCCCAAGCTGTCGGCCGGGCCGGTGGTGGAGGACACCTCGGTGGCCTTCTACTCCACGCTCACCGGCGACCGGTACGGCGTCCACGAGTGGGACGGCGACTACTGGGGGCGTCAGCTGTGCGAGCCCGTGCTCTTCGCCGCCGCGATGGAGAGGCTGATCACCGACGGCCATGAGACGTTCGTCGAGGTCGGGCCGGACCCGGCGCTCACCGGTGCGATGACGCAGTGTCTGGGGGCCAGGCCCGGCCAGGTGCTGGCGTCCCTACAAAGGGGCCGCGACGACCGCGCCGCGCTCCTGGAGACGCTCGGCACGCTCTACGCCACCGGCCACCGCGTCGACTGGGACGCGGTGCGGTCTCCCGGCAGCCGCCGCGTCCGGCTGCCCCGGTACCCCTGGCAACGCGAGCGCCACTGGGCCGAGCCGGAGTCGCCGACCGCGAGCGACGGCGCCGGACACCGTCTCGCCGGCGGTGACGTGGACGCCGAGGCGCATCCGCTGCTCGGCCGGCGGACCTCGATCGCGTCGGTCGCGGGGGTGTGGGCCTGGGAGCGGCGACCGGCCGAAGATCACCTGTCGTACCTGGCCGGGCACCGGATCGACGGTTCGGCGGTGCTGCCCGCGGCGGCCTATGTCGAGATGGCGCTGGCCGCCGCCCGCCAGGTCTTCCCGGACGGGCCCTGCGCGGTGGCGGACATGGTGCTGGAGCATCCGCTGGCGGTCACCGGCCGGTGCACGATCCAGACCGTCCTCACGCGCGTGTCCGACCGTGACCTCGATTTCCACATCTGCGCTGGTGCCGTCCCGGCGGACGTCCCACCAGGACAGGACATGTCAGGGCAGGGCGCGGGCGGTGTGCCGCTGGAGTGGGCCGTGCACGCGCGCGGCCGGGTGCAAAGGGGGCAGACGCATGGTCGCGGCAACGGATGACCCCTGTCTGCGGTTCGGGCTGATCTTCTTCTCCAGCCGTACCGAGGCGGCGGGGCAGGACGCCTATCGGCTGCTGCTGGAGAGCGCGCGGTTCGCCGACACGCACGGGTTCTCCTCCCTGTGGGTGCCGGAACGGCACTTCACCCCCGACGGCTGGCTCTATCCGAACCCGTCGGTGGTGGCGGCCGCGCTCGCCCGGGAGACCAGCCGGATCGCGTTGCGCGCGGGCAGCGTGGTGGTGCCGTTGCACCATCCGGTGCGGATCGCGGAGGAATGGGCGGTCGTCGACCAGCTCTCCGGCGGGCGGGTGGGACTCTCCTTCGCCTCCGGCTGGCATCCGGACGACTTCGTCTTCGGCCCCGACCGCTACGCCGACCGTCACGAGCACATGTACCGCGGCATCGAGTCGGTCCGCACGCTCTGGCGGGGGCAGCCCGTCACGCTGCCAGGCGGCGACGGCCCCGTGCAGGTTCGCGTGTATCCGCCGCCGGTACAACCCGAACTGCCGGTGTGGATCACCGCCGCCGGCAACCCGCAGACCTTCGAGCGAGCCGGCGCCATCGGCGCGAACGTGCTGACCCACCTGTTCAACCAGAGCGTCGCGGAACTGCGCGAGAAGATCGACGTCTACCGGGACGCGCGCCGCGCACACGGCCACGGGGAGACCCCCGGCCAGGTCAGCGTGATGGTGCACACGTTCGTCAGCGACGACGCCGAGCTGGTCGACGGGCAGGTCCGGGACGCCTTCTGCGACTATCTGAAGTCGGCGTCGTACCTGCTCACCGGGGTGGCCGCGAGCAGAGGGCAGCAGGTCGACCTCGGCAAGCTCTCCCCCCAGGACGTCGACGAGTACGTGCGGTTCGTCCACGACCGGATGGTGGAGCAGCGGCGGGTGCTGTTCGGCACCCCGGAATCCTGCCACGATCTGCTGCGCGAGCTCAGTTCGGCGGGCGTCGACGAGATCGCCTGCCAGCTCGACTTCGGGCCGTCGGTCCCGCTCGTTCTCGGCAGCCTGCCCGCCCTCGACCGGCTGCGGAGGCAGGCGGAGCAGCTGGGGGCCACGGTGAGGCCGTCGCCGCCCCCGCCGGTGCGGGAGTCGGCCGTCACGACCGGGGTGTCGGGCGGCGTCGCCGAAGTCCGGGCCCGGTGCGCCGAGCAGGTGACCGGGGCGGAACTGTACCGGCGGCTACGCGGCTGGGGCGTCGAGTTCGGCACCGACTTCCAAGGGCTGCGCCAGGTCTGGCGCCGGGACGGAGAGGCGCTGGGCCAGGTCGAGCTGGCCGACCGGCTCGCCGCGGAGGCCGACGCCTATGCCGTGCATCCCGCCTTTCTCGACGCGTGCCTCCAGGTGCTGATCGCCGCGCTGCCCGGAGGCGGGTCGGCAGACGGCGGCACGCCGCTGCATCTGCCGGTCGGCATCCGGCGGTTCGAGCTCTTCGGCAAGCCTGGACGCCAGGTCCTCAGCCACGCGGTGATCGATCCCTTGGCCGGCCGGCCCGGGGGCGAGGTGGTCGGCGACGTCCGGCTCATGCACCCGGACGGGACACCGCTCGCGCAGGCTCTTGGAGTGCGCCTGCACCCGCTGCACGGCATGTCCGGTCCGGACGCGGCCGAACCGATCGACGATCTCTGCTACCTGATGCGATGGGAAGAGGTCGCCGGGGGGTGTGCCGCCGACCGGACTCCCGGCCAGGCCACCCCCGCCGCGCCGCCGGAGGGGCGTTGGCTGGTGTTCGCCGACGACGACGGCGTGGCCGACGCACTGCTGCCGATGCTCGCGGCGCCCGGCCTGGAACCGGTGGTCGTCACCCCCGTGGACGAGCCGGGGACGGTCGAACCGCAGGCCGGGGGAGCGCATGCGGTGCGCTGGCGGATTCGTCCCGACTCGCCTGAGGACATGCGCCGTCTCATCGCTGCGGTGACCGGGCCGGACGCCCCTCCCTGCCAGGGGGCGATCCACCTTTGGAGCCTGCGGGCACCGGAGCTGGACACGATGGACGTCGCTGACCTGCCGCAGGCGCAGCGGTTCGGTTGCGGAAGCGCGCTCCAGCTGTTCCAGTCCCTTGCCGAGCCGACCGTGCCCCGGCCACCGCGGGTCTGGCTCGTCACCCGTGGAGCCCAGCAGGTCATGGACGGCGAGGGCGTCGCCGCGCTCCAGGCCCCACTGTGGGGGTTCGGCCGCGCGGCGGCGTTCGAGCACCCGGCACTCTGGGGCGGGCTGGTCGACCTCGACCCGGAGGCGTCGGCCCAGCAGGCGGCGACGGCCCTGCGCCAGGCACTCGACCACCCGGACGAGGACGAGCTCGCGGTACGTGCCGACAGGCGGTACGCCGCGCGCCTGGTACGGGCTCCCGCCGTCCGGTCTGCCCCGGGGGGCGCACCCGCCGGGGTGCCGGACATGGTCCGCTGCCGTCCGGACGCCCGTTACCTGATCACCGGCGGGTTGGGCGATCTCGGCCTGGAGGTCGCGCGCTGGCTGGCCGACCGTGGGGCTCGCCATCTGGTGCTGCTGGGACGTACCGGACTGCCGGACCCGCGGGACCGGCACCGGGCGCCGCCGGACGGCCCACTGGCCGCCAAGGTCGCGGCGGTGGACGAGTTGACGGCACGCGGTGTGGACGTGCTGGCCATGGGCGTGGACGTGGCAGAGCCCGCGGCGCTGTCGGCGTGCCTCGCCCAGCTCGTCCAGGACGGACGCCCGCCGATCCGGGGGGTGGTGCACGCGGCGGCCACGGTACGCGGCGGCATCCTGGTCAACCTGGACCAGGCGGCGCTGACCGAGGTGCTGCGACCGAAGATCGACGGCGGGGTGCTGCTGCACCGCCTGCTGGCCGGCGCGGACCTGGACTTCTTCCTGCTCTTCTCCGCCATCCCGGCCTCCTTCGGCTGGCTCGGGCAGGGCGCGGCCAACTACGCCGCGGCGAACGCCTTCCTCGACGCCCTGGCCGCGCACCGGCGCGCGCTCGGCTTGCCCTCGACCAGCATCGCCTGGGGACCGTGGGCGGAGGCGGGCCTGGTACGGCGGGCGGCGGGCGGCGCGGAACGCCTGGCCGACCAGGGCATAGGCACGCTCTCCAACGCACAGGGCAGGGCCGTGCTGGAACGGCTGCTCACCGGGGACGAGAGCCACACCGTGGTGGCCTCCATCGACTGGCCGCAGATCCTGCGGGTCGCCCCGGCGCTGGTCCGATCCCCGTTGCTGCGTCGTCTGATCGAACATCGGACGGTGGCCGAGGCGCGACGCGGCGGGGCAGGCGCCGGCGGCGAAGAGCTCCGCGCGCTACCACCGCACGAGCGCGAACCGTGGCTCGGCGAGTACGCCCGGGGCAAGGTCGCCGAAGTGCTGCGCATCCCGGCGGACCGCCTGCACCTCGATCGTCCGCTCAGCGAGGCCGGCCTGGACTCGTTGATGGCCATCGAGCTCAAGAACCGGCTGGAGGCCGATCTCGGCGTGCACGTCCCGATGGTGACCTTCCTGCAGGGGCCGAGCATCCGCCGGCTCGCGACGGAGGTGATCGGGCAGCTCACCGACCCCGGACCGGCGTCGTCAGCCGCCCCCGTAACCGTCGCGGCCGGAAACCCGGCACGCGTGGCCGACGGCGGTGCCGCGAGCGTGGCGGCCTACCTCGACCAGTCACTCGCCGCCCAGGTCCTGGCCGATCTCGACCGGCTCTCCGACGAGGACGTCACGCTGATGATCGCCCAGCTTGAGGAGCACCATGACCACGACTGACCCTTCGACGGAGGGCAGCCGCGCCAGGCTGGCCGAGCTGCTCCGCCGACGGGCCGATCAGCCCCAGGTGGAACTCGACGCGTCGTACGGGCAGCAGGCCCTCTGGTTCCTCTACCGGCTGGCCCCCGGCAGCTGCGCCTACAACGTGATGCAGGTGGTCCGGGTCCGCGGCACGCTGGACCTGGCCGCGCTTCGCCGGACGCTGGAGACGGTGTCGGCCAGGCATGCCGCGCTCCGCACCCGATACGCGACACGCGACGGCCGGACGATCCAGATCGTCGATCGGGAGCAGCCGGTCAGCCTGACCGTCCTCGACGCCTCCCGCTGGACCGGGGAACGGCTGGCCGAGGAGGTCCGAGAGCGCGCGGAGCGCCCATTCTCGCTGGAGCATGGCCCGGTCTGGCGCGTCGAGGTGTTCGCCCGAGGCGTCGACGAGCACGACATCCTCGTGTGTTTCCACCACATAGCGGTGGACATCTGGTCGCTGAGCCTGCTGCTGGACGAGATCCGAACCCTCTACGCGGTAGGCGGCCATCCCGCCGAGGCCGCGCTTCCGCCCGCCACGCCGTACTCCCGCTACGTCCGGTGGGAACGCGACCTGCTGGCCGGGGAGCGCGGCGAGGTGCTGCGCCGGTACTGGCAGGAGCGGCTCGCCGATGCCCCGCTCCAGTTGGAGCTGCCGACGGATCGGCCTCGTCCGGCTCGGCAGACGTACCGGGGCGACCGGTGCGCGGTCGAACTGAGCGGCGATCTGACGGCCCGGCTCAAGGCCCTGGCCAGGGCCGAGGGGTGCACGCTGTACACGCTGCTGCTGGCGGCCTACTTCACCCTGCTGCACCGCTACACAGGACAGAGCGACCTCGTGGTCGGCTCGCCCATGACGGTACGGCCGACCACCGAACTGGAGCGCCTGGTCGGGTACGCGGTCAACCCGGTCGTGCTCCGCGCGGACCTGTCCGGTGACCCGCCGTTCACCGAGCTGCTGGCCACGGTCCGGCGCGTCGTGCTGGAGGCGATCGAGCATCAGGACTATCCCTTCTCCCTGCTCGTCCGGCGCCTGCAACCGGATCGGGAGCTCAGTCGTTCCCCCGTCTACCAGGCGATGTTCATCTGGGACCGGCCGCGCACGGAGAACACGCGGGAGACGCCCGGCTGGGAGCTGATCGCCTCCGAGCAGTGCGGTGCCGCGGTGGACCTGACGCTGACGGTGTTCGAGCTGCCGGACGGTTTGCGGGCGACGCTTCAGTACAACCGGGACCTGTTCGACGAGCAGACCGTGTCCGCGATGGGGGAGAACCTGGGCACACTGCTGGAGGCGATCGTGGCCGCGCCGCGTCAGCACCTCTCCGGGCTGGATCTGCTCACCCCCGCGCAGCGCCGGCTGATCGTCGAGGACTGGAACGCCACCCGCCGCGAAGTTCCCGAGTGCGGTGTGCACGAGCTGGTGGAACGGCAGGCGCTGCGTACCCCCGACAAGACGGCGGTGCTGGCCGACGACGGCATGCTCACCTACGCGGAGCTGGACCGGCGGGCGGACCGGCTCGCCGTACGACTGCGGGCGATGGGCGTGCGGGCCGAGACCCCCGTGGGCGTCTTCCTGAGCAGGGGCACGGGCATGATCGTCGCGATGCTCGCGGTGCTCAAGGCAGGCGGCGCGTACGTGCCCCTGGACCCGGCCTACCCGTCCGACAGGCTGGCCTGGATGCTGACCGACAGCTCCCCGGTCCTGATCCTCACCGACTCCCGGGTCTCGGCGAAGGTGCCACCAGGCCCCTGGCCCCGGCTGGAACTCGATCAGGAGCCGGACCGGGACGCCGGTCAGGAGGCTGTCCGGCCGGACGGGCCCGTGGCGGACCGCCTCGCATACGTGATCTACACGTCCGGGTCCACCGGCCGTCCCAACGGGGTGGAGGTCACCCATCGGAACCTGGTCAACTTCCTGGTCGCGATGCGGGAACGGCCCGGCCTGCGCGACGACGACGTACTGCTCGCGGTCACCTCGTTGTCGTTCGACATCGCCGCGCTGGAGGTGTTCCTGCCGCTGACCGTCGGAGCCACAGTGGCGGTGGCGGCGGAGAGAGAGGCCGCCGACGGAGCCCGGCTGCTGGCCCGGTTGCGCTCGTCGAGGGCCACCGTCATGCAGGCCACCCCCATCACCTGGAGGGTGCTGCTGGACGCGGGGTGGCGAGCGGATCCGGAGCTGACCGTGCTCTGCGGCGGTGAGGCGCTGCCGGGCGAGCTGGCCGGCCGGCTGGCCGACCGCGCGAAGGCCGTGTGGAACCTGTACGGACCGACCGAGACCACCATCTGGTCGACGGCGCACCGGGTGGACTCGTCCGTGTTCCCGGTGCCGATCGGCCGCCCGATCGCCAACACCCGGACGTACGTGCTGGACGCGGCGCTGAATCCGCTGCCGATCGGCGTGGTCGGCGAGCTCTGCATCGGCGGCCGGGGCGTGGCCCGGGGATACCGGCACCGCGGTGACCTGACCGCGGAGAGGTTCGTGCCGGACCCCTTCGACCCCGAGCCGGGCGCACGCCTGTTCCGCACCCGCGACCTGGCCCGGCTGCGCTCCGACGGCCTGCTGGAGTTCCTGGGCCGTACGGATCACCAGGTCAAGGTGCGCGGCGTGCGGATCGAACCGGAGGAGGTCGAGGTGGCGTTGCGCGCGCACGCCGCCGTCGACGACGCGGTGGTGGTGCTGAGCGCCGCCGGCGATTCACGGGACGCCCGGCTGGTCGCCTACCTCACACCGCGGCCGCCGCGACACGGCGTCGACCGCACTCAGGTGCCGGAGCCGACCGGTACGGAGCTCCGCCGTTTCCTCGCCCGTACGCTGCCGCAGGCCACGGTGCCCTCGTCGTTCCTCTTCGTGGACGCGTTGCCGCTGACCGCCAACGGGAAGATCGACCGGCGGGCACTCGCGGCCCGGGCCCCCGGTCCGGACGACGCCAGGCCGCACGGCGCCGAGCCGGACCCGCCCACCTACGAGGGGCCGCGCACGCCGCTGGAGAAACAGCTCGCCGACCTGTGCGGGCAGGTCCTGCGCAGGGACGGGATCGGCGTCCACGACAACTTCTTCGACCTCGGCGGCACCTCGCTGCACGTCGTCGAGATCGTGACGCTGGCCTGGACGGCCGGACTGGCAGTGACTCCGGAGGCGCTCTTCCAGTACCAGACGATCGCCGAACTGGCCGCCGCCCTCGAACCGGGCGCGCCGGCCGGGAGGCCCGCGGAACGGGGCACACGATGAGTGAATCACCCACACAGCGGACCATGATCGAGAGTCTGGGGGTGTACCTGCCGTCGCGGGTGCTGTCGACCCAGGAGGTCCTCGACGGTTGCCGGACCCCGCTCCGGTTCCCGCTGGAGCGGTTCACCGGCATCCGATCACGGCGAGCCGTCGAAGACGGGCAGTACTCCATCGATCTGGCCATCGAGGCGACCTCTCGTTGCCTCGCCCGCTCCGCGCGGGATCCCGCCGAGATCGGCCTGCTGATCTGCTGCAACATCTCCCGGCTGGACGGGCCGATGACGTTCTCCTACGAGCCGAGCACGTCGGCCAAACTGCGCGAACGCTTCGGCCTGCGTCAGGCGCTCTCGTTCGACGTGACCAACGGCTGCGCCGGGATGTTCACCGCGATCGCCGTCGTGGACGCGTTCCTCAAGGCCGGCGTGATCGACAGCGGCCTCGTGGTCAGCGGCGAGCACATCACCCACCTCACCCGGACCGCCCAGCTGGAGATCGACGGTTTCATGGATCCCCGGATGGCCTGCCTGACCCTCGGCGACGCCGGGGCCGCACTGCTGCTGGGGCGCTCCACCGACGGGAACAGCGGCTTCCACGCGCTGGACCTCTACACGCTGGGCCGCTATGGCGAGTACTGCCTGGCGCACGCGACGGACCGGGAGCACGGCGGTGCGATCATGCACACCGACTCGCTCCGGCTGCACGCGGTGACCGTGAACGAAGCGATCTTGCACGCCATGGACGTGCTGGCCGGGCTGGGTGCGCGCCCGGACGCCTGCCAGCACCTGATCATGCACCAGACTTCGGAGAAGACACTGAGCGACGCGGTGACGGAGATCAACCGGCGCTACCGGCGGACGGTGTGTCACCCCGGCAACGTCGTCTACAACCTGGCCGAACGCGGCAACACTGCGACCACCAGTCATTTCATCGCACTGCATGACAAGGCGTCCAGCGGGCGGGTGCGTACCGGGGACAACGTGTTGTTCAGCGTCACCGGTTCCGGACTGACGGTCGGCACAGCCGTCTACACCCTGGACGACCTGCCCGACCGGCTGCGCGACCCCGGTGCGCCGCCGCGCCCGTCCGGCGCCCCGGCACCGGCCCCGAGCGCGACGCGACGCCCCCGCCGGCGGGTGCGGATCGAGAGCGTCGGCATGTCCCCGGACGGTGGGTCCGCGGACCGGCGCGCGCTCGGACTGGCCCGGCTCGCCGCCGATGAGTGCCTGCGGGAGTCCGGATACCACCGCAGCCGGATCGAGCTGCTGCTGTACGCCGGGGTCTACCGTGAGCAGTACCTTTCCGAGCCGGCACTGGCGGCGCTCGTCGCCGGCGCGCTGGAGATCAACGACAGCGTGGAGTCGGATCGGGCCAGGCGCACTTTCGCCTTCGACGTGTGCAACGGATCGCTCGGCTTCCTCAACGCCTGTCACGTGGCCGCGACGATGATCGAGGCGGGGAAGGCCGAGACGGCGATGGTGCTCGCCGCGGAGATCGAGAACAACCTGGAGGTACGGCCGGAGGCCTTGCTCGGAGTGCGCGAGGTGGCCTCGGCCCTGATCCTGGACGCGGCGTCGGACGGACACACCGGTTTCGGTCAATTCCTATTCCGCGCCCACCCTCAGCATCTGGCGGCGCGCACGATCGAGGCACGACACCACGGCGGACGTTCGTACCTCCATATTCACCAGGACGGCGATCTGGAGGACCACTACCTGTCCGGACTGACCGAGGTGACCGAGGAAGTCCTCGACCGCGACGGCGTCAAGGCGGATGAGCTCTGTGCCGTACTGGCCCCGCAACGCTCACCCGAGTTCCTGCGACGGCTGGCAGAGGCGCTGGACGTGTCGCCGGAGCGGGTCGTCAACACCTGCGCCGACGGCCTCGACCTCTACACCTCCTCACTGCCGTACGGCTTCCGCGGGGCGCGCGAGCGGGGACTGGCGCGGCCCGGTGACGTGGGGCTGGTGCTGGGCGCGGGCGCGGGCGTCCAGGTCGGCGGCGCGCTGTACTGGTTCTGAACGATGCCTCCGACGACGACCGATGCGGCCGAGCACGCGATGAGCACGACGTACGGGAGCCAACCTTGACCACAACGGCCCCCCCGAGCACCTGGGCCCTGCCCAGCCTGGGTATGCCCAGCCTGGGTATGCACAGCCTGGGTATGCACAGCTCGGGCTTGGACGGCTTGGGCCTGTACAGCGCCCAGGCGCTCTACCTGTTCGCTCCGCTCGCCGTCGGCATGGTGGTGCTGGGGGTCGCGCTCCGGTTCGATCTCGGGCGGTGGCTGCGGCGGCCGGTCGACGCGGGGCTGACCGTCCGAGGGCGGCGCGTCTTCGGCGCGAACAAGACCTGGCTCGGCATGCTGTGCAGCCTGCTGGGCTGCACCTTGGGGGTGGCGGTACAGGCCGCCGTCGGCGACCGGGCCGGCGACCTTGCACTCATTCACTACCGCGCCGAGATCGTGCTCCCCTTGGGAGCGACACTGAGCCTGGGGGCGACCGCCGGCGAACTGATCAACTCCTTCGTCAAGCGCCAACTGGACGTGCCCCCGGGTCGCCCCGGCCATGGATGGTGGGGACCCCTGCTGCACGTCGTGGACCAGGTGGACTTCTTGGTGACCCTCTGGCCACTGTTGCTGCTCTGGCTGACCCCCGACTGGCCGCTGGTGCTGCTCTCCTTCGGCTGGACCTTCGTCCTGCACCAGGCGATCACCCTGACAGGCCGCCGAATCGGTCTGACCGGACGAGCCCCATCGTAAGAGGCCGCCCCCACCGTCCACCCGAGCACCCGATGACCGTCACCATGCGAACCCAACACAAAGCACTACCCGGAAAAGCAAAATGTGGAGGCCCGTTGAACCGGAACCCCCACATGTGCGGTTGGTGTGTCCGAGGGGGGACTTGAACCCCCATGCCCATCACTGGGCACTAGCACCTCAAGCTAGCGCGTCTGCCTATTCCGCCACCCGGACTTGGTGCCTGCACGCGGGACCGTCATCTCGCGTCGGCTCCGTAAGGTTAGCAAACTCTGGGGGGTGAGTCATACCAAGTATCGGCACAGCGGCCGGCGACACCTGTCCGGCGCCCCCGGCCGCACCCCCGGGATGACCCTTCCAGGTGTCTCACGTGAAGCGGGCCAGCGTGTCCTTGGCCTTTTTCGGGGTCTCTGCTGAAAAGCCCTTGCGGCAACTTTGGGTGCTGCTACGGTTACGGATCGTTGAGGGGTGAGTCCACGGACCGGCCTCACGATGTGAGGCCGGTTCCGGAAGCTGGGAGATCAGGTGGCACGCACGAAGGTCGGACAGTCGGGGGCGTCGTCCCTCGCTGTGCGCCGCGTGCCCATGACGTTCCCGGATCAGGACATGACGTTCCCGGATCAGGACATGACGTTCCCGGAACAGGGCACGACCGCCGAGCGGGCCGACCGGATGGCGCGGTTCGCGGCCGGCGCTCGCGGAGTTGTCGTGCGAGCGGTCACGATGGGCGCCCTCGTGGCGGCCGGGTGGCTGCTCGCCGTCGTGTTCGGCATGATGTCCGCCGCTCCGGCGGCCGCGGACGCCACCGCGGCCACCACAGGAGCCGCCGACGCGGCCCCGGCTCCTCTTTCGGCCCCCGTTCAGCTTTCGGCGTCGGACAACGCCGAGGCGATGGCGGGGCGCACCGTGGACGGTCTCAACAGCCAGCAGGATCCTGGTCTGCCACCACCATCCTCCGCCGGAAAGATCTTGGACACCAACGGATTGGTGCCCAACGGTGGTGGCAGTGGCCCGTTCGGGCCCGGTATGGGGGATGTCGCGAGGTCCGGTGTCGACCCGCGGCTGCAGTACCAGCCCGCCGTCATGGCGCGCGTGCTGCCCCCCGTCGTCCGCACAGCGGCGGACGACCCTTCCTTCTCACCTGACTGATCCCGCCATCCAGGCACGCCCCGGACGACCCGTCCGGAGAGCGGCGGCGGAGCGTGGTCATTTCCCCTCCGTCGGCGGGTGAGACGTCAGTCAACCTGTTCGCGAATCCGAGGTCACCGCTGTGCGCGACCTCGCACGTCCTCGCACGGCCTCGGCTGCCCGCGAACCGTTTCAGGTATCCCCCCAAGAACCACTAGGAGCATTCAGCATGCGTACGTGGGCTAGAGCATCCACCCCTGCGGCCCTTCTGGCGGTCGCGGTCATGTCGTTCGGCAGCAGCGCGGCCCTCGCCGACACCTCGGGAGACTCCTCCGTCGGCGGCGGCAACCAGGTCAACCTGCCGATCAACCTGCCCATCGACATCAGCGGCAACGCCGTCGGCGCGGCCGGCCAGTCGACCGCCGGTTCCCAGGGCGGCGCCTCGGTCGAGAACGTCGGCCCGAGCGACATCCCCAACCGCACCTCCGGAAACTCCAGCGTGCTCGGCGGAAACCAGGTCAACGCGCCGATCACCGCGCCGCTGAACGCCTGCGGCAACGCGATCTCCCTGTTCGGCAGGTCGGACGCGGGCTGCCGGGGCGGCGCGACCGTCCACAACAAGGGCAAGGGCGGCGCCGGCGGCAACCAGACCTCGGGCGACTCCAGCCTCATCGGCGGCAACCAGCTCACGGCGCCGATCACGGCTCCGATCAACGCCTGCGGCAACGCGCTGGCCATCTTCGGCGACGCGACCGCGGGCTGCAAGGGCGGCGCCGCCGTGCACAACAGCGGCGTGGGCGTGGGTGGCAACCGTACGTCCGGGCGCTCCTCCGCGCTGGGCGGCAACCAGGTGGTCGCGCCGGTCAACGCGCCGGTCAACATCTGCGGCAACGCGGTGGCGGTGTTCGGACGGGCGTTCGCGGGCTGCCAGGGCGGCGCCAGTGTCACCAACTCGGGCGGCGGCTGGCTGCACCACATGGCCGCGCCGGGCTCCACGGGCAACGACACCGACGGGCGCTACGGCGCGGGCAGCGGCAACCAGGTGATCGCGCCGGTCAACCTGCCCATCACGGCCTGCGGCAACGCCGTCGGCAACGCGGTGGCCAACTGCCGGGGCGGCGCGACGGTGCTGAACACCCGCGCCGGTTCGGGAGCGGGCGGGAACACGACCTCCGGGCGTTCGGGCGTGCTGAGCGGCAACCAGGTGATCGCGCCGATCACCGCTCCGGTCAACGTCTGCGGGAACGCGGTGGCCGCGTTCGGCAAGGCGTTCGCCGGGTGCAGGGGTGTCGTGTCGGTCAAGAACGGCGGCCGCGGCGCCGGTGGCAACCACACCTCCGGGCAGTCGGGCGTCGGAGCGGGCAACCAGGTGATCGCGCCGATCACGGCTCCGCTCAACGTCTGCGGCAACGCGGCCGCGGTGCTCGGCGCCTCCAACGCCCACTGCAAGGGCAGCGCGACCGTCTGGCCGCACGACGGCGTGGGCGGCGGCGGCAACCACACCTCGGGGCGTTCGGGCGTGCTGAGCGGCAACCAGGTGGTCGCGCCGATCACGGCTCCGGTCAACGTCTGCGGCAACGCGGTGGCCGTGCTGGGCGACGCTGCGGCGGGCTGCCTCGGCGGCGCGCACGTCGGCAAGCCGGGCTACCCGGGCGGCGGCTACAACCAGTTCCTGCGCTCCACCGGCCACACGGCCGCGGCGAAGAGCGGGCTGCTGCCCGCGGTGCCCGCCGTCCCCGCGCTCAACAGCGTCGGCGGCGGGTCCGCGCTGCCCGACGTCGGCGGCGTGCCGAACGTGGGTGGCGTGCCCAACGTCGGCGGTGTGCCGAACGTGGGTGGCCTGCCGGTTCCCGGCAACGTGACGCAGCAGCTCCAGGGCTCGGGCCTGCCGGTCGGCGGCGGCCTCTCCTCGCTGCCGCTCGTGGACGACGCCTCCAAGACGCTGGGCCTGCCCGCCCTTCCCGAGCTGCCCGGCCTCCCCGGCCAGGCGCAGGCTCCGACGCAGGCCGCGCCCGGCAACGTGGAGGTGCCGGCCAAGCCGTGGCAGAACCGGGTGCCCACCCGGCCCGGCAAGCGTCACCTCGCCGACAGGGCCGACAACGTGCGCAAGGCGCCGCCGCGCCCCTCGTCGCCGCTCTCGCCGGCCACCGACCTGCTCACCTCCACCCCGGTCGGCGGCGCTGTGACCTCCGCCACCGGTGGCCTGCCCGTCGGCAACCTGGGCCTGATGAGCGCCGCCCAGCCCGCCGGTCTCACCGGGATGAACTCCAGCTCGCTGCTCGCGCTGCTGCTCGGCTCGATGTTCGCCGCTTCGGCCACGCTGTTCGCGACCGCTCGCCGGTTCCGGTTCGGCCGTAAGTAGATATACGGCATAGGCAGGTAACCGCAGATACCGCTACCGCTCGCCGCCGTGAGTGGTAGGCGATAGATGCTTTGCCCGTTCCGGGGGCGCGGCCCGGGGCGGGCAAAGCCATGTCCAGGCTCAGAGCGTGCTGCGGACACGGATGACCTTGCGGCGCAGCCGTACGTGCCGGCTCCCGTCGGGGTGCACCCGCACCCGCGCGAGCTCCCACTGGCCGTACTCTGCATGTTCGGTCAGCAGTTGACGTGCGGCTTCGCGAGTGAGGTCGCGCGGAATGAAGATATCCATGTAGGAGTAGTCGAGCACAACGATTAGTCTCCAGGGTGAGTCAGGGCGCCATGCCGCTCGATGGGCCTTATTCTGCGTGCTTGTGGGTGGACCCGGAAGCTAGTGGGTAGCCCGGGGGAAGGAAATTTCCGCGAGTCGGGTTACCTTTCAGATCTATGCCGACTCCCGGTAGGGGGATTGCAAGCGAACAGTGAGGTAGGAAGCAGCGTGCCAGCCAAGAACGGCAGCTCCGGCGGAACACGCCTGGTGATCGTCGAGTCGCCCGCCAAGGCGAAGACGATCGAGAAATACCTCGGCGCCGGCTACACGGTGGAGTCCAGCATCGGCCACATCCGTGACCTGCCGGAGCGGGCCGACGACATCCCCGAGGCGTTCAAGAAGGAGCCTTGGGCGCGCCTCGGCGTGAACGTCGAGCACGGGTTCGAGCCGCTGTACGTCGTCAACCCCGACAAGAAGGCGCAGGTCAGCAAGCTGCGTCAGCTGTTGAAGGGCGCCGACGAACTCTACCTGGCCACTGACGAGGACCGTGAGGGCGAGGCGATCGCCTGGCACCTGCGCGAGGTACTCAAGCCGACCGTGCCCGTCCACCGCATGGTGTTCCACGAGATCACGCCGCAGGCGATCCGCGACGCCGTCGCGAACCCGCGCGACCTCAACCTCCGCCTGGTCGACGCCCAGGAGACCCGCCGCATCCTCGACCGCCTCTACGGCTACGAGGTCAGCCCGGTCCTGTGGAAGAAGGTCAAGCCGCGGCTGTCGGCCGGCCGGGTGCAGTCGGTGGCGACGCGGCTGGTGGTGGAGCGCGAGCGGGAGCGCATGGCGTTCACCTCGGCCCACTACTGGGACCTGCAGGCGCTGTTCGACTCCGGCAAGCCCGAGGAGCGGCCGCGTGACTTCACCGCGACGCTGAGCTCGGTCGACGGCAAGAGGGTGGCCCAGGGGCGCGACTTCGCCAGCACCGGGCAGCTCAAGACGGCCGACGTGCTCCACCTGTCCGAGGCCGCCGCCGGTGAGCTGGCCGGCAGGCTCCAGGGCACGTCGTTCTCGGTCAAGTCCGTCGAGCGCAAGCCGTACACGCGCAAGCCGTACGCGCCGTTCCGGACGACCACGTTGCAGCAGGAGGCCAGCCGGAAGCTGGGCTTCTCCGCCAAGTACACGATGCAGGTCGCCCAGCGGCTGTACGAGCAGGGGTTCATCACCTACATGCGTACCGACAGCATCACGCTGTCGGAGACCGCCATCGCGGCCGCCCGCTCGCAGGCCATCAAGCTCTACGGCGCCGCGTACGTGCCCGACAAGCCGCGCGTCTACACCAGCAAGGTCAAGAGCGCGCAGGAGGCCCACGAGGCGATCCGGCCCTCCGGCGAGGAGTTCCGCACGCCGGGCGAGACCGGGCTGTCCGGCGACATGTTCCGCCTCTACGAGCTGATCTGGCAGCGCACGGTCTCCTCGCAGATGAAGGACGCGGTCGGCGAGTCGATCAGCGTCAAGGTCAGCGGCCGTTCGGCCGCCGGCGAGAACGTCGAGTTCAGCGCCTCCGGCCGGACGATCACCTTCTACGGCTTCCTCAAGGCGTACGTGGAGGGGGCCGACGACCCCTCGACCGACCGCGACGACTCCGAGAAGCGGCTGCCCAACCTGGCCGAGGGCGACGCGCTGACCGTGTCGCGGCTCGACGTGGCCGGCCACTCGACCAAGCCGCCCGCCCGCTACACCGAGGCGTCGCTGGTCAAGGAGATGGAAGACCGGGAGATCGGGCGACCCTCGACGTACGCGTCGATCATCGGCACGATCCTCGACCGCGGCTACGTGTTCAAGAAGGGCACCGCGCTGGTGCCGTCGTTCCTGGCCTTCGCCGTGGTCAACCTGCTTGAGCAGCATTTCGGCAACCTGGTCGACTACGACTTCACGGCCGAGATGGAGAAGGTGCTCGACGACATCGCCAACGACCGCGCCGAGCGGGTGCCCGAGCTGCAGCGGTTCTACTACGGCGCGGGCGACGGCGACGAGGGCCTGAAGGAGATGGTCACCGACCTCGGCGACATCGACGCCAAAGAGATCAGCTCGTTCCCGATCAGGGGCACTGACATCGTCCTGCGGGTCGGGCGTTACGGGCCGTACCTGGACAGGGACGGCGCGCGGGTCAACGTCCCGGAGGACACCACGCCCGACGAGCTGACGGCGGAGAAGGCCGAGGAGCTGTTCTCGCGGCCCACCGGCGACCGTGAGCTGGGGCGCGACCCGGTGAGCGGGCACACGATCGTGGCCAAGGACGGCCGTTACGGGCCGTACGTGACGGAGATCCTGCCCGAGCCGGCCGAGGACGAGGCGCCGAAGAAGCGGACGAAGAAGGCAGACGCCCCCAAGCCGCGCACCAGCTCCCTGTTCAAGACGATGTCGCTGGACACGATCACCCTCGACGACGCGCTCAAGCTGTTGGCGATCCCGCGGGTCGTGGGCGAGCTCGACGGCGAGGAGGTCGTGGCGCACAACGGGAAGTTCGGGCCGTACATCAAGAAGGGCACCGACTCCCGCTCGCTCTCCTCCGAAGAGGACCTGCTGACGGTCACGATCGAGCAGGCCAAGGAGCTGTTCGCGCAGCCCAAGCAGCGCGGGCGGCGGGCCGCGGCGGCGGCGCCGCTGCGGGAGCTGGGCGACGATCCGGCGTCGAAGAAGCCCGTGGTGGTCAAGGAGGGGCGTTTCGGCCCCTACGTGACCGACGGCGAGACGAACGCCTCGCTGCGCAAGGGCGACACGGTCGAGGACATCACCATCGAGCGGGCCGCCGAGCTGCTGGCCGAGCGCCGCGAGCGGGCGCCCGCGCCGAAGAAGACCACGCGGAAGGCGCCGGCGAAGAAGACGACCGCGAAGAAGCCGGCGGCCAAATCGTGAGTGGCACAGCGAAGGAGCCGGCGGCCGGATCGTAGGCGGCACCGCGAAGGGGGCGGCGAATCGTCAGTGGCACCGCGGAGAAGCCGGCGGACAAGTCGTCAGTAGCATCGACGTGTGATCGTGCTGGTCTTCGTCGCTCTGGTCCTGGTGGCGCACCTGTATCTGTGGCATCGCATGGTGCGCTCCGCGACCCGCCCCGGGCGCGCCCGCAAGGTGCTGACCTGGGGCCTGGTCGGGCTGGTCCTGCTCGTGGTGGCCACGTTCGTGGGAACGCGGATGGAGCTGGGCAACTGGCTGGCCTGGCCGGGCTACCTGTGGGTGGCGTTGATGTTCTACCTCGTGGTGTTCCTGCTCGTGCTGGAGGTGCCGCGGGCCGTCGCCTCGGTGCTCATCCGCAGGCGCGAGCGCAGGACGGTGGCGGCGGAGGAGCCGGTCCCGGTCATGGCGAGCCCGGTTCCCGCGGTGGCGGCCGTCTCCGCGCCGCCCGCGGCCGAGCCGCCCATGAGCAGGCGGCTGTTCCTGGGACGCACCACCGCAGTGGTGGCCGGGGTCGGCGCGCTGGGCACGGTCGGTTACGGCGTGAGCCGCGCCCTGGGCGACCCCGTCCTGGAGCCGGTGCGGGTCACACTGCCCAAGCTCGACCCGAGGCTGAACGGCCTGCGCTTCGCCGTGGTGAGCGACATCCACCTGGGCCCGCTCACGGGCATCGGCCACACCGAGCGCATCGTCAGGATGATCAACGGCCTGCGTCCCGACGTGGTGGCCATCGTCGGCGACCTGGTGGACGGGTCCGTCGCCCAACTGGGCGCCCTGGCCAGACCGCTGAAGAGCCTTGAGTCCCGCTACGGGGCATATTTCGTGACCGGCAATCACGAGTACTACACCCAGAACGGCCCCCAGGAATGGGTCGAGGAGCTCGACCAGCTCGGCGTCCGTTCGTTGCGCAACGAGCGCGTGGAGATCACGCACCAGGGCGCCGTACTGGACCTGGCCGGGGTGAACGACCTCAACGGCGAGGCCACGGGCGACGGCCCCGACTTCGGCAAGGCGCTCGGCGGACGTGAGCCGGGGCGGTCCACGGTGCTGCTCGCGCACCAGCCCGTACAGGTGGAGCAGGCCGCCGGGTTCGGCGTCGACCTGCAGCTCTCGGGGCACACGCACGGCGGGCAGATCATGCCGTTCAACCTGGTGGTCGGCCTGCAACAGCCCGTCGTGTCCGGCCTGGCCACGATCGACGGCGTGCAGGTGTACGTCACCAGGGGTGCCGGGTTCTGGGGGCCGCCCGTACGGGTCGGAGCGCCGCCGGAGATCACTATGCTGGAGCTGCGCTCCTGACTTTGCGCGACGCGGTGGCCACGTGGTGTCATCCTGGCGTAGTATCCGACCGGATACTCACAGGAGGTGATCATGGTTTCCTCTCCCGCCGAAGGTGCCTTGCGCCAGGCGGCCGCGCTCGCGCCCGACGTCGCGTTCTGGGCCAGGCGCGGCGGGCTGCTGTTCCGGCAGGCCCGCCACGCGGCGAGCATGAACCAGAAGGCGCTGGCCAGCAGGAGTGGCACCTCGCGCACCACACTGTCCGCCTACGAGCACGGCAGGAAGTCGCCGACGCTGGAGACGGCCGGGCGCATCCTCGACGCGGCCGGGTTCCGGCTGGCGCTTGAGCCCAAGGTCGAGTTCGCCGTGGAGACGGCGGCCGGTCGTAGCTTCCACGTCCCGAGCCGGTTGCGGCGGCTGCCGGTGGCCGCGGCGCTGGGGGTCCTGCGGTTCGGCGACCGGGTCTACGACCTGGCCGATCGCGGCCAACGCCGGGCGGCCTACTCGGTGCTGCTGAGCGAGGGCGGTCCTGCCGATCTGCTCGACCACGTCGACGGCGCACTGCTCGTCGAGCTCTGGGGCGAGCTGGCCCTGCCGTCGGCCGTCCGTGCCGCCTGGTCCCCTCTGGTGGAGGAGATCAGACAAGAGGCCGGAGTAATGAATTGATGATGATTTCGGTGGGCTGTTCCGAGTGCGCGACCTGCGCGCAGACCCGACTCCGTAATACCCTCAGCCACGGACAAGCGGGTAATTCCGCGTTGTCTTCTTGTCTTCCCATGTCCGGCCGACACCTGGATACGCTGAAATCATGACTGCCCCTAGGCGCGCCGCGAATGTGCTGGCCCATGCGCCGTTCCGCCGGCTCTGGACGGCCATGTCGGTGTGCAGTCTCGGCGACTGGCTCAACATCCTGGCCCTGACCGCCCTCGCCGGAAACCTCAACCAGGGCGACTACCGCATGCAGTCGTTGGCTGTGGGCGGCGTGTTCATCGCCAAGATGTTGCCCGCGGTGCTGCTCGGGCCGCTGGCCGGGGTGTTCGCCGACCGGTTCGACCGGCGGCTGACCATGTTCACGGCAGACCTGGCCAGGTTCGCGGTCGTGCTGTCGATCCCCGTCATCGGCACGTACCAGTGGGTGATCGTCGCGACCGTCCTGGTCGAGTGCGTCAA
This sequence comes from Nonomuraea sp. NPDC051191, assembly GCF_044455665.1. NCBI lineage: Bacteria > Bacillati > Actinomycetota > Actinomycetes > Streptosporangiales > Streptosporangiaceae > Nonomuraea > Nonomuraea sp. NPDC051191. The sequence goes on along the minus strand of NZ_JBITEZ010000001.1, from coordinate 243,964 downwards.
CCTGTTCTGGGTCCCCGCCAAGGACGCCACGGTGCCCAACCTGGTGCCCAAGGACCAGCTCGAATCCGCCAACCGGCTCAACCTGCTGGTCACCTACGGCAGCGCGCCGATCGCGGCCCTGCTGTTCGCCGCGCTGTCCCTGGTCGGCGACATGGGCCGCAGCGTCCTGCCGCTGCTCGGCGGCATGGACCCGACCGCCCCGGCACTTATCGTCAATGCCCTGGCCTACCTGGTGTCGGCCTTCCTGATCTTCACGCTGCGCGGCATCCCCAGGCGCGACGGCGCGATCTCGACGCCCTCGGTGCTCAAGCAGATCGTCGAGGGCTGGCGGTTCGTGGGCGGCAACCGGCTCGTGCGCGGGCTGATCATCGGCATGCTGGGCGCGTTCGCCGCGGGTGGGGCTGTGGTCGGCGTGGCCAAGATCTACGTGGTGGCCCTCGGCGGCGGCGACGCGGCCTACGGCGTCGTGTTCGGCGCGGTCTTCGTCGGCATGGCGCTGGGCATGTTCGTCGGCCTCAGGCTGCTGCACGGGCTGTCGCGGCGGCGGCTGTTCGGCCTGGCCATCACCGTGGCCGGGCTGGTGCTCGTGGCCATCGCGCTGATCCACAACCTGCCCATCGTGGTCATGCTGACGGTGCTGCTCGGGGCGTGCGCGGGCATCGCGTGGATCATCGGCTACACCCTGATCGGGCTGGAGGTCGACGACACGCTGCGCGGGCGCACGTTCTCGTTCCTGCAGTCCACCGCGCGGGTGACGCTGCTGCTCGTGGTGGCGGTGGCCAACCCGCTGGCGGCGCTGTTCGGCGCCCACGAGTTCGGCCTGGGCGCGATCGCCTACCGGTTCGACGGCACCAACCTGGTGCTGGTCATCGGCGGCGTGCTCGCGGTGGCCGTCGGCATCCTGGCGCTGCGCCACATGGACGACAGGAAGGGCGTCTCGCTCTCGGCCGACCTGATCGCGGCGGTGCGCGGCGAGCGTTACCCCGCCGAGCCGGCCGAGCACGTGCCGGGGCTGTTCATGGCGTTCGAGGGCGGCGAGGGCTCGGGCAAGACGACGCAGTCGCGGCTGATCGCCATCTGGCTGCGCGACCAGGGCTACGACGTGGTCCAGACGCGGGAGCCCGGCTCGACCAAGATCGGCATGCGGCTGCGGGCCATCCTGCTCGACGCGGCCGAGCGTGGCCTGTCGGCCCGTTCGGAGGCCCTGCTCTACGCGGCCGACCGGGCCGAGCACGTCGAGAAGGTGATCCGCCCGGCGCTCTACCGGGGCTCGCTGGTGATCAGCGACCGCTACGTCGACTCGTCGCTGGCCTACCAGGGCGCCGGCCGGGCGCTCGATCCCGAAGACGTCTCCAAGATCAACGCGTGGGCGACGGGCGGGCTCGTACCGCATCTGACCGTGCTCATCGACACGCCGCCCGAGGTGGGGCTGACCCGGCTGGGCGGGGCGGCCGACCGGATCGAGTCGGAGCCGCTGGAGTTCCACCAGCGGGTGCGCAAGGAGTTCCGCGCGCTGGCCGCCGCCGATCCGGACCGCTACCTCGTGGTCGACGGCACGATGGCGCCCGAGGTGCTGACCCGCCAGATCCAGGACCGCATTCGCGAGATCCTGCCCGACCCGGTTCCCCGGGAGTCCGAAGACGCCACGGGCACGATGCCCGCCATCCGCGACTAGCCTTACCCCGTGACGGTTTTCGATGACCTCGTCGGGCAGGACCAGGCGATCTCGGTGTTGTCGCGGGCCGCTGCGGCGGCCGGCGAGGCCGTCAAGGGCGGTCGCGGCGCCGGCATGACGCACGCCTGGCTGTTCACCGGCCCGCCGGGGTCGGGCCGGGAGGAGGCCGCGCGCGCCTTCGCCGCCGCGCTGCTGTGCCCCGACGGCGGTTGCGGCCACTGCGACCAGTGCCACCAGGTGCTGATCGGCTCCCACCCCGACCTGGAGTCCGTCCGTCCGGAGGGGCTGTCCTACAGCGTCAAGCAGACCCGCGAGCTCATCCTGCGGGCCGCGGGCGCCCCCACCCAGGGCCGCTGGCGGGTCATCCTGTTCGAGGACGCCGACCGCGCCACCGAGTCGGCGGCCAACGCCCTGCTCAAGGCCATCGAGGAGCCGCCGGCGCGCACGGTCTGGCTGCTGTGCGCGCCGGCCCCCGACGACCTCATGATCACCATCAGGTCGCGCTGCCGCCAGGTCACGCTGGCCACGCCGTCCACCGAGGCCGTCGCGCACGTGCTGGCCACGCGTGACAGCGTGCCGTGGGAGACCGCCGCGTTCGCCGCCCGGGCCGCGCAGGGGCACATCAGCAGGGCGCGGTCGCTGGCCCTCGACGAGGGCTCCCGTCGCCGGCGGGAGGCCGTGCTGGGCATCCCGCGCTCGCTGACCGGCGTGGGCGAGTGCATCTCCGCCGCCGAACGCCTGGTCAAGACGGCCGAGGAGGAGGCCGCGGCGGCCACGGCGGCGCTCAACGAGAACGAGACGTCCGAGCTGCGCAAGCTCTACGGCGAGGGGTCCACGGGCAAGGGGCTCAACCGGGGGCTGGTGCGCGGCGGGGCCGGAGCCCTCAAGGAGCTGGAGGACCGGCAGAAGTCCCGGGCCACCCGCATCAAGCGGGACTCTCTCGACGCCGCGCTGCTGGAGCTGGTGTCGTTCTACCGTGACGTGCTGGCCATGCAGTTCGGGGCGGGGGTGGAGCTGGCCAACGACGACATCCGGTTCGACCTCGACCAGCTCGCCAAGTCGTCCACGCCGGAGGAGACGCTGCGGCGGATCGACGCGATCATGCGGTGCCGGGAACGGCTGGGCGCCAACGTCAACCCGCAGATGGCCGTGGAGGCGATGATGTTGTCGCTGCGTGCGGCGGCCTGACCTGGTCTCGGCCCCTGCCCGCGGCGGCTCGCCTTCGTGATCCGACGGCGGTGGTGACGGCGACCCCTCGATGCTCATGAACGCGGTGCGCCGCACGCCGGACGGCTCGATGTGCCGGTTCCGGGGCGCCTGAGGGTTCGCCTGCCGGGAGATCTCGTGCGGGCGGAAAATATCCGGGTGACTGGAGCAGCAGACGAGCCTGTGAGGCGTCTCTGTAGCGTGGAAGTCGAACTGCTCTCCCAACAACAGGCCCTGGAGCGGCAGCGGGTCGATGTGGCGTCGATCTTCGCCGAACATCATGTGGGCCTCGTGCGGCTCGCCTTGATCATGGTCGGTGATCAGGCCACCGCCGAAGACGTCGTGCAGGAGGCGTTCGCACGTACGCACGCCGGCCGGGCCCGCCTGCGGGAGGCCGACAGGGCGCTGGCCTATGTGCGGTCCGCCGTGCTCAACGGGTGCCGGTCCGTCCTGCGCAGACGGGCGACGGTGTTCCGGCGGGCTGTGCCCTACGAGCCGCCGGTCTGGTCGGCCGAGAGCGCCGCGCTGCTGGGCGAGGAGCGGCGCGAGGTGCTGCTCGCCCTGCGGGAGCTGCCGCGCAGGCAGCGCGAGGCGCTGACCCTGCGCTACTACTTCGATCTGTCCGACCAGGAGATCGCCGAGACCATGGGCGTCAACGCGAGCACGGCCAGGTCCACGATCGCGCGAGGGCTCGCCGCCCTCGGCCGGCCGGGCGCTTGGGGAGGAATCATGAACAGCCCGATGGAAGACAGACTGCGGGAGGCGCTCGTCGAGGCGGGCGCGACGGTGGACACCGGCGCGCTCAAGCCGCTGCGGGCGCCCGAGCGGCGCCGGAGCCGGATGGACCTGCGGCTGGTGGGCGCGGCCGTGACGGTGGTGCTCGCGGGGGCGACGACCGCCGTCTGGCTGGGGGTTCGAGGAGACGAGCACGTGGTGACGCTGGCCGCTCCCACCGATGGGCGGTCCGATTCGTCGGAGTTGACGATCTATCTGTGTTCGAGGACGGCCAGTGGGAAGGCGCCGTCCTGCAAGGGGCAGGACGTCACGCCCGAGCAGGCGAAGTCGATCGAGGTGGCGGCGAAGGAGGTGCCCGGCGTCGTCTCGGTGACGTTCCTCGACCGGGAGGCGGTCCTCGCCGCTTTCCGACAGGATTTCGCGCAGAATCAGCAGGTGCTCGACGCGGTCACGGCCGACGACCTGCATGCGTCGTTCCGGCTGCGACTTGAGCCCGGCACGGATCCGGTGAAGGTGAAGCAGGCGCTCGCCCGGCTCCCCGGGATCGAGGACATCGACCTGGTGCCCGCTGCTGTCTCCCTTCGGCCATCGGAGGCTCAGATCGGTGTCTTCCTCTGCCAGGACGGCACGGCGCTGCCCACCTGCGGTGCCGAACGAGCATCGGACGGCGAGCAGGTCATCAAGGAGGGAAAGGGGATCACGACGAGACAGAAGGACAAGGTCCTCGCGCTGCTGAAGGCGTCCAAGCAGGTGAAGTCCGTCTTTTACGAGGACCGGACGTCGGCGTACGAGAACTTCAAGCGCGACTACGAGGACAACAAGGCCCTGGTCGCCGCCACCAGGGTCGAGGACATGCCGGAGTCGTACCGGTTGCGCATGAGGTCGGAGCTCGACGACTGGAGCGGGCTGGTCAAGACCCTGAGACAGCAGCGGGGTGTCGCATCCGTCGTCGTGCAGCGTTGCCTGATCGAGAGGCTGGCCCTGACCGGCTACCGGGTGAGTCTGCCGAAGGACAAGCGGTGCCGGGAGGGCGGCTGATTCAAGATCGGGCTCGGTGCCCCTCACGTTCGCCGGGCGGACCCACGTAGTGTGGCAACGGAAGGCCGTAACAACCCCCGAGGCCGTCAGGGAGGCGAGCTCTAGCCCATGGGAATGATCATGGCCGTGAGCTTCACGCGCTACGGGAGGCTCTACTACCTCGATCCGGGCGGGCACGCCCCCAAGGTCGGCGACAAGGTGCTGGTGCCGACCGACTCGGGTCCCGAGGTGGCGGAGTGTGTGTGGGCGCCGCAGTACACGAGCGAGGACATCGACGGTCTGCCCGTGTGCGCGGGGCCGGCGGAAGAGGAACACCTCTCGCGCGACGAGTCCAACAAACGCCGCAGGGCCGAGGCCCGCAGCGTGTCCAAGAAGCTGATCAAACGACATGGGCTGCCGATGAAGGTCGTCGGCATCGACTATCTCGACCAGGACAACGTCTACACCGTCTATTTCTCGGCCCCTCATCGGGTCGACTTCCGGGCCCTGGTCCGCGACCTGGCCCGTAACCTGCGGGCCAGGGTCGAGTTGCGGCAGATCGGCCCCCGGGACGAGGCGCGGCTGCAGGGCGGCATCGGTCCCTGCGGCCGTGACCTGTGCTGCGCCACCTTCCTGAAGGACTTCGAGCCGGTGTCCGTGCGCATGGCGAAGGACCAGGACCTTCCGGTCAATCCGCTGCGCATCGCGGGAGCTTGCGGGCGGCTCATGTGCTGCCTGAAGTACGAGCACCCGCTGTACGTCGAGAGCCGGTACAGAATGCCTCGCGCGGGAAGCCGCGTGAGCACGCCGCAGGGCGACGGGGTCGTGACGGGGCACAACGTCCCGGCCGACACGGTGACGGTGCGCCTGGACGACGGCGGGAGGCGCTGCGCGTGCCCGTCCGCGTCGGTGTGTTCGCCTCGCATCCAGCACGACACGATGTACGGCACCCAGGAGGAACCAGCCGATCAGCAGCCTTCCAGCGAAGGGGAGGAAAGCTAGACAACTCATCCCGTTCTGGTCCAGGTGATGCTCGGGTCGGCTCGTCCGCGGACAAGCCGAGCAGGCGGTAGATGCCGGGCTGGAGCGGTCGGCCGTCGTACGTTGGGTGCGTCGCTTCCGTGTACGACGCAGCTCAAGCCACTGGCTGGACGCGCCGAGGGCCGCCGTCCGCGCGCGGTCACGGGAGGTGGGTTCCAGAGCCTGGAGAGCCAGCCATGAAGAAGCCGGTGGAGTCGAGCGGCGGCGTGCCCGCGGTGCAGGTGCTGCTGTCGCCTGCCAACGTCTGGCGGGCCGGGCTCGCCGTGGCGGCCGTCGTCGCGGTGGCGTTCTTCCTCCGGTTCGTGCTCACCGACGCGGGTCCGCTGATCGCCATGCTGGTGATGGCGTGGTTCCTCTCGCTGGCCATGGAGCCCGCCGTGCGCCGCATGTCGCGGCGCATGCCACGGGGCAGGGCGACACTGCTGGTGATGACGTTGTTCATCCTGGCCTTCGTGATCTTCCTCGTGCTGTTCGGCAGCATGTTCGTGCAACAGGTCGCGGTGTTGCTGAAGGCCCTGCCCGAGGTCATCACCGGCGTCGTCGAGTGGGTCAACACCCGGTTCGGCACCCGTTACGAGATCTCCGACATCCTCCACTCCATCAACCTCACCCCGCAGCAGGCGGCCGAGTACGCGCAGGGTGCGCTCGGCGGGATCCTGGGCCTGCTGGGCACGGTGACCGGAACGGTGTTCAACCTGTTCACCCTGGCGCTGCTGACGTTCTACTTCTCGGCCGACGGGCCGAGGCTGCGCCGGTGGCTCGCGCAGCTGCTGCCCGGCCGGGTCCAGCAGGTCTTCATCAGCGTCTGGGACGTGTCCATGATCAAGACCGGTGGCTACGTCTCCTCCCGGCTCATTCTGGCCACCATCAACGGCACGGCCTCGGCCCTGGTGTTCCTGCTGCTCGGCATGCCCTCCTGGCTGGCGCTCGGGGCGTGGACGGGGCTGGTCGCCCAGCTCGTGCCCACCATCGGCACCTACATCTCCATCGCCCTGCCGGTGGTGGTGGGGCTGGTCTCGTCCCGGCCCTGGATCGGCGTGGCCGCGCTGGCCTGGGGCATCGTGTACCAGCAGGTGGAGAACCTGACGCTGGAGCCGAAGATCAGTTCGCGGGCGGTGGACATCCATCCCGGGGTGTCCTTCGCCGCCGTGATCCTGGGGGCGTCGCTGTTCGGCGCGATGGGTGCGCTCTTGGCCATCCCGGTGGTGGCCATGCTGCTGTCGCTGGTCGACACGTTCGCCACGCGTCAGGAGTTCCGGGAGGTCATGGCCGCCGAAGCGGCGCCGCCGAAGGGCGGACCCGGGGAAGCGCCGCCGCTGAAGGGCGGACCCGGGGAAGCGCCGCCGCCGAAGGGCGGACCCAGGGAAGCGCCGCCGCCGAAGTGACGTGCCCTCCGGCGGGTGGAGCGGGGGCGGTCAGCCCTGGGGATAGCCGGGGATCCGGCGACGCTGGGTCGCGGTGCCGACCCAGTGGACGAGGTCCAGCACGACCGCCACGGCGATCCAGAACCAGTCCGCTCCTCTGAGTCCGACACCGGGGATGTAAAGGATCACGTACATCAACGTGGTGAACGGCAGGAAGATCAGGCCGAGCAGGGGCCAGATCCAGGTGTCGAAGGCGGCGCTCACCAGCGCGGGCCGCGCCACCCAGATGATGAAGACGGCGAGTCGTGGAAACAGCCCCGCAAAAACCGCGAACAAACAGCCCATGGCAGCCCCCGCCTCTCCATCACGCCTCACCAGAAAGAGGGCGAAGTGGATGGTCCCCGTGACCACGGCCGCTCACCCTCGACGACGGGCATGAAAAGGCCCTGCTTCCGTTTGCCAGGCCGATGCCTTCTCGGCGTGCTGAGGGCCGAATCCGAAAGGCTGCACAGATTTGCCCCATGGAAATCTTTTGCCTCCTCGCGGTGGCCGCCCGATCGGAAAGGGGGGATCAGAAGCAGGGAGGGCGGGTCTGGCAGAGGTTGCCCCCGTACGTGCCGTGATGTGGGGTGCTGCCCTCTGGACCACCTGTTCGTCGACGCAACCGATCAGAAGGAAACAGCCCCATGAGCAACCTCATCGCGATCTCCTACCCGGACGTCGCCACCGCCATCGCCGTACGTGATCGCCTCGCCGACCTGCAACGGCAGAACCTGATCACGATGGAGGACATGGCCATCGTCGAACGCCGGGCCGACGGCACGATCAAGCTGCTCCAGACCAAGGGGACGACCGGCATGGGGGCGGCCGGCGGAGCGGTGTGGGGTGGCCTGATCGGGCTGTTGTTCTTCATGCCGCTGTTCGGCATGGCGCTGGGCGCCGCCACCGGAGCGGCCGCCGGAGCGCTGACCGATGCCGGCGTCAACGACGAGTTCATGAGGGAGCTCGCCGACACGCTGGAACCCGGCACCGCCGCGCTGTTCGTCCTGGTCGTGCAGAGCACCCCGGACAAGGTGATCCCGCAGATCCAGTCGTACGGCGGGCATGTCATCCAGACCTCGCTCAACCGCGAGGAGGAAGCGCAGCTGCGCGAGATGATGGAGGGGACCGGCGCCCGGTGAACGGAACCGTCTCGCGCCACCACGGATCCGCGGCGCGCACGGCCGAGCCTCGCTGACCGCGCGGCCACCACCGAGAGAGGTCGCCATGGGGAAGGTGCCCGATCCGGCCGACGGTCATCGGTCGCCGGTCGGCGGCGCCCACAAGGACTACACCGGTGCCGTCTACGGATCACTGCTCGCCGCCTCGGTGGTGGCGGGCACCGCGTCGCTCGGCAGGTTCCCGCGCCTGGAGATGATCGTCTTGCTGCTAGGGACCAGCGTGGTGTTCTGGGCCGCTCATGTGCACGCCCGCCTGTTCGGCGCCCGTGCGGTCTTCCAGAGCATGAGCGTGGCCGACATCCGCCGGGCCTGCGCCGAGGAATGGCCGATCGTCACTGCGGCCGTGCCGCCGGCCGTCGCCGTGGCCGTCGGACCGCTGCTGGGTCTCGAACCGCAGGGCACGGCGTGGCTGGCCATCGCGGTCGCGGTGGCCGGGCAGGTCGGCTGGTCGGCTGCGGCGGCCGTGGGGATCGGTGCCTCGTCTCGGATGGTCCTGGTCACGAGCGTGGTCAATCTGCTGCTCGGGCTGGTCATCGTGGTGCTGAAGGCCGCGTTCCAGCATTGAGCCGGGGTGGCCGGTCCGCCGCGTGGTGTGCCGTGAGCTTCCCGGGGCGGAAGTCCCAGTGAGTTTCGGATCGAGGGAGGTGGACGATGTGCCGCGGCGATCCCGTCCGTGAGGGTTTCCGCGCCGGTCCGGGCGGTGGGCTGCACCGGCGGGGCGGAACGTGACCGGCACCGGCCCGGACGCCTTCGCGAAGAGCCCTCTGGCCCCTCTGGCGCTGGCCCAGTTCATCTGCAGCTTCGCCGGCTCGAACATGAACGTGATGATCAACGACATCGGCAGGGACCTGGACACCACGGTGGAGGGCGTGCAGAGCACGATCACGCTGTTCCTGTTGATCATGGCCGTGCTGATGATCCCGTGCAGCAAGCTGACCGACCGCTGGGGACGCAAGAGGTGTTTCCTCGCAGGGCTCACCCTGTACGGGATCGGCGCTCTGACCAGCGCCTTTTCACCCAGCCTGGCAGTGCTGATCGTCGGCAACTCGGTCCTTGAGGGCGTCGGGACCGCATTGCTGATCCCGCCCGTCTACATCCTCGCGACGATGGCGTTCGACGATCTGCGGGCGCGGGCCAGGGCCTTCGGCCTGATCAGCGGGCTGGGCGGGGTCGGAGCGGCGGCGGGCCCGCTGATCGGCGGGTTCATCGCCACGGCGATCACCTGGCGGGCCGCGTTCGTCTTCCAGGCGGTGGTCGTCGCGGTGATCGTCTTCCTCAGCCGCCGGATCGCCGACCCGGTGGCGCCGGACCCGACCCGTCCCTTCGACGGCACCGGTGCGGTCCTGTCGGCCGTCGGCATGTTCTTCGTGGTGTTCGGGATCCTCCAGGCCAGCAAGAACGCCGTGCTGATGGTGGCGTTCCTCGTCGTCGGGGCCGGGTTCCTGGTCTGGTTCCTCCTGCACATCCGCGCTCGGGAACGCGCGGGGAAGGAGCCGCTGCTCTCGACCCGGCTCTTCCGGAACCGCACGTCCAATCTCGGCCTCGTCACCCAGAACATGCAGTGGCTGGTGCTCATGGGGACGTCCTTCGTCGTCGCGGTCTTCCTGCAGAAGGTCCGCGGGTACAACGCGATCCAGACGGGCGTCATCTTCACGTCGGCGACCGTGGGGGTCCTGCTGACGTCGCTGGCGGCGGAGCGGCTCACCAGGAAGCACTCCCAGAAGAACCTGATCTCGGCGGGTTTCGCCATGACCGTGACCGGGATCGCGGTCCTGCTCGCCCTGGTTGGGGCGTCGTCGAGGGTCGTCGCCTTCGTGCCGGGGCTGCTGCTGATCGGGCTGGGCGTGGGCGTGATGCTGACCCCGTCGGTCAACGTCGTGCAGTCCAGCTTTCCCGAGGAGCAACAGGGCGAGATCTCCGGGCTGTCGCGCAGCGTGTCCAACCTCGGCTCGTCGTTCGGCACGGCGATCGCGGGCACGATCCTCATCTCCGGGCTGGCCGAGGGGAACCGGTCCTATGCGCTCGCCATGATCGCTCTTGCGATCTTCGCCCTGGTGGGGCTGGGCGCCGCGATCCGGCTGCCCGATCGGTAGGCCATGAGGTTCACCGCCCGTCCGGGGCGGTGCCCTCAAGTTGTTCGTCGAGGGCGATGGCCGCCGCGATGAGCGCCAGATGGGTGAACGCCTGCGGGAAGTTGCCGAGCTGCTCGCCCGACGGGCCGATCTCCTCGGCGAACAGGCCGACGTGGTTGGCGTAGGTGAGCATCTTGTCGAAGGCGTACCGGGCCTGCTGGAGCCGTCCGGCGCGGGCCAGGGCCTCGACGTAGAGGAAGCTGCACAGGTTGAAGGTCCCCTCCGACCCGCGCAGGCCGTCGGGGGACGCGGCCGGGTCGTAGCGGTAGACGAGGCTGTCGCTGACCAGCTCCTTGTCGATGGCGTCCAGGGTGCTCAGCCAGGCCGGGTCGCGGGGTGAGATGAACCCGACCCGGGGCATGAGCAGCAGCGACGCGTCCAGCACGTCGGTGCCGTAGTGCTGGACGAACGCCTGCCGCTCGGAGTTCCACCCGCGGTCGACGATCTGGTCGAAGACGGCGTCCCGGACACTCCTCCAGCGGACGAGGTCGGCGGGACGGGAGTAGGCGGTGGCCATCCGGATGCCGCGGTCGAAGGCGACCCAGGTCATCAGGCGGCTGTAGGTGAACTCCTGGCGCCCGCCACGGGTCTCCCAGATGCCTTCGTCGGGACGGTCCCAGGTGTCGGCCAGCCAGTCGAGCAGCTTGGCGAAGGACCGCCAGCCGCGGATGCCGCCGACCTCCTGGGCCTGGGCCAGCGCGTCCGCGGCCTCACCGTAGATGTCGAGCTGGAGCTGGTCGGCGGCGGCGTTTCCGGCCCGTACCGGCCGGGACTGCCGGTATCCCTCCAGGTGGCCGAGTACTTCCTCGGTCAGCAGGGGATCTCCGTCGATCCGGTACATGATCTGCAGCGGCTCACCCGAGGCGCGGCCGACGATCAGGCGTTCACGCAGCCACGTACGGAAAGCCTGGGCCTCCTCGACGAAACCGAGGTCGATCAGGGCGCGGACGGACAGGGAGGCGTCGCGGACCCAGGTGTAGCGGTAGTCCCAGTTGCGCTCGCCGCCGATCTGCTCCGGCAGTCCCATTGTGGCGGCGGCGATCGGGGCGCCGGTGGGCGCGTACGTGAGGAGCTTGAGCGTGATCGCCGAACGGTTCACCATGTCACGCCAGCGACCCCGGTACCGGGACGCGCGCAGCCAGTCGTGCCAGAAGTCACGGCAGGTCTCGAAGCTGTCGCGCGCGCTGTCGGGGGTCACGGGCGGCACGGGCTGGTCGCCGTCGCTGTCGCTGGTCAGGACGATCGCGGCCGTCTGGCCGGCCTGGAGGGTGAAGTCCGCCACGACGTCCTCGCCGTCGGGGCGCAGGGTGATGGGGCCGGCGGCCTGCAGGTGCAGGTTCGTGCCAGGGCCCTGGAAGACCGCTGATCGGTCGTCGTGGAGGGCGAGCGTGTGCGGTGCCCGCCCGTAGTCGAAGCGGGGACGGCAGGTGAACGTGAAGGGCAGGCTCCCGCGGACCACCCGGGCGAGCCGCACCAGGCGGTGCCGACCGGAAGGCGTGGCGGAGGTGTTCGGTTCCATGTAGTCGGCGACCTCGCCGACGCCGCCGGGGCCCATGAAACGGGTGACGAGGATGGCGGTGTCCGGCAGGTAGAGCTGCCGGACGGTCGTCTCGTCGGCCCGGTCCACGTCGGCGGCCAGCCGGCAGTGCCCACCGCGCCCGCTGTCGAGGATGGACGCGAAGAGGCTCGGGGAGTCGAACCGGGGCGTGCACCACCAGTCGATGGTGCCGTCGCCGGAGACGAGCGCGGCGGTCTGCAGGTCTCCGATCATGCCGTGGTCCGCGATCTGCGGGTAGCCGTTCATGGATGCCTCCGTTGTTCGCCGGACATACCGGACGACTGCCTCCGGACGTGTCGCCTGAGCGACCGTGCCCGGGGGGAACGGAGCAGTCTTTTCAGGCTAACTCCTGACTTGACGTGAAGTCATCCGGGGGAGGGCCGTTCCTTCTCGTCCTGGTGAGCGCCGGGGGTTCCGCGGCGTGTCCCGTGCCGGCGGTGGTTGGGTGGTGGGGTGCGTGACTACCGCTCGTGGTGGGCCTCCGCCCTGCTGCCTATGTCTGGTTCGTGGTGGGCGCCGGTGTCGCGTGGTGTCGCGGCCGGGGTCACGGTGTCGGCGGTGCTCCTCGCCGGCGGGTGCGGCAGGGAGGAGCGGGCGGTGCGAGGGCTCCGCTGGTCCGATTGCGGTGACGGGTTCGAGTGCGCGACGTTGCGGGTGCCGCTCGATCACGGGGAGCCCGACGGTGAGCAGCTTGAGCTCGCGGTCGTCCGGCTGCCCGCGAGCGGGCCGCGGCTCGGCTCCCTGGTGGTGAACCCCGGCGGGCCGGGGGCCTCCGGGGTCGAGTACGCCAGGGCCGCCCGGCTCGCCGTGAGCGCGAAGGTGCGGGAGCGGTTCGACGTCGTGGGGTTCGATCCCCGCGGGGTGGGACGGTCGGCGCCGGTCGAATGCCTCGACGACGAGCGGCTCGACGCGTTCGTGGCCATGGAGACCACGCCCGACACCGCCGCGGAGCAAGGGGAACTGGAGGCCGCGGCGCGGAGGTTCGCGGCAGGCTGCCGGCGGCACGCCGCCCGGCTGCTGCCCCACCTCGGGACCGTGGACGTCGCCCGCGACCTGGACCGGCTGCGTCAGGCCCTGGGCGACCGGAAGCTCACCTATCTCGGCAAGTCGTACGGGACCTTCCTCGGGGCTGTCTATGCCGATCTGTTCCCTGACAAGGTGCGGGCGCTCGTGCTGGACGGCGCCCTCGATCCGGCCGGCTCGCGGGTGCGGATGAACGCGGAGCAGGCGGTGGGGTTCGAGAAGGCGCTGCGCGCGTACGTCGAGGACTGCCTGAGCGGCCGGGACTGCCCGTTCGCCGGACGCGATGTCGAAGCAGCGATGGACGAGGTCGGGGCCCTGCTCCGCCGTGCCGACGCCCGGCCCTTGGAAGGGGGTGGGCGGCCGGTCACCGAGGCGCTGGCCACGCTCGGAGCGCTGACGCCGCTCTACGACCGCGCCTCCTGGCCGGAGCTCACCGAGGCGCTGCGCCGGGCGCTGAAGGGCGACGGCTCCCTCCTGCTGCGGAACGCCGACCAGCTCGCGGGCAGGCAGGACGACGGCACCTACTCCAACCAGCTGGAGGCCGGCCTGGCGGTCAACTGCGTCGACGGCCCGTATCCGACGACGGCCGCGGCCTTCGCGGCGGACGCGGCGGAGACGTCCAGGGAGGCGCCCCGGTTCGGGCCGTACATCGTGTGGTCGTCGCTGCCGTGCGCCTTCTGGCCGGCTCGGCCGACCTTCTCGCCGCATCCCCTGACCGCCGAGGGCGCTCCTCCGATCCTGGTCGTCGGCACGAAACGCGACCCGGCGACGCCGTACGGATGGGCTCGGGCATTGGCGGGGGAACTCCGGTCCGGCGTGCTGCTCAGTTACGACGGCGACGGGCACACCGCGTACGGGGGCGGCTCGCCGTGCGTGGACGACGCCGTCGATCGGTATCTGGTGGAGGGGGTGCCGCCGGGAGATGGCGTGATCTGTCCCGGCATCCGGTGATCAGGAGGAGCAAGAACCCCTCGATCTCCTGTAGACTCCTTCAAGCCGTACGGCACGCCGCCTTAGCTCAGTCGGCCAGAGCACTTCACTCGTAATGAAGGGGTCTGGGGTTCGAATCCCCAAGGCGGCTCCCAGTTCAAGGCCCTCTGTGATCATCACAGGGGGTCTTTTGCTTGCAGGCATCTTCGGGCCGCAGAAGGCGGGCCTCGCTCATCGGCTGCAACGCTGAAGCTCCAAGCTCGCGGATCGTGTGTTTCCATGACGCCATGGAAGCGGTTGCGGCAAGCATCGTTGCAATACTGGGGACTCTTCTCGGGGCCGCGCTGAACCACCTGTTAGGGGCGCGAACGGCGAACCGGGCAGAAGGTCTCGCGCGGACCGAAAGGCTTCGAGCGGAACGTATAGACGCGTACTGCACCCTCGCGGGCTCTCTCACCAATTATCGCCGCGGGCAGATGGACCTGTGGTTCGCGAGACAAGAGAGTCCAGAGCAATCGAGCTGGATCGAGCTACGTCGTGAAGAGCAACGGCTACGGTCCGCGGCTCTGGAGGCGCTCTATCGCATGGAGCTCTTGACTGACGATGAGCAACTGATCGCCAAGGGGTGGGACGCCCTGGGCGCCGTTGATCGGATGAACGATCTGGAAAGCCGTGACGAGCTGGATCGCCAGCGAGCCGCTTCTCGGGCGCTCATCACCGACTTCATTCGTGCTTCGAAGCCGTTCGTGAGCCCTCGGATCGAAGGTTCGGCCGTCGTGGAGGAACGGGCTTAGACGTCGGCGGCTGAGCGGATTGCGTGGGCGCAGACATGAAGAGTGGTCGCGGGATCGGTGTGGCCGAGGTGAGCCGCCGCCTGCACGACCTGCGCCGGGTTTTGCCTGGTTGAAGGGGGCTTCGGGGGTCGGGGGTAGAGGACTGTCAACGGAAGGTGATTGATCCAACACGGTTAGTTGCGACATGGTGCTCTAGCCCTGTTCAACGCACCCTCGGAGGGACAATCATGCTGCTTGTTCGCCGTCTTCTGTCCGGAGCCGTTCTCGTCACCACCGTCAGTGCGGGTCTCGTCCTGCCTGCCGCGGCCTCCGCTCCGAACCCCTTGTGCATCGACGTCACCAACGATCGTGGCAACGGGGTCCGGATCTACCAGTGGGAATGTCAGTCCGGCAACAACAATCAGAAGTTCGTGATCGACGGGGGCCAGATCAAGATCAAGGACACGCTGGGGACGTCGCGGCCGATGTGTGTGGACGCCACCAACCACCGCGGCAACGGGGTCCGGATCTACCAGTGGGAGTGTCAGGCCAACAACGACAACCAGAGGTTCGTGATCGACGGGGGCCAGATCAAGATCAAGGACACGCTGGGGACGTCGCGGCCGAAGTGCATCGACGTCACCAACGACCGCGGCAACGGGGTCCGGATCTACCAGTGGGAGTGTCAGGCCGACAACGACAACCAGAGGTTCGTGATCGACGGCGGCCAGATCAAGATCAAGGACACGCTGGCCTGAGCGAACGGGTCGGCGGCGGGGGCCGGGTCTGCGCGTGCGGACCGGCCCCCGCTGTCTTCGCCGGGGAAACCTGGGGTGGAATCGGGGTCAGGTGGTGAAGTCGCGGACGAGCTTGACGAAGTCGTCGAGGCGTTCGGCGCTGGAGACGTGGCCGGTGTCGAGTTCGAGGTAGGAGCTGCCGGGGATGGCGGCGTGGAGCTCGCGGGAGTTCTCCACCGGGATCAGGCCGTCATGGGCGGCGCCGACGACCAGCGTGGGGGCCTGGATGCGGGGGAGCAGGTGGCGCAGGTCCACGCGGCGGCCGAGGTCGATCTGGCGCAGGCGGCCGGGGTGCGGCTGGAAGTACGTCGCCCGGCTCTCCAGGTCCTCGGGGCTGAGGGAGTTGAGGTGGCGGCGGCTGAAGGCGGTCAGCATGGAGAAGCGGGCGAAGGCGTCCGGGGTGCCGGCCAGGCTCAGCCAGATCTGCAGGGCGGTGCGGAGGTAGGCGTCCTCGGTGTGGGCCCAGCCTGAGATCGGGATCAGGCGGCGGACCAGTTCGGGACGGGTGGCGGCGAGGGACAGCGCGACCACCGCGCCCAGGGAGAAGCCGAGCAGGTCCACGGGCGCCTTGCCGGAGTGCTCGATGACGGCTGCGAGCTGCCGGGTCAGGCCCTCGACGGTCAGGGGGGCGCCGTCGTCCTCGGCGAGGTCGCTGCCGCCGAGGTCCGGGAGGATCACGGTGTTGCGGTCGGTGAAGTGGCCGGCGACGCCGTCCCAGGTCACCGACCCCGGGCCGGTGCCGTGCAGGAGCACCAGGGCGGGGCCGTCGCCGAGGGTGCGGTAGGCGACGCGGGTTCCGGAGACGGTCAGGTGGTGGGTCATGGACGTCACCGTGCCAGCCGGCGTGCCGGATGAGGAGCGGACCGGACTCCCTAGGACAAGGAGTCCTAGACTGCGATATTTCGTGATGTTGCAGGATGGGGTGCATGGATCGCGAGGAGCTTGCCGATTTCCTTCGCCGCTCGCGGGAGCGGCTGCTGCCCGGCGAGGTGGGGCTGCCGTCGGGGCCGCGCCGCCGTACCCCTGGGCTGCGGCGGGAGGAGGTGGCTCAGCTCGCGGGCATGTCGGCCGACTACCTGATGCGGTTGGAGCAGGCACGCAGCCCGCAGCCGTCCACCCAGTTGCTGGGCGCGCTGGCGCGGGCGCTGCGGCTGACGGGCGACGAACGCGACCACCTCTACCTGCTGGCCGGGCACCGTCCACCGGCCGGGCCGCGGGCGGGCGAGCACGTCAAGCCGAGCCTGCTCTACCTGCTCGACCGCCTCGTCGGCACCCCGGCGCAGGTGCTGAGCGACCTCGGTGACGTGCTGGCGCAGAACGCCATGGCCGAGTCGTTGTTCGGGTGCAGTTGCACGGTCGAGCAGCCCGACCGCAACATCGTGTGGCGCTGGTTCAGCGATCCGCTCAGGCGCGAGGCGTATCCGGAGGAGGAGCACGCCGAGCGCTCCCGTGTGCACGTGGCCGACCTGCGCGCGGCGGTGGTCCGCCGCGGCAACGACGAGCCGGCCCGGGCGCTGGTCGAGCGTCTGCGCCGGGCCAGCCCGGAGTTCGTCTCGCTGTGGGAGCGTCACGAGGTCGCGGTACGCCGCAGCAGCCGCATGCGGATCCGGCATCCGGCCATCGGCGCGATGGAGTTCGACTACGAGGTGCTGCTGGCCCCGGACGAGGACCAGCGGCTGCTGATCTTCGCGCCGCCGCCGGGGTCGAAGACGTTCGAGGCGTTGGAGCTGCTGCGGGTGGTGGGTCCGGAGACCGCGCACCGGAGCCATCGCTAGCCGCCGCCCGGAAAATGCCATGTCAGCGCGCATGTCAGGGCGATGACGGTCCGGCGTCAGGGCGGTCCGGGATGGTTGGTTCATCACCGGTTCGGGGATTGCGGCCCGACAGCTCTGAAAGGCGTATAAATCATGACGAACGACGGCGTTTCCGTGAACAGCCAGGCCGAGCGCCCGGAGCTGCAGAAGATCATCCAGAAGATCGTGGACTCCGGCTTTGTCGGGATGCAGTTGCGCGTGAACGACGAGCGGGGTGAGTGGGTCGGCAGCGCGGGGGTGCGCGAGCTGGGCGATCTCGCCGAGCCGCCCACGAATGGTCGGTTCCGGGTCGGCAGCGTCACCAAGACCTTCACCGCCGCCCTCGCCCTGAGCCTCGTGGCCGACGGCACGATCGCGCTGGACGACCTCGTGGACGACCACCTGCCCGAGTACGGCCTGGACCGCCGGATCACCGTGCGGATGCTGCTCCAGCACACCAGCGGCGTGTTCAACTTCACTGGCGAGTACTACGAGGACGGGACCGTCGTGCCGGGCATCGTCTGGTCGGGCAAGGAGTGGGTGGACGACCGCTTCAGGACCTACCAGCCGGAGGAACTGGTACGGCTCGCGCTGTCCAAGCCCGCCCGCTTCGAGCCGGGGACGGACTGGAGCTACTCCAACACCAACTACGTGCTGGTCAGGCTGCTGATCGAGAAGGTCACCGGCCGGCCGTTCGCCGAGGAGATGCGGCGGCGCGTCCTGGAGCCGCTCGGGCTGAAGGACACCGTCGTGCCGGGCACCGACACGGAGATCGCCGGGCCGCACGCCCACGCCTACTACCGGTACGAGGAGGACGGCCAGGAGAAGACGGTCGACGTCACCCGCCAGAACCCCTCCTGGATCTCCACCGGCGGCGACATGATCTCGACCACCAAGGACCTGCACGCCTTCATCTCCGGCCTGCTGGGCGGCAGGCTGCTGCCGTCCCACCTGCTGGCCGAGATGCGCGACGTCCACCCCAAGGTCGGCTACGGCCTGGGGCTGTTCGTCCAGGACACGGGGACCGGAGGCGGCACCGTCATCACCCACAACGGCGGCATCGCGGGCTCCGCGGCGCTGATGTACAGCACGCCCGACGGCGGCACGACCCTGACCGCCTCGGTGACCTACGTGGACGATGCCGCGATGTCCCAGGCGGCGGCGTTCCAGACGGCCGTGCAGCGGCTGGTCGAGGAGGTCTTCGGCGGGGGAGCGGCCGCCTAGATCCCCGAGGACGACCCCCAAGCCCGGGTGGCAGGTGATCGACTGTCCGGTTCCGGACACGGAGGTGGACCTGCCGCCCGGCAGGCGTATTCCTGGAGGGTCGCGTGCCTCTGAGTCCGAGGACCGGCGGGAACACAGGAGCTCCTCAGAGGAGGACACGTGGCCAGGGGCGAATCCATACCGAACTACGAGCAGCTGTTCGACGTCGAACTCGACCAGCGGCAAGAGGACGAGGCCCGCACGGTGTTCTCGCCGGGCGCCTACCTCGTGGACCTGCTGGGGCTCATCGAGAACGTCTTCCGGCAGCCGTCCCTGCTCGACCGGGAGCGCCGGCCGGATCTGCGGAAGATCCTGCTCGACGCCGAGAACACGTTCACGGAGTCGCCTTACCTCGACATCGTCGTGGAGGTGCTGGAGAAGCTCGTCGGGCAGGACCCGTACGAGGTGATGCGCGGGCTGGCCTTCCCGTTCTCGATGCCGTTCTCGCTGCGGGAGGAGCGGTTCAGGAACCACCTGGGCCGGTTGCGGCTGGGCCCGGACGAGCTCTACCGCCTCTTCGCCCCGGACGCCGACCCCGGCACGGTGGCCCGGCTGTATCTCGGCCTGTCCCCGGAGGACGTCACCAACGCGACGACGGCCGCGACGAGCGAGACGCAGGTCAAACGCCTCTACGGGCTGCCGGACCAGGACCGGCTGAACGTGCTGGAGAACGTCGGGCGCTTCCGCGAGGCCACCGGGCTGACCGCGCTGGAGCTGCGGGAACTGCTCGTGCAGGCGGAGGACCCGGACCGGCCGCCGGCGAAGTTCTTCGTCAACCTCGGCGGCGCACCGGTGACGATGTCCGAGGACGGCGCCAAGCTGGGCACCGTCGTGGACGGCAGGCCGGGGCCGGTCCCGCCGTACTGGTTCGACCGGGTGAGCAGGCTCGTCCGGCTGGCCCGCAGGACCGGCCTGAGCACCACCGACCTCGACCGCGTGCTCACCTCCTGCTGCGGCGGCGTCCTGGACACGGCCGCGCTGCGGACCCTCGCGGTGGTCGTCCATCTGGCGCGCGGCCACGACCTCGCCGTCGACGACGTGTGCGGGCTCGTCGTGCCGATCCGCCCGGCCGGGCTGGAGGACCTGCCGCGCGTCTCGGGCGACATCATGGCCCCGCACAACAAGGAGTACCGGCGCAGGCTGGCACGTTCCATCGGCACGACGGAGAGCGACCTGGCCGAGGTCGTACGGCGCTACCGGGAACGTTACGACGCGCTGGAGCCGAGCCCGTTCGACCGGGGCGAGATCGGGCTGCCCGCGATCGTGCTGCTCCAGCGGGCCGGGCGGTTCGTCTCGACGCTCGGGATCTCGGCCGGCGAGCTGTTCGACCTGATGGAGGTCCTGGAGAGCGACCCGTCGGTGCTGCGCCACTCCACGTTCTCCGTGCTGGGCACGGTCGAGCCGGGCACCGGCGACTGCCACCGCATCCTGGAGGGTGCCGATCCGGGCTCCTGCCTGTGGCTGGCGCAGACGTTGCAGGCCCTGGCCCGCTGGACGCAGGCCGCCGGGTTCGGCAGCCGCGAGCTGGTCGAGATCCTGGGCGGCCGGTCGGCGGCGCGCGACGACGCGGACCAGGTCGGCGTCCTGGAGAGCCTCAACCAGCGGTTCGGGACGGTCGCCCGCGCGCCCGCTCTGTTCGCCGGCGACCGGTTCGGGGAGCGGGCGGCACAGGCCGTCCACGACATCCTGGGCAGCCACGGGCGCGGGGTCGTCTCGGCCCGGGACGATCGGCTGCTCCGGCTCGACCCGGCCGAGGCCGAGGCGGCCGCGTACGACGCGGTGACCGGGCTGGGGGTGATCGTCGCCGACGACTTCACCGGGCTCGGGCTCGGCGAGCGGACGGCCGGGAAGATCTACGCCCAGCTCGTCTTCTGCGGACGGCTGCGCGCCGACGGACGGCTGGTCACCGAGGACATGCCGGTGAGCGACCACGGGCTGCGGCTGGAGCGGGACTTCGAGTCCTTCAGGGAGCCGCTGTTCAAGCTGATCAACAGCGTGTCGAACGGCACCTCGTCGTTCTACCCGTCGGACCTGGCCACGCTCGGCGGCCTGACGGAGGAGCAGCAGGCCGAGCTGTACGACAACCTGATCCACCACGGCTACATCGACGCCGACGGCGCGGTGTCCTCGCCCGGCTTCTTCGCCGACGAGGAGAACGTCGGCCGCCTCCTGCTGAACGCCGGCCTGACCGACGTCGCCCCGGCCGTGCTCGACGAGCTGCGCGCCCGGATCGAGCAGTTCGGCCGGGAGCCGCTGGCGCTCGACCCCGAGATCTTCGCCGGGCACCGGCTGAACGCCGTCCGGCTGGCCGAGAGCCTGCGCTTCAACGGCTACCTGGACGCGGACGGGAACTACCTGGACAAAGTGGCGCTGGCCGGGCTCAGGATCGACGACTTCGCGCTCGCGCCGGAGTTCTACCCGCACCGGCGGTTCGTCCTGGACGCGATCAGGCAGCAGCTCGCGGCTCTGGAGGAGGAGCTGTACACCTTCACCGCCGACGACTTCGCCGACGTCGCGGACGAGGCCGTCGCGCAGCGGGTGCTGGACGCGCTCGACGGCGCCTACCTCCGCGACGGCCGGGTGGCCGCCGACCTGGACGGCCTGACGCTGGGCGACGGGTTCACGGCGGCGGAGACGGCCGTCGTGGCGGCCCGGATCGAGGAGTGCGTACGGGACGAGAAGCCGTACAGGCTGGACATGGAGGCGCTGGGGGAGCTCGGGTTCGACGAGGAGGAGCAGGGGCGGGTGGCCGCGATGCTGGTCGCGGCCGGGCACCTCGACGGCGCGCACGCGGTGCGCCGCGAGGCCCTGGACCGCTTCCGCAACGTCGGGAACGCGCTGGAGTTCACGCTGCCGGGCCTGGAGGACTTCGCCAAGGACGTCTTCTTCCTGCTGCACCCGGTGGCGGTGCGGACCGCGGAGGCGGTCGGGGAGATCACCGCCGCGCTGGAGCGCGGGGCGCGGGCGCAGGAGACGGCGCTGACCTCGGTGCTCGCCGACGGGTTCGGCGTGCCGGAGGCGACGGTCGCGGCGATCTGCGCCGGGGTGGCCGGCAGCCTGCCCGAGGCGCTGGAGGTGCTGGTCCCGCCGGTCCTCGCGGCCGGGGACGAGAGCGGCGAGGTCACCGCCGTGCCCGCCGACCCGCACCTGCGGGCCGTCTACCGGCGCGTCCGGCGCTTCGCGGCGCTGGCCGGGAAGCTCGGTATGGACCCCACCGAGGTCGCCGTCGCCTTCCAGGACCAGGACCTGGCCGGAAAGTACCCCGAGCCGCTGGCGCTGCCGCCGAACGTCGAGACCATCGACGCCGTGCTCAGGAGCGGCGACGGGAACATCTACCTGTTCGCGCCCGGCGGCTACTGGGTGTACTCGGGGACCACGTACGAACTGGCCGACCCCCGGCCGAAGCCGCTGATCGAGCTGGCGCCCAGGTTCGCGGAGCTGACCGGCGTGGACGCCGCCTTCGCGCATCCCGGCGGCGCCGAGTGGATCATCGGCCGCGGCCTCGACGGCGCCTCCCACCTGTACGTCAAGGAGCCCGGCAGCATCCGCTGGGCCCCGCGCGACCAGGTGTGGGGCAAGGTCAGGAACAACTTCGACGCCCCGGGGCGGATCGACAGCGCCTTCGTGGACGAGGACGGCCGGACCTATTTGTTCTGCGGCGACCAGTACGTCCGCTACTCGGGCTCGGACTACTCGGCCGTGGACGAGGGCTACCCGCGCGGCCTCGCGGAGTGGTGGTCGGCGGAGGGCCACGACACCCCGCTGCCCGCGGACTTCCGGGCCTCGCTGGACGCGGCCTTCCAGGACGTGGACGGCCGCACGCACCTGTTCACCGGCGGCCGTCACCTCGACACCGAGCGTGGCGAGCAGCCCGTCTCCGCCCGCTGGGGGCGCGTACGCAACGCCTTCGACGGCGCCGAGCGCGTGGACAGCGCCTTCGTCGGCGGCGACGGCCTGGTCCACCTGCTGCGCGGCAACCAGGTGGTCGCCTACTCCGACAGCCTGGAGAACGACGGCGTACGGGTGGACGACGGCTACCCGAGACGGATCGAGTCCCGCTTCCCCGGCCTGCCCGGCGAGTTCGAGACGGGGATCGAGGCGGCCTTCACCGACTCCGGCGGGCTCGTCCACCTGTTCAAGGACGGCCGGACGATCGCCGCCGGCGACTCCGGCGTGGGCGTGCCGGAACCGACGGCCGAGCGCTGGGGCAAGGTCGCCGACGCGCTGCCCGGCGGCGTGGTGGACTCGGGGCTGACCGGGCTCGACGGCCGGACCTACCTGTTCAGCGGCGAGCGGTACATCAGGTACTCCGGCGCGGACTACTCGGTCGTGGACCTCGGCTACCCGCGCCGCATCGCCGGCGACTGGGGCGGCCTGCGCCGGGTGAACGCCTCCTTCGTCATGGACGGCGGGACGTACCTGTTCGGCGTCGGCGGGCGGCTGTTCGACCTGCCCCTGGCCCAGGCGCCCGAGCTGGACGCCGGGCGGCTGTCGCCCGCGCTGCGCCGCCGGTTCCTGGAGCACGGCCTGTCCTTCGCCGAGGACGCGCGGGCGCGCGGCGCCGCCCCGGAGTGGCACGTGAGCACCGAGCAGGGCGTCGAGGTGACCCTCAGGAGCGACCCGCTGCACATCGAGGCGCACGCGGACGGCGGCGACTTCTACGTCCGCTACTCCACCAGGGACTACACCGTGCCCGACGCCGGCTACCCCAGGCCGGTGTCCGACAACTGGTGGAACCTGCCCGCCACGCTGGCGGCCGACCCGCGCTTCGCGGTGATCGACGCGGTGTTCACCGGGCCGGACGGGCGGACGTACCTGTTCTCCGGTGACCGGTTCGTCGTGTTCGACAGCAGGCACCGCTGGTGGTCGGAGCCGCGCACGCTGGCCGAGCACTGGGACAGCCTTCCGTTCGGCAGGGTGGACGCGGCTTTCGTCGGCAAGGACGGCAGGACGTACGTGTTCTCCGGCGGCCGGTACGTCCGCTATTCGACCGGCGACTACACCGAGATC
Source organism: Nonomuraea sp. NPDC051191 (assembly GCF_044455665.1). NCBI lineage: Bacteria > Bacillati > Actinomycetota > Actinomycetes > Streptosporangiales > Streptosporangiaceae > Nonomuraea > Nonomuraea sp. NPDC051191. The sequence continues at coordinate 220,427 of NZ_JBITEZ010000001.1, read as the reverse complement.
GACGACCGTTACCCGGCGAACGTCCAGACGTTCTGGGGCAACGTGGTCAGCCGGATCGCCAGGACGGGACGTGTGGACGCCGCCCTGGTCATGGACGCGACCGAGCGCGTGGACGGCGCCGAGGTGACCAGCCGCTACACCTATCTGTTCTCCGGCGACCAGTACGTCCGCTACGCGGGCGACGACCTCACCCACGTCCAGGACGGTTACCCGCGGGCCCTGTCGGCCCTGTCGCGGGAGCCGCGGCTGGCCGGCCTCGACGTCACGCTGGACGGCGTGGACGCGGCCTTCGCCGACCGCCGCAACGTGTACCTGTTCCGCGGCACGAGCTGCCATGTCGTCTCCGACACCCTGTACCGCCGCTACGACGACCTGGCGATCGGCGGCGTGACCTGCGCGTTCGTCGAGGACGGCACGGTGCTCACGCAGGACGCGAACGGCTGGAGCAGGCGTCCGGCGCTGGAGGGGCCGCGGGCCGCCCCGGTGCGGGCCAGGCCGCGGCTGCTGCGGGCGGTGCCGGAGGAGTTCAGGACGGGGCTCGACGCGGTGCTGAGCGGCGCGGACGGGCACGCGTACCTGTTCAAGGGGGCGTCCTGCTACAACACCCGGCTGAACAGGGAGTACCCGCTCGCGGAGGAGTGGGGACGACCACGTAACACGATTTATCAGGACAACACGGTGGATGCGGCCTTCGTTGGCCGGAACGGGAAGACGTACCTGTTCAGCGGCGACCAGTTCGTCGCCTACACCGACGTGAACCTCGCCATCGACGGCGAGCCGCGCCCGATCGCCGCCCACTGGGGCGGCCTGGAGAACGTCACGCTCGCCTACGTGCGGGCAGGCAGGACCTACCTGTTCGAACGCCCGGACGCCGACGGCGCCCTGCGGTACGTCGTCTACTCGGGCGCCGACTACACCCGGCCCGACGACGGCTACCCGGCGACCGCCGACGAGAGCTTCTGGGACGTCCCCGAGCCCTACCGCGTGCCCGGCCGTCCCGTGCCGGACGCGGTGCTGTTCGAGGGCGACACCATGCTCCTGCTGTTCGGCGAGCGGTTCGTGCAGTTCGACGAGAGGACCCGCGAATGGTCCTACCCGCGGCCCGCCGAGCGCGTCTGGCGCGGGTTCGGCCACGGCCTGGAGCCGGGCGACGCCCTGCGCACGGCCTTCACCGCGCCGGACGGCTCCACGTACTTCTTCTTCGCCGAGCGGTACGCCAGGTACGCCGACCGGGCCTTCGGGCCGCTGGAAGCCGTCCGCGAGCGGTGGGGCAGGTCGCCCAACCCGTTCGTCGCCGACGACGCCACCGCCCGGGTGGACGCCGCCTACGTGCACCGGGGCGAGACGACGTTCCTGTTCTCGGGCGACCACTACGTGCGTTACAGCGGCCCGGAGTACCGCTACGTCGATCCCGGCTACCCCAAGAAGATCATCGGCAACCTGCGGCACGAGGAGGCGTTCGCCAACCTGCCGGAGTCGTTCGACGACGCCATGCAGGACCGGGTGGGGACGCGGATGATCGACGCCGTCGTGGGCAACGACCGGACGGTGCACGTCCTGGCCGGCGGCATCTGCCACGTCGTCTCCCGGGCGGCGGCCGGGGTCGTGGAGCTGGCGGCGCTCGGCCTGGTCAGGAACACCGTCGCCGAACGGGAGAAGGTGGACGCGACCCTGGTCAAGGGCCCGTACACGTACCTGTTCTGCGGCGACCAGTACCTGCGTTACACCGGCACCGAGTACGAGTTCGCCGACGACGGCTACCCCCGCACGATCGACGGCACGCTGGCCGACGAGCTGGGCATCCGCAGGCCCCTGCCCGACGCGTTCGCCGACGGCCTCGACGCGGCCTTCCGCACGCCGGACGGCACGACGTACCTGTTCAAGGGCGCGGAGTACCTGCGCGCCGACGGCACGGCCGCCCCCCGGCCGATCACCGAGCAGTGGGGCAAGGTGCGCAACGCCTTCGCCGAGGGCAAGGTCGTGGACGCCGCCTTCGCCGCCCCCACCGGCGAGCTGTACGCCTTCAGGTCCGGCCAGTACGTCCGCTACCGTCCGGGCGAGCTGGAACACGTCGAGGAGGGCTACCCCCGTACGGTCAAGGACGACTGGGGCGACCTGCCGGCCCGCTTCGAGACCGGCCCCGACGGCGCCTTCGTCTTCGAGGGCCGCACCTACCTGTGCCAGGGCCCGGAGTACGCGCGCTACTCCGCCGGGTACGACGCCGTGGACCGCACCTTCCCGCAGCGCTTCGCCCACCGCTGGTCGGACACGGCCGAGTACCGGCTGAGCGACGTGCACACGATCACCAGGTTCGTGGACCTCGTCCGGTCGCGGCCCGACGGCCTGGCCGCGTTCCTGCTGGACGGCCCGGCCTCGGTGGAGGACCCGTACCGCCGCCTGGCCGAGCTGTTCGGCTGGGACCCCGACGAGATCAGGTGGGCCAGGCGCAACGCGGCGCTGCTCACGCCCGTCACCCCCGAGGAGGAGCGCTTCGAGGTCGAGTTCCTGCTCAGGCTGGTCGACCTGTTCGCGGTCACCGACCGGCTGGGCGGCGCGCCGTCCACGCTGTACGCCGACGTCTGGCGCAACGCGTTCGGCGGCGACCTGGACGCGGCCGCCACGGCCCTGTACGGCCTGGTCGAGCACCTGCACGGCCCGGAGGAGTGGACGGCGCTGTCGGCGGCGATCCACGACGAGCTCAACGTGCTCAAACGCGATGCCCTGGTCACGGTCGCGGCCGGGGCCGGAACCCCGCAGGACCTCTACGACCGTTACCTGATCGACGTGGAGACGGGCGGCCAGGGCCGCACCTCGCGGGTGCGCGAGGCCATCGCGGCGGCCCAGCTCTACCTGCACCGCTACCTGCTCGGCCTGGAACAGGTCACCCCGCGCGACGGCGACGACCCGGACGGGCTCCGGCAACGGCTGAAGACCTGGTGGGCCTGGATGCGGAACTACCGCGTCTGGGAGGCCAACAGGAAGGTCTTCCTCTACCCCGAGAACTACCTGCGCCCCGAGCTGCGCACCGCGAAGACCCCCGCCTTCGAGGCCCTGGAGGACGACCTGCTCCAGGGCGAGATCACCCGGGACAAGGTCGAGCGCGCCTACAAGCGCTACCTCGACGAGTACACCGAGGTCTCCAGGCTGGCCGTCGCGGGCGGCTACGTCTACGCCGAGGACGGCGCGGACGCGGGCGTCCGGCGGCTGGTCCTGTTCGGCAGGACCAGGACCGAGCCGCGGCGCTACTACTGCCGAGAGGCCGAGTTCAGGGACGGCGCGAAGCTGTCGGCCACCTGGGAGCCGTGGCTCAAGGCGGACGTGCAGATCGAGTCCGAGCGGGTGTACCCGGTGCACGCGTTCGGCCGGGTGTTCGTGTTCTGGCCGGTCGTCGAGACGGTCACGCCGGAGGACCCGTCCGGGACCAAGATCACTGCCAAGCGGACGGGCGAGACGCAGGAGGTCACCGCGCCGCCGCCGGCGCATCGGGTGCGGATCTCCTACTCCTTCCGCAACCTCAACCACGAGTGGGTGGCCGCCCAGGTGCTCCCGGTCGAGGAGCGGCGGGACGCGCCGATCACGGACGTGCGCCTCTACGTCCAGGCGTCCGCCGTCGTGCCCGGCGAGAGCGCCGACGCGCACGACTCGATCGTGATCACCTGCTTCTACAAGGTGGACGGCAAGGAGACCCACTCCTCCTTCGCGCTCACCCCCGAGCTGTACGCCGTCCGCGTGGAGGGCGTGCCCGAGCCGCTGCGGGCGTCCCGGCTGGACCGGATCTTCGACGAGCCGGTCGAGGAGTCCAAGGTCGTGCGGCTCACGATGCCGGCGCACGAAGAGCTCGAAAGCGGCGCCTGGCTGAGCGTGGACCACAAGGGCGGCAGCTTCCTGTGCCGTCCGGTCAGCCCGCCCGGCGGCGACGTCAGACCTCAGCCGCTCAGTGCGAACACCGACAGGCTGCCCACCGGCTGGAACCCGATCGACGCCGCGTTCGAGCTGCCCGACGGCACCCGCTACTTCTTCAACAACGCCAACCGCTTCTACGTCGAGGTCGGCCCCGACCGCCCGGACGCCACCCGGCTGAGCAGGCTGCCGGTCGCCGGCCGCTGGGGCCACGTGTCCACCCAGCTGTACGAGTCGGGCGTCGTGGACGCGGCCCTGGTGCGCGGCGAGCAGACGTACCTGTTCGCCGGGCCCGTCTACTACCGCTACTCGGGCCCGCCGTTCGGCCTGCCGGACGAGGGCTACCCGAAGCAGCTCGCCACCAACGACGAGCGCCTGCCCAGCTGGCCGAAGGTGGACGCGGCCGGGACGCTGCCCGACGGCAAGGAGTACTTCTTCTCCCGCGACCTCGGCTACGTCGACTCGTCCTCGCTGGACACGCCGCGCAAGCTGCCCTGGACGCCGCCCGGCGGGGCCAGGGTGGACACGATCCTGCTGCGCGACAAGGCGTTCGTCTTCTCCGGCGACCAGTACTTCCGCTTCTCCCCGGACGGCGGCCTGGACAAGGGGTATCCGCGCCCGCTGGCCAAGAACACCGACGGCCTGCCGCAGTCCGGCCGGGTCGGGGCCGCCTTCGTGTTCGGCGAGGGCGCCTGGTTCTTCGACAACGCGGCCAGGACGTACGTCTCCATCACCTCCAAGGACCGCAAGGAGTACACGCAGAGTGGCCCGTACCCGACCAGGGACCTGGGCAAGGTCGGGACGCTGGTCACCCGGCAGGGCGTGGACGCGGCCTACGTGGTGGGCGGCCGGTTGTACCTGGCCAGGGGCCTGGAGTATGTCCGCTACACGCTGAACGGCGGCACGATCCCCGACGTGGCCGACCGCGGCTACCCCAAGCCCATGGACCAGGCGGTCCGGGCCGTCTTCACCCGCGCCGGCCGCCGGTACGTCCTGTCCGGCACCGACTACGCCGTCCTTGAGTCCGGGCGGGAGCTGGGCGACGACCTGGTCTTCTCCCCGGTCGCCGGCAACTGGGGCGGGCTGCCCGACGGCTGGCAGGCCCGGCTGACCGGCGTCCTGGACAGCCGGGACCTCTTCCTGTTCCTCGGCGCCGAGTACGTCAGGTACGCCCCCGAGCGCCCCTACGAGGTCGCCTCGCTGCCGCACGAGATCGTCCGGCTCACGTCGAGCACGGCGTACCGGCTGAACAAGGCGCTGCTGACCGGCGGGGTGGCCGAGCTGCTCGCGCCGCGCACCCAGGAGATCGACGAGCTGCCCGCCTTCAGCGAGACCGTCTCCGGGCCGACCACGATCAAGGTCGGCCCGCAGGTGGTCGCGCAGGGTTACCCGACCAGCTCGCACCTGGACTTCCAGAGCGGCAACGGCATCTACTACTGGGAGGTCTTCTTCCACGCCACCGTGCTCATCGCCCAGGCGCTCAACGGCGCCCAGCGCTTCGACGAGGCCCGCACCTGGTACGAGTACGTCTTCGACCCCACCCAGCCGCGGTACTGGCGGTTCCTGCCGTTCCTGTCGGCGGACGTCAAGGCGCTGGTCACCGGCTGCCGCGAGGACCTGCGGGAGATCGGCGCGGAGGCCGACAAGGTGGCCGGGGCGCTGAACCCGATCCTGCGCGCGCTGGAGGCGCTGGCCCCGGCGTACCAGGCGCACGACCTGTCCGCGGACGAGGAGCGTTACCTGACCGGACTCGCCTCGGACGGGCTGCGGGAGGTCGAGCGCGCGCTGGCCGCCACCGGCGTCCCGGCACGGGCCCGCCGCGCGCTGGACGGCCTCGGCGAGAAGGTCGCCATGATCGGCCGGCTGCGCCGCCAGTACGACCTGGCGGGCGACTGGGACACGATGATCCGGACGTACATGGACGACCCGTTCGACCCGCACGCCATCGCGGACCTGCGTCCGGCGGCCCACCGGCGGGCGGTCGTGATGGCCTACGTCGACAACCTGCTGGACTGGGGCGACCTGCTCTTCCGCCAGTACACCGGCGAGAGCCTGGACGAGGCCAGGATGCTCTACATCTTCGCCCACGACCTGCTCGGCCCGCGGCCGGAGGACCTCGGGCCGCGGGCGGTCACGCCGGCGCGCGGCTACGAGGAGCTGACCGCCGCCGAGCCGCCCCTGCCGGCCGGGAACGGCGTCCTCGCCGAGCTGACGGCGGGCGGGGCGCTGCTGAAGGGGCCGGGCGAGGTGCACGGCGGCATCGGCAACCCCTACTTCCACGTCCCGGGCAACAGCGTGTTCCTGGACTACTGGACCCGGGTCGAGGACCGGCTGCGCAAGATCAGGGCCTCGCTCGACATCATGGGGATCAGCCGTCCCGTGCCGTTGTTCGAGCCGCCCGCCGACGTGATGGCGCTGGTCAGGGGCGTGGCCGGCGGGGCTTCGCCCGACCAGCTCGCCCTGGCCGCCGCCGTGCCGGTGCCGCACTACCGGTTCTCCTTCACCTTCCGCAGGGCGCAGGAGCTGGTGGACAAGCTGCGGCAGTTCGCCGGCGACCTGCTCAACGTGCTGGAGCGGCGCGACGCCGAGGAGCTGGCGCTGCTGCAGAACAGGCAGGAGGGCACGATCCTCGGGCTCACCCGCGCGATCAAGGAGGCGCAGGTCCAGATCGCCACCGAGGGCCTTCTCGAACTCCAGGTGGGCCGGAAGAGCGCCGAGCAGCGGGCGCGCTACTACGAGGGCCTGATCGCCGACGGCATGTCCCCGCTCCAGGAGGCCCAGATCGACGTCATGACCAGGGCCGCGGTCGCGCACTTCGTGGGGGCGGGGCTCAAGGTCGGCGCGGCGGTCGCCGCCGCCCTGCCGCAGGTCCTGATCGGCCCGTTCATCATCGGCACCGAGGAGGGCGGCATCCAGGTCGCCGACGCGCTGAACACCGGCGCCGACGTCGCGACGACCACGGCGGAGGGGCTCAGCGTGCTCGGCGAGCTGTTCGGCGTCCGGGCCGAGCAGGAGCGCATGGCCCAGGACTGGGCCTTCCAGCTCGCGGTCGCGCGGGCCGACGTGGCGCAGCTCGACCACCAGGTGGCCGGCGCCGAGCTCCAGGTCAAGGTGGCCCAGCGGGAGCTGGAGGTGCTCAGGCAGGAGATTGCCGACACCGAGGCGGTCGGCGCGTTCATGACGAACAAGTTCGCCAACGCGCAGCTCTACCAGTGGATGTCGGGGCGGTTGTCCGGGATGTACTTCCAGACGTACAACCTGGCCTACGAGATGGCGCGTGCCGCGCAGCGGGCCTTCCAGTACGAACGCGGCGTGCCGGAGGGCGAGGCCGACCACATCCGGCCGGCGTACTGGGAGAGCCGGCGCAACGGGCTGCTGGCGGGCGAGAGCCTGTCGGTCGACCTGGAACGGCTCGGCCAGGCGTACCTGGAGAGCGACGCACGCGGCCTGGAGATCACCAAGAAGGTGTCGCTGCTGGCCCTCGACCCGCTGGCCGCGCTGAACCTGCGCACAACCGGGCGGTGCGAGTTCGCGCTCACCGAGCCGCTGTTCGATCGCGACTTCCCGGGGCACTACCGGCGGCGCATCAGGACGTTGTCGGTCACCTTCGAGGGGGCGCAGGCGCCGATCGGGCTCAACGCCACGCTCACGCAGCTCGACAGCAAGATCGTGCTCAGCCCCGACCCCAAGGCCGTCAAGTACCTGATCGACCCGAAGGGCCCGATGCCCGGCACGCTGCGGGCCAACTGGCGGGCCGGGCAGCAGATCGCGCTGTCGGACCTGGAAGAGTACAAGGACAACAACGGCCTGTTCGAGCTGCGCTTCGACGATGACCGCTACCTGCCCTTCGAGGGCACGGGCGCGGTTTCCCGGTGGCGGCTGGAGCTCCCGGCCGGCGGCGCGCCCGCCCTGCGGGACGTGACGATCACCGTCAAGTATGCCGCCGAGCAAGGGGGCGAGCTGTTCGCCAACGCGGTGAAGGGCATGCTCAAGCCGTACCCGGCGGCCCGGTTCGTGGACGTCGCCACCGAGTTCCCCGACCGGTGGGCGGCGTTCACGGAGGGCTCCGAGGACGTCCTGACGCTGCCGTTCACGGCCGGCATGTTCCCGGGCATGATCGGGCGGCAGATCACCGGCGTCTACGCGGCGTACCCGCCGGGGACGTCCGCGCGGCTGCTGATCAACGGCGACCGGCGGCTGGCGCTCGACGACGGCAAGCTGCTGCCCACCCCGGGCCTGCTGGTGGGCGGGCCGGGGTGGCCGCTCGCCGTGGAGGGCGACCGGACGACCCTCGGCGGCGTCGGCCTGGTCCTGACCTACCGCGCCGGCGTCCGGTGACCGTCCGGGGTGAGCGTTGAGGAGGGGAGGCGGGACGTCCGCGCCGGGCGTCCCGCGTCCTTGACAGGGGCCCTTGCGCGCTCCGGGGAAATCGTCTAACTCTTAGGAAGGTTTCCTTTTTAATGGAAGGCGCGCAGAGTGGCCGCTACCCCCCGATCCGGCGCCCTGAAGCTCGTCCTGGCGGCCCTGGGCCTCCTGCTGGCCACCGCCTGCGGGGCTGCCGGGGCCCAGGCACCTCCGGTGAACGCCCAGGACGTGATGTTCGTGCAGATGATGGTCCAGCACCACCGCCAGGGCATCGAGATCGCCAAGCTGGGCAGCGAACGGGCCACCACCGACCAGCTCCGCATCCTGGTGGCCGCCGTGGCCAGCACGCAGCAGGACGAGGTCGAGATGATGCTGCGCTGGCTGTACGCCTGGGAGCAGCCGCTCACCGCCGCCACCGGCGCCCACGACCACCACGGCGGCATGCCGGAGACCGACCGCAGGCAGATCAGGGCGCTGAAGAAGTCGAAGTCCTTCGAGCACGACCTGATGACCCTGCTGATCGCGCACCAGGGCGCCGCGATCAAGATGGCGGACACCGAGGTGGCCTCCGGGGCTGATCCGGCGGTCAAGGAGTGGGCGGCGCAGGTCCAGGCGTCCCGCAAGGCGCAGATCGACCTGATGAAGGACCTGCTCAACCGCTGAGCCGGGGAAATCGCCGGTCAGCATAGACGTGCGTCGGATTAAGTGATTAGATCACTTGATATGTCCGAGGTTGCGCGGCCGACGCTTTCCGACGCTCTGACCGAGCGCATGCTGGAGCTCATCCGTAGTGGGGGGCACCGGCCGGGCGACAGGCTGCCCTCCACCAGGGAGCTCTCCCAGCGTTTCGCCGTCACCACCCCGACGTTGCGCGAAGCGCTGCGCAGGCTGGAGGCCACCGGGGCCATCGAGCTGCGGCACGGCTCGGGCATCTACGTCGGCGCCGACATCGAGCGGCTCGTGCTGCCCAACCCCAACATGCGCGACATGCACGTCGCCCAGCTCCTCGAACTGCTCGGCGCGCGGATCGTGATCGAGCCGCCGCTGGCCGCCATGGCCGCCGAGCAGGCCGAGGGCGCGGAGCTGGCCGCGCTCAAGCAGGTGCTCGACCAGGCGGGCCGGCACCTGCGCGGCGAGGACGCCGAGCTGCACGAGGCCAACATGTCCTTCCACCGGGCGACCGCGCGGATGGCGGGCAACAGCGTCCTGCACGAGGTGGTCGACTCGCTGCTCACCGTCCACGGGGCGGAGCAGCGGGAGATCCTGCAGATCTTCGACGACCGGCGCCGTGACTACGAGGAGCACCTGGCCATCCTGGAGGCCATCGAAGCGCGCGACGCCGCCGAGGCGCAGGCGCGCATGCGGGCCCATCTGGTCGACGTGCGGACCGTCGTCGAGCAGAGGTTGCCCTCTAGATAGAGCAAGTCCCCCCGAAAGAGCAAGGAGGCCGGCCATGTTCCGGTCACGTGTGGCCACGCTGGGCGTGGCGGCGCTGGTCCTGACCGCCTGCGGCGGAAACAGCGCCGAGGCGCCGAAGAAGAAGACCGAACTGTCGCTCTACAACGACAAGGGCGCCTGGACGAAGTACTTCGACGAGATGGGCGCCCTGTCCAAGCAGCAGATCGGCCTGGGCATGAAGCCGACGGGGTACACCGACTCCGCCCAGTACCAGGCCTTCATCAAGGCGTCCTTCCGCACGAACGTGAAGCCTGACCTGTTCACCTGGCAGACCGGGGGGATGCTGGAGGAGATCGTCAAGCAGAAGCAGGTGGCCGACACCACGGCCGTCTGGCAGGAGGCGATCAAGGCGGGAGACCTGTCGCAGGACCTCGCGCCCTACTACACGATCGGCGGCAAGCAGTACTGCGTGCCGATGAACGTCGCCTACTGGGGCATGTTCTACAACAAGAAGATCTTCGACAAGTACGGCCTGAAGCCCCCGCAGACCTGGGACGAGCTGGTGCAGGGCGCCGAGACCCTGAAGAAGAACGGCGTCAAGGCCTTCTACCACACCAGCGTGCTGTTCTCCTTCGTCTGGTTCGAGCAGCTCATGGCCGGCTCCGACCCCGACCTGTACGACCGCCTGTCCACGGGCCAGGCCAAGTACACCGACCCGGGGGTGGTCCAGGTGATGGAGAAGTGGAAGTCGCTCATCGACGCCGGATATTTCATGAACCCGGGCGACAAGACCGACCCCGGGGACGTCCTGAAGAACGGCAAGGCGGCGATGGTCTCCTTCGGCACCTGGTTCAACACCAGCATGACGCAGCGCGACCTGAAGTCCGGCACCGACTACGGATTCTTCGTCATCCCCAACGTCAACCCCACGCTGCCGAAGACCTCGATGATCTTCGAGAGCGGGCCGCTGTGCTCGCTCGCCAAGGGGGACGACCCCGACTCCAACCTGAAGTACCTCAAGTGGTGGACCACCGCCGACGCCCAGAAGAAGTGGGCCTCCACCAGGGGCGACGTGAGCGCCAACCCGAAGGTCGAGATCGCCGACGAGGCGCTCGGCACGGTCACCAAGGACGCGGGCGGCGGCAAGTACCGCCTGGTCAACCGCTACTTCGAGGCCACGCCGCCCCCGGTGCTGACCGCCGCGCTCGACGGCTTCGGCAAGTTCGTCACCGAGCCCGGGACGTACAAGGAAGTGCTGGAGACCATCCAGAAGGCCGCCGACGAGTACTGGAGCACCCACCAGTGAGCGGGGGAACGCCGTCGCGCGGAGCGAGGCCATGAGCGCGCGGACGCCGATGCTCGGCCGGTTCAGGCACGGCTACGTGGCGCCCGCGGCCGTGCTGGTCGCGGGGCTGCTCTACGCGCCTTTCCTGTGGACGGCCTACCTGAGCCTCACCCGGTACGACGGCCTGGAGTCCCCGGCGTGGATCGGCCTGCGCAACTTCGTCAAGCTGCTGGACGACCCCGCGCTGCTCACCTCGACCCGCAACACCCTCATCTGGGTGGCCGGCACGATGGTGCTCCCGGTCGGGCTCGGCCTGCTGGTCGCGGTGCTGTCCTACGACCTCAAGGGCGGCGCCTGGTACCGGGTGCCGTTCATGCTGCCGTACGCGCTGAGCGGCGCGGGCCTGGCCATGGTGTGGAGCCCGGTGCTGTCCCATGACGGCATCGCCAACCGGCTGCTCGGCGTGGACACCGCGTTCCTCCAGGTCGCGCCGCACAACACGCTGGCCATGCTGCTGGTGTGGACCTGGCAGCAGCTCGGCGTGAACACGCTGCTGTTCGTCGTCGGCCTCCAGTCCATCCCCAAGGAGCCGATCGAGGCCGCCCGCCTGGACGGCGCCTCCGGCTGGCGGCTGTTCCGGCACGTGATCTGGCCGCTGATGCGCCCGCTGACGGCGGTCGTGGTCGGGCTGGCGCTGGTGGCGAGCCTGAAGACGTTCGACATCGTGTGGGTGCTGACGCAGGGCGGCCCGGGACGCAACTCCGAGACGCTGGCGGTGACCATGTACCGCGACACGTTCGTGGCCAGTGACTACGGCTACGGCTCGGCCGTCGCGGTGATGCTCACCGTGGTCACCGGGCTGGCCTCCTACCTCTACCTGAGGAGGCAGGTGCGATGATCCGGCGGACCGTGCTCATCGTGCTCGGGCTGATCTGGCTCGGGCCGACCTACCTGCTCCTCGTCAACGCGTCCAGGCCGGCGGCCTCGTACGACCCGGGCAGCGCGTGGGTGCCGTCCGGCGACTTCGCGCTGCTGGACAACTTCGGCCGCGCCCTGGACAGCGCCGACCTGACCGCCAGCCTGGGCAGCACCGCCCTCTACGCGGTCGTCTCGCCGCTGCTCGGCGTGGTGATCGGGGCGCTGGCCGGCTACACGATCGTGGTGCTGCGGCTGCGCCACGGGTTCTGGTGGTTCCTGCTGATCTTCGGCGGCACGATCTTCCCGTCGCAGATGCTGCTCGTGCCGCTGTTCGTCGGCTACAGCGACGCCGGCCTGTACGACAGCAGGCTCGGCATGATCCTCATCTACACCGCCATCAACGTGCCGCTGGCCGCGTTCGTGCTGCGCAACTTCTACACGGGCGTCGCGTTCTCGATCTTCGAGGCGGCCCGCATGGACGGCGCGTCCACGTGGCGCGTCTTCTGGCGCATCTACCTGCCGATCTCGCTCAGCGCGCTGACGGCGGTGTTCATCCTGGAGTTCACCTTCATCTGGAACGACCTCATCTTCGGCCTGACGCTGACGCAGACCGAGAGCGTCCGGCCGGTCATGACCGCACTGGCCGGACTGATGACCGACGTCTACGCCGGCACGCCGGTCCCCGTCGGCCTGGCGGCGGGCCTGGTGGTCTCGTTGCCGACGGTCGTGTTGTTCCTGGCAACCCAGCGCCTCTTCGCACGGGGCCTGTCCCTAGGGAGTGTTTAGATGACGAGCCGGTTGCTGCAGCGGAGCCTGGGTAGCCCCGACTACGACGGGATCAGGCAGGCGCTGCGCAACGACACCTCGACCCCGGTGATCAGTGTGCGCGGGCTGGAGGTGCGGGTCGCGGTGCTGCCGCTGTTCACGCACGACGGCCGCCAGGCGGTCAGGGTGTCGAGCACGCAACCCCTGACCCACGTGCTGGTGGGCGTCGACAGCGCCTCGGGCACGGACGTGACGCTGCTGGTGCCCGAGGTGGACGCGCCGCGCACGCTCACCCTGGAGTGCCGCGACGACGCCGGCGTGGTCGGCAGCGCGCAGGTCACGGTCACCCCGCAGCGCAAGTGGAGCGTGTTCGTCGTGCACCACTCGCACCTGGACATCGGCTACACCGACCCGCAGGGCACGGTGCTCCGCCACCACCTCGACTACCTCGACGCGGCCGTGCGGCTGGCCGAGGAGACCGCCTCCTGGCCGGACGACGCCAAGTTCCGCTGGACGGTCGAGTCGTCGATGCCCGCGCTCAGATGGCTCGACGCCCGGCCCGCCGGGCAGGTCGAGTCGTTCGCCGCGCTGGCCAGGGCGGGCGTGATCGAGGTGACCGCGCTGCCGTTCCAGCTCCACACCGAGGCGTGCTCGACCGAGGAGCTCTACCGCCAGCTCCGCTTCACCGCGCAGCTCCAGGACCGGTACGGCTTCGCCACCAGGTCGGCCATGCACACCGACGTGCCGGGCGCGGTCGTCGGCCTGGTGGACGCGCTCAACGCCTCCGGCGTGCGCTACCTGGCCGCCGCGCACAACTGGGCCGGGCGGTCGGTGCCGTACCTGCACGGGGGCGACAAGCTGACCAGGCCGTTCCGGTGGCGGGCGCCCAGCGGGAACGAGCTGCTCGTGTGGTTCACCGACACGCCGCACGGGATGGCGTACATGGAGGGCAACACGGTCGGGCTGACCGACTCCTACGAGCTGGCCGACGACCTGCTGCCGCGCTACCTGTCGGCGCTGGCCACGCGGGGCTACCCGTACGGGCCCGGCACGTTCGGCTGGCAGGGGCCGGACGCGCCGCGCGAGCCGTACGAGCTGGACGTGCTGCACCTGCGGGTCCAGGGCGCGCACGCCGACAACGCCGGGCCGTCGATCGTGCCCGCCTCGATCGCCCGCAAGTGGAACGAGACGTGGGCCTGGCCGCGCCTGCGCTCGGCGGTCAACAGCGACTTCTTCGAGCACGTCGAGGAGCGCTACCACGACCGCCTGGCCGTGCACGAGGGCGACTGGACCGACTGGTGGGCCGACGGGCTCGGCTCGGGCGCCCGCCCGCTCGGCTACGTCCGCCGCGCGCAGTCGGCCCTGCGCGTCGCCGAGACCCTGCACACGATCGCTGGCGCGGACGCCACGGACCAGATCGACGAGGCGTACGACAAGGTCGCCCTGTTCAACGAGCACACCTGGGGCGCGGCCAACCCGTGGGAGGACGCCGAGGAGGCCGGCGACTCCGGCGGCCTGCAGTGGACCCGCAAGTCGTCGGGCGCCTACCAGGCCCAGGACGACGCCTCCGACCTGCTGCACGCCGCCACCCGCCGCTTCGCCGCCGCCCTCTCGACCCCGGACGCGGAAGGCGCCGCCCTGCCTGACGCGGACGCGGAAGGCGCGGCCCTGCCTGACGCGGACGCGGAAGGCGCGGCCCTGGCCGCCTTCGCCGTCTTCAACCCCGGCACCCGGGCGCGGACCGACGTGGTCCGCGCGTTCCTGCCGCGTGACGTGGTGGCCGTGGACGTGCCGATCGCGCTGGTCGACTCCCGGACCGGGCAGACCGTGCCGCACCACGAGGAGTACGTCGATCCCGACGACTGGCCGACCCGCCCGATCGGCCGGCACGTCCACGCGGTCGTGGCCGACGTACCCGGCTTCGGCTACGCGCGGCTCGACGTCGTGCGGGGCCGGAGCCAGGCCCCCGAGCCGGTCGAGCCGGACCTGGACGGCGTCATCGAGAACGAGTTCTACCGGGTCGCCTACGACGTCCGTGAGGGCCACATCAGCTCGATCTTCGACAAGTCCGCCGGCCGCGAGCTGGTCAACGGTGACGCCGCCGCCGGTTTCGGCCAGTACGTCTACGACCGCTACGCCACCGCCCCGCACTTCAACCACCTGTCGGGACACGTCGGGGCGCACGACAGGACGCTCCTCGGCGACCGGGCCGTCGCCCGCCACGCCACGATCGTCAAGGCCCAGCGCACGGCGGTCGGCGAGAGGCTGGTCGTCGAGCTCCAGGGCAAGGGCGTCGACTGGCTGCGCACCACGATCGAGCTGCACCGGGGCGTCCCGAGGCTCGACCTGACCTACCAGCTCGCCAAGCAGGGCACCCCGGCCAAGGAGGCGGTCTTCCTGGCCTTCCCGTTCGCCACGGGCCCGGCCACCGCCTGGGAGCTGACCGGCGGCGTCGGCGGCCCCGACGTGCCGCGCGTCCCGGGGTCGGCCGAGTACATGCTGCCGATCAGGCACTGGATCGCCTTCGAGGACCCCGAGCTGACCGTCGCCTGGGCCACCCTGGAAGCGCCGCTGGTGCAGCTCGGCACCATCCACATGCCGTACGCGCCGTTCCCGCCCACGCTCGACCAGGAGGACGGCACGGTCTACTCCTGGGCGCTCAACAACATCTGGGACACCAATTTCCCGGCCCAGCAGCAGGGCGAGACCACCTTCCGGTACGCCGTCACGTCGGCGGCCGGCGTCAAGGGCAGCAGGCTGGGCGCGGCGGCGGCCTCGGGGCTGACCGAGCCGTTCGTCGGCGCGCTGATCACCGGCCAACCCGGCGCCACCGAGACCTACGCCTCGGTGGACCACCCCGACGTGCTGATCACCTCGATCGGCCGGCTGGACGGGGAGCAAGTGGTCCGGCTGCAGTCGCTGGCCGCCGAGCCGGTGACGGCGACGGTCACGATGCCGGGACGGGACGCGGTCGAGGTCCGGCTGCCCGCCTGCGGGGTCGCCGTCGTCGGAGGGAAGCGCGCGTGAAGATCGTTGACATCCGGGCCACGACGGTCGCCGTCCCGCTGGAGGCGCCGCTGCGGCACAGCAACGGCGCCCACTGGGGGCGGTTCGTCCGCACGATCGTCGAGGTCGAGGCCGACAACGGACTGGTCGGCCTGGGGGAGATGGGCGGCGGCGGCGAGAGCGCCGAGTCGGCCTTCCGCGCGCTCGTCCCGTACCTGAAGGGGCACAACCCCTTCGAGCTGGAGGCGCTCCGCTTCAAGATCGCCAACCCCACCGCCTCGCTCTACAACAACCGCACCCAGCTCCTGGCCGCCGTCGAGTTCGCCTGCCTCGACCTCGTCGGGCAGCACCTCGGCGTGCCCGCCCACGACCTGCTGGGCGGGCGGCTGCGGGACGCCGTCCCGTTCGCCTCCTACCTGTTCTTCCGGTACGCCGCCGAAGGCCACCCGGAGATCCGCACCCCCGGCCAGCTCGTCGAGCACGCCGCCCACCTCAAGGAGGCGCACGGGTTCACCGTGCACAAGCTCAAGGGCGGCGTGTTCCCGCCGGACCACGAGCTGGAGTGCTACCGGGCGCTGGCCGAGGCGTTCCCCGCCGACCGGCTCAGGTACGACCCCAACGCCGTGCTGTCGGTGGCCGAGGGGCTGCGCTTCGGCCGGGCCATCGAGGGGCTGAACAACGACTACCTGGAGGACCCCGTCTGGGGGCTGGAAGGGCTCAGGGCCGTTCGGGAGCAGGTCAGGGTGCCCCTCGCCACCAACACGGTGGTCGTCAACTTCGAGCAGCTCGCCTCCAACGTGCTGCGCAGGGCCGCCGACGTGGTGCTGCTGGACACGACGTTCTGGGGCGGGGTGCGGCCGTGCGTGAAGGCGGCGGGGGTGTGCGACACGTTCCAGGTCGGGGTGGCCGTGCACTCCTCGGGTGAGCTGGGCATCCAGCTCGCGACCATGCTGCACCTCGGCGCGGTGCTGCCGAACCTCACCTACGCCGCCGACGCCCACTACCACCAGCTGCGCGACGACGTGATCGAGGGCGGCAAGCTGCCGTACGCGGACGGCGCCATCGCCGTGCCCTCCGGCCCGGGGCTCGGGGTGCGCCTCGACCCCGATCGTGTGGCCCGCTACGCCGAGTTCTACCGGGAGACCGGCGGCTACCCCTACGACCGCGACCCGGGCCGGCCGGGCTGGTACGCCACCGTCCCGAACGAACGTTTCGCCGACCCCGCGATCTCCGTGGACGTTGCCCCATAATTGGCCGCTATGTCCGACGAAGTACAGACAAAGACGCCCGCTGACAACCTCGTCACCACCCGGCACACCCTGCCGACCGGCCAGGGGTACACCGCCACCACCGGAACCATGGTGGTGCGCGAGGAGGTGTTCACGGACGGGACGTTCGACGGCCACCGCCCGAAGGCCGAGGTGTTCCTCACCTCCTACACGCTCGACGACGCCGACCCGCTGACCAGACCGGTCACGTTCGCCTTCAACGGCGGGCCCGGGTCGTCGAGCGTGTGGCTGCACCTCGGCATCCTCGGCCCGCGCCGGGTCGTGATGGGGGACGCGGGCGCGCTCCTGCCTCCCCCGTACGCGCTGGCCGACAACGACGAGACCCTGCTCAAGGTGAGCGACCTGGTCGTCATCGACCCGATGTCCACCGGCTACTCGCGGGCGGCCGAGGGCGAGAAGGCCGGCCCGTACCACGGGTTCAGCGGCGACCTGGAGTCGGTAGGCGAGGTGATCCGGCTCTGGACGACCAGGAACGCGCGGTGGATGTCGCCGAAGTTCCTGGCCGGCGAGTCGTACGGCACGGTCAGGGCGGCCGGCCTGGCCGACCACCTCCAGTCGCGGTACGGCATGTACCTCAACGGCGTGATGCTGATCTCCTCGGTGCTCGACTACGCGACCGTGGAGTTCAACGAGGGCAACGACACGGCCTACGCCCTCTATCTACCGACTTATGCCGCAATTGCGCACTATCACGGCCTGCACGGCGACCGCCCGCTGGCCGACGTGCTGCGCGAGGCCGAGGAGTACGCCGCCCGCGACTACCCGTGGGCCCTGGCCCGCGGCAGCCGCCTCACCGCCGACGAGCGCGCCGCCGCCGTCTCCAGGGTCGCCGCGCTGTCCGGCCTCTCCGAGGACTACGTCGACCGCGTGGACCTGCGCATCGAGCACATCCGCTTCTTCACCGAGCTGCTGCGCGGGCGCCGGCTGACCGTCGGCAGGCTCGACGGCCGCTTCACCGGCTGGGACCCCGACGGCGGGCGCGAGCACTTCGTCTCCGACCCGAGCATGAACGCCATCACCGGCCCCTACAGCGCCGCGCTCAACCACTACCTGCGGACCGAGCTGGAGTACGCCAACGACCTGCCCTACGAGATCCTCAGCTCGCGGGTGCACCCGTGGTCGTACAAGGAGTTCGAGGGCGTGCACGTCAACGTGATCGACCGGCTCGGCGCCGCCATGCGGACCAACCCGCACCTGCGCGTGCACGTGGCCTGCGGGTACCACGACGGCGCCACGCCCTACTACGCGGCCGAGCACGCCTTCGCCCACCTGCCCGTGCCCGCCGAGCTGGCCGCCAACGTGGAGTTCAAGTACTACGAGGCCGGCCACATGATGTACGCGCACGAGCCCAGCAGGCTCGCCCAGTCAGCCGACCTGGCGGCCTTCGTCCTCGGACAGCAGGCGTGAGGCGCGCTCCAGCCGCTGTCGCAGGTTCGCGGCCAGCGCGTCGAAGCGTTCCTTGTTGTCCCGGATGACCGCGCGCTGCACCTCGGCGTCGGCGTTGAACCAGGCGGCGACCAGGCCCGACGACCACTTGCAGGTCGTGTCGGCCACGGCCGTCTGCTTCTCCTCCTCGCTCACGTCGGGCTTGTCCAGGTTCCAGCGGGAGTCGGCGATGGCCGCCTCGGGCGCCGGGTAGGGATGTCCGGCCTGGGTCATGCACGACTGCCAGCGCCTGTTCGCCGCGGTCACGCCGCCGTACTTGGCGGCCTGTTCCAGGGCGAGCGAGTCCTGCAGGCCCAGCCACGGCCAGTCCGCCTTGCGGGTGCCGCTCTCCAGCGCCGCGGAGGCCCGGTCGAGGCAGCCGCGGTCGGCCGCGGTGCCGTACAGGCGGTGGCGGGTGCGCTTGGGCAGCTTGTTGACCCAGGAGGCCGTGGTGTCCGGGGACGGTGGCCTGGCCAGGTGGTAGCCGTACCGCTGGGCGGCCGCGGTGTCCACGACGCCGTAGCGGCGGGAGTTGCCGGGATCGACCACCGCCAGCTCGGCGGCGTCCTCGGCGGGTGGGGTGACGGTGAGGCCGCGGCGGCTCATGCACTGCGCGACCAGGTGGTTGTGGGCATTGCCCAGGACGGCCCGTTGCTCGGGAGTCGGCTTGTAGGCGTCGAACGGCAACACGAGCTGCGACACCGAGGTCACGCCCGCCGGAGGCCGCTCGCGTACGGGCTCGGCGGTGGCGCAGGCCGCGACGGACAGCAGCAGCGCGCCCGCGAGGAGGCCGCGACAGCCGGTTTCCGGCGGCCAAGCCCGGAAACCGGCACTCCCGTTATTTCTCAGCGGCACCAGATGTCGATCGAGCTGGTGCGGTTGTTGCCGATCGCGTTGTTCGACAGGTAACCGTCGTTGGAGTTGTGGGTGAAGGTGCTGTGGGCACCGGTGTAGTCGGCGTGCTGCCACAGGGTGGCGCTGCAGCCGATGCGGTTCCTGACGGAGCTGGTCTCGTTGTCCATGCTGTGCCAGGTGTTGCTGAAGTCCCAGTTCAGCCAGTTGTTGTCGGCCAGATCGGAGTCGTCGGCCGTGAAGTCGCGCCAGTGGTCGCTCTGGCCGCG
This sequence comes from Nonomuraea sp. NPDC051191, assembly GCF_044455665.1. Taxonomy (NCBI): domain Bacteria; kingdom Bacillati; phylum Actinomycetota; class Actinomycetes; order Streptosporangiales; family Streptosporangiaceae; genus Nonomuraea; species Nonomuraea sp. NPDC051191. The sequence continues at coordinate 200,955 of NZ_JBITEZ010000001.1, read as the reverse complement.
GTTGTAGTCGAAACCGGCGTACAGGCAGACGCGGCCGCCGTAGCACGTGGAACGTGGGCTGGCCTCTGCCGCGGCGGCCGGGACGACCACGGTGAACAGCGCGGCCGCGGCGGCGACGAAGCCGGCGGCCTTCTTGGTGAGCCTCACAGGTCTCTCCTAGATCGGTGAGCGTTTCGGAACCCGTACCTACGTGCGTGAGGGGGCTCGGGACCCACCCTCGGATTACACGCAGAGACTCTGGTTACCAGGCTCACCACCTGGCACTTCGTCGCGTTGACGCAACGATTGCCAGGATTGGGAGGCGACTGGGGACTTACTCGACCTAGTCGGGGAGCGCCGCGGGGTTTCGGGCCAGCAGACCGCCGTCCACGCGGTGCTCGGCGCCGGTGATGAACGACGAGCGCGGCCCCGCCAGGAACGCCACCAGCTCGGCCACCTCCTCGGGGCGGCCGACGCGGCCCAGCGGATGGGCTTTGCCCCACTGCTGGACCTGCTCCTCCTGCGACAGCCCGCCCCGCCACAGGTCGGCCGCCCAGCGCAGCATGGGGGTGTCCACCGAGCCGGGGCAGACCACGTTGACCCTGATCCCGTCAGGCGCGTGGTCGAGCGCCATGGCCCTGGTCAGGCCGTTCAGGGCGGCCTTGCTCGCGGTGTAGGCGGCCACCTGCGCCTGCGAGGAGAACGCCTGCACCGACGACATGATCACGATCGAGCCGCCGCCGCGCTCCCTGAGCCTCGGCACGGCGGCTTTGCACGTGAGGTAGACGCCCTTGAGGTTGACGTCCATGACCTCGTCCCACACCTCCTCGGGGGTGTCCTCGACCGTGCCGTAGCGCTGGACGCCGGCGCAGGTGACGACGACGTCGAGGCCGCCGTACCTGGTCACGGCCAGGTCCACCAGGTCGCGCATGTCGCCGGCCCGACGCACGTCGGCGACGACACCGGTGACGTGCTCGCTGTCGAGCACCGCGTCCTTGTCCACGCCGCAGAACACCACGTTCGCGCCGCCGTCGGCCAGCCGGTCGACGACCGCCCGTCCGATGCCCATCGAGCCGCCGGTGACCAGCGCCACCTTGCCGGAAAACTCACTCACGCCAGCACCTCCGCGCGCCACCTCAACACCTTGGTCTCCTGCGGTCCGAGCGGCAGGGCGCTCCCGTTGGCCACGGCGGCGGCCAGGCCGTCGGTCGGCATGCCGGCGAACGGTTCGAGCCCCAGTGTGTAGGCCCGTCCCCACCAGGGATAGCCGGTGGACGCGCCGAGCTCCTGCCACATCCACAGGTAGGGGAGGAGCGCCGCATCCCACTCCACCCGCATACCGATATCCCCCGAAATTTCGTACCAACCCTGAGGGAAGCCTGTGAGGTAGACGATGTCGCTCGGCCCGCCCCGCCCGGGCACCACGCTCAGATCCGTCTCCCCGCCTCCGTCGGCGGGCACCACCGGCCACCGCCACGGCCCGCCGGGACGCACCCGGCGCCCGGCCGGGTCGATCGGGCCGGCGTGCGGGATCACCCGCACCCCCTCGGGCAGCCGGATCCGCGCGCCCGCCCGCAGGAACGGCCTGCCGAAGACGATGTGCTGCCCCCACATCGCGTGCAGCGCGAGGTCCGACTCGTTGGTCACCCGGCCCTCGACCTCCAGCGCGGCCGTCCCCGCCCGGAGCCGGAACACCTTCTCCACCCGGTACGGCAGCCGCCGCGTGCGCACGCCGAGCCGCACCGCGACCTCCTCCTCGGAGTCGGCCACCACCTCGCACGACCACGGCAACCCGGCGACCTCGCCGTGCTGGGCCAGGCGCGCGCCCCGGTACTCGCTGGGCGCGCCGCCGTTGGGGAAGACCTCCTGCCAGCCGCCCTCGTAGTGGTCGACGAACTGGGCGACGTCGTCGGCCGCGCCGTGACGGTGGTCGCGCGGATCGCGCAGGCCCTGCGGGGAGAGCCAGACGAAGTCGGTGTCGGTGGGCTTGTGCAGGAACTCCACCACGTCGCCGCCCTTGTCCGGCACGACGGTCACGCGCAGCCGCTCGTTCTCCAGCGTGACCGCCCGCAGCCCGTCGAGGGTGAGCCGCCGCAGGCGCGCCGCCCAGTTGCGCCTCACTCGAACGTCACGTCCAGGAACCTGGGCCGGTAGATGGACACGTCCCGGTAGTGGTCGGTGTTGACGAAGCTGTTGACGTTGTAGGAGACCACCAGGCCGTTCCCGGCGACGTCGGGGTGGGCGTGGGCGTTGTAGGTGAAGACGTTCCCGCTGGTCTCGGGGGTGGTGTAGACGTGCTGCTTGCCGGTGAAGGGGCCGGTGGGGGAGCACGAGGAGTAGGCCACGATGTTGGGGCTGAGCACCTCGGTCGTGTCATGTGTGATCAGGACATATCCGGATCCGACCCGGGTGACGCTGTACTCGTTCGCCACCCCGCCCATGATCCGGGCCGAGTCGGTCTCGTCCGGCGACCACGAGCCGTCGGCCGTGCGGAACTCCCACGTGCCCAGCAGGCTCTGGCCCCTGACCCGGGCCAGGTGCATGTACTTGGCCGAGCCGAGGTCCTCGACGCCGTACACGTAGGTGTAGCCGCCGTCCTTCAGCAGGCCGGAGGCCCAGGAGACGCCGTGGCCCGAGGGCAGGTCGTGCACGCTGATCGGCTGGTCGAGCCGGCCGGGCGCGAACCTGGCCACCACGTTCCGGTGCCAGCGCCAGTCCCACGCGCCGGAGCCGAACCGCTCGTACTCCTGGTACGTGACCTCCACCAGGCCACCCGCCAGCGTGGCGTCCCCGGCCCAGTACCAGTGCTTGTCGTCGCGTGGCGGCATCACGGCCTCGGGCTCGGCGGCCGTGCCGTCGTGGACCGTGGACAGCCGCCCGTCCCGCTCGACGGCGAAGGAGTTGTTCAGGAAGACGGTGCTGCCGCCCTCCTCGACGACCGGCGGCCGGGAGCCGTCGGGGTTGACCCGGCCGAGGAAGGTGTCGGAGAACACCCACAGCTCACGGCCGTTCGGCAGTTTGACCGAGTAGGTGCCGTCGGCTCCCGTCCAGTCGTCCAGGCGGTTGTTGTCGTTGCCGTACGAGGTGAACAGGCTGGTCAGCCGGGCGTCCACGGATGCGCCGCGCACGGTGGGCGCGCAGGCCGAGACCGGGCCGGACTGCTGTTGCTGGGTCGCGCCTACCGACGGCGGCACGGGCTTGGGCGGCGCGGCCCACGCCTGCTGCGGCACGGCGATCAGACCGAGCATCGCGACGGCGAGGGGGGCGAGGGAGGAGCGGAATCGCGTCATCACCGGTTCCTAGGGCTGGGGGTCCCGTACAGTTCTAGTCATTAGATCACTTGCTGTCCAGAGTCCTCCGGTATCGCCGCACGAAAATCGGGTGCCGGTGGTGCAGAACGGCCGGTAGCCTGCCCGGATGGGCCACGTTGAAGTAGGACATCTGACATACGTGCTGCCCGACGGCCGGCCCTTGCTCAACGACGTCTCCTTCCGGATCGGCGACGGTGTCAAGGCGGCGCTCGTCGGGCCCAACGGCGCGGGCAAGACCACGCTCATGCGCCTGGTCGCAGGCGATCTGGAACCCGTCGAGGGCAACGTGACCAGCTCCGGCGGGCTGGGCGTGATGCGCCAGTTCATCGGCAGCGTGCGCGACGGCAGCAACGTCCGCGACCTGCTGCTGGGCGTGGCCCCGCCGGCCGTGCGGCAGGCGGCCGAGCGGCTCGACGCGGCCGAGCTGGTCATGATGGAGCGCGACGACGAGAAGGCGCAGATGCGCTACGCGCAGGCCATCAGCGACTACACCGACGCGGGCGGCTACGAGATCGAGGTGCTCTGGGACACCTGCACGGTCGCCGCCCTCGGCGTCCCGTACGACCGGGTCAAGTACCGCGACGTGGCCACCCTGTCCGGCGGCGAGCAGAAGCGGCTCGTCCTGGAGGCGCTGCTGCGCGGCCCCGACCAGACCCTGCTGCTCGACGAGCCCGACAACTACCTCGACGTGCCCGGCAAGGAGTGGCTGGAGCAGCAGCTCCGCGAGACGTCCAAGACCGTCCTGCTGGTCAGCCACGACCGCCAGCTCCTGGCCAACGCCGCCGACCGCATCATCACGGTCGAGGGCGGCAACATCTGGATCCACGGCGGCGGCTTCGCCGGCTACGGCGAGGCCCGCAAGGCCCGCAACGAGCGGCTCGACGAGCTGCGCAGGCGCTGGGACGAAGAGCACGCCAAGCTCAAGGCCCTGGTCAACATGTTGAAGAACAAGGCCAGGTACAACGACGGCATGGCCGCCCCCTACCACGCGGCCCAGACGCGGCTGCGCAGGTTCGTCGAGGCGGGCCCGCCCGAGCAGGCCCCCGGCGACCAGAACATCAAGATGCGGCTGCGCGGCGGCCGCACCGGCAAGCGCGCGGTCATCTGCGAGGGCCTTGAGCTGACCGGCCTCATGCGCCCGTTCGACCTGGAGATCTGGTACGGCGAGCGCGTCGCCGTCCTCGGCTCCAACGGCTCGGGCAAGTCCCACTTCCTGCGCCTGCTGGCCGGCGAGCCCGTCACGCACGACGGCGTGGCCAGGCTCGGCGCCCGGGTCGTCGCAGGGCACTTCGCCCAGACCCACTCCAGGCCCGACCTGCTCGGCCGCACGCCGGTCGAGATCGTGATGAACGAGCACGCCAGGCTCAAGAACGAGGCCATGAAGACGCTGGCCCGCTACGAGCTGGCCGGGCTGATCGCCGAGCAGCGGTTCGACACGCTGTCCGGGGGCCAGCAGGCGCGGCTGCAGATCCTGCTGCTGGAGCTGTCGGGCGCCACGCTGCTCCTGCTCGACGAGCCGACCGACAACCTCGACCTGGCCAGCGCCGAAGCGCTCCAGGTGGGCCTCGACGCGTTCGACGGCACGGTCATGGCGGTCACCCACGACCGCTGGTTCGCCGCCGACTTCGACCGTTTCCTGGTCTTCGGCTCCGACGGCATGGTCTACGAGTCGTCCGAGCCGGTATGGGACGAGTCCAGGGTCGTCCGGCGGCGTTAAAGAGTTGGTACGCCCGGCGCGTGTCATCTGACAGCCGTGCCCATGCACGGGTTATCACGGCAAAGTGATCCTGCGTAGCCGAACCGTCAGCCTCCTCGCACTCGGGGCGATCTGCCTCGCCGGTTGTTCAAGTGAGGACCAGCCAGCCCAATCGCTCAAGCCGCTCGTTCTCAAGGAGCAGGTCTCGAACATCGCCAAGTCCTCCGACGGCTACGCCGTCAACTGGGCGGGCGTGCTCAGCAACGCCAACCCGTGGCACTTCGGCGAGCACGTGGTGGCCACCATCGTGGGCCGCGACGCCGCCGGCACCGAGGTGGTGCGCATGGACCAGCCGCTCGACGCCGTGCCGCCGGGTGGCTCCCTGGCCTTCACCGGCCAGGCGTCCACCGCCGAGAAGCCGGTCAAGGTGACCATCCAGTACCGTCCGGCGCAGTGGCGGACCGCCGCGCGCATCCCGTCGTCGTTCCAGTCGTTCCCGATCAGCCGCGTCCAGACAATGCGCCAAAAAGACGGCTCTTACCTAATTACCGGCTATGTCGGGAATCCGTATCAATTGCCGGCTAGCAGCCTGGTGGTGAACGCGTTGTTGCGCGACGGGGCCGGCAAACTGCTCGGCGGCGGCAGCACGTTCGTGGACGACGTCAAAGCCGGCAGTCCGCCCAGGTTCATCCTCACCGTGGCCGGACTGCCCAAGGACAGCAAGGTCGCCAAGACCGACGTCACCGCCAGGACCTGGGGCTCCACCGGCCGTCCCTACGAGGATCTGGCCATGGGCGGCGCGATCCCGGAGCACACGGTCAAGCCCACCTCCGAGCCGTTCGCGGTCGACCGGGGGAGCCAGGTCATGGGACAGGTAAAGCAGTAATCGGTATTAGTCCGAACAAATAGGTCGAGGAATGACGGGGTCGCGGTAGACAAGCGGCGGAACCGGTAGAACTACTAGTTACCGATCCATTACCTTCGGTCACATGAATGACCGCGTCCTGGTGGAGGCACTCCGCACCCGTGACCCGGGAGCCCTCGCCGCGCTCTACGACACCTACGCGGAGAGCGTCTACCGCTACTGCTGGTCCCTCCTCCTCGACACCGACAGCGCCCAGGTGGCGCTGCGCGACACGCTGATCGCCGCCGAGGCGCACGCGGGCGCGCTGTCCCAGCCCGACAGGTTCCGGGTCTGGCTGCTCGCCCTGGCCCGGCTCGAATGCCTGCGCCGCCGGATGGCCGCGCCGCCCGGCGCCGACGAGGCGCTGGCCGAGGCGCCGCCTCTCGACGACCCGGCCGACGCCGACCTGCGGCTCATGGCCTGGAACGCCGTCGTCAGCCTGCCCGTCGCCGACCGCGAGGTGCTGGAGCTCGCGACCAGGCACGAGCTGGACACCGCCGACCTGTCCCAGGTGCTCGCGATGTCGCCGCGCCAGGTCGAGCAGGCCAGGGAGCAGGCGCGCGAGCACCTCACCGACGCCGTCACCGCCGAGATCCTGGCGCGCAAGGGCCCCTACGACTGCCCGCGCCGGGCCCGGATCCTCGACGGCTTCTCCGGCGAGCTCACCAGGGAGATGCGCGAGCACCTGGTCGGGCACGTCGCCCGCTGCGAGGTCTGCGCCCCCCACCGCACCCGTCAGGCCTCGGCCGCCAAGGTCTTCGCCCTGCTGCCTGCCGCCGCGCTCCCCGACGCGCTGCGCATCAGGGTCATGAGCTGCTTCGCCGACCCCGAGCTGCTGCCCTACCGCCGCTACGTCGCCCGGCGCACGGCCTCCCTGGACGCCGCCGGGTTTCCCGTTCCCACCCAGACGGCGGCTCGAAGGTGGCCTCAAGCGGTGGCGGGCGCGCTGGCGGCGGTCGCGACCGTGGTGGCGATAGCAGTGATCTTCAACCAGTTCGGCAAGGAAAACGGCGGTCTCGCCGGGGTGGCGACGGCCGCGTTCCCCGCCACCGGCGAGCCGCCCGGCATCAGACTGCCCTGGCAACCCGACCCGCAGGACGTCCAGTTGACCGTAGAGCCCATCCTCGACAGCGCGGCGCCCGAGCCGTTCGGCATGCTCGGCTCGACGACGCCGGTGCCGCCGGCCGTGCTCGTGCCCACGCACGCGACCGCGCCGACCACCGAACCCGAGCCCGGCGACCCGCAGCCGACGCCCGACGATCCGCCACAGGCCGATCCGCCGGACCAGAACCCCGGCGACCCGACGTACGGCCAGCCCGGCCAGCCCGGAGGTCCCGGATGGCCGAGCCGCCCGCCCGGCCGTCCGCCGCACGGTGAGCCGGGCACGCGTCCGCCGACCCGCACGCCGCCGGTGCCGACCCCCACCCCCGCCCCGACGCCCACCGAGACGCCCGCGCCGACCACCACGCCCACGGAGACAGCCACGCCCACCCACACGCCCCCTCCCACGCACACGCCCACCGAGGAGCCCGCCACGCCCGTCGAGAGCGGCTGAACGGGCCGTGGAGGCGTTCGAGCTGCGCCAGGACCCGCACCTGGGCCGCCGGGTCTGCCCGCTGCCCGTCCCCCGGCGGGTGGCCGAACTGGTGCCCAGAGGTCATCGCGTCGACTGGCCGACCTGGCTCGACCGCGGCCCCCGCATGCTGCGCCACGTGCTCGACCTGTCCCGTCTGCGCACCGCGCGCGGCCTGGCCGTGCTGTCCTGGCTGGCCGGCGGACCGCAGCCGGACGAGCTCGACTGGCTGTGGGACGCCCGCCGCCTGACCGGCCCGCGCCAGGAACGCATGTACGGCGCCGCCGCCGACGTCCCCGATCCGGTGCTCGGGCTGGTGACGGCCAACTGGACCTGGGTGCTCGACACCTGCCACGGCGGCCGGGTCACCGCCCCCTACCTGGCGGGCACCGCCTACCCGGGCGACGGTCACGCCGCCGCCGACGCCACCATGACCCTCTACCAGACCTACGACCGCCATCCGGAGGCCAGGCCGGCCATCGCGGCGGCGTGGGCCACGGCCCGGGTGACCGCAGACTGGTGCAAGGCCGCCGAACTGCACGCCGCGTACGGCGGCCAAACCCCCGTTTTCACCTATCCGAGAGCCGCCCAGCCGGTGGTGGCCGGCATCCGTCCCTGGATAGAGCGCCTCTTCCGCCTGCGGTGATGACGTTACGTGCATGAGAGCACTGGGAACTGTGTGCATAGAGTAACCATCTGTTTTCAGGGGGACCTATGCGCTCAATTCGGGCCGGGCTCCTGGCGTGCGCCCTGCTAGTCGCTCTGTGTCCGCTCACTCCGTGCCCGCCGGTGGCGGCCGACCCCATGCCGTCGGCCAAGGACGTGAAGAAGGCGCGAGAGACCGCCCGCCACCGCTCGAAGGAGCTGGGGGTGGCCAGCGCCGGGCTGGCGGCGGCCCAGTCCAGGCTCGACGAGCTGGCGTCCGGCGTGGAACGGCAGGTGGAGGCGTACAACGGCGAGCTGGTCCGGCTCCGGCAGGCCGAGCAGGCGTACGGGCAGGCCCGGGAACGTCAGGCGGCGGCCGACGTCGAGGCCGAGCGCGCCCGGCAGGCCGTCGCGCTGCTCGCGGCGGAGAGCTACAGCGGCATGACGCCCATGGACCCCGTCATCGGCATGCTCATCGACGAGGGCGGCGTGGACGGCTTCCTGCACCGGGCGAGCTTGCTCAGCCAGCTCGGCGACGAGCGGGCCCGCATCCTGCGCAGGATGAGCGACGCCCAGGAGGTCGCCGCCATCCTCGGGGAGCAGGCGCAGAACGCCTACGACGCCCAGCAGGCGGCCTCGGAGCGCGCCCGGCAGGCGAAGCTCGCCGCGGAGGCGGCCGTCGCCCGGCAGCGCCGCGAGACGCACACCCTCCGGGTGGAGAGGCGGCAGCTCCAACGCCGGGTGAACGCCGCCCGCAGCCACGCCGAGCTGCTGGCCAGGCGTCGGGCCCTGGCCCTGTCGGCGGCCGGGGCGGCGGGGTCGGCGGGCGGCAACCTGGCCGCCAACTGGGCACTGACCCAGCTCGGCAAGCCGTACGTGTGGGCCGCCGCCGGCCCCGACACCTATGACTGCTCGGGCCTGGTGATGCGCGCCTGGGAACAGGTGGGCGTGCATCTGGACCACTGGACCGGAACCCAGTGGACGTCCGGCCCGCACGTGCCGCTGGACCAGCTCCGCCGCGGCGACCTGCTGTTCTTCGGCCGCATCACCGACGACCCCGGGACGATCCACCACGTGGGCATCTACGTCGGCCAGGGTCAGATGGTGCACGCGCCGCAGACCGGCGACGTGGTGCGCGTGGCCCCGATCTGGCGAGGGGACCTGGTGGGCGCCACCAGGCCCCAGTGAGGATCAGTGGTGGTGACCCGCGTCCTTCGCCCGGTTGAACGAGCGCTCGATCTCGGCCTCGGCCTCGATGCGCCCCACCCAGTTGGCGCCCTCGACGGACTTGCCGGGCTCAAGGTCCTTGTAGACCTCGAAGAAGTGCTGGATCTCCAGCCGGTCGAACTCCGACACGTGGTGGATGTCCTGGATGTGGTGCATCCGGGGGTCGGTCGAGGGGACGCACAGGACCTTGTCGTCGCCGCCCTTCTCGTCGGTCATCCGGAACATGCCGACCGCGCGGCAGGTGATGTAGCAGCCCGGGAACGTCGGCTCCTGGAGCAGCACCAGGGCGTCGAGCGGGTCGCCGTCCTCGCCGAGGGTGTGCTCGATGAAGCCGTAGTCTGCGGGGTACTGCGTGGAGGTGAACAGGAGCCGGTCAAGCCTGATCTTCCCGGTCTCGTGGTCCACTTCGTACTTGTTCCGTTGCCCCTTGGGAATCTCAACGACAACGTCGAACTCCACCGCGGTTCCTCCGCTCAAGGCCCCCGGGAAGTCCCGGCTGGGCGTTAATGTCTCGTAGGCGAACACCAGGAGAGAGGTCAGGCGACGTGGCGCGGCACGAGCGTACGGTGATGCTGGCCACTCTCGCCGTGCTCCAGATCGTCACGATCGTCATCGGCGTTTACGCCATGACCAGCGACTTCAACCTGAGCGCGCTGACGAGGCAGCCGTCACCGATCGGGCCGACGGCGTCTCCCCGGGGAATCCCCCCCGCCCCCGTGGTCACCTCGGGGCCTGTGCTGGCCCAGCTTTCGGCGACGTCAGGAGACGGACCTCTCCCGACTAAGAGTACTTTGACCCGCCAGCTCACCGACGCGCTGGGTGACGAAGCGCTCGGCGGCCGGGTCGGCGCGGTCGTGCTCGACGCCAGGACGGGGGCCCAGATCTTCGCCTCCAACCCCGACCTGGGCATCACCCCGGCCTCCACGAACAAGGTCGTCACGACCGCCGCGGCGCTCGCCTCGCTGGGCCCCGACACCCGCTTCTCCACCCGCGTCGTCCAGGGCCGCGCGCCCGGCGCGATCGTCCTGGTGGGCGGGGGCGACCCGCTGCTCGCCGGGCCGACGGCCAAGCCCGGCTACCCCAAGCAGGCGTCCCTCGCCACCCTGGCCGCCCGCACCGCCGCCACGCTGAAGGCGAAGGGCGTCAGGAAGGTCATGCTCGCCTACGACGACAGCCTGTTCACCGGGCCGACCCTCGCGCCCGGCTGGAAGCCGAACTACGTGCCCGACGGCGAGGCGGCTCCCGTCCACGCCCTGGCCATCGACGAGGGACGCCAGCGCCCCGGCGCCCGGCCCCGCGTGGCCGACCCGGCCGCGACCGCCGCCGCCGCCTTCGCCCGGCTCCTCCCCAAGTACGGCGTCACCGTCTCCAAGGACGTCCGCCAGGAGAAGGCCGCAGCGGGCGCCGCCGAGTTGGGCAAGGTCGACTCCGCCCCCCTCTACGCCCTGGTCGAGCACACCCTGACCCATAGCGACAACGACATGGCCGAGGCCCTGGCCAGGCACGTCGCCATCAAGGAGGGCAAGGAGGCGTCGTTCGCGGGGGCCGCGCAGGCGGTGGTCGGCGTGATGCGGCGGCTCGGCGTCACGAAGGGCGTCAGCGTCGCCGACGGCAGCGGACTGTCCATCCGCAACCGGGTCAGCGCCGACGCCATGGCCAGGGTCATCGCCATCGCCGGCTCCGCCCAGCACCCCGAGCTGCGGGCCGTCGACTCGGGCATGCCGATCGCCGGCTTCTCCGGCACGCTGGGCAACGGCCGGCGCTTCACCCGCGCCGACAGCAAGGGCCAGGTCGGCCTCGTACGCGCCAAGACCGGCACGCTCAACAACGTCAACACCCTGGCGGGCCTGGCCACCACCAAGGACGGCCGGCTGGTCACCTTCGCCTTCCTCGCCGACGACGTGCCGGTGAACGCCGAACCCGTGCTCGACAAGCTCGCCGCGATCGTCGCGCGATCCTGAACGCCGCTTCTTCGCAGGCGTGACGAGAACAACGTACGGTGGACGCTATGCAGGTGATCGACTGGGATCTGGCCGTCACGACCGGCACGCGCCTGGTGCGCCCCGGTCCTCAGGTGAGCAAGGAGGAGGCCAGGCAGGCCGTCGCCGAGCTCCGCACGCTGTCACGTGAGGCCGAGGGCCACGTGCGCGAGTTCACGAAGATCCACACCGAGACCGCGCCGCAGCCCGCGACCATCGTCGACCGTCCGGGCTGGATCAAGGCCAACGTCGAGGGCTTCCGCGTGGTCCTCGAACCGCTGACCCAGCGCATGAGCGGCGGCTCCAACCCGCCGCCCGCCATCGTCACCGCCGTGGGCTCCCGCATCACCGGCGTGGAGGTCGGGGCCGTCCTCGCCTTCCTCGCCTCCCGGGTGCTCGGCCAGTACGAGCTGTTCCTGCCGCCCGACCCGACCGGCCAGGAGGCGACCGGCCGCCTGACGCTCGTGGCGCCCAACATCGTCCACGCCGAGCGCGAGATGAACGTCGTGCCGCGCGACTTCCGCCTGTGGGTGTGCCTCCATGAGGAGACCCACCGGGTGCAGTTCACCGGCGTGACCTGGCTGCGCGAGTACGTCCGGTCGCAGATGACCGAGTTCCTGCTCGCCTCCGACCTCGACCTGCCCACGCTGCTCGACCGTCTGCGCAACGCCGCCGACACGGTGGCCGACGTCGTCAGGGGCGGCGAGGGCAACCTGATCGACGCCATCCAGTCGCCCGCCCAGAAGGAGATCCTCGACCGGCTGACCGCCGTGATGACCCTGGTCGAGGGCCATGGCGACTTCGTCATGGACGCCGTGGGCCCGTCGGTGGTCCCGTCCGTCTCGGAGATCCGCGCCAAGTTCGCCCAGCGCCGCGAGGGCGGCTCACGGGTCGACCGCACGGTGCGGCGCCTGCTGGGCATCGAGGTCAAGATGAAGCAGTACGCCGAAGGCTCGGCGTTCGTCCGCAAGGTGGTCGACCAGGTCGGCATGGACGGCTTCAACAAGGTCTGGACGTCCCCTGAGACCCTGCCCACGATCGCCGAGATCGCCGACCCCGACGCCTGGATCCACCGCGTCATCGGCACCCCCGCCCTGCCCGCCTGACCTCGACCCCCACCGGACCCGCCGCGGCGTGCGGCGGGTTCCGGCAGCCGGGACAATGGCTCTCGTGGGTCCCCATCCAGCCGTAGCCGACGTGCGCAGGGCCGTGCGCGAGGCGCTGGCCGACCTCGGCGGCACCGGCGCGCTGGTGCTGGCCGCGTGCAGCGGCGGCGCCGACTCCCTCGCCCTGGCGGCGGCGCTGGCCTTCGTCGCCCCCCGCGCCGGTCTGCGCGCGGGCCTGGTCACGGTCGACCACCAGCTCCAGCCGGGCTCGGCCGACCGGGCCCGGCAGGTCACCGGGATCGCCGCCGGGCTCGGCCTGGCCCCGGCGGCGGTGCTCACCGTCACCGTCGGCACCGAGGGCGGCCCTGAGGCCGCCGCCCGCGACGCCAGGTACACCGCGCTGGCCGAGGCGGCCGACCGCCTCCAGGCCGCCGCCGTCCTGCTCGGCCACACCCGCGACGACCAGGCCGAGACCGTGCTGCTGGGCCTGGCCAGGGGGAGCGGCCTGCGCTCGATCTCCGGCATGGCCGCCCGGGCGGGCCGCTACCGCCGGCCCTTCCTCGACCTGTCCAGGGCCACGACGGTCGCCGCCTGCCGCGCGATGTCCCTCGACCCTTGGGACGACCCCCACAACGACGACCCCCGTTACACCCGCGTCCGCGTCAGGAAGCGCATCCTGCCGATGCTCGACGAAGAGCTCGGCCCGGGGGTGGCCGAAGCGCTCGCGCGGACCGCCAGAATGGCTCGGGAGGACGCCGACGCCCTCGATCAGTGGGCCGAAACGGCGTTCCCGAATTGCGCTCTAAGCGATATCGGGCCGTCCGTCACGCTGTCCGTACCGGAGTTGGAGAAACTGCCCGACGCCGTACGACGGAGGGTGCTGAGGCGCGCGGCCATCGCGGCGGGCACGCCGTCCGGAGCGCTTTCCGCCACCCACGTGCTGGCGGTCGATCGGCTGGTCACACAATGGCGCGGCCAGAAGGCGGTCGATCTACCCGGAGGTCTGTCCGCAGTTCGGCGGTATGGCACCCTGATAGTCGCCATCAGTCCCATCGTTTAAGGAACCACAGGTGGACGCTGCCGACATGGGCAAAGACCTGGAGAAGGTCCTCATCCCCGAGGACGACCTCCAGGCCAAGATCAAAGAGCTTGCCGGGCGCATCGACGAGGACTACGCGGGCAAGGACGTCCTGCTCGTGGGCGTGCTGAAGGGCGCGGTCATGGTGATGGCCGACCTGGCCAGGGCGCTGCACGTGCCCGTGCAGATGGACTGGATGGCGGTGTCGTCCTACGGCGCGGGCACCAAGTCCTCCGGCGTCGTACGGGTGCTGAAAGACCTCGACACCGACATCTTGAACCGCCACGTCCTGATCGTCGAGGACATCATCGACTCCGGCCTCACCCTTCACTGGCTGCTGGAAAACCTGAAGTCGCGCAACCCGGCCTCGTTGGAGATCTGCGCGGCGCTGCGCAAGCCCGACGCGGTGAAGGTGCCGATGGACGTGAAATACGTCGGCTTCGACATTCCCAACGAGTTCGTCATCGGCTACGGGCTCGACTACGCGGAGCGCTACCGCAATTTGCCGTTCATCGGAACGCTCGCGCCGCACGTTTATAAGTAGTAATCCCGGCCATGGCCGGGAACATCGCGCAACGTGACGTACGTTGATAGGGCAAGACCGGTGTAGCGGGCGGGTCCCTCCGCGCGCCGTGCCGGTGTACCTTCAGACTCCGGAAGGGTGACCGCAAGTCCCCTTCGGGTAGTCAGAAGTCGCGGTGTCGGATGCCGCGGCCCCGGGCCAGCCCGGGGTTCCAGGCCATGGTCAGGAAGGGACGGGCCCGCAAGGGGTTCCGCATCGGATGGATCTCAAGCGATTTACACGTGGGCCACTGCTGTGGATCCTGGGCATCGTCGTGCTGCTCCTGCTCGTCACCCAGCTCTGGAGCGGCGGGGGCAATTTCAAGCAGGCCGACACGTCCACGGTTCTCCAACAGATTCGCGCCGGCAATTTCACCAGCGCCAAGGTCGTCGACAAGGACAATCGGGTCGAGCTCACCCTCGCCAAGCCGATCGTCGTCCGGCCGGGTGACGCCCCGGCGAAGCTGATCCAGTCCAACTGGGTCAGCGGTTACGGCGCGAAGCTGACCGACGAGCTGCAGGCTCAGGTCGACGCCGACAAGACGAAGAGCTTCACCACCGAGGTGCCCCAGGAGAACTTCCTGCTCAGCATCCTGGTGAGCTTCCTGCCGATCGTCATCATCGTGCTGATCTTCCTGTTCATCATGAACCAGATGCAGGGCGGCGGCTCCCGGGTGATGAACTTCGGCAAGTCGAAGGCCAAGCTCATCACCAAAGACACCCCCAAGACGACGTTCGCCGACGTCGCCGGCGCCGACGAGGCCATCGAGGAGCTCCAGGAGATCAAGGAGTTCCTGCAGGCCCCGGCCAAGTTCCAGGCGATCGGCGCGAAGATCCCCAAGGGCGTGCTGCTCTACGGCCCGCCCGGCACCGGCAAGACCCTGCTGGCCCGCGCGGTCGCGGGCGAGGCGGGCGTGCCCTTCTACTCGATCTCCGGTTCCGACTTCGTCGAGATGTTCGTCGGCGTCGGCGCCTCCCGAGTGCGTGACCTGTTCGAGCAGGCCAAGGCCAACGCCCCCGCGATCATCTTCATCGACGAGATCGACGCCGTCGGCCGCCACCGCGGCGCCGGCCTGGGCGGCGGTCACGACGAGCGCGAGCAGACCCTCAACCAGCTGCTCGTCGAGATGGACGGCTTCGACGTCAAGGGCGGCGTGATCCTCATCGCCGCGACCAACCGGCCCGACATCCTCGACCCGGCGCTGCTGCGTCCCGGCCGGTTCGACCGGCAGGTCACCGTCGACCGCCCCGACCTGGAGGGCCGTAAGGGCATCCTCAAGGTCCACGGTCGTGGCAAGCCGTTCGCGCCCGACGTCGACCTCGACGTCATCGCGCGCCGCACCCCCGGGTTCACCGGCGCCGACCTGGCCAACGTGATCAACGAGGCGGCCCTGCTCACCGCGCGGGCCGACCAGAAGCTGATCACGATGGAGGTCCTGGAGGAGTCGATCGACCGTGTCATGGCAGGGCCCGAGCGCAAGTCGCGGGTCATGTCCGACAAGGAGAAGAAGATGATCGCCTACCACGAAGGCGGTCACGCGTTGGTGGCGCACGCGCTGCCCAACTCCGACCCGGTCCACAAGATCACCATCCTGTCCCGCGGTCGCGCCCTCGGTTACACGATGACGCTGCCGATGGAGGACAAGTTCCTGGCCACCAGGTCCGAGATGATGGACCAGCTCGCGATGCTGCTCGGCGGCCGCGCGGCGGAGGAGCTCGTCTTCCACGAGCCCACCACCGGCGCCTCCAACGACATCGAGAAGGCCACGGCGGTCGCCCGCCGCATGGTGACCGAGTACGGCATGAGCGAGCAGCTCGGCGCCCGTAAGTTCGGCACCGGCCAGGCCGAGGTCTTCCTCGGCCGCGAGATGGGCCACGAGCGCGACTACTCCGAGAAGATCGCCTCCTCCATCGACGAGGAGGTCCGCCGGATGATCGAGACGGCGCACGACCAGGCCTGGGACATCCTGGTCGAATACCGCGACGTGCTCGACAACCTGGTGCTGGAGCTCATGGAGAAGGAGACCCTCTCCCGCGAGCAGGTCCTGCAGATCTTCGCCCCGGTGGTCGTCAAGGAGCACAGGCCCTCGTACGCGGGCTACGGCAAGCGGCTCCCGTCCGACCGCCCGCCGATCCTGACCCCGAAGGAGCAGTCGGCCAACGGCTCGCTCACCTCCGGCCACCAGGACGCCTTCCAGTCCGGGGACAGTGCGTGACCCAGCACGAGGTCGACCTGGGGCGGATCGAGAAGGCCGTCCGCGAGATCCTCTACGGCATCGGTGAGGATCCCGACCGCGACGGCCTGCTCGATACGCCCGCCAGGGTCGCCCGCGCGATGGCCGAGCAGTTCTCCGGGCTCGGCCAGACGCCCGAGGACGTGCTCAACAAGGTCTTCGACGTCGACCACGACGAGATGGTGCTGGTCAGGGACATCGAGGTCTACTCGACCTGCGAGCACCATCTGGTCCCGTTCCACGGCGTGGCCCACGTGGGCTACATCCCCAACGAGCGTGGCCAGGTGACCGGGCTGTCCAAGCTGGCCCGGCTGGTCGACGTCTTCGCCCGCCGTCCGCAGGTGCAGGAGCGCATGACCTCGCAGATCGCCGACGCCCTCATGCGGGTGCTGGAGCCGCGCGGGGTCATCGTCGTGGTCGAGGCCGAGCACCTGTGCATGACGATGCGCGGCGTGCGCAAGCCGGGGGCCAAGACGGTCACGTCGGCGGTCCGCGGCGACTTCCGTACCAGCGACAAGACCCGCTCCGAGGCGATGGCGCTGATCCTCGGCAGGTGACGATCGTTATCCACAACTGGGGACCCGAGATGTCGGCAGGTGTGGGGGAACGCCTAGGCTTGCCCCATGACTAGCGTGCCCATCAACGTGCCGGGCGGTACGGAGCGGTGCCTCGTCATGGGCGTGGTCAACGTGACCCCCGACTCCTTCTCCGACGGCGGCCTGTGGTTCGACGAGGAGGCCGCCGTCCAGCACGGTCTCGACCTGGTGCGGGAGGGGGCCGACATCGTCGACGTGGGCGGTGAGTCCACCCGTCCCGGCGCCGCCCGGGTGTCGCTGGAGGAGGAGCTGGCCAGGGTCGTCCCGGTGATCCGGGCGCTCGACGCCGAGGGCGTCGCGGTGAGCGTCGACACGATGCGCGCCGAGGTGGCCAGGGCCGCGGTCGAGGCGGGCGCCAGGCTCGTCAACGACGTGAGCGGCGGCCTGGCCGATCCCGCGATGCCGCGCGTGGTCGCCGCCACGGGGGCGCGCTACGTGGTGATGCACTGGCGTGGCCACAGCCATGACATGGACAGCCGCGCCGTCTACGCCGACGTCGTGACAGAGGTGCGCGAGGAGCTGAGCAAGCGGGTCGACCTGGTGCTGGCCGAGGGGGTGTCGCCGGAGCAGATCGTGCTCGACCCGGGCCTCGGCTTCGCCAAGAACGCCGAGCACAACTGGGCGTTGCTGGCCGGCATCCCGCAGCTCGCCGAGCTGGGCTACCCGCTGCTGATCGGGGCCTCCCGCAAGCGCTTCCTCGGGCGGCTGCTGGCCGGCCCCGACGGCGCACCCCGCCCGTTCAGCAGGAGCGACGACGCAACGCTGGCGGTGACCGCGCTGGCGGCGCAGGCGGGGGCCTGGTGCGTGCGCGTGCACGAGGTAGGTCCCAATGCCGATGCCGTGCGCGTGGCGGCCGCATGGAAGAGAGCCGGAGCAGGCACATGAGTGTCGACACTGCCGCCATCGAGACGGTCAACCAGGAGTTCTACACCGCGATCGAGAGCGCCGATCTCGACAAGATGACCGAGATCTGGGCCGAGGACACCGCCGACGACCAGGTGAGCTGCGTCCACCCGGGCTGGACGTTGCTGGCCGGCCGGTCGGAGGTGCTGCGGTCGTGGGCGCTGATCATGGCCAACACCACCTACATCCAGTTCGTGCTGACCGACGTCAACACGACCGTGCTGGGCGACGTGGCCGTGCTCACCTGCGTGGAGAACATCCTGACGGCGGGCGAGGAGGGTGAGTCCAGCTTCGCCGCGGGCAAGGTGGTGGCCAGTAACGTCTACATCCGCACCTCACAGGGCTGGCGGTTGTGGATGCACCACGGCTCCCCGGTGCTCCAGGGAGACGACGACGAGGACGAGGAGGGCGAGCTTGAGGTCTGACCGCATCGCTCTCAAGGGCCTGCGGGCCAGGGGCAGGCACGGCGTCCTGCCCGCCGAGCGGGAGCTCGGCCAGGAGTTCGTGGTCGACGCGACGTTGTTCCTCGACACCGCCCCGGCGGCGGCCGGCGACGATCTCACCAAGACCGTCCACTACGGCGAGCTGGCTCAGGCGCTGGTCGAGGTGGTCGAGGGTGAGCCGGTCGAGCTGATCGAGACGCTGGCGCAGCGGCTGGCCGACGTCTGCCTGGCCAGTGAGCTGGTCGACAAGGTCGAGGTGAGTGTGCACAAACCGGCGGCGCCGATCCCGCTGCCGTTCGACGATGTGATCGTGACGATCGAGAGGAGCCGCACATGAAGGCCGTCCTCGCGCTCGGCAGCAACCTGGGCGAGCGGTTCCAGACGTTGCAGGGGGCCATCGACACGATGTTCGACGCCCCGGGCCTGGAGTTCGTCAAGGTGTCCCCGGTCTACGAGACCGATCCGGTCGGAGGGCCCGCCGGGCAGGAGCCATATCTCAACGCGGTCGTGGTCGCCGAGACCGAGCTGCCGCCGCGTACGCTGCTCGAACGGGCGCTGGGCGTGGAGAACGCCTACGGGCGGGTGCGTGAGGAGCGGTGGGGGCCGCGCACGCTCGACGTCGACCTGATCGTCGTCGGCGAGACCATGTCCGACGACCCCGAATTGACGCTGCCGCATCCCCGGGTGCACGAGCGCGCGTTCGTGCTGGTGCCCTGGTCGGTGGTCGACCCCGAGGCCACGGTGCCGGGCAGGGGCCGGGTGGCCGACCTGCTGGCCGGGCTCGACCGGCACGGCGTGCACCTGCGCGACGACCTGAAGCTGCAGAGGCCCGATTGAGGCCGACGCATCCCGGCCGGCTGGCCGCTCTCCTCCTCGTCGTCGCCCTGGTCGTCTGGGCGGCGGTCCGGCACTTCTACTCCGACCTGCCC
The DNA here is from genome assembly GCF_044455665.1 of Nonomuraea sp. NPDC051191. Classification (NCBI taxonomy): domain Bacteria; kingdom Bacillati; phylum Actinomycetota; class Actinomycetes; order Streptosporangiales; family Streptosporangiaceae; genus Nonomuraea; species Nonomuraea sp. NPDC051191. The sequence continues at coordinate 181,791 of NZ_JBITEZ010000001.1, read as the reverse complement.
ATCATGCCCTGGACGGCCATCCCGACCGTGCTGCTGCTGGCCCTCGGCGAGGGCTACAGCGGGTGGGTGACCAAGGCCAGGATCGCCAGGAAGCCGAACACCAAGCCGGTCGAGCCGCTGGCGGTGGCCCGGCTGGCGGCGCTGGCCAAGGCGTCGGCGTACGCGGGGGCGGTGTTCGCGGGCATGTTCGCCGGGTTCGCCGCGTACACGCTGCAGATCTTCGACCGGGAGACGCCGCGTTCGGAGTTCTTCGTGGCGGCCGGGTCGTTCGTGGCCTGCGTGGTGCTCGTCTGCGCGGCCCTCTACCTCGAACACTGCTGCCGCATCCCCAAGGACTCCGACGAGCGCAAGTCCGACTAGCGCGTCTTGGCGGAGGGGCGGCGGCGGCCGAAGAGGTAGATGACCGGAAGCGTGCAGATCAGCGGCCCGACGATGGCGATCGGCCGCTCCAGCCACCATTTCAGGTCCGGCGGAATCTTCGTGCCGAGGTTGCCGAACAGCCACCACGACAGCCCTAAGGCGATCGCCATGCCGGTCGTGTGGAAGAGGAACAGCGGCAGGGCGTAGCGGTTGATGAAGGAGTTCGCGCGCGCCCAGCGGGGGCGTTCGAGCACCCGTTCCATGGCCGGGCGCAGCACCTCGACCAGGCCGATCTGGAAGATCAGCAGGGCGACGATGACGAACGTGGGCGGCGCCATGTTCGACCACTTGTCGCCGGGCACGCCGACCATCGAGCCCGGGTAGATGCCCGAGTAGACCAGGCCGATCAGGGCGAACAGGCCGGTCCACAGGATGCCGACGTCGTACCGCCTCGGCAGGACGACGATCCGGTCGTAGAAGAAGCCCGCCTGGTGGGCCAGGCCCCAGACGATGATCATGTTGAGCCAGCCGGCCCACTCGTAGCCGTAACGGAAGCGAACGACGTCCACGACCAGGGCCGAGCCGCCGAGCCAGATGAGGGCCAGCACGTCGTAGCGTCTGTGCAGGTACAGGGCCACCGGCAGCAGCGCGATCAGCACCAGGTAGACGCCGAGGAACCACAGCGGGCTGAGCACGAGCAGCACCACCCGCCACATCCACTCCACGTGGAAGGCCCAGGTGACGACCGCGCCGACGGAGATCCACACGCCGCACAGGAACAACGCCGGCAGGGACAGCGCGCGGATGCGCCGCCACACGAACGCCCCGATGCCGACGCCGCGCGCCTGGGCCCGGTTCCAGGACAGCAGGTGCACGTGGCCGCCGACGTAGAAGAACAGCGGCAGCACCTGGAGCAGCCAGGTCAGGATCCACAACCCGGAGGTGAAGCCGAGCGGGCTGGTGGGCTCGGGGCCGGTGGGCTTCCACTCCAGGATCGTGAACGCCCAGTGCCAGACCACCACGACGATGAGGCTGAGGGCGCGCAGCCAGTCGACGTACTTGTCGCGTTCGGGGGTGCTCACTTGTCGATGTCACCCACGACGAAGAACATCGAGCCGAGAATGGCGATCATGTCGGCCACCAGCGTCCCGGGCAGCAGCTCGCGCAGCGCCTGGACGTTGCCGAACGACGCCGAGCGCAGCTTGAGCCGCCACGGCGTCTTGTCGCCCTTGGAGACCAGGTAGTAGCCGTTGATGCCGAGCGGGTTCTCCGTCCACGCGTACGTGTGGCCCTCCGGCACCTTGAGCACCTTCGGCAGGCGCTGGTTGACCGGCCCGGGAGGCAGCTCGCGCAGCCGGGTGACGCACGCGTCGGCGAGGTCGAGCGAGACCTTGAGCTGCTCGAACAGCACCTCGAACCGGGCATGGCAGTCGCCGTCGCGCCGGGTGACGACCTTGACCGGCAGCTCCCCGTACGCCAGGTACGGGTCGTCGCGCCGCAGGTCGAGATCGACGCCGGAGGCGCGGGCGATGGGCCCGCTGACGCCGTACTGGAGGATCTGCTCGCGGGTCAGCACGCCGACGCCCTTGGTGCGGGCGAGGAAGATCTCGTTGTTCAGGATGAGGTTCTCGATGTCGGGCACCCGGCGGCGGGTCTCGGCCACGGCCTCGGCGACCCGGTCGAGCCAGCCGAGCGGCAGGTCCTCCTTCAGGCCGCCGACCCGGTTGAACATGTAGTGCATGCGCCCGCCGGAGATCTCCTCCATGACGGCCTGGATGCGTTCGCGCTCGTTGAAGGCGTAGAAGACGGGGGTGATCGCGCCCAGTTCGAGGGGGTAGGAGCCGAGGAACATCAGGTGGTTGAGCACCCGGTTGAGCTCGGCCAGCACCGTACGCGCCCACACGGCCCTGACCGGCACCTCCATGCCGAGCAGCCGCTCGGCGGCCAGCACGACGCCCAGCTCGTTGGCGAACCCCGACAGCCAGTCGTGCCGGTTGGCGAGCATGATGATCTGGCGGTAGTCGCGGACCTCGAACAGCTTCTCCGCGCCCCGGTGCATGTAGCCGATGATCGGCTCGGCCGCCGTGATGCGCTCGCCGTCGAGGGTGAGCCGGAGCCTGAGCACGCCGTGCGTGGAGGGGTGCTGGGGACCGATGTTGAGGATCATGTCCTCGGTCGCCAGCTCCTTCGCGCCGGCGCCGATCCCGACCACGCGTTCCGTCATAGGGCCCATGCTGCCACCGTCCCGTAAGGTGAGCCAGCGTGGGGGATGGTCAAGGAATCGTATGGCAACGCATCCCGAAGCCAGACATGGGGATCAATACCGGGAACGGGGGGAGAAAGCACTGTGAGAAGAGTTCTGTTTGATGTGGCGGCCCTGATCTCCCGGGTGGTACTCGGCGTGATCTTCGTGGTCCACGGCTGGCAGAAGTGGCAGGGCGGGCTGGGTGCCGCGGCGGGACAGTTCCGGGAGATGGGCATACCCATGCCTGGGTTGTCCGCCGGATTCGCCGCCATTGTGGAGCTGATCGGCGGCGTCCTGTTGATCCTCGGCCTGCTGGTCCGGCCGGTGGCGTTGTTGCTGCTCATCGACATGATCGGCGCGGTCGTCTTCGTGCACGCAGGACACGGGGTGTTGTCGCAGAACGGGGGATGGGAGCTGCCGGGCGCGCTCGGCGCGCTCTCGCTGATGCTCGCCGCGCTGGGTGGCGGCCGCATCGGCCTCGACGGCATCGTCCACTCGATGTTCCGCCGCCGCAAGGAACGCCGGATCGCCGAGGACGACCTCGCCGCGCACCGGCCGGCCCGGCGTGCCGAGCCGACGACGGTCGTCACCGAGGGGCCCGTGACACAGCCCGGCCCGGAGAGCGGCCCGACGCGACCCGAGGGCGGCCCGACGACGCCGGTCCGGCCCGAGGGCGAGGTCGAGCAGCCCAACGTGCCGAGGCAGCCCAACGCGCCGCGCCCCGGGCACCTCAACGACGAGGACATGAGGGACATCGACGCCCTGGTGTCCGACGAGCCGCCCCACCCGAAGCCGCCCAACCGCTGAGCTCAGCGGCCGACCAGGTCCCGCAGGGCCTCGACCAGGCGGTCGACGTGCTCCTGCGTGCTGCCGATGCCGATGGAGGCGCGTACCGCGGAGGCGGTCCCGTCCTCGCAGCCGCCGTCCGAGGTGCCCAGCAGGTGCCGGACGAACGGGTGCGCGCAGAACTTTCCGTCACGCACGCCGATGCCGTACTCGCCGGACAGCGCCTCGGCCACCTCCCGGGCCGAGTAGCCGTCCACGACGAACGACACGATCCCCACCCGGGGGTGGTCCTCGCCCCACAGCGACAGCTCGCGCACCCCCTCGATCGACGACAGACCGGTACGCAGCCGGGCGATCAGGCGCTCCTCCTCGCGCACCAGCTCCGTCCACCCGGTGGCGGTGAGCGCGTCGCAGGCGGCGGCCAGGGCGATGGCGCCGAGCACGTTGGGGGTGCCGGCCTCGTGGCGGGGCTCGGGGTCGTCGTGCCACTCGGTGGTCTCGCCGACCGAGCGCACCGCGCCGCCGCCCTTCAGGTACGGCTCGCCCTCGGCCAGCCAGTCACGGCGTCCGATCAGCACCCCGGCGCCGAAGGGCGCGTACAGCTTGTGGCCGGAGAAGGCCACGTAGTCCAGGTCGAGCGCGGTCAGGTTGAGCCTGCGGTGCGGGACGAGCTGGGCGGCGTCCACCAGGATGCGGGCGCCGTGCCGGTGGGCGATGTGGGCCAGGGCGGCGATGGGCCACAGTTCGCCGGTGACGTTGGAGGCGGCGGTGACCACGAGCAGCTTGGGGCCCTCGATCCCGGCCAGCGCCTCGTCGGCGGCGCGGACGGCCTCACCGGGGAAGGCGGGCGGCGCCAGGCGCACGGACCGCGCCCAGGGCAGCAGCGAGGCGTGGTGCTCGGAGTCGAAGACGACGGCGGTCGCGTCCTCGGGCAGGCAGCGGGCCAGCAGGTTGGTGGCGTCGGTGGTGTTGCGGGTGAAGATGACGGCGTCGTCGGCACGGGCGCCGACGAAGGCCCTGACCGTGTGGCGGGCCTGCTCGTACCGGGCGGTGGTGAGCTGGGAGGCGTAGCCCGCGCCGCGGTGGACGCTGGAGTAGGCCGGGAGCGCGGCGGCGACGGCGGCGCTGACCGGCTCAAGACAGGGGGCGCTGGCGGCGTAGTCGAGGTTGGCGTAGCTGACCAGGCGGCCGCCCTTGACCGGCACCTCCAGGTCGGCGCCGAGCACGGCGGGGATCGGCCGTCCGGAGGGGGCGGCGGGGGTCTCGGCGGCCTGGGCGGGCACGGAGTTGAAGATCGTCAAAGTGGACATGGCACGGCTCCTCACGGGTCGGTCGGACCCCTGGGAACAGCCACGGAGCCCGCGCTTGCCCGCCACACCTCGTGACGGACCAGGTCTTCACCCGGGGCACCCCGCCGCGGACGCGAGGGTTGCCGGCCAGCTAGCCGGGGCTTGTCGCTGGCACTCATGACCTACGACGGCACTATAACCGACACCGAGGCACGATTCGCAAGCCCAGCAGGTCAACCCGTCTCATAAGATGAAATAGTGCGCTTTGATCCCTGGAATCCGGATTTCGTCGTCGACCCCTATCCGGCGTACGACGAGCTGAGGCGCGAGGCGCCCGTACGCTACTTCGAGCCGTCCAACCAGTGGCTGATCTCCCGGCACGCGGACGTGAACGCGCTGCTCAGAGACCGCCGGCTGGGCCGCGACTACACCCACGTCGCCACGCACGAGGAGTTCGGCCGGCAGCCCGAGCCGGAGTTCCAGGAAGCCTTCTGGCGCGTCAGCAGGAACGGCATGCTGGAGGTCGAGCCGCCGGACCACACGAGGCTGCGCCGGCTGGTGTCCAAGGCGTTCACGCCGCGCATGGTCGAGTCGCTGCGCCCGCGCGTCCGGGCCATCGCCGAGAGCCTGATCGACGCGTACGTCGAGAAGGGCGGCGGCGACCTGATCGCCGAGGTCGCCGAGCCGCTGCCGGTCACCGTCATCGCCGAGATGCTCGGCGTGCCCGAGCAGGACCGTCACCTGCTGCGCCCGTGGTCGGCCGACATGTGCGGCATGTACGAGCTCAACCCCAGCCTGGAGACCCAGCACCAGGCGGTGCGCGCGGCCGAGGAGTTCGAGTCCTACCTCAAGGACCTGGCCCGCGAACGCATCGCCAACCCCGGCGAGGACCTGGTCAGCGCCCTGGCCGCGATCCCCGAGCTGACCCTCGACGAGCTGGCCGGCACCTGCGTCCTGCTGCTGAACGCGGGCCACGAGGCCACGGTCAACGTCTCCGGCAACGGCTGGCGGGCCCTGCTGAAGAACCCCGGCGAGCTGGCCCGGCTGCGCGCCGACCGTTCGCTGCTGCCGACCGCCATCGAGGAGCTGCTGCGCTACGACACCCCGCTCCAGCTCTTCGAGCGCTGGGTGCTGGAGGACATCGAGGTCCACGGCGTGCGGATCCCGCGCGGCTCGGAGGTGGCCTGCCTGTTCGGCTCGGCCAACAGGGACCCCGAGGTGTTCGAGGACCCGGACCGGCTCGACCTGGGCCGCCCGGACAACCCGCACATCTCCTTCGGCGCGGGCATCCACTTCTGCCTGGGCGCGCCGCTGGCCAGGATCGAGCTGACGGAGTCGTTCACCGCGCTGCTGGACCGGGTCGGGACGATCGAGCTGCGCGCGGAGCCGGTCTACAAGCCCGGTTTCGTCATCCGCGGCCTGCGCTCGCTCGACCTCGACGTCACCGGCTCTGGCTGAGCCAGCCGAACCCGCCCAGCCCGGCCGGATCGATCAGCTCTGCCTCCTCCGACGCCCGCGACAGCGCCCGTACGTAGGCACGCGGATCGGCGGCGGCGAGGTCGACCGGCGGCCGGGCGCCGGTGAGGCCCAGCGCCCGCAGCATGTCGCGCTGTGTGGACAAGGTTGTGGATATCGCGCCGGCCCGCCGCCCGGCCTCGGCGCACGCGTCGAGGGCGACGTGGGCGGTGATGTCGCAGGTCCCGTCAGGGACGGGGGCCACGACCGCGCCGCCGCGGTAACCGGTCAGCGTGCCACAGAGCGGTCGGTTATCCACAGGGTGTGCATAATCCACGGCTATCGCCCGGCCGTGGGTGAGACGTACCAGAACGGAGGCCCAGGCCTCGTCGCGGGGGCGGCCGATCTCGGCGCGGGTGCCCACGTGCGGCAGCGGCCACCAGCGTTCGAGCCATTCGCGGTCGGCGGGCCGCAGCGGGCCGCCGAGGCGCTCCTCGCCGGTCCTGGTGTTGACCATGACCAGACGGGGGCCGCCGGAGGTCTGCTCGGCCACGTCGAGCGGGATGTTGTCGAGCCACTCGTTGGCGACGGCCAGCCCGGTGATGCTGGACGGCAGGCAGCGGCTCCATTCCACCTGGTCGGGCAGCCCGGCGGGCCGGGGCGACAGGTCGACGCAGGTGACCCGCAGCCGGTCGCGCAGAGCGGGCTCGGCCGCCGCGAGGATGCGGCTGACCAGCACCCCCTCGCCCGCGCCGACGTCGACCAGGTCGAGCCGCTCGGGGGAGCCGAGCTCGGAGTCCACCTCCACCAGCAGGGCCAGGACCGCCTCCGCGAACACGGCCGAGGCTCCGACCGAGGTGCGGAAGTGGCCCGAGGGGCGTTCGCGGAGGTAAAAGCCCTCCTCGCCGTAGAGCGCGCGTTCCGTGGCGGCGCGCCAGGTGAGCCACATGAGGGTGACTATCTCATGACCGAAGGGTTCGACACGCAGAGTCGTTCATTGACTACTCTTGGTCGCTACATTGCGCTAACGTTTACGCACTGTCACAGAGCGACTGCGTTTCGCCCATCCGCGGTAAGCGGCGAGCCGGATCGCTCCACCGAAGCATTGCGGCCCTGAGGCCGCAGACTGAGAGGAGCCCCCCGTGAAGAAGGTTCTGGTCATGGCAGGTGCCATCGCCCTCCTGGCCCTGGCGGCCCCCGCGCACGCCGACGACGTCACCCACGGCAACAACGGCATCCTGAGCGGCAGCCCGATCCACCTGCCCATCACCGCCGTCGTGCCCGTCTGCGGCAACAACATCGGCATCCAGGCGGTGCCGATCAACGGCTGCCAGGGGAGCCCCAACACCGCGGTCTACAGCCGCTGAGGCAGGGAGAGCCCGGACCGCTCGCGCGCGGTCCGGGCTCTGATCCCGGCCGGTCAGTCGGCGGATGACCGGTCAGTGCACCTCCAAGAGGTCGCATTCAGGCGGGCGTCGGGTTGTCAGGACTCGGCGCCCGTCGTCGTGCGTGGACCCCTCTCCTCATCTCTTTCGACAGGGGGTGCATGATTCGTATGCCCCTGTCGCATTTGTCGTTAACTCAACGGGCGGCAAAGCGCCGGACATGCCGGAACGTGTTCGACGGCCCCCGACCTGTCGGCCCCCGCCCGCCGGTTACGCTGGTCCGCAGTGCCTTCACGGTGCCACCACGGTGCCGTTGCGGTCGACAGGGGTGAGACGTCATGGACGCAGGTGATCGCCCGGCACGGCTGACCGTCGGCGTGCTCGGTGCGGGCAAGGTCGGCTCCGTGCTCGGCGCCGCGCTGGCTCAGGCGGGCCACCGGATCGTGGCCGCGAGCGGGGTCTCCGACACCTCGCGCAGATGGGCCGCCGACCGGCTCGGGGTCGAGCTGACCCGGCCCGACGAGGTGGTGGCCGCCTCCCAGCTCATCCTGCTGACCGTCCCCGACGACGCGCTGCCCGACCTCGTGGCCGGGCTGGCCCGCACGGGCGCCGACCTCAAGGGCAAGCTGCTCGTCCACGCCAGCGGCGCGTACGGCCTGTCGGTGCTCGACCCGGCCGCGCAGGCGGGTGCGCTGCCGCTCGCGCTCCACCCGGTCATGACCTTCACCGGCCGCGACGACGACCTCAACAAGATCACCGGTATCTCGTTCGGCGTGACCGCGCCCGACCTGCTGCGACCGGTCGCCGAGGCCCTGGTGATCGAGATGGGCGGTGAGCCGGTCTGGATCGCCGAGAGCGACCGCGCGCTCTACCACGCGGCCCTGGCCAACGCCGCCAACCACATGGTCACGCTCATCGCCGAGTCCGAGGAGCTGCTGCAGCGCATCGGCGTCGAGCACCCGGGGCGCATGCTGGGCCCGCTGCTCGGCGCGGCGCTCGACAACGTGCTGCGGCTGGGCATCGCCGGGCTCACCGGGCCGGTCGTCCGCGGCGACGCGAGCACGGTGCGCAAACACGTCGACGCGCTGATCCTGGCCGCTCCGGAGGCCGCCGACGCCTACATCGCGCTGGCCCGGCTCACCGCCGACCGGGCGCTGGCCGCGGGGCTGCTCAAACCGGAGGAGGCGGAGCGGCTGCTCGACGCGCTTGGGGGCAATATATGGACCTGACCGTCGGGTGTGGAGGGCAGCAATGGATCTGATCGTGGCCGGCGACCGGGACGACCTGGCGAAGGCTCGGGGTGAAGGGCGGGTGGCGCTGGTCCCGACCATGGGCGCGCTGCACGAGGGCCACCGGTCGCTGATGAGGGCCGCTCGCGTACGCGCCGACCAGGTCGTGGTCAGCATCTTCGTCAACCCTTTGCAATTCGGGCCTAACGAGGATTTTTCACGCTATCCCCGTACATTCGAGGCCGATCTCGACGTGTGCCGGGAGGAGGGCGTCGGCGTCGTGTTCGCGCCCTCGCCGCAGGACATGTACCGCCCCGACCGTCAGGTGAGCGTCCACGCGGGCGAGATGGGCTCGATCGTCGAGGGCGCGTCCAGGCCGGGCCACTTCGACGGCGTGCTGACGGTGGTGCTCAAGCTGTTCAACCTGGTGCGACCCGACCTGGCGATCTTCGGCCAGAAGGACGCCCAGCAGCTCGCCGTCATCCGCCGCATGGTGGCCGACCTCGACCTGTCCATCGAGATCGTCGGGGCGCCCACCGTACGCGAGCCCGACGGCCTGGCCCTGTCCAGCCGCAACCGTTACCTGTCGGCCGGCGACCGCACGGTCGCGCTGGCCCTGTCCCGTGCCCTGCGGGCGGGCGCGGTCGAGCTGACCGCCGACGCGATGCGGGCCACCGCCCGCGCGGTGCTCGCCGAGGCCGGGCCCGAGCTCGACCTCGACTACCTGGCGCTGGTCGATCCGGCCACGTTCAAGGAGGTCGACGACTCCTACGAGGGCTCGGCCGTGCTCGCCGTGGCGGCCAGGGTGGGCGGAACCCGGCTGATCGACAACGTCGTGGTGAGCGTGCGCCCCTGATCCGTACGGCCCCCGGGGCATGTCCACGCTGCGGCAGGCGTTATCGTCATAGTGACGAAATCGCCTCAGCGAGGAGACCCCCATGAGTGCACCGGCGATTCCCCTGCACCTGACGGCCCCCGAACCCGGCTGGACCGTCGACGCCGACGTGGTCGTCGTCGGGTCCGGCGTCGCGGGCCTGACCGTGGCGCTGCGCCACGCCGAGCTGGATCCCGCGGCCAAGGTCCTGGTCGTCACCAAGGACGTGCTGTCGGCCGGGTCCACCAAGTGGGCCCAGGGGGGCATCGCCGCCGTGCTCGACCCGCGCGACACCCCCGAAGAGCACCTGAGCGACACGCTGCTGGCCGGGGTCGGGCTGTGCGACACCAAGGCCGTGCGGACGCTGGTGACGGAGGGGCCCGGCGCGCTGCGGCGGCTCATGGAACGCGGCGCCCGGTTCGACCGCAATCCCAACGGGGAGCTCCAGCTCACCAGGGAGGGCGGGCACCGTCGCCGCAGGATCGTGCACGCCGGCGGCGACGCCACGGGCGCCGAGGTGCAGCGGGCGCTGGTCGAGGCGGTGCGCGCGTGCTCGATCGAGGTGATCGAGCACGCGCTGGTGCTCGACCTGCTCAAGGACGCCCACGGCCGGGCCAGGGGGGTGACCCTGCACGTCATGGGCGAGGGCGCGCGCGACGGCGTCGGGGCGGTGCGGGCGCGGGCCGTGGTGCTCGCCACCGGTGGCATGGGCCAGGTCTACGCCGCCACCACCAACCCGGTCGTGTCCACCGGCGACGGCGTGGCGCTCGCGCTGCGGGCCGGGGCGGTCGTGCGCGACCTCGAATTCGTGCAGTTCCACCCGACCGTGTTGTGGCTGGGCGAGGGCTCGACCGGCCAGCAGCCGCTGATCTCCGAGGCGGTCAGGGGCGAGGGCGCCTTCCTCGTCGACCACGAGAACAACAGATTCATGCAGGGCGTGCACGAGCTGGCCGACCTGGCGCCGCGCGACGTCGTGGCCAAGGCGATCACTACGACCATGAGCGAGACCGGCCGCGACCACATCTTCCTCGACGGCCGCCACTTCGGCAGGGTGAAGTGGGAGAGCCGCTTCCCCACCATCTACGCCGTCTGCCGCGAGCACGGCATCGACCCGGTCACCGAACCGATCCCCGTCTCGCCGGCCGCCCACTACGCGAGCGGCGGCGTCCACACCGACCTGTCCGGCCGTACCTCGATCGAGGGCCTGTACGCCTGTGGCGAGGTCGCCTGCACCGGCGTCCACGGGGCCAACCGGCTGGCCTCGAACTCGCTCCTTGAGGGGCTGGTCTTCGCCGAGCGCATCGCCGAGGACATCCACCGGAGGCGTCCGCAGCCGGGCGAGCCGGTTCCGGCGCGGGCCGCGACGGGCCTGGTGGACCCCAGGGTCAGGACCAGGCTCCAGGCGCACATGAGCGCCGGCGCCGGGGTGCTGCGCAGCCGCGCGTCGCTGCAGGCCACGTCGAAGGCGCTGCGCGACGCGCTCTGGACGCCCGTCGAGGTGCCCGCCTGCACCGAGTCGTGGGAGGCGACCAACCTGCTCACCGTCGCCGCCGTCCTGACCGGCGTGGCGGCGGCGCGGCTGGAGACGCGCGGCTCCCACTGGCGCGAGGACCACGAGAGCCGGGACGACAATGAGTGGCTGGGCCACCTGGACGTGACCCTGACCGAGGAGGGCCTTCGCATGACGTACACCCCGCACGGTGAGACGATGCCGCCGCGCCTGGCACAGGAGCTGACCGCCGCCGGGCTCGACCCGGCCGAGGTCGACGCGCTGATCGACCGTGCGCTCGAAGAGGACCTGCAGGAGGCCGGCGACGTGACCAGCCTGGCCACGATCCCGGCCGGGCAGCGTTCGACCGGCGACGTGGTGGCCCGCAAGGACGGCGTGGTGGCCGGGCTGGGCGTGGCCGAGGCGGTGTTCCTCCGGCTGGGCGCGGGCCGGGTCGAGCGGCGGGCCAAGGACGGCGAGCGGGTCGCGGCCGGCGACGTGCTGATGACGGTCGAGGGCCCGACGCGGGCGGTGCTGACCGCCGAGCGCACCGCGCTCAACCTGCTCACACACCTGTCCGGGGTGGCCACGATGACCGCCCGGTGGGTCGCCGCGATCGAGGGCACGCGGGCGCGGGTCCGCGACAGCCGCAAGACCCTGCCGGGTCTGCGGTCCCTGGAGAAGTACGCCGTGCGCTGCGGCGGCGGCGTCAACCACCGCAGGTCGCTGTCGGACGCGGCCCTGATCAAGGACAACCACGTCGTGGCGGCCGGCGGAGTGGCCGAGGCGTACCGGGCGGTGCGGGAGCGCTATCCCGAGCTGCCGATCGAGGTCGAGATCGACCGGCTCGACCAGCTGGAGCCCCTGCTGGACGAGGGCGCCGAGGAGATCCTGCTGGACAACTTCACGGTCGAGGACACCGTACATGCCGTACAAATCGTGAAAAGTCGGGCGAAAAACAGGGTTGCGCTTGAAGCGAGTGGGGGATTGACCTTGGAATCGGCTCGTGATGTGGCTGAAACTGGCGTTGACTACCTTGCGGTGGGAGCGCTCACCCACTCGGCGCCGGCCCTGGACATCGCACTGGATTTGCGGGGGTAATTGATGCTGCTCACGATCGACGTCGGCAACACGCACACGGTGCTGGGGCTGTTCGAGGGCGAGGACGTCATCGAGCACTGGAGGCTGGCCACCGACGCCCGCCGCACCGCCGACGAGATCGCCGTCGTGCTCCAGGGGCTGCTGGCCCAGTCACCACTGCTCAAGGGCGCCGACATCAGCGGCATCGCCATTTGCTCGACCGTGCCGAGCGTGCTCAACGAGATGCGGGAGATGTGCCGCCGCTACTACGGCGACGTCACCGCCGTGATCGTGGAGCCCGGTGTGCGCACGGGCGTGCCGGTCCGCATGGACAACCCCAAAGAGGTCGGCAGCGACCGCATCGTGAACGCCCTGGCCGCCATCGACCAGTACGGCGGCCCGTGCATCATCGTCGACTTCGGCACCGCCACCTCCTTCGACGCGGTGTCGGCCAAGGGCGAGTACGTCGGGGCGGTCACCGCCCCCGGCATCGAGATCTCGGTCGACGCCCTGGCCGCCGCCGGCGCCCAGCTGCACAAGGTCGAGCTGGTCAGGCCGCGTTCGGTGATCGCCAAGAACACGGTCGAGGCGTTGCAGGCGGGCATCATCTACGGCTTCGCCGGCCAGGTCGACGGCATCGTCGAGCGGATGGCCGCCGAGCTGGCCGACGACCCCGACGAGGTGACCGTCGTGGCGACCGGCGGCCATGCGGCGCTGGTGGTCGGCGAGTCGCGCTCGATCGACGTGCACGAGCCCTGGCTGACCCTCATCGGCCTGCGCCTGATATATCACCGGAACACCGCTTAGAACGTGACAAGCGGCCCCCGCTTGGGAAGGGGGCCGCCTGTCGGTCGTGGTGTCACCTATGAGCGTCACGCGTCCTCGGCGCTGTAGAGCTCGCGCCAGGAGCCGCACTTGGTGGCGAAGGTGCCCTGCTCGGGAACCTGGCAGACCTTGACCCGCAGGGTGAAGACGTCGTTCTCCTCGAAGTGGAACTTCTTGTAGCCCGGGGAGCCGCAGTACTTCCTGGTGTAGACCGTGGACCAGTCGCCGTCGGAGTCCTCGGCCTGGAACTTCACGTAGGCGCACTTGCCGCCCTCGTCGTAGTCGCGGTCGTCCAGGTCGTAGAGCCGGCCGGTGACCTGGACCTCGTTGGAGTCCTCCTCGTCCCACGCGACGTCGACGTGACCCTGGGCCTTGGCCAGGTGCTGCTTGGCGTACACCGGGCCCCAGTAGTCGGAGTAGTCGTCGAAGTCGGCGGTGGCGGTGGCGGTGGCGGTGGTGGCGCTGGCGGCCGAAGGAAGCGACAGGGCCACGGCGCTGGTGGCGGCGATGGCGAGGATGCCCGTCGCGATCTTCTTCATCATGATCTCTCCCGGAGCTCCTCTCGGGCCGGCTCCTTGCCGGCTCCCCCCGGAGCTCGTGACTCATTGGTACAAAAGGGGCCTTGCAGAGCCCCTGCAGAGAACCGTCACGAGCGCTTGCAGTTCGCCGTATCCCCTACGCTTTGTTGTTGTGAGCGAGGAACTTCCAGAGCAGATGCGCATCCGGAGGGAAAAGCTCGACCGCCTCCGCAGCGAGGGCGTCGACCCTTACCCGGTGAACTTCCCACGCACGGCGACCAACGCCGAGGTCAGGGAGAAACACCAGGGCCTGGAGCCCGACACCGCCACCGGCGAGACGGTCGCGGTCGCGGGCCGCGTCATGCTCAACCGCGTGGGCGGCAAGCTCTGCTTCGCCACGCTCCGCGACGGCGGCGACGACCTACAGGTCATGATCTCGCTCGACAAGGTGGGCGAGGAGTCCCTGGCGGCCTGGAAGCGCGACGTCGACCTGGGCGACCACGTCGGCGTGATCGGCGAGGTCATCACCTCGCGCCGCGGCGAGCTGTCGATCCTCGCCGACAGCTGGCAGATCACCGCCAAGTGCCTGCGCCCGCTGCCGGAGAAGCACGTCGGCCTCACCGACCCCGAGGCGCGGGTGCGCCAGCGCTACGTCGACCTCATCGTCAACGACGAGGCCAGGAAGATGGCCCGGGTGCGCAGCGCGACCGTGCGCGCGGTGCGCGACTTCTGGCACGAGGAGGGCTACCTCGAGGTCGAGACCCCGATGTTGCAGCCCATCCACGGCGGCGCGACGGCCCGGCCGTTCAAGACCCACATCAACGCCTACGACATGGAGCTCTACCTTCGCATCGCGATCGAGCTCTACCTCAAGCGGCTGGTGGTCGGCGGCGTCGAGAAGGTCTTCGAGATCAACCGCAACTTCCGCAACGAGGGCGCCGACTCCACGCACAACCCCGAGTTCACCATGCTCGAGGCCTACGGCACCTACCTCGACTACAACGACATCGCCGACCTGACGCAGCGCATGTACCAGAAGGCCGTCGTGGCCGCCCTGGACACCACCGTGGTCGTGCACGACGGCGTCGAGATCGACCTCGGTGCGGAGAAGTGGCCCCGGGTCAGGCTCTACGACCTGGTGTCCGACGCCGTGGGCGAGGAGATCACCACCGAGACCACCCTCGACGAGCTGCGGAAGATCGCCGACCGTCGCGAGGTCCACTGGGACGCGAAGTGGGGCTCGGGCAAGCTCGTCCAGGAGCTCTTCGAGGCGCTGGTCGAGCACACGCTCGTGCAGCCGACGTTCGTCATGGACTATCCGCTGGAGACCTCGCCGCTGGCCCGCCTCCACCGCGACAACCCGCTGCTGACCGAGAAGTGGGACCTGATCGGGTTCGGCACCGAGCTCGGCACCGGCTACTCCGAGCTCAACGACCCGATCGACCAGCGCCACCGCCTGGTGGAGCAGTCGCTGCTGGCCGCGGGCGGCGACCTGGAGGCCATGCAGCTCGACGAGGACTTCCTCCAGGCCCTTGAGTACGCGATGCCGCCCACGGGTGGCATGGGCGCCGGCATCGACCGGATGATCATGGCCTTCACCGGCAAGAACATCCGCGAGACCATCCTGTTCCCGCTGGTCAAGCCCACTCACTGAGCCGTCGTCCGGCGCCCCGCCGATGCGCGGGGCGCCGGATCGGGCGGTCAGGGCGGTCAGGGCGGTCAGGGCACCAGCACGAGGCGTCCGCGCAGCCCGCCCTCGGCCAGGCGGGCATGGGCGTCGGCGGCCTTCTCCAGCGGGTACGTGTCGGCCACCCGCAACGTCAGCCGCCCGGCCTCGACCAGGCGCACCAGCTCCGCGAGCTGCCCGGCGTCCGAGCGGAAGAGCACGGTGGCCACGTCCGTCCCGCGCAGCGGCACCGGCGCGGCCCCCGACGTGAGCCCCACGAAGGTCCCGCCGTCCCGTACGGCGTCGAGTGCGGGCAGGCCCAGCACGGCGGCGTCCACGACGGCGTCCACCCCGCCGGGGACCCGCGCCCGTACGCCCTCGGCCAGGTCCTCCTCGCGGGGGACGAACCATTCCGCCCCGAAGCCGCGTACCAGTTCCTCGTCCGCGGCGCCGGCGGCGGCCACCACCTTGACGCCGCGGACGGCGGCCAGCTCGACCAGGTAGCCGCCGACGGCCCCCGCCGCCCCCGTGACCAGCAGGGTGCCCCCTGGGCCGACGCCGGTCCGGTCGAGTGCCTGCCAGGCGGTGAGGCCGTTGAGCGGCAGCGTGGAGGCGTGTGCAGGGCTCACGTTCCGCGGGGCGCGGGCCACGGCCGGGGCGTCCAGCACGACGTACTCGGCCTGCGCCTTGTACGGCAGCTCCAGCCGCGCGGAGAGCCCCACGACGTCCTCGCCCACGGTGAAGGAGGTGCCCGGGCCCACCTGGTCCACGGTCCCCGCCGCGTCGAAGCCGATCCCGTACGAGTCCAGCTTCCTGGCCAGCCCGTACGAGGCCAGCGCCCCGGCCGCCACGGCCAGGTCGAAGGGGTTGACCCCGGCCGCCGCCACCTTGACCCGTACCTGGCCGGGCCCCGCCTCCGGCAGCGGCGCGGACACCAGCAGGGGAGCGCCGGAGCCGCCGATGAGTGCACGCATGTTCGTCATGCCCATGACCCTAGGAAGAGCTACTCTCTTTCAGTAAGTAGGCACCTGGAAGTGCGTAACATACGGCAAGGAGTGAGACGGTGGCGACCACGACGGCGGCGCAGCGGCGTGACCAGGCCAGGCTGGCCTTCGACGCCTACTTCGCCGAATGCCCTTCCCGCAAGCTGCTCGACCGGCTCAGCGACAAATGGGTCACGCTGGTGCTCAGCGCGCTGGCCCGCGGCGAGCGCCGCTACAGCGACCTGTCCCGGCACATCGCGGGGGTCAGCCAGAAGATGCTCACCCAGACCCTGCGCGGCCTGGAGCGCGACGGCCTGGTGGCGCGCCGGGTGACGCCGCAGGTGCCGGTACGGGTCGACTACGCGCTCACCCCGCTCGGCGAGAGCCTGATGCCGCTGGTGATCGCCATCAAGACCTGGGCCGAGGAGCACATCGAGGACGTCGAGGCCGCCAGGGAACGCTACGACGCTACCGCCTGAGCCGCACCGGCAGCCGGGCCAGCCCGCGCAGCACCACGTTCTCCTTGTACGGGGGCTCCGGATCGGCGGCCTCCATCTTCGGCGCGGCCACGGCCAGCGCGGACAGCGCGATCTCGCCCTCCATCCTGGCCAGCGTCGCCCCCAGGCAGAAGTGCAGGCCGAGCCCGAAGGCGAGATGCCGGCCGGGCTCGCGGCCCGGGTCGAACCGGTCGGGATCGGCGAACGCGGCCGGATCGCGATTGGCCGCGCCGATCGGCACGAGCACGGCCGAGCCGGCGGGCACCGGCGTGCCGCCCAGTTCCCTGTCCTCCAGCGCGATCCTGGAGGTGAGCTGGACCGGCGGATCGAAGCGCAGCACCTCCTCGACCACCTCCCTCGGCCGCTCGGCGGCGCGGTGCAGCAGGCCGTGCCGCAGCAGGTTCAGCACGCCGTTCGCGATGAGGTTGACGGTGGTCTCGTGGCCGGCCACGAGCAGCAGCACGCAGGTCGACAGCAACTCGGCCTCGGTCAACTCCTCGACGCGCGCGAGGGCGCTCAGGAGGTCCTCACCGGGACGCTCGCGGCGCAGGGCGATCAGGCGGCGGAAGTAGTCGCGGAACTCGTTCCTGGAACGCTCCGTTTCCGACATGAGAGCGTCTGTCAGCATCGGGTCAAGTCCGCGGGCAAGAGCCTCGCTCCATCCGCGGAAGCGCTCGTGGTCCTCCGGCGGCACCCCGAGCATCTCGCTGATCACCATCACCGGCAGCGGGTGGGCGAAGCCGGAAATCAGCTCCGTCTCCTCCGGCAACCGCCCGATCAGGTCGGCGGTGATCGCCTCGACCCGCGGCCTGAGCCGTTCGACCATGCGCGGGGTGAACGCGCGGCTGACAAGGTTCCGCAACCGGGTGTGATCGGGCGGGTCCATGAGCAGGAACGACCTGCCGGGCTGACCTGCCTCTTCCGCCACGGGGGCGGACGTTCCGTGACCGAACATCGGGTCACGCAGGACGGCCGCGCACAGCTCGTACGTGGTCGTGACGAGCAGCCCGCCGCGCGTTCTGAAGATCGCCCCGGCCGCGCGGAGCTCTCGATATCGGACGTACGGATCGCGCACAAATTGCGGATCCGAGGGATCAAAACCCAGGAGGTCGGTGGCGCTCATCGGTGGCTGGACCGGGCCGCCGAATTGATCGTTTGGACCGTTCATAGCGGACCGTGGCGTGCCGACATATGCGGAGTACGTCACATATAAGTGATCATGTCAATAGCACTGGTCAAGGGCGGCGATTGTCGTGCTTGACGACCTTTCCGCGATGCGTTTACCTTCACCGAGACGAGCGGCTTTGCTCCACTGAAAGGTCCGAGTTCTGCTGTTGGGGGGAGGGCTCCCGGTGGATGTGCTCACTGAAGGCGTTGAGCTGAGCCACGCGGATTTGGCGTTACTGGCTGAACTGGCCAGAGGGGTGACCGTCGACCGGGTCGGGAGACGGCTGGATATCAGCGGACGGACCGTACGCCGGCGGCTCAGAGGCATCTGCGACCGCATCGGCGTGGCCACGGCGATCGAGGCCGTGGCGTGGGCGGCGCGCCGCCAGCTCATCTGACGGCGCGGAACTCCGAAGTGAATCGCCGGTCAGTCCGCGATGCGCACGGCGCCGGCGAACGGCCGATTGCCGAGCGCGGAGATCCGGACGACGTCGCCGGTCTGCGGTGCGTGGACCATCATGCCGCCGCCGATGTAGATGCCGACGTGGTGCAGGTCGCTGTAGAAGAAGACCAGGTCGCCGGCGCGGAGCTGGTCGCGGCTGATGTGCGTGCCGGCCGTCCACTGGTCGCCGGTGTAGTGGGGGAGCGAGATGCCCACGCGCTGGTAGGCGGCCATCACCAGGCCGGAGCAGTCGTAGGAGCGCGGCCCTTCGGCGCCCCACACGTACGGCTTGAGCTGCTGGGTGAGGGCCCACTTGGCGGCCTGGGCGGCCTTGCCGTTGCCGATGACCGGCAGGTTGACGCGTACGGCGCGGGTGCCGGGGCGGCCGGCCTCGCCGACGGCCCGCCGGTAGAGGTTGCTCTCGACCTTGGCGACCAGCTTGGTGATCTTCGAGCGCTTGCCCTCAAGATCACTGACGATCTTCTGGACCTCGGCGATGCGGGTCTTGGCGCCCGACCTGGCGCGCTCGGCGGCCTCCATGGCCTTGGCGAGCTGGTTGACCTCCTCGCCCTGCTGCTGTTCGAGCGCGTACGTGGTCGCGGCCCGGTCGAGGAAGGTCTCGGGGTCGTCGGACTGGGCGAAGACCAGGGCCTTGTCCAGGCCGCCGGTGATGTAGGCGTTCTGGGCGAGCAGCGTGGCCCTGGCGCGCTTGGCGGCCAGGTCGGACTCGCTGGTGGCCAGGGTCTTCTGGGCGGCGTCGTTGGCCTTCTGTGCGGACTTCAGCCGTTCGCGCTGCCCGTTGTACTCCTCGGTCAGCGTCTCGATCTCTTCGTGCATCTTCTCGACCTGGTCGGCCAGCTCGGAGAGCGACGGCTTCGGGTCGGCGGCGGCGGAACCGACGGGTACGGCGAACAGCATCGCGGCGACGGCGGCGCCGATGACGCCGAGGCGACGTGAGCGCCTGGCCTGCTCCCGGGGACGGGCGTGCCTGCCCCCCGGCTTCCCCTCGCGATCGAGCGTCCGCTTCACCAACCAAGCTCCTCTCATCGACGCCGGCCGGGTTAGCTGACGGGTTCGGGCCGGAGCAGCCCTACCGAGATGATCGGATTCACCCCGAGTGGTGGCGCGAGGTGCTCGCCACCGGTGGTTCCCCGGCTTCCCTTGCGGGAATTGGGCGTGTCTTTCCGCGCGCATTACGCGGAGAACATCGTCGCTGGACACTAATGCACTCCGGGTTCGCGCTCAACCGGAACTACCGAGTCTGTAGAGGTTTCACAACTGAAGGGTCACAAGGTGATCTCGTGGGTAGCCGTACGGAAGCGGGCTTCTGCACCTTTTGTCCAGCATTCTGGGGGGTGACGACTGGAGGAAAGCTCCAGGTCGGGGCGTGTTCATCTGGACACAGCATGTGATGAGATGCCCGAGACGTGGGATTTAGGGCTGAGCCGTAATGAGATCTGTACCCTGGAGAGCCATGGAGCAGGTGGCCGAAGTGGCAGTCCCCGAGACCGCGGTCGTGGTCAGGCGTGCCCGCACGCCCGACGTGCGCGCGATCAGGCGTCTCGTGGACACCTACGCGGGCGCGGGTCCGCGGCTCCTGGAGAAGGCCACGGTCACGCTGTACGAGGACGTCCAGGAGTTCTGGGTGGCCGAGCTGAGCGGGGAGGTCGTCGGCTGCGGCGCGCTTCACGTGCTCTGGGAGGATCTCGCCGAGGTCCGTACGGTGGCGGTCGATCCGGCGTGCCGGGGACTGGGGGCCGGGCATCGGATCGTCTCGGCGCTCGTCCGGCAGGCGAAGGATCTGGGGCTGCGACGTGTATTCTGTCTGACTTTTGAGGTCGACTTCTTCGCGAGGCACGGTTTCCGGCCCATCCAGGGCACGCCGGTCTCACCCGAGGTCTACGCCGAGTTGCTGGCCTCGTACGACGAGGGTGTGGCGGAGTTCCTTGATCTGGAACACGTCAAACCGAACACCCTTGGCAACACCCGCATGCTGCTGCATCTGACATCGGGTGACGCGGACCTTGACCACTTGGAAAGGTGATTGTTGATACCTATGTCGATACGTTGGGCAGCACAGGCATGTGTCCTGACACGTGCCACATGCGCACTCGAAGCGAGGTGACACGGTGAGCACCGGACAGCCGCCGTATCCACAGGACGAATCCGGCGAGAACCCCGAGTACGGGCAGCACCAGGGCCGTCGCCCCGGTGAGCCCGACCCGGACGTGACTGTGGTCGGCTACCGGGCGGACGACGCCTATGGCCAGCCCCCATATGGCCAGCAGCAGCAACAGGGCTACGGCCAGCAACCCCAATACGGTCAGCAACAGCAGCACGGCCAGCAGCAGGGCTACGGCCAGCAGCCCCAGTACGGCCAGCAGCAGGGATATGGCCAGCAGCAGGGCTACGGCCAGCAGCCGCAGTCCTCGGGCCAGCAGTACACCCAGCCCGGCTATGGCCAGGAGGCCCAGTACGGCCAGCAGGCCGCCTCGGGCCAGCAGGGTTATGGCCAGCAGCCGCAGTACGGCCAGCAGCCCCAGTCGCTGCCCGACTACGGTCAGCAGCAGCAGGGCTATGGCCAGGAGGCCCAGTACGGGCAGCAGGGCCAGCAGGGCTACGGCCAGCAGCCCGCCTCCGGCCAGCAGCAGGGTTACGGCCAGCAGCCGCAGTCCTCGGGCCAGCAGTACACCCAGCCCGGCTATGGCCAGGAGGCCCAGTACGGCCAGCAGGCCGCCTCGGGTCAGCAGGGTTATGGCCAGCAGCCGCAGTACGGCCAGCAGCCCCAGTCGCTGCCCGACTACGGTCAGCAGCAGCAGGGCTATGGCCAGGAGGCCCAGTAC
>NZ_JBITEZ010000001.1:0-160562 GCF_044455665.1 Nonomuraea sp. NPDC051191 | reverse complement strand
AGTACGGGCAGCAGGGCCAGCAGGGTTACGGCCAGCAGCCGCAGTCCTCCGGCCAGCAGCAGTACGGCGAGCAGCAGCAGGGTTACGCCCAGCAGCAGTACGGCCAGCAGGGTTACGGCCAGCAGCCCGCCTCGGGCCAGCAGGGCTACGCCCAGCAGCAGTACGGCGAGCAGCAGCAGGGCTACGGGCAACAGCAGTACGGTGACCAGCAGCAGTACGGCCAGGCATACGGCCAGCAGCAGCAGTCGCAGCCCTACGGTCAGCCCGGCTACGGCCAGCCCTACGGTCAGCCCGTCGGCGTGCAGCCCCCGGGCGCTCCGGCCCCTCTGGCGGAGTGGTGGCAGCGTCTGGTCGCGAGGATCATCGACGGCGTCATCCTCGGGATCGTGAACTTCGTGATCGGCCTGATCTTCGGCCTGTTCGCGATCGGTTACGACTCGGCGACCGGCTCGACGTCCGGCTTCATGTCGGCCTTCGTCATCGCCATCCTGTCGACGATCGTCACGACCGCCATCTGGGTGGTCTACGAGTTCTTCATGACGAAGTCGAACGGCCAGACGGTCGGCAAGCTGGTCATGGGGATCAAGGTCGTCCCGGTGGGCCAGGCGCTGGCTCCGGGCGGGCTCGCGTCCGACATGGCGATCAAGCGTGCCGGCGTCACCTGGGGTGGCTACATCCTGAGCATCATCCCGATCCTGGGTGCGCTGATCGGCTGGGTGTGCGTCGCGGTCAACGGTGCCTCGCAGCTGTGGGACAAGCCGCTGCAGCAGACGTTCGCGGACAAGTTCGCGGGCACGGTGGTCGTGAAGATCAAGTAATCCCGCGTCAGCGTAAAACAGGGGCCGGCTTCCCGCCGGCCTCTGTTTTGTGTGTGCGGGACGTACCAAAATGGGGGGACGACCGCCGACCCCGTGAGGTGGGATATGGCCGGGACACCGTCGTGGGCGGGCACCGTGCCCGCGGAATGGTGGGAACGCCTCGCCGCCCGCTTCATTGAGGCGCTGGTCTTCGGGGTCTTCTATTACATTCTGTTCATCGCGCTGTGGGGCATCTTCCGAACTGTCGGGATGTTGGAGGCGTTCGACGGGCGGCTCCCGGGGATCTTCGCGTGGTTCCTGGCCGGCCTGTGTTATACGGCCTATGACTGGCGGGCCCATTGCCTGCGCCGGCGGACCTTCGGCCAGGCGATCATGAAGATTCGCCTGGCGCCGGACGTCCTGCCGCGCCGGGCCCTGCTGAAACGAGCGCTGATCTATCCCGGGCCTGTCATGCTGATGGGCATTCCGGTGGTCAATCTGCTGGCCGGAATGCTGCTGTTCGGCGTCGGCCTGCTCATCCTGATCGACAAGCCGTTGGAGCGCGGGCCGCATGACAGGCTGGCCGGAACGCGGGTGGTAAAAGATCTTCGTTGAGGCATCCGCACCTGGGAAGATGCCTTTTCGCAAAATTTTCCCTTGATCCGGTAAGGAGCCTGGAGAGACTGGCATTAGGCTATGGGGCGTCCGGGTTGCCGGATGTCGGTGCCCCTGCTCCCTGAGGGCGACTGTGTGTGGCTATGGTCGGTTCCGGGTGAGTTGTCACCTAGGCGTCATGAGCGTCCGGCGTGCTCCGCAGGTCGCGCCGGGATGCGTATTTAGCGCCCCCGAAACCCCGCTAGCCCTGGAGGCGAGGACGAATGGAAGCCGTAACAGACGTATTGTCAGCGCTCATCCCCCCGGTCGTGGTAGGCGGCGCCTTCATCTTTGGCGCGGTGAAGTTGCTGCGCTCCGAGGTCGCCGGGCGCCGGTCAAACCACCAGGATCAGGCCGAGAACCAGAACTGATCTGCCAGTCAGCGAATCCACGTGGCGCTGAATTGTCTCCGCGCCTTTCCGGGTATATGTTTGGGCGAGCGAATGAAACAATGCTCCGGGAAAGGATTGCGTAGATGGCCAAGCAGATCCAGGAGATTCTCATCGATGACCTCGATGGGGGCGAGGCCAATGAGACGGTCAGCTTCGCTATTGACGGCTCCTCCTATGAGATTGACCTCAGCGACGTTAACGCCAAGAAGCTGAGGGACGCACTCACGCCTTTCGTGCAGCACGCCCGCAGGGCAGGAGCCGTGTCCGCCCGCCGCCGTGGTCGCGGCGGCAACCGTGCGATGAGCCGCGAGAAGAGCTCGGAGATCCGGCAGTGGGCCAAGGCTCACGGTCTGCCGGTCAGCGAGCGCGGCCGCATCGCCTCCACCGTCGTGGAGAAGTACGAAGCGGCTCACTGAGCCTCGTCGAGAGAGCCATCTCCTGACCATGCGCTTATGCCGTTCGCCTAGGACCCCGGCGAGCGCCATAAGCGCATGATCGTTTTTGTGGGGAGTTCGCGAATCTTCCCGGCCACTTGTTGATCTTCTGATTCGCCCAAATGTGGGCGTATTGCTCTCCTGGGACGCCGTGGAAGGCGTCTTGTGGGGGAGTGGAACGCGCCGGGCTTTGCGGCGGCGTCCGTGCCAATTCCCGGGCGCCCCGGCGGGCTCGCTTCTTCGCCGCCTCCCGCGCCGGGAACGGGCCAATGCCGTCACCCGCCGCAATGTTCCCGTTCCCGGCTCCTGCGGCGTACGCGCAAAGCGGTGACGCTCCGCCACACAAACCGGACCGCGCCCTTCTGGTGGGCCCTTCTGGCGCGTCCTGAGTCCGCCCTCTTGCGCACCGGCTTCTTACGGTCTTCTGCGGGGTTCTCGGGCTTCTCGGGGGCGGCGTCGCGGACGGCCGCAAAACGTGGCCGTGCGACTGGTGGGACGCGATGGAAAACCGGCGTCCTCTCCCTTGTGCCGCACATTGTCCCGTCGCGGGAGCCCCACGGCGACGGCGGACCGGTAACCCGGCTGACCCGATGGGGATTACGCGTGGCGTGCGTTCCGTGCCGCGTTGTGCTCAGGGCGTAGCGTCCGCGCTTGGACTCGGTTTGGTGCAGGACATACGATGATTACGTAACAGATACGGGCGCGGGCATCCGAGATGCGTGGGCGGACGGGCACCCCAAGGCTGGCTTCGCCCAGCGTCCGATGGCCGATCCGTGTTGGTCCGCCCTGGGCCGCGGGCGTCGAATTCCAGGCGCTTCCGGGAAGCGCCTAAACATCGTTCGCTTGCGGCGTATCGGGAACACGTCACCCCCGAACAGTAGTTGGATAGAGGGTGAACGCCCTGCTCTCGGGGAACGTCTCTGCTATAGAGCGTGTCAGCGGCAGTGGGCACGGTTCGCCGAGCCAGGGCTAGCATGCGGGATGACGGGACCGGATTTACCGGCCTGACTGACCGCTCTGTGAGGAGCGACGAGATGTTCGAGAGGTTCACCGACCGAGCGAGGCGTGTTGTCGTCTTGGCCCAAGAAGAGGCCAGGATGCTCAACCACAACTACATCGGCACTGAGCACATTCTTCTTGGTTTGATCCATGAAGGTGAGGGCGTAGCCGCCAAGGCTCTGGAGAGCCTCGGCATCAGCCTTGAGGGTGTGCGTCAGCAGGTCGAGGAGATCATCGGCCAGGGCCAGTCGGCTCCGTCGGGGCACATTCCGTTCACCCCGCGGGCCAAGAAGGTCCTCGAGCTGTCGCTCCGTGAGGCCTTGCAGCTGGGCCACAACTACATCGGCACCGAGCACATCCTGCTCGGGCTCATCCGCGAGGGTGAGGGTGTGGCCGCCCAGGTGCTGGTCAAGCTTGGAGCTGATCTCAACCGTGTCCGGCAGCAGGTCATCCAGTTGCTCCACGGTTACCAGGGCAAGGAGCCGGCCGCCGCGGGTGGTCCCCAGGAGTCGGCGCCGTCCACGTCCCTGGTGCTCGACCAGTTCGGCCGTAATCTGACCCAGGCGGCCCGCGAGGGCAAGCTCGACCCGGTCATCGGCCGTGAGAAGGAGATCGAGCGGGTCATGCAGGTCCTCTCCCGGAGGACCAAGAACAACCCGGTGCTGATCGGCGAGCCCGGCGTCGGCAAGACCGCCGTCGTCGAGGGCCTGTCGCAGAAGATCGTCAGGGGCGAGGTGCCCGAGACGCTGAAGGACAAGCAGCTCTACACGCTTGACCTCGGCGCCCTGGTCGCCGGCTCCCGCTACCGCGGTGACTTCGAGGAGCGCCTGAAGAAGGTCCTCAAGGAGATCCGCACGCGCGGCGACATCATCCTGTTCATCGACGAGCTGCACACGCTCGTCGGCGCGGGCGCCGCCGAGGGCGCGATCGACGCCGCCAGCATCCTCAAGCCGATGCTGGCCCGTGGCGAGCTGCAGACGATCGGCGCCACCACCCTCGACGAGTACCGCAAGTACCTTGAGAAGGACGCCGCGCTGGAGCGCCGCTTCCAGCCGATCCAGGTGGCCGAGCCCTCTCTCAGCCACACGATCGAGATCCTCAAGGGCCTGCGCGACCGCTACGAGGCCCACCACCGCGTGTCCATCACCGACGACGCCCTGGTGGCCGCCGCGCAGCTGGCCGACCGCTACATCAGCGACCGCTACCTGCCCGACAAGGCGATCGACCTCATCGACGAGGCCGGTTCCCGGATGCGCATCCGCCGGATGACCGCTCCGCCGGACCTGCGCGAGTACGACGAGAAGATCGCCAACGTCCGTCGCGACAAGGAGTCCGCGATCGACGCGCAGGACTTCGAGAAGGCCGCTGCGCTCCGCGACCAGGAGAAGCAGCTCCAGCTCAAGCGCGAGCGCCGGGAGAAGGAGTGGAAGGCCGGCGACATGGACGTCGTGGCCGAGGTCACCCAGGAGCTCATCGCCGAGGTCCTGGCCACCGCCACCGGCATCCCGGTCTTCAAGCTGACCGAGGAGGAGTCCCAGCGCCTGCTCCGCATGGAGGACGAGCTCCACAAGCGGATCATCGGCCAGGACGACGCCATCAAGGGTCTGTCGCGGTCCATCCGGCGTACCCGCGCCGGTCTGAAGGACCCGCGCCGTCCCGGTGGTTCGTTCATCTTCGCGGGCCCGTCCGGTGTCGGTAAGACCGAGCTGTCCAAGGCTCTGGCGGAGTTCCTCTTCGGCGACGAAGACGCTCTGATCAGCCTGGACATGTCGGAGTTCATGGAGAAGCACACCGTCTCCAGGCTGTTCGGCTCGCCTCCCGGCTACGTCGGCTACGAGGAGGGCGGCCAGCTCACCGAGAAGGTGCGGCGCAAGCCGTTCTCCGTGGTCCTGTTCGACGAGATCGAGAAGGCCCACCCCGACATCTTCAACTCGCTGCTGCAGATCCTGGAAGACGGTCGCCTGACCGACGCCCAGGGCCGCGTGGTCGACTTCAAGAACACGGTCATCATCATGACCACCAACCTCGGCACCCGTGACATCTCCAAGGGCATCGGGGTCGGGTTCGCGAAGTCCAACGACACCGAGTCCAACTACGAGCGGATGAAGGCGAAGGTTCAGGAGGAGCTCAAGCAGCACTTCCGGCCCGAGTTCCTCAACCGTGTCGACGACATCGTGGTCTTCCACCAGCTGACGCCGAACGAGATCATCAAGATCGTCGATCTGATGCTCGCCCAGGTGGACGCCAGGCTGAAGGACCGCGACATGGGGCTCGACGTCTCGCCCGAGGCCAAGCAGCTGCTGGCCGACCGCGGTTACGACCCGGTCATGGGCGCGCGGCCGCTGCGCCGTACGATCCAGCGCGAGCTGGAGGACTCCCTGTCCGAGAAGATCCTCTACGGCGAGCTCCGTCCGGGGCAGGTCGTGAAGGTGACGATCGAGGGCGAGGGCGACAACGCCAAGTTCGTCTTCAAGGGCGAGTCCACCACGGAGGTCCCGGACTCGGCGGCGGCGATCGCCGCGCCGATCCAGCACTGACCGACGCACCGACGCACCACCGAAAACCCCCGCCCCGGCGGGGGTTTTCGCATGTCCGGGCCCGACCGTCCGCAGCACCGTGTGTTTCCCGGAGGCTGCTTCTTTCCGGACGCCGGTTCTTCGCGGCGGGGCCGAGCAAGCCCGGACGCCGCACAGGGCCGGCCAACAATACGCCGCGCATATCCCGGTTTCAGGGCCCCCTGCTTTCGGCGTGGCTCTGGGGTGCGTCCGCTCGTGATCGTTGAGTGCCGCCGCGCGTCCCATCTCGGCTCGCCCATGGTGGGCGGCGCTTCCTGCATGGTGGCGGGGGCGTTCGAAGCTGTGAGACGGGGTTGTTGCGTAATTGTTGGGTGGTTGGGTACATCGCCACCGCTAGTAGTACTACACTCCGTAGAGCATCGCCAAGTCTCATCCAAGTGATCCGCAAGAGCGTGTTCCTAGAGTCAGGGCTGCTCCCTGGGGAGTAGTAGGGAATCAACTCAGGGCGGACGCGTGCGCCACCCGGAAGCAGGCATGCTCACAGGGTTCGCGCGTCTGAGGCGGGCGACGGGAACACTCAAGCAAGCCGTGGAGGAACCGATGCGCCTGCGTCACAACGACGGAACGCTCGTTCACCTCGCCTACAACGCAGGTATCCATCCTGCCGAGGACCTGGAGAACCTGATCGCCCACCTGACCCGCTACGCGGTGCCGGTGCGCAAGAGGCTGGGCGTGGAGCGGATGGGCATCGGGCTGTGGCTGTCGCCCGGCGTCGCCGATCACCTCACGGCCGACCGCATCGAGCTCGTACGGCTGCGCCGCTCCCTGGAGGAGCGCGGCCTGGAGGTCGTCAGCCTGAACGGCACCGGCGGCCGCAACCAGGAGGTCCCCGGCCCCGACTGGGCCAAGCCCGAGCGCTACCGCTACACCATGGCGCTGGCCAAGATCCTGGCGTTCCTGCTGCCCGACGACGTACGGTTCGGCAGCATCTCGACGATCCCGATCGGCTGGCGCCGCGACTGGCCCGCCGACCTGCACGCCATCGCCACCCGCCGCCTGGAGCGGCTGGCCCGCGAGCTGCGCGGCATCTACAGCGTGACCGGCAAGACCATCAGGGTCGGGTTCGAGCCGTGGCCGGGCTGCGTCCTGGAGACGACCGAGCAGGCGCTGGAGCGGGTGGGCGGCATCGACTCCGAGCACCTGGGCGTGTGCCTGGACGCCTGTCACCTCGCCTGCGGGGCCGAGGAGCCCGGCGCGGCGCTGAAGGGCCTGGCGGAGGCCGGCGCGCCCGTCGTCAAGCTGGGGCACGTGCACAACCACACGGGCGAGACGCCGAGCACCGGCGCGGTGCTGCACGACACGCTGACGGCGATGTTGTCGGGCGCGGTCAGCGGGAGCGCGCACATCGAGGTCGAGACGCACAACCTGTTCGTGCCGGGGCGCGCGAAGGGGCCGGGCGCGCTGGTGTCGCTGCTGGCCGAGGAGCTGGCCTGGGCCCGTACGAACCTGACCAGCCTCGGCCTGCAACTGGCCGCCTGATCCCCTCAGAGGCCGGCGAACCAGCCTGGCGTGTCCAGGCGCCACACGTTCGCCGGCGTCATCCTGCGCAGGTCCGACTCCAGGGCCCGCAGGCGGTCCTCGCCCAGCTCCGCGGCCCAACGGGCGCGCAGGTCGTCGAAGATCCGCGCTGAACGGTCGAGCGCGTCGACGCCGCGGGGCGTGAGGCGCACGATCTTGCGCCGGGTGTCGGCGTCGTCTCTGGAGCGCTCGACGTAGCCGACGCGTTCCAGTGCCTCGATCGTCTTGCCCGCGGCCTGCTTGGAGACGCCCAGGGTACGGCCCAGGTCGACGGCGGTCGTGCCGCGTGGGCCGATCGCCTGCATGACGAATCCGTGGTTCGGGCGCATGTCCGGATGGCCCTGGCGGGCCAGTTCGGCGTGCAGCTCGTCGATGAGCGTGCGGAAGGCGAGCAGAAGCCGCAGAGGCAGTTCGAAGCCCGGGGTGTCGCTTGACACGATAGACAACCTGGTTAACTATATAGACAACGTAGTTACCTATCTTAGGGGGTTGCATCGTGTCTGTCATTCGTGACGCGGATTCCCGGCGCTCCGAGACGCCGGGCGGGGTCATGACCACCTTCGCCTCGCCGACGCAGGGCGGGGCCTCGTGCTCGCTCTGGCGGGTCGACGCCAAGCCGGGCGTCGCAGGGCCCCAGCACGACATCGACACCGAGCAGGTGTGGAGCTGGCTCTCCGGCGGGGCCACCGTCGAGCTGGGCGACGAGCGGTTCGTGGTGTCCGCGGGCGACACCGTGGTCATGCCGGCCCGCGTGCTGCGCAGGGTGCTGGCCGACGCGGACGCCGGCTACACGGCCGTCGTCACCGCCGCGGCCGGGGCCAGGGCCATCATGCCCGACGGCACCGACGTCGGCACTCCGCCGTGGATCGCGTGATCGCCATCAGGAACGTTCCAGCCGAGAACCAAAGGAGTTCGTACGATGCCAGTCGTCATGTCCGCCGACGCCCGTGAAGTCCGTACGCCCAACGCCCTGATGACCACGCTCGCCTCGCCCACCCAGGGGCGGGCGGGGGTGGCCATGTGGCGCGTGGACGCCAACCCCGGCATGGAGGGCCCGGTGCACGCCGCCGCCGGCGAGCAGGTGTGGACCTGGCTGGAGGGCGGCGCGGTCGTCGAGCTGGGCGGCGAGCGGTTCGAGGTGGGGCCGGGCGACACCATGGTCCTGCCCGCCGACGTGAGCCGGCGGATGTTCGCCGCCCCCGGGCGCGGGTTCGTCTCGATCGTCGTCGCGCCCGCGGGGGTCGAGGTCTACAACCCCGGCGGCGAGTCCGCGCCCGACGCCTGCGACCTGGCCCCGAAGGGCACGGACCGCACCGTGCCCCCGTGGATGGCCTAGCGGGCGGCCCGGCCGGCTCAGGAGTGCGGCAGGCGGTACGTGCCGTCGTCGAGCACCTCGGCCAGGCCGTCGGTGACCAGGCCGTCGAGTGCGCGTTCGCGCTGGACCGCGTCGTCCCACACCACGTCGAGGGCCGTCTTCGGCACCGGGCCGTGGGCCGCGCGGAGCACCGCGAGCAGGCGGCCGCGGCACTGGCGGTCGGTGCCGGCGTACGTCTGGCCCTTGCGGGCGGGGCCGGTGTGCGGCGGTTTGCCGGCCAGCCGCCACGCGCACAGGTCGGCGATCGGGCAGTCGGCGCAGCGCGGCGCGCGGGCCGTGCAGACCAGCGCGCCCAGCTCCATCACGGCCACGCCCCAGCGAGCCGCGCCCAGCTCGGGCAGCAGCGACTCGGCCAGCCGCCGCTCGGCCGCGGAGGTGGCCGTGGGAGGGTACTCCTCGGCGCGTACGGCCCGCGCGAACACCCGGCGCACATTGGTGTCCAGGACGGCGTGCCGGCCGCCGTACGCGAAGCTGGCGACCGCGGCGGCGGTGTACTCACCGATGCCCGGCAGCGCCAGCAGGGTCGCGTGGTCGTCGGGCACCTCGCCGCCGTGCTCGTCGGCGATGGCACGGGCGCAGGCGTGCAGCCGCAGCGCCCGGCGCGGATAACCGAGCCTGCCCCAATGCCGTACGGCCTCGCCCGGCGGCTCGGCGGCCAGCGATTTGGGCGTGGGCCAGCGGGCCATCCACTCCAGCCACACCGGCAGGACGCGGACGACCGGGGTCTGCTGGAGCATGATCTCGCTGACCAGCACCCCCCACGGGGTCGCGTCGTCGGCGCGCCAGGGGAGGTCTCGGGCGTTGTCCTCGTACCACTCCAGAACGGGGGCGTGCAGGAGGTTCGGCTCAACCACGGGGTCAAGCGTATTCGGAGACGGAGTCGTTCGGCGTGTCGTCACTGTTGGTAGCCGATCAATTACCATGCTGTGCCTATGGATCCGGATTCGATGGGTGGCGACGGCGGTGACGTCTACTGGCGGCGTCGCATGAGCGTGCTGGTGGCCGTTCTCGTCGTGGTGGCCGTGGTGGCGTGGGCGTGCTCCAGCGGGGGCTCCGGGCCGGAACGACCGTCCAACGCGCAGAGCTCACCGAGCGCCACGCCCGCCACCGATCCGCTGCTGGCCGGCCTGCGCACGCTCGCCATGGGGACGGCCAGCCCCTCGCCCACCCCGGCGCCCAAGGAGAGCCCGGCCGTCAAACCCAGACGGCCGGGGGAGCCGTGCCCGCAGGACAGCCTGGTGCTGAGCCTCCAGGGCGGCAAGGAGCCGATCTACACGGGCGCGACGCGGCCGACCTTCATCGTCACGCTGGTCAACACCGGGCCGGTGATGTGCACGGCCGACGTCGGGCCGCGGGCCATGGAGATCCGCATCACCTCGGGCGCCGACCGCATCTGGTCCACCGCCGACTGCGTCAGCGGGCTGGGCACCGAGGTCAGGGAGTTGCAGCGCGGGGTTCCGTACGTGCGGACCCTGGAGTGGGACCGGCGCCGGTCGAGCACCGACTGCCGCTCGACCCCGGCCGCCGCCCTGCCCGGCACGTACGTGGCCACCGCCCGCATGGGCGCGCTGCGCAGCGGCAAGGGCGTCTTCCACCTGCGCTGACCGGGGCGGCCCGCTCAGACGTAACGTTCGAGGATCGAGGACTCCGCGAGGCGCGACAGGCCCTCGCGGACGCTGCGGGCGCGCGACTCCCCGACGCCGCCCACCTCCTGCAGGTCGTCGATGCTGGCAGCCAGCAGCTTCTGCAGGCCGCCGAAGTGGTTGACCAGGCGGTCGACCACCGTGGCGGGCAGCCGGGGCACCTTGGCCAGCAGCCGGAAGCCGCGCGGGCTCACCGGGCTGTCGAGCCGCTCGGCCCCGCCGTGGCCCAGCACGTGCGCCACGGCCGAGAGGTCGAGCAGCTCGCCGCCCGACAGGTGGTCGAGGTCGTGGAGGGCCTCGGTCAGGCGCTTCTGGCGGCGGCTCGCGGGGGCCGGCAGGTAGTCGCGCACGACCAGCTCGCGTTCGGAGTCGACGCCCGCCACCAGCTCGTCGAGCTGCAGCGACAGCAGCCGCCCGTCGGTGCCGAGCTCGACCACGTAGCCCTTGATCTCGTCGGAGATGCGCCGGACCATCTCCAGACGCTGGGCCACCGCCGACACGTCGCGCACGGTGACCAGGTCTTCGATCTCCAGCGCCGACAGGGTGCCGGAGACCTCGTCGAGCCGGTGCTTGTAGCGCTCAAGGGTGGCCAGGGCCTGGTTGGCCTTGGACAGGATGGCCGCCGACTCCTCCAGCACGTAGCGGATGCCGTCGAGGTAGAGGGCGATGATCCGCATGGACTTGCTGATCGCGATGATGGGCAGGCCCGTCTGCCTGGCCACGCGCTGGGCGGTGCGATGGCGGGTGCCCGACTCGTCGGTGGGGATCGCGGGGTCGGGGACGAGGTGCACAGCCGCGCGCACGATCTTCTGGTCGTTGCTCACCACGATCGCGCCGTCCATCTTGGCCAGCTCGCGCAGGCGGGTGGCCGAGAACTCGACGTCGAGCTCGAAGCCGCCGCTGCAGACCTCTTCGACGGTCCGGTTGTGGCCGAGCACGATCAGCCCGCCGGTCTGCCCGCGCAGGATGCGCTCAAGGCCGTCGCGCAGCGGAGTGCCCGGCGCCACAGCGGCCAAAGCGTCGCGACGGCGGTCGTCAAGACTCCTGTCCACCTGACCCCCGTGTCGATTGGTCACGCCCAGCTTAGCCGTGCTATGTGACGTGCGTGAGTGCGTCCCAGACGTTCTCGGCCTGGACGACCTCGAACCCGGGTGCGAAAGCGACGGGCCCCACAGGCACCAGAGCCCGCTGCCCGTTGCGTTTCCCGGTGCCCGTTTCGAGGGATCCGGCGGGGACGAGCGCCCGCTTGAACCCCAGCCTGGCCGCCTCCGTCAGCCGCCTGCGCACGTCCTTGACCGGGCGCAGCTCGCCCGCCAGGCCCACCTCGCCGAGCGCCACCAGCCCGGCCGGCAGCGGCTTGTCGCCCGCGGCGCTCGCGACGGCGAGCATCACTGCCAGGTCGACGGCGGGATCGGCCAGCTTGATGCCGCCCACGGTGGCGGTGAACACGTCGCAGCCGCCGAGCCGGGCGTTGAGCCGGCGCTCCAGCACGGCGAGGATCATCTGCACGCGGTAGGTGTCGAGCCCGGAGGACGATCGCCGCGGCTGCTGGGCCTCGGTGCGGGCCACGAGCGCCTGCACCTCGGCGGGCAGCGGGCGGGTGCCCTCGACGGTGACGGTGACGCAGGTGCCGGCGACCGGCTCGGTGCGTCGCGAGACGAACAGCCCGCTGGGGTCGGTGATGCCCTCGATGCCGCGCTCGTGCAGGTCGAAGCAGCCGATCTCGTCGGTGGGGCCGAACCTGTTCTTGATCGCGCGGACCATGCGCAGCCTGGAGTGGCGGTCGCCCTCGAAGCTGAGCACGACGTCGACCAGGTGCTCAAGGGTGCGGGGGCCGGCGATCGAGCCCTCTTTGGTGACGTGGCCGACGAGGACCGTGGCGAGGTTGCGCTCCTTGGCCAGGCGCACCAGGTTGGCGGCCACCTCGCGCACCTGGGTCACGCCGCCGGGCACGCCCGTGGCCTGGGCCGAACCGATCGTCTGGACCGAGTCGACCACCAGCAGCCTCGGCTCGACCTTGTCGATGTGGGTGATCAGCGCCGACAGCTCGGTCTCGGCGGCGAGGTAGAGATTGTCCTGGATGGCGCCGATGCGGTCGGCCCGCAGACGGACCTGGGCCGCCGACTCCTCGCCCGTCACGTAGAGGACGGTGGTGCGCTCGGCGATGCGGGCCGCGGCCTCCAGCAGGAGCGTGGACTTGCCGATGCCGGGCTCACCGGCCAGCAGCACCACCGCGCCGGGCACCAGGCCGCCGCCGAGCACCCGGTCGAGCTCGCTCACCCCGGTCGTGCGGGCCGTGGCCACCTCGGCCTTGACCTGGCCGATGGGCAGCGCGGGCCCGGTGGTCGCGCCGCCCTGGACGACGCTGACCCCGGCGCGCGCGCCCTCCTCGTCGACAGTGCCCCACGCCTGGCACTCGCCGCACCTGCCGACCCACTTGCTCGTGCGCCAGCCGCACTCGGCACAGCGGTAACCGGGCTTCTGCGCTGTCTTGGCCATGTCGAGCAGGCTAGCGGCCCGTGCCGACAATCCTCGACTACCGTGACAGGCCCAGTTCCTGCACCAGCAGGCGCTTGGGGCGGGCGCCGACGATCTGCCTGACGGGCTCGCCGTTCTCGAACAGCAGCAGCGTGGGCAGGCCCATGACGCCGTAGCGGGACATGATCTCGGGGTTCTCGTCGGTGTTGAGCTTGCCGATGGCCAGGCCGTGCTCGGCCTCGATCTCGTCCAGGACGGGGGCCACCATGCGGCACGGCGGGCACCACTCGGCCCAGAAGTCGACCAGCACCGGCTGGTCGCTCTTGAGCACCTGCTCCTCGAAGTTGTCGGTGGTCAACGTGATCATTTGTCTCCCCTTACGAAACAGCCCGGGCACGACTGGGCGAGCTGGGCGGCGACCTCGGCGCGGCGGGCGAGCAGCACGCGGATCTCCTCGTCGATCTGCATGATCTTGCGCTGGTAGACCTCGACGGACTCCGAGCAGGAGCCGCCCGAGCTGTGGCCCGAGCGCAGGCAGTCGACGAACGGCCTGGTGTCCTCCAGCGTGAAGCCGACCGAGAGCAACGACCGGATCTCGGACACCAGCTTGACGTCCTCCTCGGCGTACTCGCGGTAGCCGTTGGGGCCGCGTCTGGCCGAGAGCAGGCCGTGCTGCTCGTAGTAGCGGAGTGAACGGGTGCTCACCCCGGTGCGTTCCGCCAGCTCCCCGATGCGCATGCGTCCAAGGTAAACGTTGACACCGACGTCAACGTCAAGTCCTCCGGGCAAGGTGTGGCCATGAGCTCAGAAGTAGCGCCAGCGCAGCACGTTCGGGTAGAAGATCTCCAGGCCGGGGGTCTCGGCGACGGCCTGCTCGGCCACGTCGGGGGCGAACTCGATGCGCAGCACCGCCTCCAGGTCGGCCCGGCGCTCGAAGGACATCGTGAGGTCGAGCGGCCGCCGCTGCCAGCCCTGGCGGACCCAGAACGCCTCCACCTCGCGCGCCGAGTACGCCGGCACCGTGCGGGAGAACCAGCGGCCGAACGAGCCGCGGGTGGCGTCGAGGTCGATGACGAAGGCCGCGCCGCCGCGGCGTACGACGCGGGACAGCTCGCGCAGGCCGGGCTCGCAGCCGGGGCCGAAGAAGTAGGCCCAGCGGGCCATGGCCACGTCGACGCTCGCGTCGGGGATCGGGAGGTTCTGGGCGGTGGCGGCGTGCACCGAGACGTTGGGCAGGTTCGCGCAGCGGCGGCGGGCCAGGCCGGCCAGGTCGCCGTGGGGCTCGACGCCGATCACGGCGGCCGCGTCGGCGGCCAGGACGGGCAGGTGGTAGCCGGTGCCGCAGCCGATGTCGAGCACGGTCGCGCCGGCCCAGGGGCGCAGCTCGCGCATCGCGGCGTCGGCCGCGCCCTGGGGGTCGACGGCGCGGTTCTCCAGCTCGTAGACCTGGGGGGTGTTCCAGATGTTCGGGCTCGGGATCGCGCCTCTGGCTATCCGTGGCATGGTCCCAACCGTAGTGGGGTGTGAGGGAGCGTCTTTGGGGTGGGATGGGGGGTTGGGTAGGGCTATCTGGTGGGGCTCACGCGCCAGAGGCGCTTCTCCGGCTTAGGCTGGCAACGTGGCTGATGTCATCCGCGTGCCCAATGCGAAGATCGCATTGTCCACCGCTTCGGTATATCCAGAACGCACTCCCGACGCGTTCGAACTGGCCGCGCGCCTGGGCTACGACGGTGTCGAGATCATGGTCGGCGCCGATCCGGTGAGCCAGGACATCGACGTGATCGAGCGGCTGTCGGAGCATTATCAGGTGCCCGTCCTGGCGATCCACGCGCCCTGTCTGCTCGTGACGCAGCGGGTCTGGGGCAGGGACCCCTGGGCCAAGCTGGTCAGGGCGCAGAAGGCCGCAGAGCGCCTCGGCGCCTCGACCGTCGTGGTGCACCCGCCCTTCCGCTGGCAGCGCGACTACGCGCGCGACTTCGAGAACGGCCTGGCCCGCATGCGTGACGAGACCGCGGTCACGTTCGCGGTCGAGAACATGTTCCCGCTGCGCGCCAGGGGCAACGACGTGGTGCCGTACTCGCCCGACTGGAACCCGATCGACTACGACTTCCCGCAGGTCACCCTCGACCTGTCGCACACCGCCGTGTCCGGCTCCGACGCCATGGAGATGGCCACCAAGCTCGGCGACCGGCTGGCCCACCTCCACCTGGCCGACGGCATGGGCGTGACGAACAAGGACGAGCACCTGGTCCCCGGCAGGGGCAACCAGCCGTGCGCGCAGATGCTGGAACGCCTGGCGACCTCCGGCTACGGCGGCCTGGTGGTGCTGGAGATCAACACCCGCAAGGCGGCCAGCCGCACCGAGCGCGTCGACGACCTGGCCGAGGCGCTGGCCTTCGCCCGGCTGCACCTGGCGGCGTCCCGATGAACGTGGGACCGACCAGGAACGTGGGGCCGACCAGAGACCTCGCCAGGGTCTTCGACAGCGTGGCCGACGCCTACGACGCGGGCCGCCCGACCTATCCCGACGAGATGTTCCGCGCGCTCACCGAGATCACCGGGGTCGAGCTCGACGGCGCCACCACGGTCGACGTGGGCGCGGGCACGGGCATCCTGACACACGCGCTGCGGGCCCGCGGCTCGCAGGTGATCGCGGTCGACCCGGGCGCGGAGATGCTGGCACGGCTGGTCTCGCGGATCGACGGCGAGCCGCCGGCCGTCACGGCGCTGATCGCCGACGGCAACGCGCTGCCGCTGGCCGGCGGGGTGGCCGACCTGGTGACGTACGCGCAGTCATGGCACTGGCTCGACCCCGTCGTCTCGATCGCCGAGGCCAGGCGGGTGCTGCGGCCCGGCGGCGCGATCGTGGGCTGCTGGAACCTCCACCACGCGGCGCAGGCCGACTGGCTGGCCGCCTACGAGGCGCGGCTGGCCGAGGCGGTGCCCACGTACTGGGGGCCGGCGGTCGAGGAGTGGTCGGTGCCGCCCATCGCCGCGGCCTTCGAGGTGGTCGAGGAGCGCTGGATCCCGTGGACGAGGCTGGTCGGCATCGAGGACTTCCTGCTCGATCTGCGGTCCCACTCGTACATGGCGGCGCTGTCGCCGGAGGCGGCCGACGGGCTGGTCGCCCGGCAGCGCGGGGAGCTGGGGAAGGTCTTCCCCGAGGGCGTGCTGTCGGTGCCGATGCGGGTGTACCTGGCGGTGGGCCGGTGACCGGCGGGGCGCGGCCATGACCGACGTACGACGGCGGCCCGGACGCAGGCCCGGGTCCGCCGACACGCGCGGCGAGATCCTGGCGGCGGCGCGGCGGGTGTTCGCCGAGAAGGGCTTCGACAAGGCCACGGTGCGCGGGATCGCGCGGGAGGCCAAGGTCGACCCGGCTCTGGTGCACCACTACTTCGAGACCAAGGAGGGCATGTTCGCGGCGGCCCTGCAACTGCCGATCACCCCCGACGAGATCGTCCCGATGCTGCTGGACGGCCCGCGCGAGGAGATCGGCGAGCGGCTGGTGCGGACGATCCTCGGCGTGACCGCCGAGCCGGAGACCCGCGAGCCGATGATCGCCCTGATCCGCTCGGCGCTGACGAACGAGCAGGCCGCGGCGATGTTCCGCGAGTTCATCACGAACGCCCTGCTCTTCCAGGTGGCCGACAGTCTCGGCGTGCCGCACCTGCGGATCGAGGCCGCGTTCGCCCAGATGTACGGCCTCATCATGGCCCGCTACGTGATCAAATTGGAGCCACTGGCCGGCGCGGACCCGGAAGAGCTGGTCGAGCTGATCGCGCCGACCATCCAGAGGTACTTCACGGCGTAGAGCATTGTTCGGTATAGGGCACTGACCTTAGGGTATAGGTGTCGTCCCGGGAAGTTACTGGCCGGTAAGATTCCTGGAAACGCGTGTCCGTATGCTGGCAGCCATCGTCGTCTGTGGGAGGACCCCGTGCTCTGGGTAGCGATCATCGGGCTGGTCATGACCGTCCTGGCGGTGGCCGTCGCCGGCCGCAGGGTGTTGTTCCTGTTCAAGCTGGCGACCTCGGGGCCGCCGGCGCCCGAACGCGTCGAGTACGCCAAGGAGCACGCCGCCGATGAGCTCAAGGCCCAGCTCGTCGAGGTCTTCGGCCAGAAGAAGCTGCTGAAGTGGACGCCTTCGGGCATCGCCCACTTCTTCGTCATGTGGGCGTTCTTCATCCTGCTGACCGTCTACATCGAGGCGTACGGCGCGATCATCCAGGGCGCGATCACCGGTGAGCCCGACTTCCACATCCCGCTCATCGGGACCTGGGGCGTGCTCGGCCTCCTCCAGGACTTCATCGCGGTCGCGTGTCTGCTCGGGCTGGTCGCCTTCGCGATCATCCGGGTCAAGAACTCGCCCAAGACGCTGGGGCGCAAGTCGCGTTTCTCCGGCTCGCACCTAGGCGGCGCGTGGCTCGTCCTGTTCATGATCTTCAACATCATCTGGACGCTGTTCCTGGCCCGCGGCGCCTCGGCGGCCAACGGCAACTTCCCCTACTCCTCCGGCGCCTTCGTCTCCCTGGCGCTCGGCGACGCGCTGCCGGCGAGCCCGCTGCTGGAGGAGATCGCGCTGCTCCTGCACATCGGCTTCATGCTGGTGTTCCTGGTCATCGTGGTGAACTCCAAGCACCTGCACATCTTCACCGCGCCGCTCAACGTGCTCTTCTCCCGGCGTCCCAACGGCCTCGGCGCCGCCTCGGAGCTGCGCGTCGACGGCAAGCTCGTCGACTTCGAGGACGAGGAGCTCGACGCCGAACGCCTGGGCCGCGGCAAGATCGGCGACACCACCTGGAAGGGCTTCCTCGACTTCTACTCCTGCACCGAGTGCGGCCGCTGCCAGTCGCAGTGTCCGGCCTGGAACACCGACAAGCCGCTCTCGCCGAAGATGCTCATCCTCGACCAGCGCGACCACGCCTTCAAGGTGGCCCCGTACCTGATGGCCGCGAGCAACGAGCACGCCGGCACCGACGTGCTCGCGCTGCTGGAGAAGCCGCTCGTCGGCGAGGACGGCGTCATCCACCCCGACGTGCTGTGGTCGTGCACCAACTGCGGCGCGTGCGTCGAGCAGTGCCCGGTGGACATCGAGCACATCGACCACATCCTCGACATGCGCCGCTACCAGGTCATGGTGGAGTCGTCGTTCCCGTCCGAGGCGGGGGTGATGGTGAAGAACCTGGAGAACAAGGGCAACCCGTGGGGCATGTCCGAGATGAAGCGGGCCGACTGGATCGAGGAGCTCGACTTCGAGGTCGAGCTGGTCGACGAGAAGATGCCCGAGGACGCCGAGTACCTGTTCTGGGTGGGCTGCGCGGGCGCCCTTGAGGACCGCGCCAAGAAGACCACCAAGGCGGTCGCCGAGCTGCTGCACATCGCGGGCGTGAAGTTCGCGGTGCTCGGCCCGATGGAGGCGTGCACCGGCGACCCGGCCCGGCGCCTGGGCATGGAGTACCTGTTCAACATGCTCGCCCAGCAGAACATCGAGACGCTCAACGAGGCCGGCGTCAAGAAGATCGTCGCGACCTGTCCCCACTGCTTCAACACGCTGGCTAACGAGTACCCGCAGCTCGGCGGCACCTACGAGGTCGTGCACCACACGCAGCTGCTGTCGAAGCTGGTGGACGAGGGTCTGCTCACCCCGGTCACGCCGATCGAGGAGAAGATCACCTATCACGACCCGTGCTTCCTCGGCCGCCACAACAAGGTCTACTCCCAGCCCCGCGACATCATGTCGAAGGTGCCCGGCGTGCAGACCCAGGAGATGCACCGCCACAAGGACCGCGGCTTCTGCTGCGGCGCGGGCGGCGCGCGCATGTGGATGGAGGAGCGCATCGGCAAGCGCATCAACACCGAGCGGGTCGACGAGGCGCTGACCACGAATCCCGACACCGTCTCGACCGCGTGCCCGTTCTGCATGGTGATGCTCGGTGACGCGATCAACGAGAAGAAGAACAACGGCGAGGCCAAGGAAACGCTGGAAGTCGTGGACGTCGCGCAGCTCTTGATCAAATCTGTCAAGGGCGCTTCCTGACCTCGAAAAGTCGGACTCCTCTACAGGCTCTGTAGAGGAGTTCCGCACGTCACGAGGCCATGCCCAGGAAATCTCCCATCCACATAACGGGAAAATCACGGTAACCTCAACGTCGCATGGCCTTATTCGACGGGGAGGGGGCTAGTGATGCGCGTCGTGGTCACGGACGCCGAAGTCACCCTGGCCGACGTGCTCTCCCTGCGACTCGCCATCGACGAGCCCCTGGGTGACGGCACCGAGCTCGTCCTGCGCCATCGCGCCACGGGGGTCGAGCGCGACGTGCGTCTGGGCCGGACGGGAAGCCGGACGCGGGAGGCCACGCTGGCCGTCTCGCTCGCGCCGCTGGAGCTGACCGCCGGCCGATGGGACGCCTACCTGCGGCACGAGGGCGGCCGCAGCAGACTGCGCAGCGTCGATCCCGGGTTCTCGCTCGACCATCTCGACGCGTACGCGCTGTGCCGCCGGACGCTGGCCTACCGGTCGTACCGGACCCGGAACGGGTTTCTGGCCCTGAAGATAGCCGACGCCGCGCCGGTGGCCGAGGTACGGGCGATCTGGTTCAGGGAGGGCCGGTTCGAGGTGACGGGGCTGCTGGCGTACACCGGGCTGGAGGACGACGACGCGCGCCGCGAGGCCACGCTCACCCTCGACCGCAGGCCGACCAGGGAACGGGTGTCGTCCACCGCCACCGTCCAGGGCGTGCGTTTCCACGCGGCGGTGTCGCTGGTGAACGTGGTCGAGGCCGATCCCGACACGGCCGGTACGTGGGAACCCGCGCTGGAGGTCGAGGGCGTGCCCACGCCGCTGCGGCTGGGCGCCTGGCTCGACGACGTCGACGGCAAACGCAGACGGCTGCACTATCCGTCGGCCGAGATCGACGGCGTGCCCGTCCGGCCCAGTTACACCGCCGACGACGAGCTGCGCATCGAGGTGGGCGGATGAAGGTCAGCCTGGTCCTCGCCTCGGCGTACGGGATGCGCGGCGACGTGCGCGCGATGCTCAACCTCGCCACCGCCCTGTCCGAGCGGCACGAGGTCGAGGTCGTCAGCGTCAGGCGGCAGAAGGAGAAGCCGTTCTTCCCCATCGGCGCCAAGGTGGCCATGCGCAGCGTGGTCGACGCCCGTCCCGGGGTGCGCCACCTGCTGCCGCGCGGCCAGATGCGCACCGAGATGGCGCTCTGGCGGATGTTGCGCGGGCTCAGGGCCGACGTGGTGATCACCACCAGGCCGGGCATCGGCGTCCAGGTGGCGCGGCATGCTCCACGTGAAACCCTCAAGATCGCCAGAGAGTGGGGGCGGCCCGCCGTCCCCGGGCCGGTGCAGCGGCTCTACCCGCGCCTCGACGCGGTCGTGACGGCCACGGAGTCGGCCCAGGAGGAATGGGTCAGGCTGCTCGGCGGCGGGCTCGCCGTCCACTCCGTGCCGGACGCGCTGCCGGGTGGCCCGTGGCCGCGCTCGCGAATGGACAACCGGATCGTGGCGGCCGGGGGCAGGTGGGTGTCGGTCAAGGCGTACGACCGGTTGATCAGGGCGTTCGCGATCGTGGCGGACAAACGTCCCGACTGGCGGCTGCGCCTGTACGGCGGCGGCCCCGAGGAGCGGCGGCTGCGCTCGCTGGTGGGCGAGCTCGACCTGCACAACCACGTCTACTTCATGGGCGTCACGCCCGATCTGGCGGGGGAGTTCGCCAAGGCGTCGATCGTGGCCAACCCCTCCCGCAGCGAAGACCTGGGCATGACCGTGCTGGAGGCCATGGGGTGCGGGGTGCCGGTGGTGGCCTTCGAGGGCGCGAGGGGCCCCAGGGAGTTCGTGGCGACCGGCTACAACGGCGTGCTGGTGCCCGAGAGCGAGAGCGAGGCGCAGCACTTCGCGGGCGCGCTGCTCGCGCTCATCGACGACGAGCGCCGCCGTCGCTCGCTCGCGGCCGGTGCTCTGGACACCGCCGTACGCCATTCGGCCGAGGAAGTCGCCGAACAGTGGGAGAAGCTGCTCTCAGATCTCCGCTAGCTCATACGGGTTACGGGTACCGTAGAAGCATGCATGGGTACAGCGGAGACAAGCAGGCATATCTGACGCGCCTCCGGCGAATCGAGGGCCAGATCAGGGGCCTGCAGCGCATGGTCGACGACGATGCCTACTGCATCGACGTGCTCACCCAGGTCTCCGCGGCCACGCGGGCCCTTCAGGCCGTGGCGCTCGGGCTGCTGGAGGAGCACATCTCCCACTGCGTCGCCGACGCGATCAACACGGGCGGCCCGGAGGCCGAGGCGAAGGTGAAGGAGGCGTCGGCCGCCATCGCCCGCCTGGTCAAGTCATAGGGCCGTCCTCCTCCATACGTAGGAGAGAGACACCCTCGATTGACTAGTTACCTGGAATCCCCGGGAACGACTGTCCCGGACCCCATCGGAGCCCGGGACAGGTAATTTTCGATGGTCTTCAGCGACTCGCCGAAGTCCGCAATCCGAGCGCGTCGTCGAGTTCGTCCAAGGTCAGCCGCCGCTCGCTGACAGCGACGGCGGTGAGCACCTCGGCGTAGAGCGCAATCTCGTCCAACGCGACACGGTCGTGGACCCGAGAGTCCAGGTCGTCGTGCCCCACCGCGTCGTCCTTCCTTCCGCAGCCCACACCCTCTACGAGGTTACGGCGAGCGCCCTTCCTGCGACATGGCCCATCGGAGTCATTCCTTTCGGCGTCACGGGGGCCCCACAGGGATCATTTCCCGAAGTCGAGATCACAATTCAGCGAATT
Source organism: Nonomuraea sp. NPDC051191 (assembly GCF_044455665.1). Classification (NCBI taxonomy): domain Bacteria; kingdom Bacillati; phylum Actinomycetota; class Actinomycetes; order Streptosporangiales; family Streptosporangiaceae; genus Nonomuraea; species Nonomuraea sp. NPDC051191. The sequence continues at coordinate 138,909 of NZ_JBITEZ010000001.1, read as the reverse complement.
GCCCGGTGACTGAAGTGATACGGGGATATGGGCGTAGTAAGGGTGAAATTACGGTAATAGTGGGTTACGTGTGACCGATGTGGTGATCGTCGCGTTCGTGGATCAGCTCGCGGACCAGCGCGCTCTGGCCGGCCAGGCCATGCTGCGGCACCTTGGCCCCGGTCAGCCGGCTCCACGCCAGGCACGTGGCGTACGCCGCGCCCAGCACGGCCGCCTTGCTCTCCCGGTCCGGCGGCGTCACCACCGCCGCCTGCGGCACGGGCTCCCCGCCCGGACGTACGGCGAAGCCCTCCGGCTCGGTGCGCTCGGCCGCCGAGGTGCCCGTCAGCCCGGCACGCTCCAACTCCCCGTACGCCCGCCGCAGCCGGTGGTTCAGCCGCTCGGGCAACATCCTCCTGGAGTCGGACAGATCGGCCAGGTACGCCGCCGCCGCCCCCGACGCGTCGCCCACGAAGCTCAGCGCCTCGACCAGGTCGTACACCGAGTGGGCGAAGCAGGCGCCGGGATCGGTCTCCGGCAGCAGGGCCAGGGCCAGCCGCGGCGGGCAACGGTCCAGCCAGGCCCGGCGTACGGCGTCGTCGCCCCGAGCGGCCGCGGCGTCGTCGCGGCCGGGCCGGCGCAGCGTCGGCTCCACCATCGTGAGCAGCGCCAGCGCCCGCGGCCTGAACCGGATGTCGGACAGCAGCACCTGGGCCGTGTCGGCGATCAGCGCGGCCAGCCGGAGCGCGGCCCGCGGGCGGCCGGCACGGGTGCGCTCGGACACCAGCGTGACGAGGTCGAGCAGCGGCGGCGCGGGCAGCCAGCGCACCCATTCGTCGCCGGGCAGCGAGCGGCGCAGGTACTCGCCGAAGAGCGTGATCAGGCGCTCGTTGCCGTCGAAGGCCGGCGCGTACGCGCACCACATGATCGTCCCCCAGACGGCGGCGACCGTGCTCGGCACGTCGGCGGCGAAGATCTCGCCGAAGGCGGTCAGCGGGTAGTCGAGCTCCGACTTGCGGCCGGCGCCGCGGACCGTCTCGGCGATCTGCTCGGTCACCGCCTGCGGTACGTCGGGGCCGATGAACGCCTGGGTCGAGCCGGGCTCGGCGGCGAAGTCGGGCCCGGTGGGCACCACCTCGTCCGGCAATGCCGCTGTGACGTGCCCCACCTTGCGCGCCCGTTCGCCCCTGGGAGGCGGCGCGGGATGCCAGCGGCCGTCGCCGGGGTCGTGCAGGTGCCAGCGCGCGTACGCGCCGTGGAGCCAGCGGTCGCCGTCGGGGGTCACCAGGACCCGAGCTGCCAGGACGTGCGCGCGGTCGGGCACGGACAGGCCCTGCCAGCGCGGGTCCGCGACCATCGCGCGGACCTCCGCCTCTGTCGAGGTGAACGCATCCCAGGGGCGCACGGCCGTCATCGTACTGGCCTGCCGGACTCTACCTGTCGGCATTTCACGGCAGAATGTCCGCTATGAGGGCAAAGGTGGCAGGGGTGTTGGCGGTGGCTGGAGTGGTGAGCGGCTGCGGACTCGCGGCCGAGGCCCCGCCCACCCCCACCGGTCCCGGCGTGCTGACCGTCCAGAACGCCCAGGCGCCCACGCCCGGCGGCGAGGTCGGGTCGGCCTCCGGCGAGTTCGCCGACGCCGCGGAGCTGGCCGTGTGGAGCAAGCTGAGCGACACCGAGAAGGACGTCGACAGGATCGCCAAGCTCGACGTGAACAAGACCGCCAAGGGCGCCCTCTACCTGGAGCCCAAGACCTCCACCTGGTACGACGGCTTCCGCGGCCCGTTCGTCTACCAGGAGCTGGCCGGGGACATCGTCATGCACGCCCGGGTCAAGGTCACCGGCGCGAAGGGCGGCAGGCCCGCGCGCAAGTTCTCGCTCGGCGGGCTCATGGCCCGCCAGCCCGGCACGTACGACAAGCCCAACTGGATGTCCGTCACCACCGGCACCGCCGACGCGGCCGGGCAGGTCGAGGCCAAGTTCACCCTGGACGGCAGCTCCAAGCCGCTGGAGACGGCGGTCAAGAGCGGCTGGGTGGACCTCGTGCTGGCCAGGCTGGGCCGGGTCGCCGTCGCGCTCTACAAGGAGGACGGCGGCGCCTGGAAGGTGGCCAGGCGCTGGCCCTCGAACCTCCCCGAGGTGCTGCAATGGGGTGTCACCGCCTACACCGACTGGGACAGCTACGGCACGCTCAAGAAGGACGCCGCCAAGGCCAACGCCAAGCAGATCAAGGGCACCCCCGACCTCAAGCTGACCGTCGACTTCGTCCGCTTCCTCCGCCCCGAGCTGCCGGACTACGCAGACCCGCTCAACACCGCCTCGGTGTCGGACCAGGTCCTGATCAAACTGCTGACGCCTGCCGGTGCCTGATCGCCTTGGCCATGTAGTTGTCCGGCGTGCGGGCGAAGGAGGCCCGGTCGTCGTCGGTGAGCTCGCGCACGATCCTGCCGGGCACGCCGGCCACCAGCACCCCGGACGGGATCTTCTTGCCCGGGCCCACCAGCGCGCCGGCCGCCACCAGCGTGCCCGCGCCCACCCGGGCGCCGCCCAGCACGATCGCGCCGATGCCGACCAGCGCGCCGGTCTCGACGTGCGCGCCGTGGACCATGGCCTTGTGGCCCAGGCTGACCCGGTCCTCAAGGATCGCCGGCTGGCCCGCGTCGGCGTGCAGGCAGCACAGATCCTGTACGTTGCACTCTTCGCCGATCTCGATCCGCTCGTCGTCCCCTCGGAGAACGGAGCCGTACCAGATGCTGGACGCCCGGCCCACCCGCACGCTTCCGACCACGACGGCGCCGGGCGCGATGTACGCCTCCGGATGGAGGTCCGGCACCGCCCCGTTGTCCAACGCTGCTATGTACATTCGTCCAATCGTAATTCCCGCCTCAGGTGTGGCGTTCCGGTTGCGGACGTGGGCAGATGGCAGGAAAGTCGTTTCCTGACGTCTCGTCGTCAGACCCTCACAACTCGCAGTTTTCCCCCGCCTCACGCAAACCCTTAGGTAACCCCCATGACAAACCAGCACGAGAGCATTCCCGATCTGATGCAAGAGGACACCTTCGAAGTCGTGATGCGCGGCTACAACCGCCGTCAGGTGCACGACTACATGATCCGTACCCGGAACCAGATCCGGGATCTGGAAGAGCGGCTGGCACGGGCGATCGACCAGGCGGAGCAGGGCCGGGTCGAGCTGGCGGAGGCCAGGCGGCGGATGGTCGAGGCGCCCCAGAGCTACGAGGACCTCAGCCCGAGGCTCGCGCAGATCCTCAAGCTGGGCGAGGAGGAGGCCGCGGCCAAGCGCGCGGACGCGGAGGCCGAGGCCACCGCCGTGCGGGAGAGCGCCAGGGCGGAGGCCGAGCGGTTGGTGACGACCTCGCGCGAGACGTCCGACAAGATGCTGACCTCGGCTCAGGCGGAGGCCGAGCGGCGGGTGGCCGAGGCCACGCAGGCGGCCGAGCGCATGCTGGCCCAGGCAGGCGCGGACGCGGAGGAGCAGCTGGGGTCGGCCCGCGCCGAGGCCGAGGGCCTGCTGCGCGAGACGCACGCCGAGGCCGAGCGGGTTCTCGGCGGCGCGCACGCCGAGGCGGAGCGCGTCATGGCGACGGCCAACGGGCAGGCCGAGCAGCTGCTGTCGGGGGCGCACGCGGAGGCCGAGTCGATGCTGGCCGCGGCGCGTCAGCGCACCGCCTCGCTCGACGAGCACGCCGGCCGCCGGGTGGAGTACCTGACCAACACCCACACCGAGGTCGTGCGGCGGCTGACCGAGATCGGCTCGGTGCTCGGCGACCTCATGCGCACCGAGGCGGGGGCCGGGCAGCTCGTGCCGGAGTCGGCGCTGCCGCCCGTGTCGGCCGCCCAGCAGCCCGCGGCCGTCCCGGCGCGCACGCCCGAGCCCGCCATCGAGGCCGCGCCGCAGCCGGTCCCGCAGTTCTCCGTCCAGGACGACGTGCGGGTCATCGTCGAAGAGGAGGAGGAGAAGCCGAAGGAGGGCGTCTCCGACGACACCGACGTGCACATCCTGCGGCTGGGCGAGTACCACTCGTAGAGGGTGAGGGGCGGGGAGCGGAAGCCCCCGCCCCCGATAGGGTCGGAGACTTCCGCGTACGTGGCCCCGTTGGTGGCCCGGTACCGGGGCCGCCGAGACGCTGGACCCGGCACCGGGCTGCTCGTGTGCGGGCCGGGGAACGCTCCACGGCCCGCGTCAGGGAGGGGCGGGGCCGGCCCGCCGGCCGGTCCGCTCCTCCTGGTCCCGGAGCTGGTCGCGCAGATCGTCCGGGTCGTCGGCGTCGATGGTCGTCGCACATCCGGCCTCGCGCTGCGCCGCGTCGAGCGGATGGTGCCGGGTGGCCCACCAGCGGCCCGCGTCGCTCCGCCAGATGGTCCACTTGGGGTACTCCCGGGCGATTTCGGCAAGATGCCGGTCGACGGACATCTGCACACCTCTCCCGGGCCCCACGCTCCTGAACGGTTCCATCTCCTTAGAAGATGAGGGACTTCTCTAGAGAATTCAATGATCGGGGTGGACAGGTCCACCTATCGCTTGACAGATCGTGAACTAGGCGTCGAAGTCGTACTGGAGTACGTACGCCGCCGAGTCCAGGACCATCTCGTTGAGCTCGACGGGCAGGCCGCCCGCCGTGTACGCGGTGCGCGCGATGACGATGACGGGGGTGCCGCCGGGCAGGTCGAGCAGCCCGGTCTCGCGGGGGCCGGGCATGCGGGCACGTACCTCCTCGGTGAAGTGGGCCGGGGGCAGGCCCAGGTCGCCGAGCCTGGCGTAGACGCCGCCCGGTCCGCTGTCGGGCAGCGTGATGGCGCTGCCCTGGACCAGCCGGGCGGGGAAGGAGGAGGTCGCCAGCTGCACGGGCCGGCCGTCCACCGAGTAGCGACGCCGACGAACCCATACCTCGCCGCTCTCCAGGACGTCCGCCACCTCCTCCGGGGCGCGCTCCAGCACCACCTCCACCTGGTCCACGGTGAACGGACGGCCCCGGGTGTCGGCGTCCCAGATGGCACGCCCCTGACCCCACTGCTCTCGTGACAGGCGGCGCGAGCCGTGCCTGCGGATCGGTTTGAACAGGCGCACGTAGACCCCCGAGCCTCGTTTGGGCACCGCCAGCCCTTCGTTGATCAGTACGGCAAGCGCCTGCCTGGCGGTGGCGCGTGCGACTGCGTAGTCGGCCATGAGCGCGTTCTCGCCCGGTAGGCGGTCCCCGTCGCGCAGTTCGCCGGACAGGATCCGGGAGCGGAGGCCGTCGGCGATGCGGCGATAAATAGGAGGCTCGTGGGGTACCGGGGATTCAGACACGTTTCGATCACCCTCTGTCACCAACCAGGTTGTGGCGTCTCCAGAGAACTTGCCCCGTCTTGTCCACGATCGCACAGATACAGAGGTTGGTCCCGAGCTTCTTTTGAGCTGATCGTGCCTGTGTGATGAAGTGGAGGACGTTTATGCAGGCCGTTATCGTGGAACGGTCCTGGCCGCTATTCGCGGGGCCCACCAGCGGCGAGTAACCGACGCGGCGAGCACCGCGCCCGCGGTGTTCATGATCACGTCGTCCACGGAGGAGAACCGGCCCAGTCTCAGGGCGTACTGGAGGAACTCGACCGTGATCGAGAGGGCCGCCGCGACGGCCGCGACCCGGCCGTAGGAGGCCATCCCGGCGGTGCGTACGGGCAGCAGCGCCCCCAGCGCGGCGAACACCAGCAGATTGCCGCCGACCTGCACCAACACCGTCTCCCACGACGCCCCGACGAGATCGGCGAGGTCCGCGAACGGGACGAGGCCGACCCCTGCCCGACCGGTGGACGGCGTGAGGATCATCCAGATCCAGGGCGCGGTCCCGACGGCGATGCCGACGTCGGCGAGCGAGGTGCGCAGCGGCGCCGGATGCCCGGCGCGGGCGCGGTGGCGGGCGATCGCCATGATGGCCAGCAGAGCCACCGGAAGCGCTAAAACACCAGCAATAACGATATTTCCCCACAGCTCCCATGTGCGCGCCATTCGGTCATCATCTCGGGAGCCGAGGGGTACCGGAAGATGTCCGTACGGACAGGCCCTCCCGGACGCGGCCGAGGGGTGGCTCAGTGTCACCGTCGCCACCGGGGCATGACGGCCCGGCGCGCTTCCCGCTCCCGCCGGACTGTTGTCTCACCGTCGCCCGACGATCTATACCGGGGAGTGAGGCTAGAGGAGGCTGCTGTGCTGACCCATTTCATCGGCGGGCTGCCGGTGGCGGCGGGCAAGGCGTTCCCGGTCCACGACCCGGTGACGGGCGGGGTGATCAGACAGGTCCACGAGGCCGACCCGGAGGTGGTCGACCGGGCGGTGCGCGCGGCCAGGGAGGCGGCGCGCGACTGGGCGGGGCTGCCGGTGGCCGAACGGGCCGGCTGGCTGCGCCGCCTCGCCGAGGGCATCGAGGTGCGCTTCGACGATCTGGTCACGGCCGAGATCGCCGACACCGGCAAACCGCTCGGCCAGACCCGGACGCTCGACGTCCCGCGTGGCATCGCGAACTTCCGCGCCTTCGCCGAGATCGCCTCCCAGCGCCCCGACGACGCCTTCCACCTGGCCGGCGTGCTGAGCTACACCGTCCGCAGGCCGCTCGGCGTGGTCGCGGTGATCGTGCCGTGGAACCTGCCGTTCCTGCTCATGACGTGGAAGCTCGCCCCCGCCCTGGTCGCGGGCAACACCGTGGTGGTCAAGCCGTCGGAGCACACGCCCGGCTCGGCCGCGGTCTTCGCCGAGATCTGCGCCGACGCCGGCCTGCCCCCGGGCGTGGTCAACATCATCTTCGGGCACGGCCCGGCGGGCCAGCTCCTCGTCGAGCACCCGGGCGTGGACGGCGTGACGTTCACCGGCTCGACCGCCACCGGGACGCAGATCATGAAGACGGCCGCCGACCGGGTCAAGCCGATCTCGTTCGAGCTGGGCGGCAAGAACGCCGGCCTGGTCTTCGAGGACTGCGACCTCGGCCGGGCCGTCGAGGGGACGGTGAAGTCGGTCTTCACCAACGGCGGCCAGGTGTGCCTGTGCACCGAGCGGCTCTACGTCGAGCGGACGATCTTCGATGACTTCTGCGGCCGGCTCGCGTCCCGGGCACAGGAGGTCGAGCTACAGCCGATGATCTCGGCCGGACACCGGGAGAAGGTGCTGTCCTACTACGCCCTGGCCCGCTCGGAGGGAGCCAAGGTGCACACGGGAGGAGGCGTCCCCACGTTCGGCGATCATCGCGATACCGGATATTTCGTGGAACCAACGGTAATGACAGGGTTATCGGAGTGGTCCCGTTTCAATCGAGAGGAGATCTTCGGTCCCGTGTGCCACGTGGCTCCTTTCGACAGCGAGGCCGAGGCCGTCGACCTGGCCAACGGCAGCGAGTACGGCCTGGCCGCCACCCTCTGGACCGCCAACCTCGACCGCGCCCATCGCGTGGCCCAGCGCCTGGAGGCGGGGCTGGTCTGGGTCAACACCTGGTACCTGCGCGACCTGCGCACTCCGTTCGGCGGCGTGAAGCTGTCGGGCATCGGCAGGGAGGGCGGCACGCAGTCGCTCGACTTCTACTCCGAGCCCACCACGATCACCATCAAACTGGAGCAACCCGATGCATGACGAATGGTCCCTGGCCGTCGACACCCGGGGGCAGGCCGCCGATCGGCTCGTCGAGGCCGCGCGTACCGGCAAGCCCTGCGCGCCGCTCAGGGACCTCATCACCACGGTGGCCGACGCCTACGCGGTGCAGGAGATCAACACCCGGCGGGCGCTGGAGGAAGGCCGGCGGCTGGTCGGCAGGAAGATCGGCGCCACCAACCCGCTGCTGCAGCAGAAGTTCGGCATCGACCAGCCCGACTACGGCATGCTCTTCGCCGACATGGCCGAGCTCGACGCCCGGCCCGTCCGGGTGGAGCGGTTCCTGCAACCGCGCGCCGAGGCCGAGGTCGCGCTCGTGTTCGGCCGGGACCTGACCGAGGGGCCCTTCACGCTGGTGGACGTGATCAGGGCGGTGGAGTTCGCGCTGCCCGCCATCGAGATCGCCGACTCGCGCATCGCCGACTGGGACATCACGATCGCCGACACGGTCGCCGACAACGCCTCCGGCGGCGCGTACGTGCTGGGCGGCACGCCGAAGAAGCTGACGGCGCTCGACCTCGGCACGGCGGCGATGACGATGACGCGCAACGGCGAGGAGGTCTCCTCGGGGTCGGGGGCCGCGTGCATGGGCAACCCGCTGAACGCCGCCCTCTGGCTGGCCGGCGCACTGGCCGGTGCCGGCCACCCGCTGCGCGCCGGGGACGTCGTCCTGACCGGCGCGCTCGGCCCGGTGGTGCCGGTCGAGGCCGGGGACGTGTTCGAGGCCAGGATCGAGGGACTCGGATCGGTGCGGGCGGTGTTCGGCGCATGAGCCGCGAGGCCGTCACCGTCCCCGGCAAGGCCGTGCCCCGGGGACGCTTCCCGCACGTCAGACGCGCGGGCGACTTCCTGTACGTCTCCGGCACCAGCTCCCGCAGGCCGGACGGCACCTTCGCGGGCGCGCAGGCCGACCGGTACGGCGTCACCGACCTGGACATCCGCGCCCAGACGCGGGCGGTCATCGAGAACATCGGCGACCTGCTCAAGGCCGCCGGAGGCTCGCTGGCTGATCTCGTACAGATCACCACGTACCTGGTAAACATGAACGACTTCAAGGGCTACAACGAGGTGTACGCCGAATTCTTCGACGAGGAGGGTCCCACCAGGACCACGGTCGCGGTGCACCAGCTCCCGCATCCGCACCTGCTCATCGAGATGCAGGCCGTCGCCTACCATCCACAGGAGCGATCATGATTCCCCCCATTGACTTCACCAGGTGGATCGACGAGCACGCCCATCTGCTCAAGCCGCCGGTCGGCAACAAGGTGGTCTTCGAGGGCGCCGGCGACTTCATCGTGATGGTGGTCGGCGGGCCCAACTCCAGGACCGACTTCCACGTCGACCCGTACGAGGAGCTGTTCTACCAGGTACGCGGCAACATGCACGTCAACGTGGTGACCGAGAACGGCCCCGAGACCGTGCACGTCCGCGAGGGGCAGATGTGGCTGCTGCCGGCGCGCATGCCCCACTCGCCGCAGCGCCCCGAGGAGGGGTCCGTCGGGCTGGTGGTGGAGCGGATCCGGCCCGAGGGCGAGCTGGAGAGGTTCCAGTGGTACTGCATGGAGTGCGGCGCCAAGGTCCACGAGGTCGAGCTCCAGGTGCGCGACATCGTCAAGGACCTGCCGCCGGTCTTCGAGGCGTTCTACGCTGACGAGAAGGCCCGTACGTGCGACCGGTGCGGTGCTCTGCACCCCGGCAAGGGCTAGGCGTACTGGCCACGGAGATCGGGCACACGATCCGGTGCAGAACTGGTACGTCAACCAGCACCAGAATGGTGTAAACCGGATAATTGCCACCATCTCCCCCCTGTAAGGAGCGCAACCGGTGCTGGACCGTGACGCCTGCCTCGCCCTCGACGCCGACGATCCGCTGCGGCCGTTCAAGGACGAGTTCGTCCTGCCCGAAGGGGTCGTCTACCTCGTGGGCAACTCGCTCGGCGCGATGCCCCGCCGCGCCGCGGAACGGGTGCGCCGCACGGTCGTGGACGAGTGGGGCGGCCAGCTCGTCGGCGGCTGGAACGCGGCCGGCTGGTACGACCAGCCCCTGACCGCCGGCGACCGGATCGCGCCGCTGATCGGGGCCGGCCCCGGCCAGGTCGTCGTGGGCAACACCACCACGATCGCCGCCTACCAGGCGCTGGCCGCCGCGGTACGGCTGCGCCCCGGCCGCAAGGTGATCGTCTCCGACCCCCGGAACTTCCCCACCGACCACTACATCGCCCAGGGCCTGGCCCGGCTGCTCGGCGACTACGAGGTGCGCGACTATGCCGAGGGCCGGTTCGACGACGCGGCCGTGGTGCTGCTGTCGGAGGTGGACTACCGCACTGGCGCCAGGCGGCACGTGCCCTCGGTGACCGCCCAGGTCCAGGCGGCCGGGGCGCTCATGGTCTGGGACGTGTGCCATAGCGTCGGCGCCATGGAGGTGGACGTGTCGCAGGCCGACTTCGCGGTCGGGTGCACGTACAAGTACCTCAACGCGGGGCCGGGCGCGCCCGCCTTCCTCTACGTCAACCCGCGCCACCACGCCACCGCCGAGAACGTGCTGTCCGGCTGGCACGGCCACGCCGAGCCGTTCGCCTTCGAGACCGGCTACCGCCCGGCCGAGGGCATCCGGCGGTTCGCGGTCAGCACGCCGCACGTGGTGTCGTTCGCGGCGCTGGAGGCGGCTCTGGAGGTGTGGGAGCGGGTGCCGATGGCGCAGGTGCGGGCCAAGAGCATCGCCCTGACCTCGCTCTTCGCCGACCTCGTCGGCGACGCGCTCAAGCTGGCCTCGCCCGCCGAGCCGGAGTCGCGCGGCAGCCAGGTCTGCTTCCACCACCCCGACGGCTACCCGGTCATGCGGGCCCTCATCGACCGGGGCGTGCACGGCGACTTCCGCGCGCCGGACGTCCTGCGGTTCGGCTTCGCGCCACTCTACATCGGCTACACGGACGTCTACGACGCGGCCGCCACGCTGCTGGAGGTGCTGGACAAGGAGCTGTGGCGGGACGAGAAGTACGCCCGGCGGCTCGCGGTCACCTGATCGGGCGAGTCCTCTCCCTCTTGAGAGCGAGCCGGAGGATCGCCGTCGTCGGCGATCCGCCGCCGGGGGGTCGCCAGCCAGGATTGTCCCATCGAAAGCCGATGTGACCTGGAGAGATCCCCCATGAAGCGCACGCGTATCGCCGCCGCCGTCCTCGCTCTGGCCGCCCTGACCGTCAGCGCCCCCGCCCTGGCCCAGACTCAGGCGAGCTCCCACAGCGCCGTCACCGTGCAGGTGCCGCCGATCAACGAGACGGCGCTGCGGAAGAGCATCGCCGGGCTGCCCGCGCCCGACGCCACCGCCGCCGAGGTCAGGGTGAGCGGCTGGGCCGGCTCGTGGCGCGGCGTCTCGGGGGTGACCGACCTGCGCGGGAAGCACTCGGCCCGGGAGGGGGCCAGGTTCCGGGCGGGCAGCGTGACCAAGGTGCTGACCACGGCGGTCGTGCTCCAGCTCGTGGCCGAGGGCGAACTCTCCCTCGACCGCACGGTCCAGGACTACCTGCCGGGGCTGCTGCCGGCCGACTACCCGCCGGTCAAGCTGTCCCAGGTGCTCGACCACACCAGCGGCCTGCCCGCGCCGAAGTCGGAGGGCGGCTTCGAGCGGGTCTACGCCGACCGCTTCAAGACGATCACCCCGAAGGAGTACGTCCGCCAGGCCGTGCTCAACCCGATCGAGTTCACCCCCGGGACCAAGCAGCACTATCTCAACATCAACACCTTCGTCGAGGGCCTGCTGATCGAGAAGGTCACCGGCAGGTCGTACGAGCGGGAGGTGGGCGACCGCATCCTGCGCCCGCTCGGCATGAACCAGAGCTACTTCCCCGGCGCGTCCGTCAAGGTCCACGGCCGGCACAACAGCGGTTACCAGGTCGTCCCGAAGGGCTTCCCCGACTCCTTCGCCTACGGCAAGGGGTACGTCGTGGACGTCACCGAGATGGAGGTCACCTCGACCTGGGCCTCGGGCGACCTCATCTCCACCACCGCCGACCTGGAGAAGTTCGCCAAGGCGCTGTTCGGCGGCGGACTCGTGCCCGCCGAGCAGCTGGAGCTGATGTTCACCGTGCCGAAGGTCACCATGTTCGGCACCGACGACGAGCCGGCCCACTACACCTCCGGCCTGACCGAGCTGGTGCTGCCCGGCGGCATCGTCGCGTACGGCAAGACCGGCGCCCGGTACGGCAGCTCCACCGGCATCGGCGCCACCCGCGACCTGAGCCGCGTCGTGATCTACTCGATCAACTCCACCGACGCCAAGGCCCAGGGCCAGAACGAGCGCGGCATCGGCGTCGCGCTGGCGGCCTTCGCCAAAGAGGCGCCCGCAACCTCCGCCCAGTAGGGGCCCTGCGGCCTTCGCCCAGCAGAGGCCCGCGCTCTTCGCCCAGTAGGGCCCCCGGTCTTCGCCCGGTAGGGGCCCGTCAGGGCGCCCAGGGTGGCTTTCGCCGGAGAGATCCCTTATCGGCCGCCCTGGCGTGTTTGGGCAAACTGGTCCCAGTATCATGGTCAGTGCCCACAAGGCACTGACGATGTTCGCCCGCGTGACCGTGCGACCTCCGCACACCCGGCGGGTCGGGCGGGAGCGCGCCCTCGGCTCCGGGAGACCCCCGCCATGCTGCTGACCTTCGCGGTCACGACGCTCATCATGATCATGATTCCCGGCCCCGACGCCGCGCTGATCATGCGCAACTCCCTCGCGCACGGCCGCGTGGCCGGCCTGCTGACCATGCTCGGCGGCCTGCTCGGCCTCTCCGTGCACGCCGCCGCCGCGGCGGTCGGCCTGTCGGCGCTGCTGGTCGCCTCGCCCACCGCCTTCACCGTGGTACGCGCCCTCGGCATCTGCTACCTGCTCTGGCTCGGGGTGCACGCGCTGCTGTCCAGCCGGAACCGGACCAAGGTCGTGGAGGCCGCCGCGCCCCCGACCGGCTCGCCGCTCGTGCACGTACGCAGAGGGCTGCTGTCGAACCTGCTCAACCCCAAGGTGCTGCTGCTCTTCGTGACCTGGCTGCCGCAGTTCCTGCCCGGCCACGGCGACACCCTGGGACGGGCCCTGCTGCTGTCGGGCATCATCGCCGTGCTCTACGTGCTCTGGTTCAGCCTCTACAACGTGATCATCGACCGGGTGAGCGCGCTGCTGCGCAGGCCGCGGGTGCGGGCCAGGGTCGAGCGGGTGACCGGGGTGCTGCTGGTCGCCTTCGCGCTACGGCTCGCCGTCCAGTAGCTTGACCGCCCGCTTCGGGGCGATGGTCCGGTAGCTCTCCTCCACCCAGTCGAGCAGCACGTCGGTCTCGGGCAGCGCCGACAGGAACGGCACGGTCACCCAGCCGGCCTTGCCCAGGCCGTAGCCGCTGGGGGCCGCGCCCTCGACGGTCAGCGCGTGGCCGTGCGCCTCCGACAGCAGCTTCACGCCGAACGTCGGGTCCCACTTCTCCGTCTGCTCGTCCAGGCCGAGGAACAGGAAGACCTTCTTGTTGACCTTGATGACCGTCTCGCCCCACGGATGGTCCTCGTGGGTCTCGGGCAGGCCCAGCGCGAAGGTCCGCAGCTCCTCCCGTACGGTGTGCCAGTCGTCCATGCGATGGACGGTATCGAAAAGTCCCGCCTGGCGGCACTGGCCGGCGGCGCGGGAGGCTGGTGACGTGACGGTCGACGAGCTGATGGACCTGCTGGCCCGGTGCGAGGACGCCTGGGACGCCCCCGACCGGACCGGCGACCCCGTGCCGCTACTCGACCACGGCCTCCAGGTGGCCGCCTTGCTGCGCGATCGGCACCCCGGCGACCGCGAGCTCCAGGTGGCCGGGCTGGTGCACGACCTCGGGCACCTGCTGGCCCCGGGCGACGAGGCCGGCCACGCCGCACGGCCCGGCCGCCGTCGCCCTGCGCCGCGCCGACGACCTGGGCAAGGTGGTCGGCCTGACCCGCCCACCCCTCGTCGAACTGACCACCTGGCGACCGATCATCGACACGCTCGCCGGAACCCGGTGAGCCTGCCCACGATCGCTCACCGGGACGGTCGCCGGAACTCCGTCAGTTTGGCCTCGATGGCGTTCCTGATGCGGTCGCGGGCCTCCATGCGGGGGACGCCCGACATGAGCAGGCGGTCGTAGTCGGTGTCGAGATGCCGGACCGACGCGATCACCGCCAGTGTGATGGCGTTCTCGTCGAGCGCCTTGGCCGCCGCCGTCCGGCCCACCCGGCCGCTGCCGCGCTGGCCGGCGTGCTCGGCGATCTCGTGGGCCCGCTCGGGCGGGCAGCTCGGGAACAGCCGGGCGATCTCGGCCGCCATCGCCGCCTGGAACCCGACGTCCTGCTCGGCCCTGCGCTCCTGGTCGCGCTCCCGGCGGCGCATACGCGCCTCCTCGTCGGCCAGGCAGCGCTCCTCGGCCGCGGTCAGGGCGGCCTCCTCGACCAGGACGCCCTGACGCTGGTAGACCTTGCGCCGCCGGTTGTACCGGACGACCACCGCCGACAGCCCGCTCTCCTGCTTGGCCCGCCGGCTGAGCGCCGCGTTCCCCGACGGCAGGAACACCAGGTGGTCCATGTCGGCGCAGCTCAGGCAGTGGGGCAGGTCGTCCTCCATGATCAGGTACGGCCCGGTGTCACCGCAGGACGCGCACCTCCACGGCTCCTGCGAGGCCACCGCCACCAGGTCGGGCGCCTTGCTCTGCCGTTCGGTGAGCCGCCGTACCCTGGCCTCGCTCAGGTCGGGCGAGATCCAGTGGACGCGGAAGGCGTCCTGCCCGTGCCCGGACGTGAAGCGCAGGTCGCGCCGGTCGCGGGTGCCGGCCACGTACGGCGTGTCCACCGGCTTGAGCCCCTTGGCCAGGGCCCATTCCCGCAGTAGCCCGGCCGTGGCGAGCAGGCGCTCCTCGTCGACCGCGGCCAGCTCGGCCAGCGTGCCGGCCCGGCCCTGCCGCCAGAGGTCGACGTGCCGGGAGTGCAGCCAGCGCAACCCCGTCACGACGTCGATGAACGTCACGTAGTGGCGGCTGGTCAACGCGATCTCGGCTGCTGCTGCGACCCTGCGGGCCAGGTTGGGCTTGCTCACGCGGTCCAGTCTCCCGCGCCCTTTGTCGTGAGATGGCGAGACCCGCAGCTTTCCTTTTGGCTATTGCGGCAAGTAACCCCTTCGGATCTGGCATCTTGGGGGAAATCGTGCGCCTGCTCTGGCCTGCCGTACTCATGCTGGCCACCTCGTGTGGCGTCGCCGAGGACGGTTCCCAGCCCGTCGTGACGGGTGCGTTCGGCAGCAAGCCCGTCGTCGCCATACCTCGGGGGAAGCCGGGACGCACGCCGCGGATCACGGTGCTCTCCATGGGCAACGGCCGGCGTACGGTCCCGGGGGACGTCGTGCTCGCCGACGTGGACATCCGGCGATGGTCGGGGAACAAGCCGTATCTCAGCACCTACGACGGCAACCAGCCCACCACGGTCGTCTTCGACGGCAGGCAGGTCTCCGAGACCTGGCGGGCCTCGCTCATCGGCAGACCGGCCGGCAGCCGGGTCATGCTGGTCAGCCCGGCGTCGGAGGCCCTGGGCCCGAACGTGCCGCTGACCGGCGTCTCGCCGGCCGACACGCTGGTGGTGGTCTTCGACATCCTCGGCGGCTACCCGCCCGACGCGCGGCTCGTCGGGCGGGCCCTGCCGGCGATCCCGCCCGACCTGCGGCCGGACTCCGCGCCCCGGACCCTCATCGACGGTTCGGGGCGGGACGTCACGGCGGGTTCCAAGGTGGTGATCCAGTACGTGGCCGCGTCCTGGCCGTCCCGCTCGGTGGTGGACTCGTCCTACCGGAGGGGCGGCCCGAGCGCCTTCACGCTCAAGCCGGGCTCGGTGCCGCCCGCCTGGCTGGAGGCCCTGGTCGGCCAGCAGGTCGGCAGCCGGCTGGCCGTGGGCTCCCCGGGGGAGCGGCCCATGCTGTACGTGATCGACGTCCTCGACACGATCACGCCTGCCTGAGCCGTCTCAGCCGCAGTGCTCGAACGGGCTGTCGTAGGCCGAGGCGCCGGCCTTGCCGCCCCACTTGACGCACGTGTTCGCGGCGGCGGCGTAGACCGGGCCGGCGTAGTAGCCGTAGTTGCCCGAGTCCGTCTTCCTGGTACTGCCCTGCACCTCCAGGTAGGCGGTCGTCGCGGTCGCCGTGCCGAGCGACTTCGCCTTCATGGTGACCACGCAGTTGTTGCCGTTGGAGTTGTTGTAGAGCAGGTAGACGGTCCCGTCGGCGCCGAGCCCGGCCGAGTCGATCACGTCGTAGCCGGAGCCGCAGGCCTCCTGCGGCGTGTACGGGTTGGCGGACCCGCCGCAGTTCTTCGAGGTCACCGTCTGGACCGGGTAGCCGAAGGTGACGCCGTTGAAGACGGCCTTCTGGATGTTCGACGGGTAGCTGGTGCCCAGGCGCACCTCGTAGTGCAGGTGGGGGCTGATGTTGTTGCCCGGCTTGCTGGTGTTGCCGACCGTGCCGATCTGCTGGCCCTGCGAGACGGACTGGCCGGCGCTGACCAGCCGGGTGTTCAGGTGGGCGTAGTAGGTGGTCCAGCCGCCACCGTGGTCGATCTTGACGAGGTTGCCGTAGCCGTTGGTCGAGCCCTGGTGCGCCGAGATCGCCACCGTTCCCGACGCCGCGGCCACCACCGGGTCGCCGAGGTCGGCGTCGGCCGTGCTGCCCCGGTTGAAGTCGATCTCCCACGACTGGTGGGCGCTGCTCCCGCTGGAGTTGCCGGTCCAGGTCTGGCCGCAGGGGAACGGCATCTGGAAGTTCGTCGCGAGGAGCTGCGCCTGCGCGGACTCCGGTTCCGGGTCGGCGAAGGCGGGGGTCGTCGTACCGAGGCCGAGTAACAATGCGAGGCCCGCGACCATTGATCGGCTGAGCTTCATGGGGTGATCCTTTCCAGTGGGATCTGTGACACCAGAGTCCGCATTGGCCGCACAAGAATCATCCAGAACCGATACAAAGAGCTGTCAGATCTCCCGTAAAGGGGCTGATGCTGTCATGACGGTCACCTTCCACGTCCTCGGGCCGCTGGAGATCCGCTCCGGCGGCCGCCCCCTACGGATCTCCGGCGGCAAACCCCGCATGCTGCTGGCCACGTTGCTGCTGGAAGCCGGGCAGGTGGTCGGCGCCGACCGGCTCGCCGAGGTGCTCTGGCCGGGGCGGCCCCCGCGTTCGGCCCTGGCCAACGTCCGCACCTACGTGAGCGCGCTCAGGTCCCAGCTCGGGCCGGTCGGCCTGCGCGCCGCCGGGGCGGGCTACACGATCGACGTCGCGGACGACGCCCTCGACCTGCGCCTGTTCGAGGAGCTGACCGGCCGCGGCGAGTACGGCCACGCCCTCG
The DNA here is from genome assembly GCF_044455665.1 of Nonomuraea sp. NPDC051191. Lineage (NCBI taxonomy): Bacteria > Bacillati > Actinomycetota > Actinomycetes > Streptosporangiales > Streptosporangiaceae > Nonomuraea > Nonomuraea sp. NPDC051191. The sequence goes on along the minus strand of NZ_JBITEZ010000001.1, from coordinate 121,954 downwards.
CGCTGTGGCGCGGCGCGCCGCTGAGCGACCTGCCCGGCAGCCCGGTCTGGGACCGCCGGATCGAGCACCTCCACCGGCTGCGGCTGCGGGCCGCCGAGTGCCTGATCGAGCGGCGGCTCAAGGCCGGCGACCACGACGGCGCGGCCGACGAGCTGCGCGGCCTGCTGGCCGAGCATCCCTACCGGGAGGACCTGTGGGGCCGGCTGCTGCTCGCCCTGCATCGCGGGGGCCGCAAGGCCGAGGCGCTGCGCACGTACGCGGCGGTCCGCGACCAGCTCGTGGACGAGCTCGGCGTCGAGCCGGGGGCGGAGCTGCGCGGTGCGTACGAGCTGATCCTGGCCGACGAGGGACGCGCGGCGCCCGCCGTGCCCCGGCAGCTCCCGCCCGATCTGCCGGACTTCATCGGCAGGGCCGCGCCCCTCGCCGCGCTGGGCGGGACGTTCTCGGTCGCGGTGATCTCCGGCCCGCCCGGCGTGGGGAAGTCGGCCCTGGCCGTGCACGCCGCCCACCGCCTGCGCGCGGCCTTCCCCGCCGGCCAGCTCTACCTGGAGCTGGGCGGCAGGGCGCCGGGCGAGCTGCTGGCCGAGGTCCTGCGGGCGCTCGGCGTGACCGGCGCGCCGCCGACGCCCGGCGAGCGGTCGGCGCTGTTCCGGTCGCTGCTGGCCGAGCGCCCGATGCTGGTCGTGCTGGACGACGCCCGCGACGCCGCCCAGGTAGGCCCGCTGCTCCCCGGCAACGAGAGCGCCGTCATCGTGACCAGCAGGCGGCGCATCACCGAGTTGCCCGGCGCGCTGCGCGTCGAGCTCGGCGAGCTGTCGCCGGAGGAGTCGCTGACGCTGCTCGGCGGCGTCGCCGGGGCCGGACGGGTGGCCCGCGAACCGGCCGACGCCCTGGCCGTCGTGACGCTCTGCGGCGGGTCGCCGCTGGCGGTCAGGAGCGCCGGAGCCCGGCTGGCGGGCCGGCCCGGCTGGTCGCTGTCGGTGCTGCGCGAACGGCTGGAGGAGGACTGGCTGGCCGAGCTGAAGGAGGTGCGGGGCTGCCTCGACGCCGGTTACCGCAGGCTGCCGGCGGAGGCTGCCCGTACGCTGAGCGCGCTCGGCGTCCTCGGGCCCGCCGCCGGGGCGCAGCCGGGCTGGGTGGTGGACGCCGCGCTCGGCCGGCACGGCGCGCACGACGTCACCGACCTGCTCGTGGACGTCCACCTGCTGGACCCGGTCGGCACCGACGACGTGGGCCAGCCGCGCTACCGGGTGCCCGACCTCGTCGGCAGGCACGCGCGCGAACGCGGCCCCGACCGTGCCGCGCTGGCCCGGGTGCTGGCGGCCTGGACGGCGACCACCGAGCACGCCATGGCCCGCCTGCCCACCACCGTCTTCAGCCTCACCGCGGCCAGGGCGGCCAGGTGGCGGCTGCCCGCGCGCACGCTCGACCGGCTCACCGCCGACCCGATCAGCTGGTTCGAGTCCGAGCACGAGGCGCTGGCCGGAGCCGTGGACCTGGCGGCCGAGCTGGGCCTGGCCGAGTCGGCCTGGGGGCTGGCCGCCGCCATGGTGCCCTACCTCGATCTGCACTGCCACCTCGGCACCTGGCGCCGTACGCACACCGTCGCCCTGGCCGCCGCCCGCGCCGCCGGCGACCGGTACGGCGAGGCCGCCATGCTCAGGGGCCTGGCCCAGGTCAGCCTGTACCAGGACCAGTACGAGGAGTCCGCCGAGGGCTTCACCCTCTCCCGCCAGATCTTCCACGAACTGGGGGACGTCAGGGCCGAGGCGACCTCCGTCTGCGGGCTCGGCGCCGTGAGTCAGTTCCGCGGCCGGCACGTCCGGTCGCTCGCGCACCTGCGCCGCGCGCTGGCCATGTTCGTGGCCTCGGACGACCGGCACGGCGAGGCGTTCGCCCACCAGGCCATCGGACGGGCCTGCCTGAACTCGGGCGACCTCGTCCAGGCGGCGGAGTCGCTCGGCGAGGCCATGCGGCTGGCCCAGGAGCTCGGGGACGCCCACCGGGAGGGATGCGTGTGCCTCCAGATGGGCCACCTGCACCAGGCGATGTCGTTCCACCGGCACGCTTTGGAGATCTTCGAGTCGCTCGGCGACCGCCACTGCGGGGCTTACGCGCTGCAGAGCCTGGCGGGTCTCCAGGCGGCGCGCGGCGACCTGACCCGCGCCTCGACCGGCCTCGAACGCTCGCTGGAGGTCTTCCAGGAGCTCGGCGACCGCAGCGGCGAGGCGGCGGCCACCCAGCTACTCGGGGAGCTGCACCGCTCGGCCGGGCGCACCGGCCTGGCCCTCGACTACCTCAGGCACGCCAGCGCCCTGCGCCGCAGCCTGCCGGCCTGACGGGGGTGTCACGGGCCGGAGACCAGCCGGCGGACCAGCCGCCGCAGCCGCGACTGCTGCAACGGCACGCCCTGGAGCGCGTCGAGCGCCTCGGCCGCGCTCGGCCGCTTGGCGGGAGCGTGGTCGAGCATCCGGCGCACCACGTCGGGCACGTCGGGACCGTGGGCGTCGGCGCTGGTCGGGAGTTCCCCGGTGAGCAGCTGGTAGGCGATGGCCCCCGCCGCGTAGACGTCGGACGCGGTGGTCATCCGGTCGGGACGCTCCTGGCACTCGGGCGCCACGTAATGGGCGTCGAGCACGTTGCCCAGCTCGTGGGCGACCGTGTAGTTGCGCGGCCCCGGCTTGGCGTAGTCGAACCCGGTCAGCACCGCGTGCCCGTCGTCGGTGACCAGCACGCACCCGGGCGTGAGCGCCCGGTGGACGACGCCGTTGGCGTGCGCGTGCGCGAGCCCGCGCAGCAGGTCCTGGATCACGCCCAGCCTGGCCCCCTTGCCCAGCGACAGGTGCAGCGCCTCCCCGTGGACGTCGTCGAGCACCAGCACGAACCGGCTCTCGTCGTCGATGGCGAAGAAGTCGCGCGAGCGCACGACGCACGGGTGGGGCGGGATGCGGGCGAGCGACTGGTAGGCGTTGGCGATGCGCTGGCGCTCGGCGGCCCGCGCCTCGTGGTCGGCCAGCGGGTCTGCCTGGTAGACCCGCAGCAGCACGGTCTCGCTGCCCGGCAGGGTGGCGTTGAACGCGCGGTACTCGGTGATCTTGGCGTCGCCGCCGAGCTGCTCCTCGACCTCCCAGTTGCCGAACCTGGGCGGCGCGGTGCTGCGGCGCACGGTCTGGTTGAGCGCGTCGAGCACCGCCGTCAGGTAGGGGCGCGCGTCGGGGCTGCACCCCCGCCTGACCCGTGAGACGTCGCCCAGCGTGGCGACCAGGCCGGGCAGGTCGGTGACGTTGGGCGCGTCGCGGCCGGCCTGGTCGACCAGCTCGGCGTCGGGCGAGGTGAGCACGACCAGGCTGTCGACGTAGACGCGTTCGAGCTGGGTGGCCCTGGACACCAGCAGGCCCTTGAGCGCCTTGGCCGTGCCCCGCAGCTTGGTCACCGGCGAGCCGAACGCCTCCCTGCGCGGCGGGTACCAGCGGGTGCCCGACACCTCGATGCGCCCGCGGGTGCCCTTGACGTCGACGACCACGAGCGAGTGGCCGGTCAGCACGAGCAGGTCGACCTCGAACACGTCGTCGCCGCGGGGGACCTCGACGTTGTGCAGCAGCAGCCAGTCGGCGGGGGCGTGGTCGCGCAAGTAGGAGATCACGCGCCGTTCGGCGTCGTTGACCGGCCGTCCTCCGCCGACGATCTGTGCCATGGCGCCTATCCTCCCACGGTTCTCTGTTGACAACATGCTGTCGAAATGACAGTGTGTTGTCATGAAGGGAATCATTCACCACGCCGTCTACGACACCTTCGCCGACTGGGAGACCGGGCACGCGACCGCCCATCTGCGCAGCGGGCGCTTCCAGCGTGAGCCGGGGGCGTACGAGGTCGTCAACGTCGGCCTGACCGCCGAGCCCGTCGTCAGCATGGGCGGCCTGCGGGTCACGCCCGGCCTCGCGCTCGACCGGCTCACGCCCGAGGGCAGCTCGCTGCTCATCCTGCCGGGCGCCGACCTCTGGGACGCGGGGGACGAGCTGGCGCCGTTCGCCCGCAAGGCCCGCGAGTTCCTGGAGGCGGGCGTGCCGGTGGCGGCCATCTGCGGCGCCACCGCCGGCCTCGCCCGCGAGGGCCTGCTCGACGACCGCGACCACACCAGCGCGGCGCCGCCGTACCTGATGGCCCAGCAGGGGTACGCCGGCGCCGGGCGCTACCGGGAGGGGGACGCCGTCCTCGACGGCGACCTGGTCACCGCCGGGCCCACCGAGCCCGCCGCCTTCGCCAGGGAGATCTTCCGCCGGCTCGACATCTACCGCCCCGACGTCCTCGACGCCTGGTACCGCCTGTTCGGCAAGAGCGACGCCTCGGCGTTCGAGGTGCTGATGGCCGCATGACCCCGAGCACCACCCCCGACCCCGGCAACCACGCGGACGTGCCGGATGGGGATGTGGCGGCTGAGCTGTTGTCCGGGCTGGCGCTGGCGTCGTTCCGGCTCAACGGCCAGTTCCTGCACGTGGCCGAGGAACTGGCCAAGCCGGCGGGGATGACCGCGGCCTGGTGGCAGGTGCTGGGCGCCGTCCTGGGGGAGCCGCTGCCCGTGGCGGGGATCGCACGGGTGATGGGCATGACCCGGCAAGGGGTCCAGCGGATCGCGGACCTGCTGGTGGAGAGGGGCCTCGCCGAATACCGGCCCAACCCCGCCCACCGCCGCGCCAAGCTGCTCCAGCCGACGGACGCGGGCCGCGAGGCGATCGCCGGAATCGTCCCGGGCCACCGCGACTTCGCCGCCCGCCTGGTGGAGGTGCTCGGCCTCGACGCCACCCGCGACGCCCTGACCGCCCTCCACCACCTCACCGCCGCCCTCACCCACCTCACCGACGCCTGACCTCCCCGCTCTGCTCTTCGGCCCCGGGCCGGTTCCGCTCTCCGGGCCCGGGGGAGGAGGCGGGCCGTCGCCATTCCCCGGGGCCGAACGGGAACGTGCCCGCGCGGAGCGCGGCCGCCGGGGAAACCGGCTCGACCGTCGTCCAGTAATGGCGGAACACCCTCCAATGGCTGGTCGGAGCATCGCCACCGAGGCGACCACATGGATAACCACGACGGTCTTGCGGATATCCGTCCGCATTGCACTCGTCCGATCTCCGGATTCGCCGAACTCAGGCCGCGCCGTCACCCCTTTGTTCGCCCGGGACGTCCGCCCATGGATGGCGCCCCAGGTACGCCGTTCGGCGTAGGCCGTTCATCAAGTTTCGGGTGATCGTTGCCTAAACGGCAGTGCACGAACGCCCCAACCTCGCCGCCGGAAGGCCAAAAGAATCCCGTTCGCCGGGCAGCGGGGCCGGGATATATGCAGTCCCCGGTCGATGAGCGCGGAAACCGATCCCCAAGAAATCGAGGCGTCCCCTTGACCTTCGTTAGGCCAATCCAGGTTGCGATTTTCGCTGCCTGCCGCGATGGTTATTTGCGGCACCTCACAGCCCTGCACAAACGACCATGGCGCACAAATTCGGCGCCGATCCATGGAGGAAAGCAAACATGATCCGTCGCATTCTGGCCGGTGCAGCTATCGCGGTCACCGCTCTCGGCTTCTCCGTCTCCGCCGCGTCCGCCGACGTCGGCCCCAACCCGTACAACAACGGGCAGAGCATCCTTAGCCAGCTGAGCATTCTCGACGACCTGACGGCGCTGAACGATGTCGCCAACGACTCCATCAAGTACATCGACATCCTCACCCTGCTGCACCTGAACGACATCGAGGCCAACGTCCTCAACAACCAGGACGACTACGGCGACAACAACTGAGCCTCCTCACATGGCGTAGGCAGGAAGACGATCGGCGTCTCGCGGACAATGCCGCCGAGCCGCCCGGCCAAGGTCGGCTTCCTGGTGCCTTGAGGTGGACCGAAAGTACGCGCCGTGGCATTTCGCGAGGCCACGGCACGGGCTTGGTGCGCACCGAGCTCTGAACGCCTCGCGGCCCGGGTCGATCACTGCAGGACGACCTGGGCCGCGGGGCTCGTTCGTACCCGCGCCGAGCCGGCGGACCCGGCCTAGGCGTCGGAACGACCCGGGCTCGGGCGTACGACGCCCAGGAAGTGCGGCCGCTCCAGCGCGTCGAACCGTACGGATTCGCCGCTGAAGGGCGCGTGCACGATCTGGGTGCCGTCCACCGCGAGCGCCACGTGCTCAGGACCCGGGGTGTCGGCGTCACTGTCGTAGAACACCAGGTCCCCGGGCTGGATCTCCTCCCGCGCTATCCGGATCCCGGACCTCCACTGCTCGTACGTCGTCGTCCCGATGGCCACGCCGGCTCGCGCCCAGGCGTACTCGGTGAGACCCGAGCAGTCGAACCCCCAGGTCTTGGCCCCTTTTCCGATCCCGAAGCCGGGACCGCCCGGCCCGCCGCCGCCCCACGTGTACGGGACGCCGATCATCTCCACCGCCGCCCTCAGCGCGATCGAGCCCGCCGCCGACCGGACGGCCACGGCCTGCGCGCGGCACCCGTGCGGATGGCATCCGGCGGCGCCATACGCGGGAAACGAATGAAAAACGCACACGCTGATGTGCGCCAATGCTATTGCCAGCAACCGCAGTAGTCCGTTCATGGCATATTAGGCACCCCCGCGGGACAGGCCATGCCGCCGTTACGGCACGGCGTTTCAAGCGACTTCTTCCGATTACCTTCTCCGGGAGTATGGGGATAAAACAGCCCGCCGCATCCGACGAGTCACGATATTTCCGGGCATTTCGGGACGACTATCTCCCGATCGACGGCCAAAGGAATAAGTGCGGGTACTTGACTTTGGCTTAGCATATTCCCCTTGCGGGCCACCGTGATCCCACGAGATCGTTATTCGCGAAATTCCTGCCACTCGGGAGGCGGGTAATAAATGATGACGCGCACCGCTGCGCCGATTCCGATGAAAGGGAAGTAAAAATGATGCGTCGCATTCTCACCGGTGCAGCCATCGCCGGCGCGCTGTTCGGGTTCACGACCACGAGCGCCTCGGCCGACGTCGGCCCCAACGCCTACAACAGCGGCAAGGCCATCCTGAGCCAGCTGTCCATCCTGGACGACCTGACGCTGGCCAACGACGTCCTCAACGACTCCGTCAAGTACGTCGACGTCCTCACCGCCCTGCACCTCCAGGACATCGAGCTCAACATCCTGGACGCCCAGAGCCACTACGGCGACAACAACTGAGCAATCGCTGATCGGCGGCGGCCCGTCCGTGCGCCCGTCAGGCTGACCTGAAGGCGTTCCGACAGCCACGACCCCTCGTGGCGGCACCTTGCCGGAACGCCGCCGGATCGGCCGCGACGGGACGCGGGCGAGCCCCGCCGCGAGGACGGTCCGAGGCCGGCCCAGCCCTGCGTGCTGGGCCGGCCTCGTTCGTCCGCGAAGACCGGAGAGCGGGGTTCAGGGATCGGAGATCAGGCCCCGGAGGCGGCCCTTCATCATTGGGCTGCAATTCGGTCATTTTTGCCTGAACATCCCATAGTGAAACATAATTCGTGTAACCTGGTTTCGGGTTAATCGTCAGCGCGGCGAAAGGCGCCGTGACCTCCTCAGGGCGGCCAGGACGGCCGGGAGGAACCCTGACGGTCATCCCACCGGCAACCCCCTGGTCCATAGCTGTTGGGGGGTGCGCACGTCGTGAACGATCTCGAAGAGCGGCTGCTCTATCAGGACGGGCAGCTCAGCATCACGCTGCGGGTCGCCGCCGGCGCCCCGGCCGTCGCCCTGGCGGGGGAGATCGACGTCACCAACAGCCCCGCGCTCGCCAGCACGCTGTCCGACTCGCGCGGGGGCAGCACGTACATCGACGTCGACACCGGTGAACTGACCTTCATCGACCTGTCCGGGCTGCGGGTGCTGGCGCTGCCCGCGCTGCCCCCGGACCAGCGGTGGATCCGCCTGCACAACGTCACGCCGCATGTGCGGCGGCTGCTGCGCATGATGGGCTGGTTCTACGCCCCGCGCCCGTACGACGCGCCGCTGTAGACGCCGCTGTAGAGCAGGGTCGCCGCCGACGTGCCCAGCCCGTGGGGACCCGACAGCCGGAAGACCGGCGGCCGGTGGTGCCGCCGCAGGGACGGCTCGTCGTAGCGGGAACAGCCGCGATGCCAGTTGAGTATGCCGCTCAGCCAGTGGCGGCAGTCGGCCAGATACGCGTCGAGCACCCCCCTCGCCGCGCAGTCGAGCCCGAGGTCGTCGCACAGGACCGGCAGCTCGTGCGCGGCGATGTGCTGGAACTGCTTGATCCGCGAGGTCAGCAGGTCGTTGACGATGCCCAGCGCCGCCGGGTAGTCGCAGTCGAAGAAGCTCTGGACCACCAGGACGCAGTTGTGCACCTCGCCCTCGAACTCGATCTCCTTCTGGTACGAGAAGATGTCGTTCATCAACATTCCGCAGTCCATGACCGCGTTCTCCAGCGCCCGCATCGGGCCGCTCTCGTACAGCGCCTCGGGCAGCGTGTGCGCGTGCCGCAGCCGGCACAGGCTCATCGTCAGCTCCGAGCCGAAGGTGAGCCGGCGCATCTCCAGGTAGTCCACCGGGTCGGGGATGTGCCCGGCCGCCTCGTTGCCCAGCTCCCAGAGCCAGCCTTCGCACATCGTCACGACCGACCGGCGCAGCCGCGCGCGGGCGGCGGGCGGCATCGGCCCCGCCGTACGGGCCCACACGTCGGCCAGGCCGCGTTCGAGCGCGCTCATGGGCGGCGGCACGGGCGTGCCGTCCAGCGGCATGAACGCCGAGAGCCTGGACACCGCGACCTTGGCCGCCGCCAGGTTGCCCGACCGGCCGAAGACGACGGGGAAGTAGTCGTCGCCGTAGGTGCCCCAGCACAACCAGGCGGAGGCCAGGTCCAGTTCCTCGGGGGTGGCGTCGGGATGCAGGCCCGCGGCGCACAGCGGCAGGTCGTAGTCGGCCAGCTTGTCGGCGTCCCAGACCGCCGAGCCCGCGACTCCCGGCTGGGCCTCCAGCAGGCCCATGGACGCGCACCAGGCCGCCGCGTGCCGCCGGGCCCGGTCGAGGTGGGGGGAGAGGCGCAGCTCGAAGGGCATGTACAGCTCGGGAATGCGCGAGGGGCCGACCGGCTGCCGCCCGGCGTGGGCGAAGTTGCGCAGCCGCTTGGCCCCGGTGCCGCTGATCAGCGACTTCATGCCGAGCGGCCGGGCCGTCGTCGCGCCCTCGTTCATGTAGCGGCTCGACCGCAGGTGCCACTCGTGACCGCCCGACTGCCAGTCCTGCAACCCCTTGACGTAGGCCAGCACGCCCACCGCCGACAACGGGTCGACGGCGTGCTCGACGAAGAGCGGGCCCAGCTCGCCCAGCGCGGTGTGCTCGAACTGCTGCATGCGCGAGGTGAGCAGGTCGTTGACGGCGTCGGCGGCCTCCTGCGTCGTGCACCCGAGGAACGTCTCCAGCACCAGCACGCCGTTGCTCAGCTCGCCCTCGTCCCTGACCTCCCGCTCGTAGGAGAACAGGTCGTTGCGCAGGTGCACGGCGTCGGAGAAGCTGTCCTTCAGCACCCGCAGCGGCCTGGTGCCGGCCAGCCGGGCGGGGATCTCGGCCCGCACCGCGTGCTCGACCAGCCCGGCCGACCAGGGCGCGCCGCCCACCTTGCGGCGCATCTCGATGTACTCGACCGGGTTGGCGATCCGGCCCTCGTTGATGTTGGACAACTCCCAGATCGACTCGTTGAGCAGGTGGCGGGTGCTCTCGGCGAACCGCCGCCGCCAGTCGGCCGACATGCCCGGCACCGTACGCCGCCACAGGTCGGCCAGCCCCGCCTCGACCGGGTTGACCGGCTCCGGCATGGACAGGTCATCGCCCATCGGCATGAACGCGGGCAGCCGGTCGAGGTGCCGCTTGCCGCCCCGGAGGTCGCCGGTGCGCTTGAAGACGTCGAGGAAGTGGTCGTCGAAGAAGAACACCCAGACGTACCAGTCGGTGATCAGGCACAGCTCGGTGCCGTCGCAGTCGGGATGGGTGTAGGCGCACATCAGCGAGTAGTCGTGGCCGTCGAGGTCGGCCTCCTCCCAGACGCCCGAGCCCTCCAGCATGCCCATGTCGCGCGCCCACTGCTTGGCGTGCGTACGGGCCTCCTCCAGGTTCGGATTGAGCCGCGCCGGATACGGCATGTAGAACTCGGGCAGCTCGAACGGGTGTGCCATCAGCTCGCGACCTCCACGTCTTCAAGCACCCCGAGCGCGTCGGGCACCAGGACCGCGCACGAGTAGTAGGCGCTGACCAGGTACGACATGACCGCCTTCCGGTCGATGCCGGTGAGCTTCACGCTGAGCCCCGGCTCCCGCTCGTCGGGGACGCCGGTCTGGAACAGGCCCACGACGCCCTGGTCCTTCTCGCCGGTGCGCATGCACAGGATCGACGTGGTGCCCGCCCGGCTGATCGGGATCTTGTCGCACGGCAGGATGGGCACCCCCCGCCACGACTGCACGGGGACACCCTCGATCTCGGCGGTGTCGGGATAGACGCCCCTGGCGCTGCACTGCCGGCCGAAGGCCGCGATGGCCCGCGGATGGGCGAGGAAGAACCGGGACTTCTTCCTCCGGCTGACCAGGTCGTCGAGGTCATCGGGGGTCGGCGGCCCGGACAGCGTGCGGATGCGCTGGCTCGGGTCGACGTTGTGCAGCAGGCCGAAGTCGCGGTTGTTGACCAGCTCGCGCTCCTGCGACTCGCGCACCGCCTGCACGGTGAGCCTGAGCTGCTGCTCGGCCTGGTCCATCGGGTCGCTGAACAGGTCCGCGACCCGGGTGTGCACGCGCAGCACGGTCTGCGAGACGTTCAGCTCGTACTCGCGCGGCCCCGGGTCGTAGTCCACGAACGTGCCCGGCAGGGTGTGCTCGCCCCGGTGGCCGGCCGCCAGGTCGATGGCCGCCTCACCGTGCTTGGTCTGGGGGGCGGCCCGCCGGGCGCGGTGGCGTTCGAGCTGTTCGAGCAGGGTGGGCGAGCTCTCGGCCAGCGCGCGCAGTTCCCCCCACGGCAGGGCCAGCACCGTGCACCTGGTGCCGGCCTCCAGCGTGTCGTGCCGTACGGCCCGTTCGCCCGGCGGCTCGGTGCCGGTGTGGTCGCCCTCGCCGAGGGTGCCGAGCACCAGGCGGTTGCCGTAGTCGCCCGGCTGGTACCTGGTGACCCGGCCGTCGGCGACCAGGATGATCTCGTCAGCCGGCCGTCCGGCCCGTGCGATCGTGTCGCCGCGGGCGTACTCCCGCTGCTCGAACAGCCCCGCGAGGGTGTCGAGCAGGCGGTCGTCGTCGAGCCCGTGGAGCGGCGGCAGCTCGGTCAGGCTCGGGGGCACCACCCGTACCCTGGCGCCGGTGCGCGAGAAGCTCACGCGGCCACCGCCGACCATGTAGGTGAGCCGCCGGTTCACCCGGTAGGTGCCGGCGGTGTCCACCCATGGGAGCATCCGCAGCAGCCAGCGGGAGGAGATCTCCTGCATCTGCGGAGGCGTCTTGGTCGTCGTGGCGAGCTTCCGCGCCGCGGCGGTATCCAGGCTCAGCCGCTGATCCGACTCCGTCAACTCAACCACCACCAATTCTTGGACCGGACGGACGAAAGGGGCTGCTAGCCGTTCCTGCCGAGCTCGACGTCCTCCAGGACGCCGAGCGCGTCGGGCACCAGGACGGCGGCCGAGTAGTAGGCGCTGACCAGGTAGGAGATGATCGCCTTCTCGTTGATGTTCATGAAGCGCACCGAGAGGCTGGGCTGGTACTCGTCGGGGATGCCGGTCTGGTGCAGGCCGACGACCCCCTGGTTCTCCTGGCCCGTACGCATGAGCAGGAACGACGTGGTGCGCTTGCCCGTGACCGGGATCTTGCTGCACGGGAAGATCGGCACACCCCGCCAGGCCGGGATGCGGTGGCCGTTGACCTCGCTGGCCTGCGGGTAGAGGCCGCGCTTGCTGCACTCCCTGCCGAACGCGGCGATGGCCTGCGGGTGCGCGAGGAAGAAGGCCGGCTCCTTCCACACCACGGCCAGCAGGTCGTCGAGGTCGTCGGGCGTGGGAGGGCCGGAACGGGTGCGGATGCGCTGGCTGAAGTCGGCGTTGTGCAGCAGGCCGAACTCCCGGTTGTTGATCAGCTCGTGCTCCTGCCGCTCGCGCAGGGCCTCGATCGTGAGGCGGAGCTGCTGGTCGAGCTGGCTCATCGGCTGGTTGTACAGGTCGGAGACCCGGCTGTGCACCCGCAGGACGGTCTGGGCGACGCTCAGCTCGTACTCGCGGGGCGACTGCTCGTAGTCCACGAACGTGCCGGGCAGCGCGACCTCGCCGGAGTGGCCCGAGGACATGTCGATCGCGGCCTCGCCGTAGGCGTTCTGGGCGTGGTCGCCGGAGGCGCGCCAGTTCTGGAGGTGCTCGCGCAGCGCCGGCGACTGCTCGGCGAGCTGCTCGAAGGTCTGCCTGGACAGAGTGAGCACGGTGGTGTGCGTCTTGGCCGTGGCGGTGAAGTCGTACGTGCCGCCGCCGACCAGCGCCTGCTCGCCGAGGTGGTCGCCGTCGGCCAGGACGCCGAGGTTCTGCTCGTCGCCGTAGGCGCCCTGCCCGACCTTGCCGACCCGGCCGTGGGCGATCAGCACGAGCTGGTCGGCCGGGTCGTCCTCCCTGACGATGGCCTCGCCCGGCTCGATCTCGCGCTGCTGGAAGCGGTCGGCCAGCGCTTCCAGCACCTCCATGTCGTCGAAGCCGCGCAGCATGGGCAGCTCGGTCAGCTCGGCCGGGATGACCCGCACGTCGGAGCCGGTCGTGGAGAACGTGATGCGCCCGTCGCCGAGCGTGTACGTCAGGCGCCTGTTGACCCGGAACACGCCACCGGAGCACTGCACCCACGGCAGCAGCCGCAGCAGCCACCTGGAGGTGATCTCCTGCATCTGCGGTGGCGTCTTGGTCGTGGTCGCGAGCTGTTTGGCGGCCTCGGTACTGAGGCTGAGCTGTCCGTTGCCGTTCACGGGCGCGCTGGAGTCGGTGGTTTCTGTCATGGTGCACCGCCAATCTCGGTGTGGGGTCTAGCCGGGGTTGCGGGAGGAACGGAGTTCCAGGGGGAGGGAGAAGGTGAGCGTCTCCTCGGTCACGGTCACGGTCTCGACGTCGGTGAAGCCGTGGCCGGCGAGCCAGTCGAGCAGGTCGTCGACCAGCACGTCCGGCACGGACGCGCCGGAGCTGACCCCGACCGTCCGCACGCCGCCGAGCCACCGGGGATCGGCGTCGGCGGCGCGGTCGACCAGGTGGGCGGCGGGGGCGCCGGCGTGCCGCGCGACCTCGACCAGCCGCTGGGAGTTGGAGGAGTTGGCCGAGCCGACGACGATGACCAGGTCGCACTCGGGGGCGATCCGGGTGATCGCCTCCTGGCGGTTCTGGCTGGCGTAGCAGATGTCGTCGCTCGGCGGGTCGGCCAGGTGCGGGAACCGGTCGCGCAGCTCGGCGACGGCGCCCATGGTCTCGTCGACCGAGAGGGTGGTCTGCGACAGCCAGCTCATGCGCGCCGCGCCGTTCGCGGTGACCTCGTGGGTCCTGGACGGGTCGACGACGTGGATGCGGCCGGGCGCCTCGCCGACCGTGCCCTCGACCTCCTCGTGCTCGGCGTGGCCGATGAGCACGATCTCGTGGCCGGCCTCGGCCAGCCGTACCGCCTCCTTGTGCACCTTGGTGACCAGGGGGCAGGTGGCGTCGATCGTGCGCAGGCCGCGGCGCCCGGCCTCCCGGCGGACCGCGGGGGAGACGCCGTGGGCGGAGAAGATCACCAGCGCGCCGTCCGGCACCTCGTCGAGCTCGTCGACGAAGACCGCGCCGCGGCTGCTGAGATCGGCCACCACGAACGTGTTGTGCACGATCTGCTTGCGCACGTAGACCGGTGGCCCGAAGCGCCGGAGCGCCTCCTCCACGGAGATGATCGCCCGTTCGACGCCCGCGCAGTAACCGCGCGGGGCCGCGAGCAGTACGCGTCCCATCGGAAAGCCCCCTACTTGGTACGGTGCGCGAGCTGGTCGGCCAGGACGGACAGCGCGCTGCCGGCCTCGGGCCCGATCGGCGCCCGTGCCAGGGCGGCCGTGGCCTCGCCCACGCGTTCGTCGATCATCGACTCGACCTGGTCGAGCGCGCCCGTGTCGATGAGGATGGTGCGCAGCCCGGCGGCCTGCTCCTCGGTGAGGCCCGGGTTGCCATGCCAGGCGCGCAGGTAGTCGAGCTGCGCGGGCGAGGCGTGCGCCACGGCATGCGCGATCATCACCGTGTGCTTGCCCTCGCGCAGGTCGTCGAGCGCGGACTTGCCGGTCTCGGCCACGGAGCCGAACGTGCCCAGCACGTCGTCGCGGAGCTGGAACGCCTCGCCGAGCGGCACGCCGAACCGGGAGAAGGACTCCAGCAGCTCGGCGGAGGCGCCGGCCAGGGCGCCGCCGATCTGCAGCGGCCGCTCGACGGTGTACTTGGCCGTCTTGTAGCGGATCACCGTCAGGGCCTCCGTCACGCTCGCGCCGGCGCGGAGCTGGGCGAGGATGTCGAGGTACTGGCCGCTGATGACCTCGGTGCGCATGGCGTCGAAGAGGTGGTGGGCGGCGCGCAGGCGTACGGGCTCGACGCCGCACGACGACAGCAGGGTGTCGGACCAGGCCAGGCTGAGCGTGCCGAGCAGGATGCCGCCCGCGTGCCCGAACGCCTGCGCGGACGGGCCGTCGTGGAGGTCGGCGAGGTTCCGGTGGATCGTCGCCCGGCCCCGGCGCAGCTCGCTGCCGTCCATGATGTCGTCGTGGATGAGCAGCCCGGCGTGGCACAGCTCCAGGGCCGCCGCGGCGCTGACGATCTCGTCGCAGTCGGCGCCGCCCGCGCCCCGCCAGCCCCAGTAGCACAGCAGGGGACGGATGCGCTTGCCGCCGCCGAGGATGAACTCGGTCAGCAACCGGTAGGCCGTCTGCACGTCGGGATCGGAGACGGGCGCCCGCCACGTCTCAAGGAAGTCGGCGAGGCGTCGCTCGATCCGCGATCCGAGGTAGTGCTGCGTGAAGCTCACCGGCATCCGCTCGGCTCCTTCTTGTCGGGACGCGCGCTACCAATAGTTACTACTTGAATACAGAGCGTGTAAAGTGTCTTGGGCCTTTCAACTATCTTTTTGGCTCACCTGCAACACCGTCAGGGGATGTCATGACGAGCCTGTTGCCGTACGTTTCCACTCCCCAGGACCTGCGCGCCCTGCCCGCCGAGCTGCTGCCCGGCCTGGCCCGCGAGATCCGCGACTTCCTGGTCGACAAGGTGAGCGCGCGTGGCGGGCACCTGGGCTCCAACCTCGGCGTCGTCGAGCTCACGATCGCCCTGCACCGCGTGTTCGACTCGCCCGGCGACGCCATCGTCTTCGACACCGGGCACCAGGCGTACGTCCACAAGATCCTCACCGGGCGGCGCGACTCCTTCGACGCGCTGCGCTGCCGCGGCGGCCTCAGCGGCTACCCGAGCCGGGAGGAGTCCGTCCACGACCACGTCGACAACTCCCACGCCTCCGCCGCGCTCGCCTACGCCGACGGCCTGGCCAAGGCGCGCCTGCTGGCCGGCGACGTGGACCGGTCGGTGGTCGCCGTGGTCGGCGACGGCGCGCTCACCGGCGGCATGGCCTGGGAGGCGCTCAACAACCTGGGCGTGGCCCGCCACCGGCCGGTCGTCGTGCTCAACGACAACGCCTGCTCCGGCAGGAGTGCGGGCCCGGGCAGCACATCGTCAACCTCGGCCTGCCGCGCGAGTTCGTCGCGCACGGGAGCCGGGCCGGGTTGCTCGCCGAGGCCGGGCTCACCGGCCAGGGCATCGCGCACACCGTCAGAAGGGAGTTGGACAGGTGGCCGCTGTAGATCTCGGACTGCCGGTGCGTCATCGGGCGCGCAGGGCGTCCAGGCAGGTCATGGTGGGGTCCGTGCCGGTGGGGGGCGACGCGCCCGTCTCGGTGCAGTCGATGACGACGACGGTGACGGCCGACGTCGACGCCACGTTGCGGCAGATCGCCGAGCTGACGGCGGCGGGCTGCCAGATCGTCCGCGTCGCCGTGCCGACGCAGGAGGACGCCGACGCGCTGCCGGCCCTGGCGCGCAAGTCGCAGATCCCGGTCGTCGCCGACATCCACTTCCAGCCGCGTTACGTCTTCGCCGCCATCGAGGCGGGGTGCGCGGCCGTCCGGGTCAATCCCGGCAACATCAGGAAATTTGATGACAAGGTAGGTGAGATCGCGCGGGCCGCGTCCGACGCGGGGGTGTCCATCCGCATCGGGGTCAACGCCGGCTCGCTCGACCCCCGGCTACTGGCCAAGCACGGCAAGGCCACACCGGCCGCGCTGGTGGAGTCGGCGCTGTGGGAGTGCTCGCTGTTCGAGGAGCACGGCTTCCGCGACATCAAGATCTCCGTCAAGCACCACGACCCGCAGGTGATGACGGCGGCCTACCGGATGCTGGCCCGTAGCTGCGACTACCCGCTGCACCTCGGCGTCACCGAGGCCGGGCCGCTCATGCAGGGCACGATCAAGTCGGCGGTGGCGTTCGGGATCCTGCTCGACGAGGGCATCGGCGACACGATCCGGGTCTCGCTGTCCGCGCCTCCGGTGGAGGAGGTCAAGGTCGGCATCGGGATCCTGGAGTCGCTGGGGCTGCGGCGGCGGAGGCTGGAGATCGTCTCCTGCCCGTCCTGCGGGCGGGCCCAGGTCGACGTGTACGGGCTGGCCGAACGGGTGACCGCGGCCCTCGACGGCTTCCCCCACCCGCTGCGGGTGGCGGTGATGGGCTGCGTGGTCAACGGGCCGGGCGAGGCCAGGGAGGCGGACCTGGGCGTGGCCTCGGGCAACGGCAAGGGCCAGATCTTCGTCAGGGGCGAGGTGGTCAGGACCGTCCCCGAGTCGCGGATCGTGGAGACGCTGGTCGAGGAGGCCCTGCGGCTGGCCGGAGAGGCGTCCTGACGGGCGCGGGGAACGCATCGGCCGGGCGATGTCCCTGACGGAGGAGTGGGACATAGCCCGGCCGCGCGGTCCAGGTCGTGAGGGGGTATCTCCGCCTGGACGTCTAGAGGGTCAGACGCGCTGCCACAGAGCCGGCACGTTCGGCGGCTCCCAGCCCGGCTGAGCGGTGTGCCCCTGGAGGCAGCGGTACGACGAGCCGCCGTACGTCACCGTCGCGCCGGCGGCGTACGTCGTGCCCGCGGCCCACGTGCCGCCCGGGACGGTGGTCGTGACGGTCGGCGTGCTGGTCGGGCCGGGGCCGCCGCCCTGGGTGGCGAGGGTCAGGCCGTAGGCGGACAGGATCTCGTTGACCGGCTGGAAGTAGGTCGTGCCGCCCGAGCTGCAGTTGCCCGAGCCGCCCGAGGTCACGCCCTGGGCCTGGTCGCCGGAGATGAACGAGCCGCCGGAGTCGCCGGGCTCGGCGCAGACGTTGGTCCGCGTCACGCCGGAGACGGTGCCCTCCTGGTAGGTGACGCTGGCGTTGAGCTGCTGGACCGAGCCGCAGTGGTAACCGGTGGTCGATCCGGCGCGGCAGACGGCCGAGCCCACCTGGGCCACGGTCGAGCCGCGTACGGGCAGGATGCCGGCGCTGTAGCCGTACACCACGCCGGTCGGGGTCCACTGGCCGTTGACCTCGACCCAGGAGTAGTCGTTGCCCGGGAAGGACGAGCCGCGGAAGGTGCCCATGGCGACCCGGTTGGAACCGGACGTGCTGGACCCGGCGGTGCCGCAGTGGCCGGCGCTGACGAAGCCGCCCTGCGAGCCGGCCTTGGTCACCGAGAAGCCGACGGAGCAGCGCGTCCCGGAGCCGATGTAGTAGGCGTCGCCGCCGCGGACGTCGTAGAAGAGCGTGGGCTTCTCGGCCGAGCGCACGACCTGGACGGCGGAGGCGTCCACGCCGCTGGCCTTCACCCAGGCGGCGGCCTTGGCGGGGTTGGAGCTGAGGACGACGACGGTGTTGTTGACGACGTCCACGTACCAGACGGGGGCGGTCTTCGGGGCCTTGGCCGACGCGCCGTCGAGCTTGGCCTTGACCTGGTCGAGGCTGCTCAGCGAGCGGGTGACCACGCGGGCCTGCACGCCGGCCGCGGCGATGGCGGCCACCTGCGAGCTGTCGGTGGTGGCGGTGACCGGGGTGGAGGTGGGGCCGGTCACCCAGGAGCCGGCGTAGGAGGCGCCTAACCGGGCGCGCAGGGTGGGTTCGAGACCGGCCGCCGCGGACTCGTTGACCAGGCGGGCCTCGGCCTGCTGACCGGTGATGCCGAGGTCCCGGCTCATGGCGTCGACCAGGCCCTGAGGGGGGTCGGCGACGGCCTGGGCGTTGGCCTGGGCGATGGCGTAGGGGGTGTCGTCCTGTGCGGTGGCGCCCTTGGCGGCGAAGGCCAGGGCGGGGACGCTGATCATGGTGACCGCGAGCGCGATGCCCGCCGTCACGGTCTTCCTGGGGAGCATGTGCATGTCTCCTCGCGTACAGGGGGGTGTCTGCACGGTACGGGTCCGAATACGAGGAGTGGTCGTCCCAAAAGACCCCTATCACGGTGTTATGGGGGAAATCGTTTGGAGCGCTATGTGGGGGTATGCGGCATTTATGCCGTCCGAATCCCATCTGGCGTCATGAAGGCCGTCACCTGGCACGGCAAGCGCGACGTACGGGTCGAGGAGGTCCCCGACCCGGCCATCAAGGAGCCCAACGACGCGGTGATCCGGGTGACCAGCACCGGCATCTGCGGCTCGGACCTCCACCTGTACGAAGTGCTCGGCCCGTTCATGGCCGAGGGCGACATCCTGGGCCACGAGCCCATGGGTGTCGTCGAGGCCGTCGGAGCGGCCGTCACCGACATCAGGCCCGGCGACCGCGTCGTCATCCCGTTCAACATCTCCTGCGGCCACTGCCACATGTGCGGCCTGGAACTGTACGCGCAGTGCGAGACCACGCAGGTCAAGGAGCAGGGCATGGGCGCCGCGCTGTTCGGATACACCAGGCTGTACGGCCAGGTGCCCGGCGGCCAGGCCGAGTACCTGCGCGTGCCCGAGGCCCAGTTCGGCCCGATCAAGGTCCCCGAGGGCCCGCCGGACGAGCGCTTCGTGTTCCTGTCCGACGTGCTGCCGACCGCCTGGCAGGCCGTCGACTTCGCGCAGATCCCGGACGGCGGCAGCGTCGCCGTCTTCGGCCTGGGCCCCATCGGCCAGATGTGCGCCCGCATCGCCCGCCACCTCGGCGCCCGCGTGATCGGCGTGGACGGCGTCACCGAACGCCTGGAGATGGCCCGCCGCCACGGCATCGAGGTCGTGGACGGGAGCGAGACCTCTGACGTGCCCGGGGCGATCCGCGAGCTCACCTCGGGCCGCGGCACCGACTCGGTGATCGACGCCGTCGGCATGGAGGCCCACGGCTCCCCGGCCGCCAAGATCGCCCAGACGCTCACCGGGCTGCTGCCGGACGCGGTGGCCGCGCCGCTGATGTCCCACGCGGGCGTCGACCGGCTGGCCGCGCTCAACCAGGCCATCGACACGGTCCGCCGCGGCGGCGTCATCTCCGTCATCGGTGTCTACGGGGGCATGACCGACCCGATGCCGATGTTGCGCATGTTCGACAAGGGCGTCACGCTGCGCATGGGCCAGGCCCACGTGCGGCGGTGGATCAACCGGCTCATGCCGCTGGTCACCGACGACTCCGACCCGCTCGGCGTCATGGACCTCACCACCCACCGCATGCGGCTGGACGAGGCGCCGCAGGCGTATGAGATGTTCCAGAAGAAGGCGAATGGTGCGATAAAGATCCTGTTGCAGCCCTGAGCAGGGGTTTCGCCGTCCGGAGCACGGGCAGCGGTGCATGCATGAGAGTCGTGGTGGTCGGGGCTACCGGCAACGTCGGCACGAGCGTCGTACGCGCGCTCGCGGCGGATGACAACGTGACGTCGATCGTGGGCGTCGCCCGCCGCCTGCCGGGATGGCGCATCGACCGCACCGAGTGGCGGCAGGCCGACGTCGCCACCGGCGACCTCTCGCGCATCTTCGACGGCGCCGACGCCGTCGTGCACCTCGCGTGGCTGTTCCAGCCCACCAGGGACCCGGCCGTCACCTGGCGGGCGAACGTGCTGGGCAGCATGCGGGTGTTCCGCGCGGCGGCCGAGGCCGGGGTGCCCGCGCTGGTCCACGCGTCCTCGGTCGGGGCGTACTCGCCGGGCCCCAAGGACCGGCCGGTGGACGAGAGCTGGCCCACGCACGGCTGGCCGGGCGCCGCGTACGGCCGGGAGAAGGCGTACGTCGAGCGGGTGCTCGACGTCTTCGAGCACGACCATCCGGCGATCCGCGTGGTGCGGATGCGACCGGGGTTCATCTTCCAGCGGGCGGCGGCCAGCGAGCAGCGCCGCCTGTTCGCCGGGCCTTTCCTGCCACGCGGGCTCTTCCGGCCCGGCCGCATCCCGTTCGTGCCCGACGTGCCCGGACTGCGGCTTCAGGTCCTGCACGCCGACGACGCCGCCGAGGCGTACCGGCTGGCCGTGACCAGGACGGTGTCGGGGGCCTTCAACCTGGCCGCCGAGCCCGTGCTCGACCCCGCCGACCTGGCCAAGCTCCTCGGCACCCGGACGATGCCGGTCACGCCCTGGCTGGCCAGGACGCTGATGTCAGCCGGCTGGCACCTGCGGCTGGTGCCCGCCTCGCCGGGGCTGCTCGAACTGGCCCTGCGCATCCCCGTCATGAAGACCGACCGGGCCAGGGACGTCCTGGGCTGGCGGCCGCGGCACTCCTCCTGGGACGCCATGCGCGAGCTGCTGGACGGCCTGCACGACGGCGCCGGCATGGAGACCCCGCCGCTCAGGCCCGACGGCGGTCCGGTGGGCCGGGCCAAGGAACTGGCCACGGGAGCCGGCGGCCGTCCCTGATCCGGGGGTGTAACGGCGCCGGACCGGGGAAGGGGACCGGTCTCTACGCAAGGTCCAGAGGCGTGGCCTGCGTGTCGTGACGACACGAAGGAGTGCCATGGCCCTTCTGCTGACCCAGCCCTTCACTCTCCACGACGTCACCAAGCTGCGCCGCGCGGTCGCCGAGCAGGCCGGGAGCAGCGGACTGCGCGACGGCCGGCTGGAGGACTTCGTCCTGGCCGTGCACGAGAGCGTGGTCAACGCCGTGGAGCACGCGGACGGACGCGGGCATCTGACGTTGTGGACGGTCGACGGGGTCATCCGCTCGGAGACGGCGGACCAGGGGGCGGGCATCCCGCAGGCGTACCTCGACGGCGCCGTCCGGCCGTCCGACCTCTCCTGCACCGGCCGCGGGATCTACCTGATCCGGCGGTTGTGCGACCTGGCCGACTTCCGTACCGGGCCGGACGGCACCACGGTCCGGCTCACCATGCGCCTGCCGCACGCGCCCGCCCTCCCGCGGACCATGAAGCGGATCAGGGTCACCGGGGGCGGCGGGCCGTCCGGGCGCTTCCAGGGCTGAGCGCGGGCGCGCCCGACTGCCCCGCCGCGGCCCCGGGTAGGCTCGGCAGGAGACGGAAGGGGCCACTACGTGAGCGGCGGAAACATTCCCCCCGAGATCATCTCTCCGGTCCGCCGCATCGGGCGGCGGGAGTTCGATTTCCAGCGCCAGGTCGCCATCATGGCCATCGTCAACCGCACCCCCAACTCCTTCCACGACCAGGGGAGCACGTACGAGCTCGACCGCGCGGTCGCGGCCTGCGTGCGGGCCGTCGAGGAGGGGGCCGACTGGGTGGACATCGGCGGGTTCGCCTTCAGCGCGGCCCAGGCCGCGATCGGCGTCGAGGAGGAGATCAAGCGCGTGGTCCCGGTGATCGCCGAGGTCAGGGCCGCGACCGACGCCGTCATCTCGGTCGACACCCACCGTCCCGAGGTCGCCAGGGCGGCCCTTGCGGCCGGCGCCGACGTCATCAACGACACCAACGGCCTGCGCGAGCCCGGCCTGGCCGAGGTCGCGGCCGAGACCGGCGCCGGCGTGATCGTCACCCACAGCCTCGGCGGTCCCGGCAGGAGGGTCTTCCGCCCGAGCTACGACGACGTCGTCGGCGAGGTCGCCGGCTTCCTGCGCGAACGGGTCGCCTTCGCGCTCAAGGCCGGCATCGCCCCCGACCGGATCATCATCGACCCGGGCCACGACCTGAACAAGAACACCTTCCACTCCCTGGAGCTGACGCGGCGGCTGGAGGAGATCACCGCGATCGGCTACCCCACCCTGGTCGCGCTGTCGAACAAGGACTTCATCGGCGAGACCATCGACCGCCCGCAGGGCGAGCGCAAGGAGGGGACGATCGCCGCGAACGTCGTCTCCATCCTCAAGGGCGCCCGGATTCTGCGGGTGCACGACGTGGCCGCGACGGTCGCGTCCGTCCGCATGACCGAGGCCGTGCTCGGCTGGCGGACGCCGGTCGCGCCGAGCCACAATCTGGCGTGAGAGGAGCCGCGTCCTTGACCGATCGCAAGCCGGTGGGCATGCCGTTCGAGAGCTGGGTCGACAGGCAGATCCGCGAGGCGGCCGAGCGCGGGGAGTTCGACGACCTGCCCGGCGCGGGCAAGCCGCTGCCCGGCCTCGACCGGCCGCACGACGAGATGTGGTGGATCAAGCAGAAGCTGGAGAGCGAGGGGCTGTCCATGCCGCTGCCCCCGACGCTGGCGCTGCGCAAGGAGGCCGAGGAGGTGCTGCGGCAGGCCCGCGGGGCCAGGTCCGAGACCGAGGTGCGGCGGCTGCTCGAAGAGGTCAACGAGAAGATCCGCGACGCGATCAGGAAGGGCCTGCCGGGGCCGCCGCTCAACCTGATGCCCTTCGACGTCGAGCGTGTCGTGTCGGAGTGGCGCGAGAGCCGCTGAGCGGCGCGGCCGATGGGGAAGGGGCCCGGGCTCCGGCCCGGGCCCCTTCGCCGGACGAGGGGCCCGGGTCAGGCGGGCCCCTCGGCCGGCGACCGGGGGCCCCGGAGCCCCCGGCCGGCTCGGTGAGCTAGTTGACGGGCGGGTAGGCGTTCCTGACCAGCTCCTGGAACTGGGCGGAGAACCACTGGCCCGACAGCGGGGCGCCGCCGAGGGCGCCCGACATGTTGTTGCCGTTGAGGTTGTTGCCGGTGTAGGTCGGGTCGCACATCCGGTCGAACTTCTTGCCCTCGTCGTTCGGGATGTCGGTGCTGGCGCCGTCGGACTCACCCGGAGGCTTGATCCAGACGTAGGCGTCGAAGCCGGGCTCGGGGCTGGCCGTCGGACGGGCGCCGAGGCCCGCGCCGCTCTGGTTGCACCAGTTGCCGGCGTGGATGCGGCGGTCGACGCGCGACTGGTTGACGAACGTGTTCACGTCCGTCGAGGTGCTCGCGCCGCCCGGACGGGCGGTGCCGCCCCAGCCGTTGCGCGAGGTGTCGACCAGCATGCCGAGCCCGGGCTTGAAGCCCTTGTTGACCAGCGCGGTGCGCAGCGCCGCGGCGAAGGTGGACTCGTCCACGTAGTAGTTCCAGTCGATCCACTTGGACTGGCGGACGGTCTGGCCGTTCACCAGGGTGTTGATCGTGAAGTACGGCTCCTTGGTGGCTGAGTAGTTGGCGGTGTTGACGATGAAGCCGTCCACGCTGTCCACGCCGGCCGTGGTGCCCGCGGCCATGTTGTAGAAGAGGTTCACGGCGGGGGCGAAGTTCGAGTCCCAGCCGAGCCAGGCATGGTGGGCGGCGTCCACGTAGGTGTAGACGTTGGTGATCGCGTGCAGCTTGTCGAGCGCGTACCGGACGCCGTCCACGTAGCCGCCGGCCTGGTTGGCCTCGGCGCACTTCGGGAAGTTGTTGGTGTTGGTGATCAGGTTGGGCAGCGAGTCGGGCTCGACGATCGTGACGATGCGCAGGTTGGCGTACTTGGGGTCGCGCAGGATGTTCGCGATCACGTCGATGTACTCGGCCTTGTAGCGGTTGAAGCCGTTCTGGGCGATCAGCAGTTCGCCGTTGGAGGCCAGGGCCGAGCAGTCGCGGTTGGGCAGGTCGTAGATGACGAACTGCACGGTCAGCGGGGCCGAGCCGTTGAGGGCGTCCTGGGCGACGGCCTCGTCCAGGTGGGCCTGGAGGCCCATGGCCGAGGAGGAGCCGGCGATGGCCGCGATGCGGTCGATCCACACGGCGGTGGAGGTGTTGGCGACGGCGGCGCCGCCGGGCTCGGCCGCGGCCTTGGCCTTCCACTGCGGGTTCACGTAGCCGGTGGCGCCGGCGTACGGGTTCTCGACGTGGCCGGTGGGCGGCTGGCCGTCGTCGTCGGCCTCGGTGGCGGTGACCGTCTTGGAGGTCAGGCCGGTGGAGGCGACGGTGAAGGCGCGGGTGCCGTTGGCGCTGTCGGCGTCCTGCGCGGCGGCCAGGGTCACCGTCTGGGCGGTGTTCCAGTTGGCCGGCGTGAAGGTGAGGCTGCCGCCGCCGGAGACGGTCAGGTCGGCGTCGCCGCTGCCGGCCGCCGAGGTGACGGTCACGTTCGCGGACGGCTGCGCGGCCAGCTTGACCGTGTACGTCGCCGTCCCGCCCTCGGGCACGGTCACCGACGTGGGCGTCACGAGCAGCGCCTGCTCCACGACCGCGTCGTCGTCCACCTCGGTCGCGTTGACGGTGGCCGAGGTGACGCCGGTGCCGCCGACGGAGAAGGCCGCCGTGCCCGCGGTGGTGTCGGCGTCCTGGGCGGCGGCCAGGGTGACCGTCTGGGCGGTGTTCCAGTTGGCGGGGGTGAAGGTGAGCGAGCCGCCCGCGCTGACGGTCAGGTCGGTGTCACCGCTGGTCCGCTGGGTGGTGACGGTGACGTTCGAGGTGGGGGCGGAGGACAGCTTGGCGGTGAAGGTGGCGGTGCCGCCCTCGTTGACCGCGACCGAGCTGGCGGAGGTCACCACCGAGGGGGTGGTGGGGGTGACGCCGCCGCAGGTCACGCCGTTCACGGTGAACGAGGTGGGCGGGTTGTTGCTGCCCGACCAGGTGCCGTTGAAGCCCATGGTGGTGGAGGCGCCGGTGGCCAGGCTGCCGTTGTAGGGCATGTTCGTCGCGGTGACGTGCGTGCCCGACTGCGTCCAGTTGGCGCTCCAGCCCGTCGGGGTGTACTTCTGGCCGGTGCCGGGGAAGTCGAAGCCCAGCGTCCACGAGGTGATCGGGTCGCCGGTGTTCTTCAACGTGATGTTCGCGGTGAAACCGCCCTGACCGGGGCTGCTCGTCCACGAGTTGGCGGAGTAGGTCACGTCGCAGTTCACCGCGGCGCTGGCGGCCGTGGTCTGGCCGACGACGAGGCCGAGGGCCGCGACGCTCGCGGCGGTCATGGTCACGGCCCATCGGCGCGGGCCGCTGTTGAGTCTCACTAGCGATCATCTCCAGGAACTCAGTTGGCTGGGAGCGCTCCCATAGTGAGACGCCCCCAGAGCCCTGTAAATGAGCGCGGTTCCGCGCCGGGCGTCCCCGGGCCACATGCTCGCCGAATGCCCCGGAAGGTGGATGAAACTTTCATCATCGGCAGCCTGGTGAGAGGAAACGCGGGGGCCGCCGGACGGCCGATCCGTTGACATACGCCGCCGGGCATCCACAATCCCCTTTGGGAGCGCTCCCACACCCCTACTCCCATGGAGATCCCGTGAAGCACAGACCTCCTTCCCGCCTTTCCCGCTTATCGAGGCGGCTCGCCGTGGCCACGACGCTCGTCCTCGCGGCGGGCACGACCACGACCCTCGCCGCGCTTCCCGCGCACGCGGCCGTCGCCTGCGACGTGACGTACACCGCCAACCAGTGGACGAGCGGCCCAGGTCAGGGCGGGTTCACCGCCAACCTGACGCTGAAGAACACCGGCGACCCGATCACCTCGTGGACGCTCGGCTTCGACTTCCCGACTGCGGGCCAGAAGTACACGCCCACCGGCTGGAGCGCCAACTGGAGCCAGTCGGGCACGCACGTCACCGCGACCAACATGCCGTGGAACGGCAGCCTGGCCACCGGCGCCTCGACGACGCTCGGCTTCAACGGCACCTGGACGGGCAGCAACCCGAACCCGACCTCGTTCACGGTGAACGGCGTGACCTGCGGCGGCGCCAACACCCCGCCCACGGTGGGGCTGACCTCGCCCACCGCCGGCCAGACGTACACCGCCCCGGCCACCGTGGCCATCGCCGCGAACGCCGCCGACACCGACGGCACGGTCTCCAAGGTCGACTTCTACCAGGGCTCGACGCTGCTCGGCACCGACACCTCGGCGCCCTACGGCTACACCTGGCAGAACGTGGCCGCGGGCAGCTACTCGATCACCGCGAAGGCCACCGACAACGGCGGCGCGACCACGACCTCGGCCCCCGTCGGGATCACCGTCTCGCAGAACACCGGGCCAGCCCTCGTGGTCAGCCCGCTCACGATCTCCGTGCCGGAGAAGGGGACGGCGAGCTTCGGCGTGAAGCTCTCGCAGGCGCCCGCCGCGAACGTGTCCGTCACCACCGCCCGCACCAGCGGTGACGCCGACCTGACCGTCGGCTCGGGCGGCACGCTCACCTTCACGCCCGCCAACTGGAACACCGCCCAGAACGTCACCCTGGCGGCGGCGGACGACGCCGACACCACCAGCGGCACCGCCGAGTTCACGGTGAGCGCGACCGGCTACACCCCGGTCAAGGTCACCGCCAGCGAGGCGGACGACGACCTCGGCGGCGACAATGAGTACGTCAAGCGCTTCGTGGAGATGTACAACGAGCTGCACGACCCGGCCAACGGGTACTTCTCGCCCGAGGGCGTGCCGTACCACTCGGTGGAGACGTTCATGGTCGAGGCGCCCGACCAGGGGCACGAGACCACGTCCGAGGCCTACAGCTACTACCTGTGGCTGGAGGCGACCTACGGGCAGGTGACCGGTGACTGGGCGAAGTTCAACAACGCCTGGGCCTCGATGGAGAAGTACATCATCCCCGCGACCGCCGACCAGCCGACGAACTCCTTCTACAACCCCTCGAAGCCGGCCACGTACGCGGCCGAGTACAACGACATCAAGCAGTACCCGACGCAGATCGACTCCGGCGTCTCGGTGGGCTCCGACCCGCTGGCCAACGAGCTGAAGAGCGCGTACGGCACCGGCGACGTCTACGGCATGCACTGGCTGCTCGACGTCGACAACACCTACGGCTTCGGACGCTGCGGCGACGGCACCACCAGGCCCGCCTACATCAACACCTACCAGCGCGGGCCAGAGGAGTCGGTCTTCGAGACGATCCCGCAGCCGTCCTGCGACACCTTCAAGCACGGTGGGACGAACGGATATCTCGACCTGTTCATCAAGGACAGCTCGTACGCCAAGCAGTGGAAGTACACCAACGCGCCCGACGCCGACGCCAGGGCCGTGCAGGCCGCGTACTGGGCGCAGACGTGGGCCAAGCAGCAGGGCAAGGAGTCGCAGATCTCGGCGTCGGTCGCCAAGGCCGCGAAGATGGGCGACTACCTGCGCTACGCGATGTACGACAAGTACTTCAAGAAGCCCGGCTGCACCAGCACCTCGTGCGCCGCGGGCACCGGCAAGGACGCCTCCAACTACCTGCTGTCCTGGTACTACGCCTGGGGCGGCGCGACCGACTCCAGCGCGGGCTGGGCCTGGCGCATCGGCTCCAGCCACAACCACTCCGGCTACCAGAACCCGCTCGCGGCCTGGGCGCTGGCGAACGTGGCCGAGCTGAAGCCCAAGAGCGGCACCGGCGCGGCCGACTGGAGCACCAGCCTGACCCGCCAGCTCCAGTTCTACACCTGGCTCCAGTCCGCCGAGGGCGCCATCGCGGGCGGCGCGACCAACAGCTGGGAGGGCCACTACGCCACCCCGCCGGCCGGCCTGCCGAAGTTCCACGGCATGACCTACGACTGGCAGCCCGTCTACCACGACCCGCCGTCGAACCAGTGGTTCGGGTTCCAGGCGTGGACCATGGAGCGGGTGGCCGAGCTCTACTACGCCTCGGGCAACGCCGACGCCAAGGCGCTGCTGGACAAGTGGGTCTCCTGGGCGATGGCCAACACCACGATCAACGCGGACGGCACGTACCAGATCCCGTCGACGCTGAAGTGGACCGGTCAGCCCGTCGCCGACTTCAGCGACCCGAACGTCATGCCGCCGCCCAACCCCGGCCTGCACGTGACGGTCGCCGACTACACCAACGACGTCGGCGTGGCCGGCTCGTACGCCAAGACGCTGATGTACTACGCGGCCAAGGCGAACAACACCGCGGCCAGGAACATGGCCAAGGCGCTGCTGGACGGCGTGTGGAAGAACCGCGACGCCAAGGGCGTGTCGGTGCCGGAGACCAAGACCGACTACAAGCGGCTGAACGACCCGGTCTACGTGCCCCCGGGCTGGACCGGCAAGATGCCGAACGGCGACACGATCAACTCCAGCTCGACGTTCATGTCGATCAGGTCCTTCTACAAGAACGACCCCGACTGGCCCAAGGTGAACGCCTACCTCCAGGGCACGGGCCCCGCGCCCACGTTCAACTACCACCGCTTCTGGGCGCAGGTGGACGTGGCCGTGGCCCTGGCCGAGTACGGGCGGCTCTTCCCGTGAGAAAAGCGGCGATGATCGCCGCGGCGTCGCTGGTCCTGCCCCTGCTCGCAGGGGTGGGGCCGGTGGCCCACGCGGCCGCGCCCGCCTTCGCCTACGGTGAGGCGCTGCAGAAGTCGCTGTGGTTCTACGAGGCCCAGCAGTCGGGCGACCTGCCCGGCTGGAACCGCGTCTCCTGGCGCGGCGACTCGGGCATGAACGACGGCAAGGACGCCGGGCTGGACCTGACCGGAGGCTGGTACGACGCGGGCGACCACGTCAAGTTCGGCTTCCCGATGGCCTTCTCGGCCACGATGCTGGCCTGGGGCGGTGTCGAGTACCGCGACGCCTACGCGGGCTCCGGCCAGCTCACCCACCTGCTGAACAACCTGAGGTTCGTCAACGACTACTTCGTCAAGGCCCACCCGTCGGCCAACGTGCTGTACGGGCAGGTCGGCAACGGCGGCACCGACCACGCCTGGTGGGGCCCGGCCGAGGCCATGCAGATGAACCGGCCCGCCTACAAGATCGACGCGTCCTGCGGCGGCTCGGACCTGGCGGGGGAGACGGCGGCGGCGATGGCGGCCTCGTCGATCGTCTTCCGCCCGACCGATCCGGCCTACGCCGACAAGCTGGTGACGCACGCCAAGCAGCTCTACTCCTTCGCCGACACGGTCAGGAAGAAGTACAGCGACTGCATCAGCGACGCCCAGGGCTACTACAACTCCTGGAGCGGCTTCAACGACGAGCTGGTCTGGGGGGCGATCTGGCTCTATCGGGCCACGAACGACGCCGCCTACCTGGCCAAGGCCGAGGCCGGTTACGACAACCTGGGCAACGAGCCGCAGACCACGACGAAGTCGTACAAGTGGACGATCGCGTGGGACGACAAGTCGTACGGCGCGTACGTGCTGCTGCACAAGCTCACCGGCAAGCAGAGGTACCTCGACGACGCCAACCGCTGGCTCGACTGGTGGACGGTCGGCGTCAACGGCTCCAAGGTCAAGTACTCGCCGGGCGGCGAGGCCGTGCTGGACCGGTGGGGGTCGCTGCGGTACGCGGCCAACACCTCGTTCGTCGCGCTCGTGCACAGCGACTCGATCACCGATCCCGACCGCAAGGCGCGCTACCACGACTTCGCGGTCCGGCAGATCAACTACGCGCTCGGCGACAACCCGCGCAACTCCTCGTACCTAATCGGATTCGGGGCGAACCCGCCGAAGAACCCGCACCACCGTACGGCGCACGGCTCGTGGACCGACCAGATCACCAACCCGGTCGACAGCCGCCACACCCTGTACGGCGCGCTGGTCGGCGGCCCGCCCGACCCCGACGACGTCTACACCGACAAGCGCGACGACTACGTCATGAACGAGGTCGCGACCGACTACAACGCGGGCTTCACCAGCGCCGTGGCCCGGCTCTACAAGGAGTACGGGGGAGCGCCCGCGGCGAACTTCCCGCCCGCCGAGACCCCGGACGGCCCGGAGATCTTCGTCGAGGCCGGCGTGAACGCCTCCGGCACGAACTTCACCGAGATCAAGGCCATCGTCCGCAACCAGTCGGCCTGGCCCGCCCGGGTCCTGTCGGACGGCTCGTTCCGCTACTACTTCACCCTCGACGGCTCGACGACCGCCTCGCAGGTCAGCGTGTCGTCGGCGTACACGCAGTGCAAGGCCCCGACGCTCGGCTCGGCGGGCGGGCGCGTGTACTACGTGAACATCGACTGCTCCGGGCAGGCCATCGCCCCGGCCGGGCAGTCGCAGCACCGCAGGGAGGTGCAGTTCAGGATCACCAGCACGGGCTCCTGGGACCCGACCGACGACTGGTCGTACAAGGGCATCCCGGTGACGCCGGGCGCGACGCCGGTGCTGACGAAGAACATCACCCTCCACAGCGGCGCCACCAAGATCTGGGGTGAGCCCCCGGGGCCGGAGGAGCAGGACACGACAGCGCCCAGCAAGCCGGGCAAGCCCACGGTCTCCGGGATCACGGGCACGGCGGCGAAGCTGACCTGGACGGCCTCCACGGACAACGTGGGAGTGACCGGTTACGACGTCTACCTGGGGTCCACCAAGGCGGGCACGGCCACCGGCACCACCTTCGACCTGAGCGGGCTCACCCCTGCCACGGCCTACGCCGCCCACGTGGTGGCCAGGGACGCGGCGGGCAACACCTCGGCGGCCTCGGACGAGACGGCGTTCACCACCACCAACAGCGAGGACAGAACACCGCCCAGCAAACCCGGCAAACCGTCCGTCTCGGGCATCACCGGCTCGGGTGCGAAGGTGAGCTGGGCGGCCTCGACGGACGACGTCGGGGTGAGCGGTTACGACGTCTACCTCGGCGCCGCCAAGGCGGGCACGGCCACCGGCACGTCGTACGACCTGACCGGGCTCAGCCCCGCGACGGCGTACACCGTCTCGGTGGTGGCCAGGGACGCGGCGGGCAACAGCTCGCCGGCCTCCGACGGCACGGCGTTCACCACCGCGGACGCGCCGACCGGCGGTTGCGCGGCCACGTTCAAGGTCACCAACTTCTGGAACGGCGCGTACCAGGCCGAGGTGACGGTCAAGAACACCGGCGCCGCGGCCGTCACCGGCTGGACGGCCGCCTGGTCGTCGGCCGGCCAGATCACCCAGCTCTGGGGCGGCAGGCTCACCCAGACCGGCTCGAACGTGTCGGTCAGGAACGAGGCGTGGAACGGCGGGCTCGCCCCCGGCGCCGCGACCACGTTCGGCTTCATCGCCAACGGCACCCCCGTCACCCCCGACCCGATCACCTGCACCCTCGCCTGAGCCGAACCCCCGCCCCGCCGCGACGACGGCGGGGCGGGCGGTTCCGCGGCTCAGTGAAAGGCAGCCCATGCGATCACTGTTCACCGCGCCGGTTCTCGCCGCCGCGCTCGTGGCCGCTTCGTTGGTCCTGCCGGGCACCGCGGCGCAGGCCGCCACCGGCATCCACGTGAGCGGCACGAAGATCCTGGAAGGCAACGGCCAGGAGTTCGTGATGCGCGGCACCAGCCACGCCCACACCTGGTACCCCGGCCAGACCAAGGCGTTCGCCGACATCAAGTCGCTGAAGGCCAACACCGTGCGCGTCGTGCTCAGCGGCGGCCGGTGGAGCGCCAACTCCGTCTCCGACGTGGCCGACGTGGTCTCCCTGTGCAAGCAGAACAAGCTCATCTGCGTGCTGGAGGACCATGACACCACCGGGTACGGCGAGCAGAGCGGCGCGTACACCCTCGACCAGGCCGCCGACTACTGGATCGGCGTCAAGAGCGCCCTGGTCGGCCAGGAGGACTACGTCGTCGTCAACATCGGCAACGAGCCGATCGGCAACAACGCCACCACCCCCGGCTGGGCCGACGCCACCAAGGCCGCGATCCAGAAGCTGCGCGCCAACGGCCTGCACCACGCGCTCATGGTGGACGCCCCCGCCTGGGGGCAGGACTGGCAGAACGTCATGCGGGACAACGCCACGTCCGTCTTCAACGCCGACCCCGACAAGAACACGATCTTCTCCGTGCACATGTACGGCGTCTACGACACGGCCGCCGAGATCACGTCGTACATGGACGCGTTCCGGACCGCCGGGCTGCCGCTGGTCGTCGGCGAGTTCGGGTTCGACCACTCCGACGGCAACCCCGACGAGGACACGATCATGGCTCAGGCCGTGAGCCGCGGCCTCGGCTACCTCGGCTGGTCGTGGAGCGGCAACGGCGGCGGCGTCGAGTACCTGGACCAGGTCACCGGCTTCGACGTCAGCCAGCTCACCTCGTGGGGCCGGCGGCTGTTCAACGGCGCCAACGGCATCGCCGCGACCGCCAGGCAGGCGTCCGTCTACGGCGGCGGCACCACCGACCCCACCCCGCCGAGCGCACCCGGCACCCCGTCGGCCTCGAACGTCACCTCGTCCGGCGCCACCCTGACCTGGACGGCCGCCACCGACAACGTCGGCGTGACCGGCTACGACGTCTACACCTCGACCGGCACCCCGCTCGGGGCGACGGCCACGACCTCGATCTCCCTGACCGGCCTGGCACCCTCGACCGCCTACCAGGTGTACGTGAAGGCCAGGGACGCCGCCGGCAACCAGTCGGCCGCCTCGCCCACGGCCTCCTTCACCACCCTGGCCGGTGGCGGCGACGGCGGCTGCACGGCCGTGGGGACCGTCCAGAGCCAGTGGGGCAACGGGTACGTCCTGCAACCCGTCACGGTGACCAACACCGGCACGACCACCAGGAACGGCTGGACGGTGACGTTCACGCTGCCCGCGGGCCACACCGTGACCGGCTTCTGGAACGCCGCGGTGACGGTCAGCGGGCGGACCGTGACGGCGAAGAACCTGGGCTACAACGGCACGCTCGCCCCCGGCTCCGCCACCGGTTTCGGGGTCCAGGCCGGGCGTCCGAGCGGCGACACGTCCGTTCCGTCCGGCTACACCTGCGCCGGCTAGAGAAGGAGGAGGTGAGGCCGATCGGCTGACCCTGCCCGCGACACCATCCCGCCCGGATGGGACGGACGCGGCCGGCGAACCCCCTCCCGGCCGCGTCCGTTTACGCGATCCACCCGCCAGAGGCGTCGGGTCAGCCGGGGGTGAGGGCTTGGGTGAAGCGTGCGCGGGCCGCGTCGATGGCCGCCTCGTCCGAGAACTCGGCGAACGCCTCCTCGTGGTAGCGCCCCGGGATCAGCTCCCTGACCCGCTCCGGGTACCCCGGCCCGTCCGCCGGCACCTTGACCTGCGGCGGCACACCCAGCCGTACGGCGATGGGCCCCGACGCCCGCACGGACATGGCCCAGTCGCGGCTCTCGCCGACGATCGCGCACAGGTGCCGCGCGTAGACCCAGCGCACCTCGGCCAGGCCGGCGGCGTCCGGCGGGTCCGTGCCGAACGGCTCCACCGCGCACACCACCTGCGACTCGAACCCGTGCCCGTGGTCGTGGTGCTCCTCGGGCGTGGCGCGTTCGAGGATCAGCGTCACCTGGGCGGCGAGCTCCTGGTCGAGCCGCGCCGACCCCTGGTCGACGGCGAACAGCGTCACCCCGGCCAGCGCCAGGCCGGCCAGGGCGACGCCTGCCGCGATCTGCCCGCGACGGGTTGCGTTCACGGGCTCGTGCAGGTCAGCGTGGGTGCGGGGCTCGGGATCGAGCCGGTGGCGTTGAAGCCGAACGTGGTGGTCGCGTTCGGCGCGAGCTGGCCGTTGTAGGAGGCGTTCTTCATGGACACGTTCGGTGGCTGGGAGGAGAGCACGCCGTTCCAGGGGGTGCCGTCGAAGCCCTGGCCGCCGGCGTAGGTCCACTTGACCGTCCAGCCGTTCAGCGAGGCGGTGCCGGTGTTCTTCACCGTCACCTCGCCCTGGAAGTGACCGGCCCAGCCGGTGTCGGTGGCCTTCCAGGTGGCGGAGCAGCCGCCTGGAGGGGGAACCGTCGGGGTGACGGTCGGGGTGGCGGTGGGGGTGCCTGAAGGCGTGCCGCCGCCGGGGCCGACGCCCGTGACCTGGCCGTTGCCGCCGTCGAAGACGACGTCGGAGCAGCTGTAGAAGTTCTCGTTGCTGTCGGAGCGGATCCAGTGCGTGTAGATGATGTGACGCCCGGTCTTGCCGGAGGGGAGCTGGGCGTTCCAGGAGTAGTAGTTGAGCCCGCCGGGGCCGCCGCTGGCGGGCGGGTTGGTGACGCTGCCGAACGACTCCAGGTCCGACCACTTGAGCGGCCCGTCGGGGTTCCAGCCGTTCTTGGTGACGTAGTAGACGAACGTGCCGGGGTGCTGGGCCCAGTTGCTGTGCCGCATCTGGATGCTCGCGCCCGAGGTCAGGTGCGTCTGCGGCCAGTCGGAGCGTACGGCGTTGTAGGCGGTGAAGTCGTAGGGGCCGCCGGTGCCGCCGCTGCAGAGCTGGCCGTCGGGGATGAAGCCGCTGGTACGCCCGGCGCCGTCGGAACGCAGCACGGCGAACCAGTTGTACAGCGGGGTCGGGCCGCTCTGGGCGACGGCCGCCGCGCAGGCCGGGTTGTAGGACTGGATCTGGCCGTTCTCGCGCAGGCCGTCCTGCCAGCACAGGAACGTCCGTGCTCCGGGGAACATGGACACGCCGTGGGCCTGCGCCTGTTGCGGCGCGATCAGTACGGTGGTCAGCAGGATGAGGGCGGCGGTGAGGACCGCCGTCCGGAAGTGTTTCATGGGGATTCCTTCGCGCAGGGGAACACAGGAATCTGCCCACGATCAGCCCGCCCGGCCAGCGCATTGAACCACGGCGACCGGCGTCCCGACAACGCGGTGTGAAACTTTCAGCCGATCGTGGTCACGGTTGCCCTGGTGGCCCGGCACCGGGGCGGCGGGCGGTGGCGGGGCTGCTTGCCGTAGGAGGCCCGACGCCGGGACCCTGAACGTTGGGAGCGCTCCCAGCACCTCCCTCGACCAGAGAAGCGGGAGCAACATGCCATGAGGCGCGTGCAGATCATCGTCCTGGCCGTCGCGGCGTTACTCGGCGCTGGCCTGTTCCCGGCACCGGCGCAGGCCGCCCCGGTGCTGTGCGAGAAGTGGGGCTCGACCACCGTCCAGAACGACCGCTACATCGTCATGAACAACGTCTGGGGCGCCGACACCGCGCAGTGCGTCGACGTCAACCAGAACGGCGGCTTCACCGTCACCCGGTCCGAGCACGACAAGGCCACGAACGGCGCCCCGGCCGCCTACCCGGCCATCTACGCCGGCTGCCACTACGCCGCCTGCACCTCCGGCAGCGGCCTGCCCGTGCAGGCCGGCTCGGCGGGCTTCGGCGCGCTGAGGTCGGCGGTCGCCATGACCTACCCCGGCTCCGGCACCTGGGACGCCGCCTACGACATCTGGTTCGACCCCACCCCGCGCACCGACGGCCAGAACACCGGCGCGGAGTTGATGATCTGGCTCAACAAGCGCGGCTCGATCCAGCCGGTCGGCTCCCAGGTCGGCACGGTGACCCTGGCCGGCGGCACCTGGCAGGTCTGGTACGGCAACATCGGCTGGAACGTCGTCTCCTACGTGCGCACCTCGGCGACCCCCTCGCTCGACTTCGCCGTCGACACCTTCTACTCCGACGCCGTCAGCCGCGGCTACGCCCAGCGCTCCTGGTACCTGACCAGCGTCCAGGCCGGGTTCGAGCCCTGGGTGGGCGGCGCCGGGCTGGCCGTCGACTCCTTCTCCTTCGGCTCCGGCGGCGGCACGACCGACCGCACGCCGCCCACCACGCCGGGCACCCCGACGGCCTCCGGCACCACGGCCGCCGCCACCACGCTCACCTGGGGCGCCTCCACCGACACCGGCGGCAGCGGCCTGGCCGGGTACGACATCCTGCGCGCCACCGGCGACACCTTCACCCAGGTCGGCACCAGCGCCACGACCTCCTACACCGACACCGGCCTGACCCCCGCCACGACGTACCGCTACCGCGTCAGGGCCCGGGACGGCGCGGGCAACCTCTCGCCCGAGTCCGCCGCCGTCACGGTCACCACCCAGAACGGCGGCGGAGGCGGCGGCTGCGCCGCGACCGCGATCACCCAGAACGCCTGGAGCAACGGCTACGTCATCCAGCCGGTCACCGTCACCAACCGCGGCACGGCCACGATCAACGGCTGGACCGTCACCTTCACGCTCCCGCAGGGCCACACGATCACCGGGTCGTGGGGCGCGAACGTCTCCGTCGGCGGCGGTGTCGTGACCGTGCGGAACCTCCCCTACAACGGCACCCTGGCCCCGAACGCGAGCACCACCTTCGGCTTCCAGGCCAGCAGGCCCACCGGCGACACCCAGGTCCCCGCGGGCTACACCTGCACCTGACCCTGGCGGGCGGGAGGGGTGCGCCTTGGCCCGACCCCGGCGAAGGCGCGCCCCTGGCCCCGGCGGATGAGCTCTGCCCCGGGCGGGCGGGAATGCGGAGCGGTCGTGTCCCTCAGTCCGGCTTCATGGCACGGTCGATCACCTTGAGCTTGGCCTCAAGCTCCGCGCGGCAGGCGGGGGCCAGGCGGCCCTCCCTGGCCCGGTCGGCGACCTTGCGCCGCAGCTCGGCCATGCCGGTGACCTCGGGCCCGCGCACCACCGAGCCGCGCACCACCGAGTTGCGCACCACCGAGTCGAGTACCTGCTTGAGGTCGAGCACCACGTCCGCGTCGGTCGCGTCGCACGGCTTGCCGTCTTCGAGGGAGTCGTGGAAGCCGTCCACCGCCTGCTCGACGGTGACCGACCCGGCCGGCGCGCTCTCGACCACCCGGGAGGCCGACGCCGAAGCCGACGCCGAAGCCGACGGCGTCACGGCCGGTGCGGACGTCGGCGCGATCCGCGGCGACAGCACCGGCTCCGGCGCGGCCCGCTGGAACCACAGCAGCACGGTGAGCGCCACCAGCGCCGACCCCGCCACCGTCAGCCCGCGCCGCACCTGCCGGGCGATCCCGGCCGTGCCGAGCGCCGAGGTCAGCGAGGCGACGATGGACTCGGCCGTGGGCCGCTCCTCGGGCAGGTGCGCCAGGCAGCTCTGGCAGAGCGAGGCGACGCCGTACGGCACGCCGGTCACTCGGGGCGGTGGATCGGTCCGGCGCGCCGCCTCGATCTCCTCCCACGTGGTCTCCGGGTACGGGGTGCGCCCGGTGAGCATGGCGAACAGCAGCACGCCCAGGGCGTACACGTCCACGGCCGGGTGGGTGGGGGCGCCGAGGAGGCGTTCGGGGGCGACGTAGGGAGGGGTGCCGCGGTCGTCGTCGGGGTCGCCGGCCCAGGCGGCGATGCCGAAGTCGAGCAGCTTCGGGCCGTCGGCGGTGAGCAGCACGTTCTCGGCGGTGACGTCCCGGTGGACCAGGCCGCGGGCGTGCCCGGCCATCAGCACGCGGGCCAGCCGCTGGGCGATGGCCGCCGCCTCGGTCCACGGCAGCGGCCCCTCGGCGATGCGCTCGGCCAGCGGGGTGCCGTCGAGCAGGGGCATCACCACGTACGCGGCCACGCCGCCCTTGGCGGTGACGGCCTCGCCGTAGTCGTAGATCTCGATCGAGTCGCGGTGGATGAACCGGGCCGCGGCACGGGCCTCGCTGCGCACCCGGACGCGTTCGCCGTGGTCGGTGTGCAGCGAGGCGGTCAGCACCTTGACCGCGACCAGCCGCTGCAACGACTGGTCGAAGGCACGCCAGATGACCGACATGCCGCCGTGGGCCAGCGGGTCCAGCAGCAGGTACCGCCGGGCCAGCACGTCCCCCGGCTCAAGCTGACTCACGGATGACCAGTTCCGTGGGGAGGACGGGGTCGATCCCCGTCGCCCCCGTCAGGAGCAGGCGGGTGGCGACCGTGGCGAGCTCCTCGACGGGCTGGCGGACGGTGGTCAGTGCCGGGACGGTGTGCCGGGCCACGGGGGCGTCGTCGAAGCCGATCACGGCGACGTCCGAGGGGACCTTGCGGCCG
This sequence comes from Nonomuraea sp. NPDC051191, assembly GCF_044455665.1. Classification (NCBI taxonomy): domain Bacteria; kingdom Bacillati; phylum Actinomycetota; class Actinomycetes; order Streptosporangiales; family Streptosporangiaceae; genus Nonomuraea; species Nonomuraea sp. NPDC051191. The sequence goes on along the minus strand of NZ_JBITEZ010000001.1, from coordinate 84,074 downwards.
GCCCGGCGAAGGGCCTGGATCGCGCCGGCCGCCATCAGGTCGGAGGCGACGAAGACGGCGTCGAGGCCGGGCGCGTGGCGTAACAGCCATTGCATGGCGTGCGTGCCCGAGGCCGCGGTGAAGTCGCCGTACGCCACGGGCACGTCGGGGGCGCCGGCCGCCTGAAGGGTGCGTACGAGCCCTTCGAGACGGTCGCGGGCGGCGGGCAGGGACGGCGGGCCGCCGATGGCGGCCACGTTCCTGCGGCCCTGTAACAGCAGGTGTTCGGCCGCCTGCCGGCCGCCGTCGAGGTTGTCCACGTCGGCGTAGGGCAGCTTGAGGTCGTGCGGCGGCCGGCCGATGTTGCGGACCGGGATGCCCGCGGTGGACAGCTTGATGGCCAGCGGATGGCGTTCTCGCGCGCCGACGATGAGCACGGCGCCCGACAGCGCCGGGAGCGTCGAGGAGGTGGGCGTCACGGTCGTGACCATGAGGTGGGTGCCGTGCTCGGCGATCACCGCTCCGGCGGCGGACAGGAGCCTGGCGTAGTAGGGCTCGGAGAACAGGCGGGGGAGATGGTCGCAGATCACCGCCGTGACGCCGTCGGTCAGCGTCTTGGCGGCGCTTCCCCTGGGCGCGCGTTGGCGGACGTAGCCCATGCGGGAGACGGCGTCGTACACTTGCCGGCGGGTCGAGGTACTGACCCGCACCGAGCCCGTGAGGACTCGAGATGCGGTCGCGGGGGAAACCCCTGCAGCGGCCGCCACCTGTGCCAGTGTGGGCTGCTCGGTCATGGAGCACCTCGCGGAAAGATCCTGGGAGCGCTCCCACGTTACCAATGTTTCGCCGCTGTTAATAGGGCCTTCCCAGGGGGTGCGTCCCGGTGTGCGAACCCATTCCGAATCTGCTCAGGTAGGGGCGCTGGTTACCGCCAGACTTTTTGCGGTGAGCGCGGATCAATCCATATTTTCCGGCCGATAGGGGGTATCCGCGACGTGCCGGATACCCCCTTCGCGAACGTCCCTAGCGCCGGCCCCTGCCGCGCCCGTGGCCGTTGCCGTTGTTGTTCTGGTAACCCTGGCCGGGGCCGAAGTCGCCGTCGGGGTTGACGTCGTTGAGGTCCTGGCCCCTGTCGTCGGGCTCCTGCCTACGGGGGGCGCAGCCCTGGCCGCAGCCGCCGAAGCGGGAGGAGTCGACCGGGGTGAAGTCGGTCGCCGGGGTGCCCTTGAGCGCGGCCTTCATGGTGGCGTTCCAGATCGGGCCGGGGATGGAGGCGCCGAAGACCGAGGGGTAGTAGCGGCCGCCGATGGTGATGCTGTTCAGCTTGTGGGTCGTCGAGCCGCGCGGGTCGCCGATGCTGACCGCGCCGGCCAGGTCGGGGGTGAACCCGGCGAACCAGGCGGTGGCCTGGTCGTCGGTGGTGCCGGTCTTGCCCGCCGCCGGACGGCCGATGCCGCCGACCCCGCGCATCGTGCCCTTGGTGAAGACGCCGGACAGGATGTTCGCCGCCGCGTCGGCGACCTCGGGGTCGAACGCCTGCGTGCACTTGGGCTTGTACTCGGTCACCTTGCCGTTGCGGTCGGTGATCTGGGTGATGGCCGTGGGCGGGCAGTACTTGCCGCGCGCGCCGATCGCCGCGTAGGCCGTGGCCACGGTCACCGGGTCCATCTCGTTGATGCCGAGCGTGAAGGTCTCGAACTCCTGGAGCTTGCCGCCGTCGGAGCGCTTGATGCCGAGCGACTTGGCGGTCTCGACCACCTTGCAGAGGCCGACCTTCTGCTCCAGCGTCATGAAGAACGTGTTCACCGAGCCCCAGGTGCCGGTGGCCAGCGACTTGAAGCCGCCGCCGCCCTCGTCGTTGGTGACGGTGTGGCTCGGGTCGCCGACGTTCTGGTTCTTGCAGTTCTTGAACGCCCAGTAGTTGGGGGCGGTGTAGCCGCTGCCGACGTTGAAGCCGTCGTTGATCTTCATGCCCTGCTTGAGCGCGGTGAGCAGCGTGAACGTCTTGAACGTCGAACCGGCCTGGAAGCCGATGCCGCCGCCGTGCACCGCGTCGGCCACCACGTTGTACGACATCTCGTGCTTGCGCTTGGAGTTGCCGTACTTGCGGCTGGCGGCCATGGCCTTGATCTCGCCCGTGCCCGGCTTGACCAGCGCTTCGGAGGCCACCGGGTTGTCGGAGGCGAAGACGTGCTTCTTGATGGCCTCCTCGGCGGCCTCCTGCATCTTCGGGTCGATCGTGGTCTTGATCTCCAGGCCGCCCCGGTTGAGGAACTGGGTGCGGGCCTTCTTGGTCTTGCCGAAGGCCGGGTTGCTCAGGATCTCGTTGCGCACGTACATGCAGAAGTACGGGTACTGGCTCGCGCCGCAGCCGCCGGGCAGCGGGGTGCCCTTGTAGCCGAGCTTCTTGGCCCTGGCCTCTTCGTGCTGCTCAGGCGTGATCTTCTTGAGTTCGAGCATCCGGTCGAGGACCACGTTGCGCCGGTTGAGCAGCTGCGCGCGGGAGTCCTTGCCCAGGTTGGGGTCGGTCCTGTTCGGGTCCTGGACGGCGCCGGCCAGCGTGGCCGCCTGCCACAGCGTCAGCTCGGAGGCCGACACCCCGAAGAAGCGCTTGGCCGCCGCCTCGACCCCGTACGCGCCCGCGCCGAAATAGGCGATGTTGAGGTACTTGCCGAGGATCTCGTTCTTGTTGTACTTCTCCTCGACCGCCATCGCGTAACGCAGCTCCTTGAGCTTGCGGGCGTAGCTGGCTTCGAGGGCCGCGTTCTTCTCCTTCTCGGTGGTGGCCGAGTTGAGCAGCACCTGCTTGACGTACTGCTGGGTGATGGAGGAGCCACCCTGGGCGATGCCGCCCCTGCTGAGGTTCTTGGCGAGGGCGCGCACGGTGCCCTCGATGTCGATCGCGCCGTGCTCGTAGAAGCGGTAGTCCTCGATGGAGATGATGGCCGTCTTCATGATGTCGGCCACCTCGTCGAGCGAGACGTTCTCCCGGTACTCCTCGTAGAACTGGGCGATCTGGTTGCCCTTGGCGTCGAGGACCGTCGTCTTCTCGGCGAGCGGCGGCTCCTTGAGGTCCTCCGGCTTGATGTTCAGTTCCTCGGACGCCGAGACGAACATCGCTCCGGTGCCACCGACCGCCGGCAACGCGATGGCCGCGGCCACCACTCCCGCGGCCATAGCAGCCCCGGTCAGGCGCACGACGCCCGACATTCGGGAACCCATGCGGAAAAACCCCCTCAACTTGGCTTTTGGGTGCATCCTAAACCCGCCCATGACCTGCTCTCTGTAAAAAGACGAAGCGCGCGGCCGAGGTGGATGCTTCTACCCCGGGTGAGACGTCGAAGCACGGCATTTGGTTCGCCGTGTTTCCCGGTGAATTCGTTTCCTGCGGGTCTGCGGGGATAGGGCCAGGTCATGACTTCTCACCGAGTGTTGCCACGCGAGCAGCCGCGGGTCCGTGAGCCGGTCGCCGCCCCCCGCCGGAGGCCGGTCCTGGACGACACCCTGACCCTTCTGTTCGACCCGTACCGCTTCATCGGGGACCGGGCGCGGCGGCTCGGCGCCGACGTCTTCGAGACGCGGCTTCTCCTCCAGCCGGTCACCTGCATGACCGGGGCCGAGGCCGCCGAGGTCTTCTACGACCCCGAGCTGTTCGTCCGGCAGGGCGCCGCGCCCCGCAGGCTCCAGCTGACGCTGTTCGGCAGGGACGGCGTCCAGGCGCTCGACGGCGAGACCCACCGGGCGCGCAAGGCCATGTTCATGTCGCTGATGGGCAGGCAGGGCCGCGACCGGCTGACGGAGCTGGCCGGACGGCGCTGGCGCGAGCGCATCCGCGCGTGGCGGCGCATGCCGCGGGTCGTCCTGTACGACGAGGTCAGCGAACTGCTGTGCCAGGCGGTCTGCGACTGGACGGGCGTGCCGCTGCCGCCCGCGCGGGTGCCCGCCGCCACCGCCACGTTCCAGGCGGCCATCGAGGGCGCGGGCGGGATCGGCGTGCGCTACCTGCGCGGCCGGTACGCCAGGATCAAGGGTGACCTGTGGCTGTCCGGCCTGATCCGTTGCGCGCGCGACCACCCGGAACGCTTCGCCGGCACGGTGACCGGTCTGATCGCCGGTTACCGGGACCCCGACGGCACCTTGCTCCCGGCCAGGACCGCGGCCGTCGAGCTGCACAACGTGCTGCGGCCCACGGTGGCGGTGGCCAGGTTCGTGACGTTCGCGGCCATGGCCCTGCACGCCCACCCGGAGTACCACGAGCGCGTCCGCGAGGGCGACGAGCAGTTCGTCGAGCACTTCGTCCAGGAGGTGCGACGGTTCTACCCGTTCTTCCCGTTCGTCGCCGCCAAGGCGGCCAGGCCCTTCACCTGGAACGGCGAGCACTTCCCGCAGGGCCGGCGGACCCTGCTCGACCTGTACGGCACCGACCACGACTCGCGCCTGTGGGACCGTCCCGGCGAGTTCCGCCCGGAGCGGTTCGCCGAGTGGGACGGCGGCGAGTACGACTTCGTCCCCCAGGGAGGCGGCGACCACTACGAAGGGCACCGGTGCGCCGGCGAGTGGATCACCGTGGACCTGATGAAACAGGCGGTGACCGCGCTGACCCGCTGGATGACGTACGGGGTGCCCGCCCAGGACCTGCGCATGCCGTCGTGGCGCGCTCCGGCCGTGCCCAACAGCCGTTTCGTCATCGACCAGGTCGAGGCCGTCTGAGATTCGGCCAGCGCCGGGCAAAGAAGCGTGTTGTCGCGCGGGTGCGCGCGCGAGGGTCTGGCAACGTCTGCCAGGGCGATTCTTCCTGGCCTTGGTGGAGGGTTTCATGCGTCGTGTCGTGGACGACGAAGAGCATGTCGATCATCTGGTCTCGACCGCCAGGGCGTACTGGGGGGACACCGCGGGCGACACCGGTTGCGTGGTGGCCGAGGCGTTCGACGAGGACGTCCGGGTGGTGGTGCGTACCGTCATGGTCGCCAAGGCCGTGTGCGGGCTGCTGTCGGCCCGGCTGGTGGTGCTCACCGACCCGCGGTGGCGGCCGCTGGCCGAGGCGTTCGGCGCCGCCGCCGATCTGGGGCCGCCCGACGCCCTGGTCACCAGCCGGATGGATCGTGGCGTCCGCACCGACATCCCCGTCGTGCACGTGCACGGTACGGGAGGGTTGCAGGCGTACGCGCTGTTCCCCGGCCGGACGCCCGGTTCGTTCGGCGAGGAGCTGCCCGGCCGGGTCGCGGAGTTCTTCGAGCGCTGGGTCTGGCCCAACAGGGAGGTGATCCGGCCGAGCGCCGAGCGTACGGCCTGGCGGGCCAAGGAGGGCTACCAGGTCCGCACGGACACCGAACGCCGCCAGCTGCGCCTCTACGGCTGCTCCAGGCTCCGCCTCGACGCCGGCCGGCCCACGATCACGGTGTTCGGCCACATGCCGGGCCGCGACACCGAGCTGTTCGAGGAGACCGAGCGGTACGCCGAGGCGGACGAGTCGGCCAACTGGCTGTTCCTCGACCGCCTGCGCTCCGGCCTGCTGTCGACGAACATCCTGTGGAGCATGACCGACGTCGCGGTCACGTTCGGCGGCAGCGACCTGCCCGCGTTCGGCGTGCCCGTCATCCAGGCCGGATGGTCGGAGGGCGCCGCCTGCGGGGCCACGCACCTCGTGCGCACGCCGGAGGAGCTGCGCGAGCGGCTCGGCGAGGCCGTCGCCGTGCACGGGAAGGCCGAGACGATCCTCGGCCCCGAGCAGCGCGAGCGCGCCCGCCTGTGGTCGTGGCTGCGCCGCTGCGGCGCCGACGTGCCGACCCAGGTCCTGCCGCGCTGGGAGCTCGGCCCCGACTACCCCCGTGCCCTCGCGGTCGCCCTGCGGCACGTGGAGCGCGACGGTGACCCCCTCTTCGAGGCGGTGCGCCGCATGTGGGAGCGCCGCGACCCCGTACTCACCCGATTCGACTTCCAGGACCTGGCCAAGACCACACTGACCCCCGCGAGGAGCGCCCGATGACCGGAACAGGACCCAGCACAGAGCTCGACCCGGTGATCCTGCCCGCGATCCCGCCCGTCCACGTGACCAGCGGGCGGTTCGCCGCCCTCCAGGTCATCGACCGGCTGCAACGGGGCAGCCAGATCGTGGGCAGGTTCGAGACCTCCGGGCTGGTCGGCTTCAAGGTGTCCGCGCAGGGACGGCCGCTGCGGGTGCAGATGTCGCTGTCCATGGACGAGCGGTCGGTCAGCGGCTGGCACACCGGCAAGACGGGCGCCGACCTCACGCTGCCCCGGTGCGTCCAGATCCGTTCCCAGGGACGCCTGCGGCAGTGCGTGCTGCTGCGCGGCCGGAACCCGCACGCCCGCGTGGCCTTCGACCTGACCCCCGAGGAGATCCCCGACGACGGGCTGATCTGCGTCGAGGCCCTGGACGTCATGGAGGGCGACGGCGTCTGCGACGAGGTGCGCACGTTCCTGACCGGCCGGGTCCAGGCCGACGGGGTGGCCGGGCTGCGGCTGAACAAGATCGTGTTCGAGGAGCCGCCCGCCGTCGACTACGACCCCGACACCCTGGACGGCTCCCGCTGCGAGCTGTCCTCGCTGATCAGCGGCGGCGGCCTGGCCAACCTCAACCGGCAGGGGGTCCGCGTGCTGCGGTCGGGCATGTTCATGGTCAACCCGGTGCTGCGCGACACGTTCGGGGCCAGTGGCCGGATCACGTTGCGGCTGGGCACGAAGGCGGAGCCGGCCAGCATGATCCCGGCGACCTGGCGGCGGGTCAACAGCGAGCTGCGCTGGCTGCGGCACGCCACCAGGAAGCTCCTCGGCACGGCGTCCCCCACGGTGGAGCGGGTCTACAGCCTCAGGGACGGCGTGGCGGGGCCCTTCGGGCAGACCATCCACGGGAACGTCACCGAGCTCGTCCTGCCGAGCCCCACGGTCTCGCCGTTCCTCGTGGTGATCGAGCGGCTGCCGGGCGTCCTGCCGACGCTGGAGTCGTGCACCTCGGACTAGAGCCGGCCACCGTACCGCGACCGCCGGTGAGCACCTGAAATTTCCGGAAAATGGTGATCACCGGTGATAACGCCGCTCTGCGGGCAGTTGTCGAAGGTGGGCGCGAACGGTTTGAGCATCGAGACGATCCGGCATCTCCACTGCACGGTCATGCGCGCGACAGGCGAGCTCGACCATGCGGGACGGGCCCGGTTCAGCGCCCACATCCACACGGTGTGGGACTGGTCGGCCGGTCCCGTCCTCGTCTTCGACCTGGCCGAGCTCGTCTTCTACGACTCCTCCGTCATCGGCGTGCTGGCGACGGCGATGCAGCGGATGGAGGCGGAGCCGGGCGGCCGGATCGTCGTGGTCCGGCCGTCGGAGCACCTGCTGTCGGTGCTGCGGCTGACGGACCTGCTCTCCCACGTCGAGCTGAGCGGCAGCGTCGAGGAGACCGTGGCGGAGCTGATGGTGGACGCCACGCCGCCCGCCCCCCGGTCGTGGCCCGGGGGGACGCCGGGCGCCGCCTACAACCCGTAGGTCTCCAGCAGGCGCAGCCAGATCTCGCTCACGGTCGGGAACGACGGCACGGCGTGCCAGAGCCGGTCGAGCGGCACCTCGCCGGTGACCGCGATCGTGGCGGCGTGCAGCAGCTCGCCGACGCCGGGACCGGCGAAGGTGACGCCGAGCAGCACCTTCCTGTCCTCGTCCACGACGGCCTTGGCACGGCCCCGGTAGCCGTCGCCCAGCAGGTACGCGCCCGACACCGAGCCGAGGTCGTACTCGACCGCGCGTACCCGGAAACCGGCCTTCCTGGCATCGGCCTCCGTACGGCCGACCGCGCAGACCTGCGGATCGGTGAAGACGACCTGCGGCACGCCGAAGCCGCCGGCCAGGTCGCGCATGGCGGGCAGGTCGTCGCCGTGCGCCCGCGCCGCGATCACGTCACCGCAGATCCTGGCCTGGTACTTGCCGATGTGGGTGAGGAGTGCGCGGCCGTTGACGTCGCCGACGGCGTAGAGCCAGCCGCCCGGGACGCCGGTGGCTCGCATGCTGTCGTCGACCTCGACGGGCGCGTCGTCGGGCAGGCCGACCGTGTCCAGCCCGATCCCGCGCGTGGCGACATCGCGGCCGGTGGCCACCAGCAGTTCGTCGGCCTCCAGCGGCGGGCCCTCCGACAGGTGCACGGTCACCTTGCCGCCCGGTTCGGGCCGCTCGACCCTGACCACGTCGGTGTGCATGCGCACGTCGATGCCCGCCTCGGCGAACGACCGCGCGACCAGCTCGCCCGCGAACGGCTCGATCCTGCCGAGCAGCTTGCCGCCGCGTACCAGCACGGTCGTCTGCCGCGCGCCGAGCCCGTGCATGGCCTGCGCCATCTCGCAGGCGACCACGCCGCCGCCGATCACCACCAGGCGTTCGGGCACCTTCGTCGCGGCGGTGACCTCGTGGCTGGTCCACGGCTTCGCCTCGGCCAGGCCCGGCACCGGCGGGACCGCGGCCGTGCTGCCGGTGGCGAGCACGACGGCCTGCCTGGCCGTGAGCACCCGCTCGGCGCCGTCAGGGGTCGTGACGACCACCCGCCGCTCGCCGTCGAGCCGCCCCCTGCCGCGGACGAACTCCGCGGGCACGCCCTCGATCCAGCTCACCTGCCCGGAGTCGTCGTAGCGCGAGACCGCCTCGTCGCGCCGGGCGAGCACCGCGTCCACGTCGATCGGCCCGAGCGAGAGGCCGGGCACCCGTGACACCTCGCCGGCCAGGTCGACCGGGCGCAGCAGCGCCTTGCTGGGGATGCACGCCCAGTAGGAGCACTCGCCGCCGGCCAGCCGCTCCTCGACGATCGCGGCGCTCAGCCCGCCGCGCACCGCCCGCGCGGCGACGTTCTCGCCCGCCGGACCGGCCCCGATCACAATGACGTCGAACTCCTCAGCCACGCTGCCTCCCCATGCTCGTCCTCGATTCGCACTCTTTCATGCCCTGCCCGTGATGCCCGCGACGGCCATGGGCGTGAACCTTTTCGCGGCGCAACGGCAAGACCGGGTAGATGCCCGCGCCGTCCGGGGAGCCCGTTCGGCACTCTCGCGAAGGAGCCTCCCTGTGCCGGTGCCGTCTCCTGTGTTCGTGCTGCCCGGAAACGTCTGGAGGCGGCATCGGGCGCTGCTGGTCGCGCTGGTGCCCGCCGTCGCGCTGCGGCTGCTCGCGATGGCGGGGTACCGGCCCGCGCTGTGGTTCTGGGCGGACTCGTTCTCCTATCTGGAGGCCGCGGGCGACCCCGTGCCCGGGACGTTCCGGCCGCTCGGGTACTCGCTCTTCCTGGCCGCGCTCGGGCCCGCGAAGAGCCTGGCGCTGGTGGCCGCCGTGCAGCACGCGCTCGGGCCGGCGCTCGCCGTGGCCGTCTACGCCCTGCTGCGGCGGCGCGGCCTGCCCGGCTGGGGCGCGACGGCCGCCGTCGCGCCGCTGCTGTACGACGAGTTCCTGATCCTGCTGGAACACATGATCATGGCGGACGCGCTGTTCACCGTGCTGGTCACGGCCGGGATCCTGGCGCTGTCGTGCCGGCTCACCCCGGTCACGGCGGCCGCCGGCGGCGTGCTGCTCGGCCTGGCCGCCATCACCCGCACGATCGGGGTGGCCGTCCTCGTGGTGGCCGCCGCCTGCCTGCTGCTGCGCCGTCCCGGGCCGCGCGTGCTGCTCTGCCTGGTCCTGGCGGGCGCGGCGCCGCTGCTCGGGTACGCCTCCTGGATGCGGGCCACCAGCGGCACCTTCGGCCTGACCAAGGCCGACGGCCTGTTCCTGTGGGCCCGCACGACGACCTTCGCCGACTGCTCGGTCATCAGGCCGGAGCCCGAGCTGGCCCCCCTCTGCCCGAGGACGCCGGTGGCCGGGCGGCCCTCTCCCGCGCACTGGATGTGGGGGTCCACCCTGGCCGCCGTCCCCGGCGACCGGAACGCGCTGGCCGCCCGCTTCGCCCGCGAGGCCGTCCTCGCCCAGCCCGGCGACTACCTGGCCGCCGTCGGGCGCGACCTGCGGTGGCTGCTGCGCTGGGAGCGCACCACGGCCAGGAAGGTGTCGGGCAGGAAGACCAATCCGTACTGGTTCCCCTACGAGGAGCGCCCGCTGCGCGCGTCCGTACGGCCGATCGCCGAGGCGTACGAGGGCGGGCCGGCGGACACCCGGATCGTCGAGCCCTACGCGGGCTGGCTGCGGGCCTACCAGCGCTTCGGCTACCTGCCGTACCCGGTGCTCCTGGCGCTGCTCGGGGGCACGCTCGCGGTGGCGGCCGTACGGCGGCGGCCGGACGCGCTGCTGCCCGGCGTGGCCGCCGCCGTGCTGGTCGTGGCGCCTTCCTTCCTGAACGGGTACGACGTGCGGTACGTCGTACCCGCTCTCCCGACGGCCTGCCTGGCCGCCGGGCTGGCATCGGGACGTCCGCCGGAGGTCGGGAGACGTTCACCTGCGGGGCCTAGCGTGCCCGCATGACTGCATACCCCACGTCCGTGGTGTACCGGGCGGCGTCCGAGGGTTACCACACCTTCCGCATCCCGGCCGCCGTGGTGACGGGGGAGGGGACGGTCCTGGCCTTCGCCGAGGGGCGGCGGGGGTCGGCCGGCGACTCTGGCCACATCGACCTGGTGCTCAGGCGGTCCTCCGACGGCGGCCTGACGTGGGGGCCGCTCCAGGTGGTCGCCACGGAACCGAACCGCGGCACGGTCGGCAACCCCGCGCCCGTGGTGCTGGACGACGGCCGGATCCTCCTCGTCACGGTCCGGCAGGGGCCGTCGGCGACGGAGGAGAAGATCAGGCGCGGCCAGGTGCCGGCGGCCGCGGGGCGGCGGGTGTTCGTCCAGGTCAGCGCGGACGACGGCGTCACCTGGCCGGCGCCGCGCGAGATCACCGCCCAGGTCGGGCGGCCGGAGTGGCGCTGGTACGCCACCGGCCCAGGGCACGCCGTCCGGCTCAGGAGCGGGCGCGTCGTGGTGCCGGGCAACCACTCCCTGCCCCCGTCCGGCTCGGACGTCGGCACCGAGGGCAAGTACAACGGCGGCCACGCGCTGCTCAGCGACGACGGCGGCCTTACCTGGCGGATCGGGTACGTGGACGACAACCCCGACGGCTACGTCAACGTCAACGAGACCACCGCGGCCGAGCTGCCCGACGGCCGCCTCTACCTCAACACCAGGACGGACTCCGCCGCGCCCGGCACCCGGGCCGACGCCTACTCCTCCGACGGCGGGCAGCGGCTCGACCTGCCCTTCCGCCCGCAGGCCGGGCTGGCGGGGCCGGTGGTCGAGGGCAGCCTGCTGTGGTGCGAGCCGCCCGGCGTGCTGCTGTTCTCCGGCCCGGCCGCGCCCGACGCGCGGGCCCTGATGACGGTACGGGCGAGCGACGACGCCGGGCTCACCTGGCATCCGGTGCACACCGTCTCCGGCCTGCCCGCCTCCTACTCCGACCTGGTCAGGGTGGACGACGACACGGTGGGGCTGCTGTTCGAGACCGGCGACTTCGGGCCGTACGAGAGCATCGCCTTCCGTCGTGTCCCGGTCGCCGAGCTCGTCCCCCGCCGGGCCTAGCCGCCGGTCCCCCGCCGCCTGGTACGTGTTGCGCCCCTGCGCCGCGTACGTTTCCCTGTTCACGGAAGTGCTGACACAGGGTTGTGCTGACTACGCTGAGAGACCCACTGTGTTGACCGCGTGTGCGGCGAGGTTCCGTAATACGCGCTAGCATTCCGATCAGCGGAATAGGCGAGGGAGAGTTTCAGTGGCTGAGACCCAGTCCCCTGTGGGGAGCGTCGATCGTGCCCTGCTGATCCTGCAGGAGATCGGGAAGCACAGCAGGGGGGTGACGCTCGACGAGCTGGCCACCAGGCTGGGGTTGCCGAAGAGCTCGCTCCACCGCCTGCTCGGGGCGCTGAAGCACCGGGGCTTCGCGGCCCAGCCGGAGCCGAGCGGGCCGTACTTCCTCGGCACCGAGCTGCTGGCCACGGCCTTCCGGTTCTACGAGAGCATGGATCTGCGCACGCTCGTACGGCCGCTGCTGCTGCGGCTGAGCGAGGAGTTCTCCGAGACCGTGCACATGGCGATGCTCGACGGTGGCGAGGTCGTCTACCTGGACAAGGTCGAGGCGGTGCGGTCGATCACCATGACCTCGGTGGTCGGCGGGCGCAACGCGGCCCACTGCACCGGGGTGGGCAAGGCGCTGCTGGCCTGGACGTACCCGACGGACGAGGCGGTCAAGGCGTGGGCCGAGCGTTACGGGCCGCTGTCCACCAGGACCAGGAACACGATCACGAACCCCGCCAAGCTGGCCACCCACCTCGACCAGGTCAGGCAGCGCGGGTACGCGCTCGACCTGGAGGAGAACGAGCCGGGGGTGCGGTGCGTGGCGGCGCCGGTCTTCATGGGCAAGACGGCGCCGGTGGCGGCGGTGAGCGTGACCGCGATCAAGGACCGCATGTCGGTCGCCCGCCTCGAAGAGGTCGGCCACGGCCTCCGCCGCGCCATCTCCGCCGAGGCCTGACCCACCCCCGAACGCCGGGGCCGCGGCGGCGTGTGCGGTACGACGCCCACCCCTCCCCAAAGGGACCTCGGCCGATTACGGTCGGAGGGGTAGCGGAACTGCGTTCCGTATCACGGATCAGGAGAGCAGAGAGCATGAAGCTGGAGAAGGTCCCCGTGCCCGCCGCCACCCTCGGCGAGGGCCCCCGATGGGACGCCGCCACCGGCACGCTGCTGTGGGTCGACATCCCCGCGGGCCACGTGCACAGGCTGGACCCGTCCGGCGACGAGCGGGAGACGATCGAGCTGGGGCAGCCGGTCGGCGTCGCGGTGCCCGACGCGGCCGGCGGCCTCATGCTCGCCCTCAGGGACGGCTTCGCCCGGCACGCGGACGGCCGCACCGAGCTGGTCGCCCGGCCGTCCGAGCCCGAGGGCAACCGGATGAACGACGGCGCCTGCGACCGCGCGGGCCGCTTCTTCGCCGGCACCAAGGCCGAGGACGACACCCCCGGCGCGGGCTCCCTCTACTGCCTGGGCGCGGACCGTACGTGCGACAAGGTCCTGGACGGGGTCACGATCTCGAACGGCCTCGGCTGGAGCCCCGACGAGCGCCTGATGTACTACGTGGACACCGCGACCGACCGGGTCGACGTCTTCGACTACGACCCGGCGACCGGCCGGCTCGACGGCCGCCGGAAGTTCGCCGCCCTCCCCGGCCCCGACGGCCTGACGGTCGACGCCGCCGGCCACGTGTGGGTAGCGCTGTGGGGCGGCGGCGCGGTCGTGCGGCTACGGCCGGACGGGCGGGCCGACCTGACCCTGGAGGTCCCCGCGGCGAACGTCACGAGCTGCGCCTTCGGCGGCCCCGACCTCGACGTGCTCTACGTGACCACCGCCTGGGACGGCAGCGCCGGCGGGGAGCTGTGGCGCTGCCGCACCTCCCACACCGGCCTGCCCGCGAACCCCTACCGGGGCCTCACCCCTTGACCGCGCCGGTCAGCGCCTGCACGAAGCGGCGCTGGCCGAACAGGAACACCGCCAGCACCGGAAGCGTGGTCAGCACCGTGCCCGCCATGATCGCGGGCCAGTCGGCCCGGTGCTGGCCCTGGAACGTGGTCAGCCCTGCCTGCACGGTGTAGTTCGCCTCGGAGTTGATCACCACCAGCGGCCAGAAGAGATCGTTCCAGGCCGTGATGAACGTGATCACGGCGAGCGCCGCCAGCGCCGGCTTGGCGACCGGCAGCACCACCCGGAAGAACAGCGCGACCCGCGAGCACCCGTCGATCCGCGCCGCCTCCTCCAGCTCCTTCGGGAAGGACTGGAAGAACGAGGTCATCAGGTAGATCCCGACCGACGAGCTGAGCTGCGGGATGATCAGCGCGCCCAGCGTGTCCACCAGCCCGGCCTGACTGAACATCAGGAACGTCGGGATCACGGTGAGCTGGAACGGGATCAGCGCGGTCGCGATGATCAGGACCAGCGTCAGCCGGGAGCCGATGAACCGGATCCGGGCGAAGGCGTACCCGGCCATGCTGCAGAGCACGACCTGGGCGACCACGATCACGCCCGACACCAGCACGCTGTTGAGGAACCAGCGGGGGAAGTCGGAGCGCTCCATGACCGTGCGGTAGCCGCCGAGGTCGATGCCCTCCGGCAGGATCGGCGACGGGAACCTGTTCAGCTCGGCCTGCGTCATGACCGAGCTGAGCACCAGCCACACGAACGGCAGCAGCGTCACCACCGACATCGGCGCGAGCACCAGGTGCCACCTGCTCGGCAGGCGTCGCCTCATCGCACGGCTCCTCTCCGACGCGCGACCACCAGGCCCACGACGATCAGCAGCAGCGTCCCGGCGAACAAGGTGTAGGCCACGGCCGCGCCGTACCCGGCGGCCGAGTAGCGGAAGGCGAGCTGCCAGACGTAGTAGACGATGGTCACGGTGGCGCTGGCCGGGCCGCCCTGGGTCGTGGTCATGACCAGGTCGAAGAACTGCAGGGCGTCGATCACGCCCCACACCGCGAGGAAGAGCGTGATCGGCCGTACGGACGGGACGATGATGTGCCGGAACGTGGCCCACCGCCCCGCGCCGTCGATGGAGGCCGCCTCCAGCACCGCCTTGTCGATCTCCTGGATGGCCGCCAGGTAGATGACCACGGCGAAGCCGAACCTGGTCCAGAAGAAGATGAGCGTCAGCACGTACATGGCCTGGGACGGGCTGCTCAGGAAGCCCTGCATCGGCAGGCCGAGCTGCACGAGCACGCCGTTCATCAGGCCGAAGTCGCGGTCGAAGATGTAGCCCATCAACAGGCCGGCCGACGTGGCCGAGGCCACGTACGGGACGAGGAAGGCGGTCCGGTAGAACCCGATCCCGCGCACCTTCCTGTTCAGCAGCACCGCCACCACCAGGCCGAAGACCAGCGAGGCCGGGATGTAGAGCACCAGCAGCAGCCCGGTGTTGCGCACCGCCTGGAAGAAGACCGGGTCCTGGAACAGCGCCCGGTAGTTGTCCAGGCCGACGTTCTCGGGCGTCTTCATCAGGTCGGAGTCGGTGAACGACAGCGCCAGCGCCCACGCCATCGGCACCAGCGCGAACCCGAGGATGATCAGCGTCGCCGGGCCCGCGAACGACCAGCCCGCGACGTGGTCGCCGAGCCTGCGCGGGCGCTTGGCGTGCCGGGCGGCGGGCGCGCTGACGGCGGCGCTGCTCATGAGCCCGGCACCGCCAGCACCGCGTCGGACTTGGCCGCGGCCTCGTCCAGGGCGGTCTTGGCGTCGGTCCGGCCCAGCAGCGCCTGCGCGATGGCCTCGGCCACGAAGGACGACACGCGGGGGTACTTGGTGGTGGGCGGCCTGACCCGCTTGGCGTTGGCCAGGTTCTCGGAGACCACCTCGATGCCCGGATATTTCGTCAGATAGTCCTGATAGCCGGGCAGCTTGGTGATCGACTCCCTGATGGGCAGCGAGCCCGTGTCGCTCATCCACACGAGTTCCTGCCCGGCGGCCGTCAGCCAGCTCAGGAACGTGGTCGCCGCCTTGACGCGGCGTTCGTCGTGCTCGAACACCACCCAGTTGTCCGGGCCGGAGACGGTCTCGTGGTTGCCGTTGGTGCCGGGCAGCCGCGCGACGCCGTAGTCCACCTTCGCGGCCTGGAGGTCGGGCAGCACCCAGGGGCCGGAGAGGAACATGGCGAGCCGTCCCGACTCGAACAGCTTCTGGCCCTTCTCGGCCGGGCTGGAGTCGAGGTAGACCGACTTGTCGTCCACGGCCATGCTTCGGACCAGCCCGAGCGCCTGCTGCCCGGCCGCCGAGTTGAACGCGGACTTCTTGTGGTCGGGGGTGAGGATGTCGCCGCCCGCCTGCCACAGGAGCGGCCAGAGCCCCCAGACGGCCTCCTCGCCGCCGCTGATCGCCCAGGTGGTGCCGAAGACGCCCTTCTGCGCGTCGGTGGTCTTCCTGGCGATGTCGCGGAACTCGTCCCAGGTCCAGTCGGGGCCGGGGGCCTTGACGCCCGCCTTGGCCAGCAGCTTCTTGTTGTAGAGGACCACCATGTTGTCCACGACGGCGGGGAAGCCGATGACCTTGCCCTGGACGGTGACCGCCTCGCGCTCGTTGGCCCAGAAGTCGGCCCAGCCGACGGCCGGGTCCTTGACGTAGGAGGTGAGGTCGGCGGTCTTGGGGTTCCTGGCCACGTTGGGGGCCCAGGAGCCGTACAGGTAGGCGATGTCGGGGTAGGCGTCGGAGGCGAGCGCGGCGGTGATCTTGGGTAGCATGCCGTCTGCGGTCGCGCCGCCGGACTCGGTGCTGACCTTGATGTCGGGGTGACTCTGGTTGAACCGGGCGACCAGCTTTTCGATCGACTTCGCCGAGGTGTCCTCCTGGCCGTGCCAGATGGTGATCTCGACCGGGCCGCTCGCCCGTTCCTGTCCTCCGCCGCCGCAGCTCACCGCGGCCAGGGCCAGGGCGACGACGACCGTCGTCGTACGGGGCCTCATCGGGCGGTCTCGCGGATGTGGTGAATGAGTCGTGCCATGGGGTTCCCTCCACAGAGCACGGCGGGCGTGGCGGCCCGCTGCGTGCGGCGAGTATAGTCACGCATCCACGATGCAGACTAGAGTTCCACTAGACGGAATGAGGGCGAACGTGCGAACCATGACTCTCTTAGCTCGGCTGGCCGCGGTCGCGGCGCTGAGCTGCGCGCCGCTGGCGGCGCTCGCCGCGCCGGCCACGGCGGAGGCGGGGCCGTGGAAGCCGCCGCTGCAGAGCCGCTGGCAGTACCAGCTCCAGGGCAACGCCAAGTACGCCGCCACCGGCGGCGTCAACGTCGACATCTGCGTGGTCCCCCAGTCGGGCGGCGCCTGCGTGAAGCCGGCGGTGTTCGACATCGACCTCTACGCCGACGGCGACGTGGTGGGGAACAACACCACGCTCAACACGGCGGCGGTCAAGGCCATCCACGCCCGCGGCGCGAAGGCCGTCTGCTACGTCGACGCCGGCTCGATCGAGGAGTACCGGCCCGACTACCAGCAGTTCGTCGCCTGGCACAAGAGCCACGGCAACTCCCTGCTCGGCAAGCCGTTCAGCGCGGAGTTCCCCAACGAGCGCTGGGCCAACATCAACAACGACCAGGGCCAGCGGGACTTCCTGCTGAAGATGATGGAGGCCCGGGTCGACAAGTGCGCCCAGGCCGGCTTCGACGGGGTCGAGTTCGACGTCGTCAACGCCCACGAGGAGGGCAAGTCGGTCACCGGCTGGACCGTCAGCCCCGCCACCCAGCTCCTCTACAACCGGGCGCTGGCCGACATGGCCCACCGCAAGGGCCTGTCCGCGGCGCTCAAGAACGACCTCAGCCAGGCGGCCGAGCTGGTGACCAGCTTCGACTACGCCGTCAACGAGGAGTGCTTCCAGTACGACGAGTGCGGCGACCTGAGCGTCTTCGTCAAGGCGGGCAAGCCGGTGTTCCAGGTCGAGTACGAGACGGCGCCGGCGTCCTTCTGTCCCAAGGCGGCCAAGCTCGGCATCAACGCGATCAAGAAGGCCGTGGACTACTCGCTGAAGGACACGCCGTACAAGCCGTGCAAGTAAGGGGGCGGCGGGGCCGCCCCCTGCCCGTCACGGGCTGAGGAGGGCCTTGACGGGGGTGTCGCGGCCGTTCATCAGGGCCGTGAACAGCTCCGCGCCGTCGGCGAGCGGGCACGTGCGCACCCAGCTCACGTCCCACTCGCCGACGGTCCGCACGGCCGTGGCGAAGTCCTCGTCCGTATAGGCGAACGAGCCGAGCACCCGCTGCTCGCCGCGTACCAGGGCGGCCGCGTCGAAGCCGGCCGTCGCGTCGGCCAGGCCCAGCCAGACCGCCGTGCCGCCGGGGCGCAGCCGGCCACCTCCACGTACGCGGCCTCGCCCGCCAGGGCCACCAGCAGGCAGGACAGGCCGATCGCGCCCGCCCCGAACACGCCCACCCGCGCCCCGGCCGGCGCCCCGGCCGGCGACCAGGCGTGGACGGCGTTGGCCGCCGGCTCCACGATCCCGGCCGCCGGCACACGTTGCGCCGGCCGAGCCGGCACACGTCGCACGAGCCGCACGACAGGATGGGGTTGACCACCACGGACCGTCCGTCGGAGGTGAGCCCGGCGAACTCGTGCCCCATGACCAGGGGCGGCACCCGGAACCCGGGCGTCCTGACGCCGTGCAGCTCGCTGCCGCAGATGCCGGAGGCGGCCACGTGGACCAGCACCTCGTCCGGCCCGACGGCGGGCTCGGGCACGTCCTGCACCTCGACCGCGGACGGCCCGGTGAACACCAGCGCCCTCATCGCCCACCCCCCGCCCCGACCGGCCCCGCCGGGGCGCCCGGCGAGGTCCCTGTTCGTGCCGCGGCCGCAGCGCCGCCTTCTCCGACTCGTAAGGTGCCGAGCGTCATGGACGCTCCCCGTTTTCCTTGATACGGAATGCTGTTCCGGTCGCTTGACGGCACGCCGGTAGGCGCTGTCATCGCCACTCAGTCAATCAGTTCCGTGTATCGGAATGCTAGTGCGGAAGACGGAACGCATGCTATTTTCTGATGACCTGCGAGAGGGGCGGACCACGCATGTACCCCGAGATCGACACTCCTGCGCTGGTCGCCACAGGTCTGCGCGTCGCGGCGCGCGGCGCGGTGCGTTGAGGAAGGACGAGGTCATGCGGGGTCTGGCCGGCAAGCGGGTGCTGATCAGCGGGGGCAGCAGCGGCATCGGGGCCGCCGCCGCCCGCAGGTTCCTGGAGGAGGGCTCGCGGGTGGTGCTCACCGGGCTCGACGGCGACGAGGTCGGGCGCACCGTCGCCGAGCTCGCGCCGCTCGGCGAGGTGAGCGGCCTGACCGGCGACGTCAGCTCGGAGGACGACGTCGCACGGCTGGTGACCGGCGCGATCGAGACGCTGGGCGGCGTGGACGTGCTCGTCAACAACGCCGGCACCGCCTGGCGCGAGCCGTTCCTGGAGATCACCCCCGATCATTGGGACCGGATCATCTCGGTGAACCTGCGCGGCATGTTCCTGATGGCCCAGGCCGTGGCCCGCCACCTGGTGGAACAGGGGACGGGCGGCGTGATACTCAACATGTCCTCGACCAACGGCCTCGGCGGCGAGGCCGACTACGCCCACTACAACGCCTCCAAGGGCGGCGTGCTGCTGCTGACCAAGACCATGGCCGTCGAGCTCGGCGGCCACGGCATCCGGGTCAACGCCCTGTGCCCCGGCTACATCCGGACCCCGCTGAACGCCTCGATCTCGTCGGCGCTCGCCGACGACTTCGTCTCCTCCTACGAGCGTGAGCACATCCCGCTGGGGCGCGCCGGGCTCGCCGAGGAGGTCGCCGCCGCGTACGCCTTCCTCGCCTCCGACGACGCCGCCTTCATCCACGGAACCGAGCTGGTGATCGACGGCGGACAGCTAGCGATCATGTGAGTCACCGGGACGCGGCACCTTCATGGCGATGATCAGGCCGTGCCCGGAGTCGTCGGTGCGCAGATGGGACAGTTCGACGGTGAGCGGCGTCGGCCGCCCATGGTCGTTGACCGCGTCGAACGCGACCCTCCTGGCCCCGGCCAGCGTGTCGCGTACGAGCGGGACGATCATCTCCACCGGCAGCCCCGTGCCCAGCGAGGCCAGCGGACGGCCCACCGCCTCCCTGGCCCGCACCCCCCACAGCTCCTCGGCCCCCGCCCCCCAGATGAGCACCCGCATGTCGGCGTCGAGCACCATCACGGCGTCGCCCAGCCCGTGGACCAGCGAGGCGGTGAACCGGCCGACCTCCTCCAGCTCGGCCGTGCGGGCGACCAGCGCGTCGTTGGCACGGCGCAGCTCGGCGGCGCGGGCGATGAGCGCGTCGTTGGCATGGCGCAGGTCGGCGTTGGCCGACCTCAGCTCCTCGTTCGCGCTCTCCAGCTCCGCGTTGGCCGACCGGAGCCGCTGGACGGTCGTGGACCAGCGGCCGGGCGGCGGCAGGTTCTCCTGCCGGTCGGGCGTGATGGGCGTCGCGTCCCGCTGCGGGCGGAGCCGGCGGCTGCCGTGGTGCTGCTCGGCGCGGGGGTCGCGGGCCCGGCGGAAGCACGCCAGGTGCCGGCTGACCGGCCGGGGCGGCCCGGTCTGCTCGTAGATCTCGACGCCGGTCCCGGCCAGGGCGTCGGGCATCGTGCTGAACAGGGGGATCGCGGTGCCGCCGTGCTCGGTCATGAGCGCGACGAGGCGGCACAACGCGGGCTGGGCCTCGGCCACGGCCAGGTGGCCGCCCTTCTCCTGCATGGCCCGGTGGGTGATCGCGAGTTGTTCGAGGCCGTTGAGGTCGCAGAACCAGAGGTCTCCCGCCGCCACGATCACGTGTTTCACCCGCGAGCGCGGCAGCGGGTCGAGGAAGGCGGCCAGGATGGGGCTGGTCGTCGAGTCGAGCTCGCCCGCCAGGGCGACCACCAGGGTGGTGTCGCCCACGGGCACGAGCCGTACTGAGAGCTGCATCATCGGATTCGCTCCTTCCCTGAACTCTGCGTGATGGGAGATCGACGCGCCGCAGGGTCCGGCTGCATGCCCCATATTCCTCCTCCTGCGGGAAAAGAGCCAGGCGCTCACCGTGCGTGAGCGGGGATCCAGGAGGCTCCTTGGGTGAGGGGGTTGGGCAGCGACGTCCAGCTGTCGCCGGGCGGAGAGCCCGCGAGCTGGGCGAACAGGTGGGCCTTCACCGGGATCCGCTCGCCGAACAGGGCCCGGCGGTCGGCGCGCACGTCGGCGGTGTCGGGGAGCGCGTCGAAGGCCCGCCGCGTGGCCCCCGCCACGACGGCCCACAGACGTGACTCGGCGCCACGGTCACCCTCTCCCAGTGAGGCGACGAGGCTGCCGAACGTGGTGCCTACGAGCGAGCCGAAAAGCTTGGCGTGCAGGACACCGGGGTCGTCGCTGAGCAGTCGGGCGGCGACCGGCGGCGTCCCGAACCCGTTGCGGGCCAGCCGGGCCGGGCTGATCCTGACGTCGGCCAGGTCGCGGTAGACCAGCTCGACCGGGAAGCCCCGCCGGTCGAGCACGGCCAGCAGATTCTGGCCGTGGGCCTCCAGCGCGACCCCGAGTGCCAGCAGGCCGAGCGCCGCCGCCGTCGCCACGCCGGCGAAGGCGGCCAGCCACTCGCCGGCCTCCTCGCCGCGTGGCGCGTCCCAGTGGGCGCCGGAGGTGAGGGCGGCCACGGGCAGCACGGTGTGGCCGGGCACGCGGGGCGTCGGATCGCGCAGCATGACGGACAGGTCGGCGGTGTGCTCGCCGTTCACCGTCCCCGCGGCCCCCGACAGGTAGCGGGCGATGCGCGGGCGTCCGCCGAGCCGTGCCGACAGGGCGGTGAGC
This sequence comes from Nonomuraea sp. NPDC051191, assembly GCF_044455665.1. Taxonomy (NCBI): domain Bacteria; kingdom Bacillati; phylum Actinomycetota; class Actinomycetes; order Streptosporangiales; family Streptosporangiaceae; genus Nonomuraea; species Nonomuraea sp. NPDC051191. The sequence continues at coordinate 62,785 of NZ_JBITEZ010000001.1, read as the reverse complement.
AGGTCCGACAGGGGGACGCAGTCGCGTACCGAGGCGGGCGAGATGTCCCTGACGCCGGAGGTCATGCGGGTGGTGAACGCCGTCTTCAGGTGCGGGCCGCCGTCGAGGGGGGCCAGGGTCCGTACGGACATCAGCGGATGGCACGGCAGCGCCCCCGTCGCGTACGGGCGCACCCCCAGCCCGGCCAGCACGTGCCGGGTCTGCCAGGGGTGGACGGGCAGCAGCAGCCGGTCGCCGTCCATGAGCGAGCCCGGCCACGGCCCGGTGACCAGGCATTCGGCGGCGGGCACCGCCACCAGGTCGAGCGCGACGACGGGCCGGTGCTCCGGCATGTACGCCAGTTGCTCGGCCACCGACACCCCCGGCCGGTTGCGGCAGCCCGGATGGTAGGGATGGCCGTCGACGACGCTCTGCTCGTACCGTTCGGGACCCGGCCCGCGGACGGGGAAGGCCGCACCCGCGCGGGACAGCGCCAGGGAGGCGACGCTGTTGTCCAGGTCGCCGACCAGCCCGTCCGCGCCCGGCAGGCCGAGGGCGGCCAGCAGCTCGGCCGGATCCGTGTACGGGACGCCGTCCAGCAGCAGCACCGGCACGTCGGCCAGGTCGTACGGCAGCCGGGCCGGCCCGGTCAGGTCGCGCCCGTCGGAGAGCCGTACGCGCAGGCCGCCCCCCGCGGCGACCGGCTCGGCGAGGCCGGGCAGCGGCTCGCAGAGCAGGCCCCGCCACAGCCGGCCCATGACGGCGGCCCGCGCGCCGGGCAGGGCGGCGGCGTAGCCGGGCGAGAGCTCCGGGCGCACGGCGGCCAGCTCCGTCGCGAACCGCCCCGTCGAATGCCGCATGAACCCCCCCGTATCCAGGAACATGCCCAGGTGACAACCCTGTGGACACTGATCGGTACAAAAGGGTAGGACAGGTCGCCATGGCATATATCGACGGCCTCCTCCCACCGGCCGGGCCGGCACCCGAGGCGCATGACCGCCAGGCGGCGGACGAAGCCGAGACCCTCGCGGTGACGGCCCTCCTCAACTGCCTGCTCCGCGAGGTGGCCGAGCCCACGACCGGCGGTTCGTGGGTGCTGCCCGCGACCGGGCACGTGCTGCACGTCCGCCCCGGACGCTACCCCGCCGCCCCCGCCCTGGGCACCCCGGACGGCCCGCGCCCGCTGTCGCTGGCCGGCCTGGTCGCCCTGACCGAGGACGAGCTGCGGACGGGCACCGGCCACGCCAACCCGACCCTGGCCGACGAGATCATGGACAGCAGGGACGTCATGGCCACGCTGCTGTCGGCCCGGCGCACCGCCACCCCACCCGCCGACCCGTATCTGCGCTCGGAGCAGGCGCTGGTCGCCGGTCACCGCTACCACCCGGCGCCCAAGGCGCGCGGCGGATCGGGGCCGGACTCGTGGCTGGCCTACTCGCCCGAGGTGCACGCGAGCTTCGCGCTGCCGCTGCTCGGGGTGCCCGTCGAGGCGCTGGTCGAGCAGGGCGACGCGAGCGCGCTCGACCGGCTCGGCCCGGACGCCCCCGACGGCCTGGCGCTGCTGCCCGCCCATCCCTGGCAGGTGGAGCTGCTGGGCGGCCTGAAGGAGCTGCGCCACCTTGGCCTCACGCCCGCGCGGGCGGTGCCGACCGCCTCGATCCGCACGGTGTACCTGCCGGAGGCGGACCTGTTCTGCAAGTTCAGCCTGGACGTGCGGATCACCAACGACATCCGCCGCCTGTGGCTGCACGACCTGCGCTGGCTGGGCCTGATCGACGACCTGCTGCGCGGGGCGTTCGACGACCTGCCGGAGCACCGGCCGCGGCCCGCCGTCCTCAGCGACCGCGGTTACCGCAGCGTGGAGCTGGGGCTGGACGGCGGCGAGGCACTGGCGGTGATCGTCCGCGACGGGCTGGGCGGGCACCTGCGACCGGGGTTGACGGCGCTGCTGACCGCGGGGGTCAGCGAGGGCTTCCCGGGCAACCCGCTGGACGGCCTCGACGCAGGCGACGCGCTCGTGTGGTGGCGGCGTTACCTCGACCACGTGGTGCCGCCGGTCCTGCACGCCTACTTCCGCCACGGCGTGGTGCTCGAATGCCACCTGCAGAACGTCGTCATCGGCGTGGACGGGCGCGGCCTGCCCGGCCAGGCGATCTTCCGCGACCATGAGGGGGTCAAGCTGACCGCGGACCGCCACAGCCTGCCCGGCGCCCGCACGCCCGTCGTGAGCGCCGCCTACGGCTGGGAACGGCTGCTGTACTGCCTGGTCGTCAACAACCTCTGCGAGATCGCCGGAGCCGTGGCCGATCGACACCCGGAGCTGCGGGCCGAGTTGTGGGCCGAGGCGAGGTCGGTGTTCGACGGCTGCGCCGAGGACCACGGCCGGCCGGAGGAGCTGCGCGAGCTGCTCACCGGCTCGTCCGTGCCGGCCAAGGCCAACCTGCTGCTGCGCTGGCTGGAGGCGGACGGCGCGGACATGCGGTGCGTGCCGATGCCCAGCCCTTTGCGACTCTTTACGCCATAAGCTATCCTCGCCGAGGGCAACAGTTTACGGCGTATCGAATTCAGGAGGCCCCCATGACCGCAGCGACGCTGCACGACGGAAGCACCATCGAGGTGGAGGTCCACGGCTCGGGCCCGGTCCTGCTCCTGGCCGTCAACCCCACGCCGATCGAGGGCCCGCAGGCCGAGGAGATGCGGAAGTGGGGGGCTGACCCCGCGCTCGGCCGCTCGCTCATCGACGGCCTCTCCGACGGCTTCCGCGTCGTGGCCTTCGACTACGAGGGCCACGTGCTGGTGAACCCGAAGCCGGACACGCTCACGCCCGACAACGTGGCGGCCGACTTCCTGTCGGTGGCCGACGCGGTGGGGGCCGACCGGTTCGCCTACTACGGCTACTCGTGGCTGGCGCTGAGCGGGCTCCAGCTCGCCCTGCGCACCGACCGGCTCTCGGCGTTGGCCATGGGCGGGTATCCGGCGCTCGGCGGCCCGTACGCCGAGATGCTGCGGGTCACCGAGGCCACCTACGACATGGCCGTCGCGCCGAAGACCGCCACGCCCCCGTCCACCGGGACGGGCGAGCCGGGAGACTGGTCGTCGACCGAGGTGACCCTCGGCGAGGGGCAGGCCCGCCAGTTCGCCACCCTGTACCGGGCGCTGCGCGGGTTCGACGACGGCCAGGTGCGCCTGTCCTGCCCCCGCCTGTGCTTCGCCGGCTCGGCCGACGAGATCGTCTACGACGAGCGGTGGGGCGGCACCCACGTCAGCATCGGGGGTCCGGTGGCGCGGAACCGGGCCGCCATGGAGGCGCTGGGCTGGGACGTCGAGGTGCTCGACGGCCTCGACCACACCGGGGCCATGCAGGCGGCGAACGTGCTGCCGATCCTGCGTCCCTGGCTGGAGAAGGTGCTGTTTCTCCCCGCCTGAGCTGGGCAGTTGCCCGGCGGGTCCTCGAACGGGGGGAACGGGGGGGAACGGGGGGGAACATGGCGAAGGGGAGCGGCCACGACGGCGTTCAGCCGGTCGATGAGCCCATCGGGAAGCTGGAACTCGTGCACGCCTTCGAGTCGGGACCGATGCCGACCGGCGTCACGGTCTCGCGGGCCGGCCGGATATTCGTGAACTTCCCCAAATGGGGTGACGACGTTCCGGCGACCGTGGTCGAGCTGCGGGACGGCAAGCCCGTCCCGTACCCCGACCAGGAGTGGAACACCGAGGCCGACGAGCCGTCGAAGTGGCTGGTCTCGGTGCAGAGCGTGGTCGTCGATCCCATGGACCGGCTGTGGATCCTCGACACCGGCAGCCCGATGTTCCGGCCCACCAAGAAGGGCGGTCCGAAGCTCGTCTGCGTGGACCTGGAGACCGACACCGTGGTCAAGGTCATCCTGTTCGACCGCGGTGTCGCCCTGGAGACCTCCTACCTCAACGACGTGCGGTTCGACCTGCGCAAAGGGGTCGCCTACCTCACCGACTCCGCCGACAGGGGGCCCAACGGGATCATCGTGGTGGACCTGGCCAGCGGGCAGGCCTGGCGCCGGCTGCACGACGACCCGAGCACCAAGGCGGGGCGCCCGCCGGACTTCCTGCCGGTCGTGGAGGGCCGGCCGTTCCTGGAACGGCCGCAGGACGGGCCGCCGTCGCCGGTCCTGATGGGCTCGGACGGCATCGCGCTCCCGGCCGGCGGCGAGCGGCTCTGGTACTGCCCCCTGCTCTCCCGCCGCTGGTACAGCGTGTCCACGGACGCCCTGGTGGACCGCACGCTGGACGACGCCGAAGTGGCCGCCACCGTCAGGGACGAGGGCGACAAGGGCGGCTCGGCCGACGGCCTGGAGGCCGACGACGCCGGACGCATCTACCTGACCGACTGGGAGCACAACGCGGTGCTGTGCCGGATGCCCGACGGCACGATCGACACGCTGGTCCACGACGCCCGCCTGCTCTGGCCCGACACGTTGTCCGTGGCCGACGGCCACCTGTACGTGACCGCCAACCAGTTGCACCGCCAGGCCAGGTTCCAGGGCGGGCTGGACCGGCGGCGGTACCCGTACGCGCTGTTCCGGGTGCCGATCGACGCCGGGCCGGTGCGGCTGGTCTAGGCGGCTGGTCCGGCTAGCGGTGCGGGCGGGACCGGGCCGAGGAGCCCACGACGGCGCCGTACAGGAGGTGGTCGGCCAGCAGCGCCACGCGTTCCGAGGCGGTGTGGCGACTGCGCGGCAGGCCGAGCGCCGGGGCGATGCCGGCCTCGAACGCGGCCCAGGCGAGCACGCCGTAGAGCGGGCCGCTCCAGCGCCGTTCGCGCACCGCGCGGGGCAGGAGGCCGAACCCGGCGCCGCCGGCCGCGCCGTACAGCCAGTGGACCGCCTCCACCAGGGCCGGGCGGCGTTCCGCCGGGACGTCGCGGAAGAGCTGCGGCGCGGTCTTCTGCAGGACCGACTCCGGCGGCGTGCGGTCCACCATCCCGAGCGAGACGGTGAGCTGACGCAGGCCCGACATGGCCATCGAGCCGACGGCGCCGCGGGCCATGGCGCGCAGGATCGGGTGGCCGCGCTCCTCCTTCTTCTCCGGCTGAGCCTCTTCGGACAGCTCGGGGCGCGTGGGCAGGGTCTGGGTCATGGTTTGCCGCCTTCGTCGACGCGGTATGCCCGCTACGTAGAGGTACTGATCGGATACCGAACGACGCCATCGCTAAACCTCTGCAATGGCCACTTGGGGGGCTTAAGGCCGATGAATGCCGCTAAATACGACAGGTTTCCTGACGGCATGACCGTCCGGGAGGGTTCATGTCGCTGAACGCACGCATCGGCAGGATCGAGAGCCTGCTCGAACGGGCCGAACCGCCCGCCGTCGAGCTGGCCCAGGCCCTGCTCGACCTCTACGGCGAGGGCCTCACACGGATCATGGCCGCGGCCGACGACGAACTGGCCGCCCGGCTGGCCGCCGACGACGTGGTCGCGCACCTCCTGCTGCTGCACGACCTCCACCCGATCGACGTGCGGACGCGGGTCGAGGACGCGCTGCGCGGCACCGGCGCCGAGGTGGTCGCCGTCGAGGGCGACCTCGTACGCCTGCGCCTCGGCGACGACGGCGAGGGCGGGGGCGGGGGCGGCTCGGCGGACGCGGTGCGCCGGGCCGTGCGCGACGCGGCGCCGGAGGTCGAGCAGGTCGAGATCGTCCGGTCCGAGCCCGGCGTGGGGGCCGGCAGATGGACCATGTGAGGCGCGTCGCCAGGGCCGTCCTCTACGGCGACCACCTGCTGTGGCCCAGCCGCCGCTCCGCCGCCGACCGGCGGCGCTGGACGTTCGGCGGCGTGCACCCCGAGTCCTACGGCCGGGCGCACGAGGGCAACCCGTGGCTGACCCAGACCCAGTGCCTGCTGGAGGCCGGCGGCGACGACGTCGTGGACGTGCACGTGCGCTTCCTGCACCTGGTCACCTGCGAGGTGGCCGTGCAGCGCGAGGGCGAGCTGGTCCGCGTGCCCGAGCTGACCGTCGGCGGCGTCCGCCACCGGCCCAGGGAGGAGGCCAAGGAGCGCGAGGTGGCCGAGACCGGGCTGCGCCTGGCCGACCTGCTGGGCTGCCCGGCCGGCATGGAGATCCACGTGCCGCCGGGCCAGCGGGCCGAATGGCTCGACGGCGAGGGCGTGCTGCTGCGCGGCTGGGAGGCGCTGAGCGGCCGGGCCGAGGTGTTCGCCGAACGGCTGCGCGAGGGCCTGTTCCGGATCACCGTCCGGGTGGCGAACACCAGCCCGTGGCAGGGCGACTCGCGGGCGGAGGCCATGAAGCACACCTTGATCTCCGCGCACACGGTGGTGAGCTCGCCGGGCGGCCGGTTCGTCTCGCTGATGGAGCCGCCCGACGCGCTGCGGACGCTCGCCGCGGGCTGCCACAACATCGGTACCTGGCCGGTGCTGGTGGGCGAGGAGGGCGACCGGCACACGATGTTGTCCGCGCCGGTCATCCTCTACGACCATCCCAAGGTCGCGCCGGAGGGCGGCACGTTCGACGCCACGGAGATCGACCAGCTCCTCGACCACTGCGCCGCGCTCACCCCGGAAGAGCTCATGCGCCTGCACGGCACCATGCGGGAGACGTGACATGGATACTCGGTCCCACCCCGAACGGCTCGGCCCGGCCGAGGCGATCGTCGACGGCGTGCGGCTGGCCCCGGGCAGCCGGGTGCGCCTGCGCCCCAAGAGCCGCGCCGACATCCTCGACCTCGCGCTCAACGGCCGCCTGGCGGTGGTCGAGAGCGTCGAGCGGGACGACGACGGCGGCTTCCACGTCGGCGTCACCCTCGCCGGCGACCCGCTGCGCGACCTGGGCGAGTCCAGGCTGCCGTGCCACCGGTTCTTCTACTCGGCGGAGGAGCTCGAACCCGTCGGAGGCGGCTGCCGTCCGCGCGTCCTGGTGGCCGGGATCGGGAACGTCTTCCTCGGCGACGACGGCTTCGGCGTCGAGGTCGTGCGCCGCCTTGCCGACGACGACCTGCCCGCCGACGTGATCGACTTCGGCAGCCGCGGCCTCGACCTGGCCTACGCGCTCCAGCGCGACTACGAGGCCGCGATCCTCGTGGACGCCGCGCCGCGCGGCGAGCAGCCGGGCACGCTCACCCTGCTCGAACCCGACCTGCACGACCTGCCCTGCCCGGGCGGCGCCGGGGCCGAGAACCACGGCCTCGACCCGGTCAAGGTGCTGCGCATGGCGCGGGAGCTCGGCCGGGTGCCCGAGCGGGTGCTCGTGCTGTGCTGCGAGCCGGCCCGGCTGGTCACCGACGACGTGCTGGTGGAGCTGAGCGAGCCGGTGCGCGGGGCGGTCGAGGAGGCCCTGCGGATGGTGCGTTCGCTGGTCATGGACGTGCTGGCGGAAAGGGCCTGACCGTGTCCGGTTCGCCGGGCGCCGAGCGCATGCGGCCGATGACGGCGGTCGTCGAGCGGTCGGGCAGGTAGTCGAGCACCCGCACCTCGCCGCCGAGCGAGCGCACCAGCGGCGCCTCGGCCAGCATCTCCGGGGTGTAGTCGCCGCCCTTGACGTAGATCTCCGGCCTGATCAGCCTGATCAGCCGCTCCGGGGTGTCCTCGTCGAACTCGGTCACGTAGTCCACGTCGTTCAGGGCGGCCAGCACCGACATGCGGTCCTCGCAGGGGTTGACCGGGCGGCCCGGGCCCTTCAGCCGGGTCACGCTGAGGTCGCTGTTGACCGCGACCACGAGCACGTCCCCGAGCTGCCCGGCCTGTTCCAGGTAGCTGACGTGCCCCCGGTGCAGCACGTCGAAGCAGCCGTTGGTGAACACGATCCGCTCGCCCCTGCGCCGGTGCTCGTCCAGGAGCTGGGCCAGGCGCTCGGGGGCCTGCACGGTGCCCTCCTGGCGGCGCAGGGCGCGCAGCAGCTCGTAGCGGGTGCAGACGGCCGTGCCGGGGCGGCGGACGACCACTCCGGCGGCGGCCTGGCCCGCCTCTGCGGCCTCCTCCGGCGTCGCGCCGGCGGCCAGCCAGAGCGAGAAGGCCGCGGTGTAGGTGTCGCCCGCGCCGGTCGCCATGTGCGGCGGCGCGGGCTGGGCGTAGGTCCGGTACGGCGGGCGGCCGGCCCTGTGCAGCAGCGTGCCCTCGCCGTCCAGGGTGGTCACCGCGATCCGGGCCCGGGTGGCGGCCAGGATGCGCTCCGAACGCGCCATCAGGTACGCCGGCCGGTCGACGGCGTCGGTTGCAACGGTCGTGTCGGCTGCCTCGCCGAGCAGGTGCACCACCTCGGCGTAGTTGGGCAGCACCGCCGCCGGGCCGCACTCGCCCCAGGGCGCGATCGCGTGCGCGTCCACCACGAGCAGCGGCAGCCCGGCCAGCGACCGCCGCACGGCCGGGGTGAACACGCCGCCGCCGTAGTCGCAGGCCACGACGACGTCCGCGCCCGTCACGGCGTCCGAGAGGCGGGCCAGCAGGTCCCGTTCGGTCTCGGGCGGGACGACGTCACGGTCCTCCTCGTCGTAGCGGGCGACGAGCTGGCCGCCGGCCACCAGGCGCCGCTTGTGCGCGGTACGCCGTCCCGGCACCGGCAGCAGGTCCGTCTCCACCCCGAGCAGCCGCAACGCCTGGACGAGCTGGTCGCCGCAGGGGTCGTCGCCCACGACGCCGACGAGCCGGACGCGGGCGCCGAGCGCCACCAGGTTGGCCGCCGTGTTGGCGGCCCCGCCCGGCGCGTCCTCGACCGCCTCCAGGTTCAGCACGGGCACCGGCGCCTCCTGGGCCAGCCGCTTGGCCGAGCCGTGCAGCCACGAGTCGAGCATGACGTCGCCGACGACGACCGCGCTGACCGTCTCTTCCCTCAGGGTGCCCATGGAGGGCGAATACCTGCGAAAGCCAAGCTCAAACGCATATCGGTTCAAATAGGTTCGTCCCATAACCGAAGTTATGGGCCATCCCTGCCGGGTAGCCCGGCCAAGGACCAGCCGGCCAATGGGAGAGCTGGGCTGCGGGCTGCCGACCACCGTTGTGGACAGGAGCGCGGAATGCTACGACTACATGCCGGAGACCCGATGACGGCCCGGCCCGGCCTGGTGGGGGACGTGCGGAGCGTCGCCGTCCTGCGGGCCAACGCCATCGGCGACTACCTGGTCGCGCTGCCGGCCATCGACGCGATCAAGCGGGCCTACCCCGAGGCCAGGCTCACCCTGCTCGGCACGCCGTGGCACGCCGAGTTCCTGTCCGGGCGGCCGGGCCCGGTGGACGACGTGGTGGCGCTGCCGCCGATCTCGGGGGTCTCGACGCCGGAGCACGGTTACCCGGTGCCCGACGAGACCCGTGCCGAGCTGCGGGAGCGGTCGTTCGACCTGGCGGTGCAGATCCACGGCGGCGGGCGCTTCACCAACCCGTTCCTGCGGTCGCTCGGGGCGCGGGTGACCGCCGGGCTGCGCTCCCCGGACGCCGAGGAACTGGACCGGTGGGTGCCCTACACGTACTTCCAGCACGAGACGCTGCGCTTCCTCCAGGTGGCCGAGCTGGTCGGCGGGCTCGCCGAGCGGCTCGAAGCGCAGGTACCCGTCACCGGCCGCGACCGGGCGGAGCTGGCCGAGTCGTTCGGCGAGCCGCCGTCCCGGCTGATCGCGCTGCATCCGGGGGCGACGGACCCGCGGCGGCGCTGGCCCGCCGAACGCTTCGCCGAGGTGGCCGACCGGCTCGGCCGGCCCGTCGCGGTGACCGGGAACTCGGCCGAGAAGGACCTGGTGGAGGCGACGATCGCGGCCATGCGCGGGCGCGGGTACCCGGTGATCCCCGTCGTCGGCACGCTGACCCTCGGCGGCCTGGCCGCCCTGTACGAGCGCTGCGACCTGGTGATCTCCAACGACACCGGCCCGCGCCACCTGGCCGCGGCCGTCGGCACCCCCACGGTCGCCGTCTACTGGTGCGGCAACCTCATCAACGCGGGGCCGCTCACCAGGACCGCGCACCGGCCGCTGGTCTCCTGGACCACCCGGTGCCCGTCCTGCGGCGCGAGCGGCGTGGACGTGGAGGCCGAACGCTGCGAGCACGACGGGACGTGGGTCGCGGACGTCTCGGTGGACGACGTGACCGAGCAGGCCGAAGACCTACTGAAGGGGTAAGGAAATGGCTGATCACGCTGTGCTGGACGAGCTCCAGGAGGCCCTGGACGAGGCGTTCCAGGGGCGGGACCGGGTAGCGGTCCGCGAGGTGTACGCGCGGGTCTCCGCGCACGTGCGCATCCCCGCCGACATGCTGGCCCATCTCAACGAGCTGCCCGAGGGCAGCTACTCCAGGGAGGAGATGGCCGAGGCGATCAACGACGTCATCAGGCGGCGGGGCGAGCAGGACAGCCTCGGCCTGCTGAGCATCCCGCGGCAGCGGCCGGTGGAGGAGAGCGCCGCCGCCGAGCGGGCCGTCGCGGACGACACGCCGCTCGAATCCCTCAACCCGAACCTGGACCGGCCGGACGACGGCCAGGCCCCGGAGTTCCGTGAGCCGGGTGCGTAGACGCCGAACAAATTAGACCGCTCGTTCTTGAATGTGGTAGCTTCACCGCGTGGCACGGAGCAAGGAGTTCGATCCCGAGGTCGCGCTCGACCGGGCGCTCGACCTGTTCTGGGAGCGCGGTTACGAGGCGACCTCGATGGCCGACCTGGTGGAGCGGCTGGGGCTGGCGCGGGCCAGCATCTACGGCACCTTCGGCGGCAAGCGGGAGCTCTACGTCAAGGCGCTGGAGCGCTACCTGGCCCGGCGTAACGTGGTCGAGCCGCTGGCCCAGCCGGGGCCAGCGGTGCCGGCCGTACGCGCCTTCCTCGACGCGTACGTGGCCGAGATCCTCGCCGACGAGCTGCGGCGCGGCTGCATGGTCGTCAACACGGCCGTGGAGTTCGCCTCGCGGGACGCCGAGCTGTCGCGCCGGGTGACGGCGAGCTGGGCCGAGCTGGAGACGGCGCTGGCCGCCGCGCTGGTCCGCGCCCGTGCCCAGGGGGAGATCCCGGAGTCGAAGGACCCTTACGCGCTGGCCAGGTTCCTGCTCGTGCTGCTGCAGGGGCTGCGCGTGCTCGGGCGCGCCGATCCCGACCCGCGCCGCCTGCGCGACGCGGTCGAGCAGGCCATGGTGGCCGTCCAAATTTAAGACCGATCGTTCTAGGAGTTCTTGGTGTTTGAAGGAAAAGTCGTGGTGGTCACCGGGGCCACCGGGGTCGTGGGACGGGCCGCCGCGCTGGCGTACGCCAGGAAGGGCGCGTCCGTGCTGGCCGCCGGGCGGGACACCGGACGGCTCGGCGAGGTGGTCAAGGAGATCGAGGCCGAGGGCGGGCGGGCCGCCGGCTTCACCGTGGACGTGACCGACTCGGCCTCCGTCGCCGCCATGGTGGAGGCCGCCGTCACCCGCTACGGGGGGCTCGACATGGCGCTCAACGCCGCGGGCGTCTTCGGCATGCTGGCCCCGGTGGCCGACTACGACGAGGACACCTGGGACACCGTGCTCGCGGTGAACCTCAAGGGCGTGTTCCTGTCGATGAAGCACGAGATCGCGTACATGCGCGAACACGGCGGCGGGACGATCGTCAACGTGGCCAGCAACCTGGGCGCCCACTGGCGCCTGCCCGGGGCCGCCGCCTACGCCGCCTCGAAGGCCGCGGTGAGCCACCTGACCCGCACCGCCGCCCGCGACCACATCGCCGACGGCGTCCGCGTCAACGCCGTCAGCCCCGGCCCGATCGACTCGCCCATGTCCATGCGGCCCGGCGAGACGCGCGCCGAGCGCGACGAGCGCATGCGCGACGCCCTGCCGATCGGCCGCGTCGCCACCCCGGAGGAGATCGCCGCGGCCGCGCTGTGGCTGTCCTCGCCGGAGTCCAGCTTCGTCGTCGGCCAGGACCACGTGATCGACGGCGGCGCCACGGCCTGACTCAGCCGGCCGCCTGCGGCGTACGGGTCTCCTTCATGGCCAGCACCGCCACCAGGCTGATCAGCCCGACCCCGGCCATGTACGCCGACACCGACAACGACGTGCCGGTCGCCTCATGCAGCGCCGTCGCGACCAGCGGGGCGAACCCGCCGCCGAGCAGCGCGCCGACCGCGTACGAGAAGGAGACCCCGCTGTAGCGGTAGCGGGCCTCGAACATCTCGGCGAACAACGCCGACTGGGGCCCGTACGTCGCGGCGAGCCCCACGTTGAGCACCACCACGGCGACCACCATCAGCGCGGCGGCCTTGGTGTCCACCAGCAGGAAGAACGGCACGGCCCAGACCACGAGGAGCACCGAGCCGGCCAGGTAGACCGGCTTGCGGCCGATCCGGTCGGACCAGATCGCCGAGGCCACGATCCCGGCCAGCCAGGTCAGGCTGCCGATGATCACCACGACCAGCATGACGTTCCTGCCGACCTTCAGCACCTGGGTGCCGTAGGACAGGAGGTAGGCGAGGAACACGTAGCCGATCGCGGTGTTGGCGATGAAGCTGGCCGAGGCGATCAGCAGCGCCCGCGGCCGCTCGCGGAAGACGTCGAGGACGGGCCGCCTGCTGCGGGCCTGCTCGGCGGCCAGCGCCCGGAACACCGGCGTCTCGGCCACCCGCAGCCTGATGAACAGCCCGACCCCGACCAGCACGATGCTGAACAGGAACGGCAGCCGCCAGCCCCAGCTCGTGAACTGCGCCTCCGACAGCCTGGCCGTCACCGCGACGTACACCAGTTGCGCCAGGATCAGCCCGGCGGGCACGCCCACCTGGGAGTACAGCCCGTAGCGGCCCCGCCGGCCGGGCGGGGCGTGCTCGACGGCGAGCAGAGCCGCGCCGCCCCACTCACCGCCGGCGCTGAGCCCCTGGAGCAACCGCAGGGCCAGGAGCAGGATCGGGGCCAGCACCCCGATCTGGTCGTAGGTGGGGAGCAGCCCGACGCCGACCGTGGCCGCGCCCATCAGCAGCAGGGACGCGATCAGCATCGCCTTGCGCCCGAGCCGGTCGCCGAAGTGGCCCCACACCAGGCCGCCCACGGGCCGGGCCAGGAACCCGACGCCGAGCGTGGCGAACGCGGCCAGCGTGCCCGAGGCGGGCGAGAGCGGTGAGAAGAACTGGGAGCCGAAGACCAGCGCGGCGGCCGTGGAGTAGATGAAGTAGTCGTACCACTCGATCGTGGTGCCGACCGCGCTCGCCATGGCGACGCGACGGAGTCGGGCGGGGTCCGGCTCTGCTGCCTCGTGGGTCATGGCGCCTCCCTCGACGCCAGAGTAGATCTTCCTCCGCCCGCTTCCCAGCGCCCGGGGCAGGCGTCCCTAGAACGCCACCCCGCACCGCAGGATCACGTTCGAGTACGGCGTGGCCTCCCCGGTACGGACGGCCAGCCGCACCCCCGCCGACAGCAGCTTCAGCTCCTCGTGCGGCACGTACGCCAGCCCCGGCAGCCGGGCCGAGAGCAGCTCGGCGCAGCCCGGGTTGCCCGCGCGCACCTCCTCGGCCGCCGTGGCCCCCTCGACGACGAGCTCGGCCAGCAGCCCGTCGAGCACGTCGGCGAAGGCCGGGATGCCCGGCAGGAACGCCAGGTCGACGACCCGGACGCCGGGCGGCACGGGCATCCCGCTGTCACAGACCAGCACCTGGTCGGTGTGGCCGAGCCGGGCCATGGCCCCCGCCAGCTCGGCGTTCAGTATCCCCGCGCGCTTCACTGGAAGTCCGCGACGTTCTCCTTGGTCGCCACCTTGACGGGCACGGCCACCGTCTTCTCGATGGTCTCGCCCTTGGCGGCCTTGACCGCGGCCTGCACCGCCTGCTGGCCGAGCAGCGACGGCTGCTGGGCGACGCTGGCGGCCAGCGTGCCCGCCTGCACGGCCTTCAGGCCGTCGGGGGTGCCGTCGAAGCCGACGACCTTGACCTGCTGGCCCGCCTTGGCGCCCAGGGCCTTGATCGCGCCGAGCGCCATCTCGTCGTTCTCGGCGAAGACGCCGGTGATGCCGGGGTTCGACTGGAGCATGTTGGTCATGACGTCCAGGCCCTTGGTGCGGTCGAAGTCGGCCGGCTGCTTGGCCACGACCTTGATGTTCGGGTACGCGGCGATGCCGTCGGCGAAGCCCTGGCCTCGGTCGCGCGAGGCGGACGTGCCCGCCGTGCCCTGCAGCACGACCACGCTGCCCTTCTCGCCGAGCTGCTTGGCCAGCTCCTGGGCGGCCAGCTTGCCGCCGGCCACGTTGTCGGAGGCCACCGTCTGGGCCACCTCGGCGCCGTTGACGCCGCGGTCGGCCGCGATCACCGGGATCTTGACCCGGTCCGCCGCCTTGACCGCCGGGGCCGCCGCGTCGGAGTCGACGGGGTTGACGATGATCGCCTTCATGTTCTGGCTGGTGAAGTTCTGGACCTGGTTCACCTGCTGGGAGGCGTCGTTCTGGGCGTCGGTGACGGTCAGCGTGACGCCCTCCTTCTTGGCCTCCGCCTCCGCGCCGCTGCGCAGCTGCACGAAGTAGGGGTTGTTCAGAGTCGACACCGACATGCCGATCTTGATGTCCCCGCCCCCCGAGGACGTGCCTCCGGAGCCGCCGTCGCCGGAGGAGCCGCAGGCGGCCAGGCCGAGCGTGAGCGCGGCGCCGGCCATGACAATCGCGGGAATCCGCATGATCTTTACTTCCTTTTCCTAGTTCGTTCCCCTGCGCCGCAGGGTGTCGACGAGGACCGCGAGCGCGATCACCACGCCGATCACGACCTGCTGCCAGAACGCCGAGACGGACAGCAGGTTCAACCCGTTGCGCAGCACGGCGAGGATGAGCGCGCCGACGAAGGTGCCGAGCGCCCTGCCCTTGCCGCCGGACAGGCTCGCGCCGCCGATGACGACGGCCGCGATCGCGTCCAGTTCGTAGCCCGCCGCGGCCTGCGGCTGGGCCGAGGCCAGGCGGCTGGCCAGGACGATCCCGGCCACCGCCGCGAAGACGCCGGACAGCGCGTACGTGATGAGCTTCTGCCGGTTGACCTTGATGCCGGACAGCCGGGCGGCCTCCTCGTTGCCGCCGATGGCGTACATGGCCCGGCCGGGGTAGGTGCGGTTGAGCACGACGGCCGCGATCACGCCCATGACCAGCATCACCAGCACCGGGATCGGCAGGTAGTCGCCGAGGGTGTCGCCCAGGTGCGAGACCGAGTCGGGCATCGCGATCGGGCTGCCCTGCGAGATGACCAGGGCCAGGCCGCGGGCGATGCCGAGCATGGCCAGCGTGGCGATGAACGGCGGCAGCTTCCCGTACGCGATCAGGGCCGCGTTGACCAGGCCGCACACGACGCCGACGGCCAGCGAGACCACCACGGCGACCGGCCACGGCAGCCCGGCGCTGGTGGCCGTCCAGGCCAGGACGATCGCCGACAGCGCGGCGACCGAGCCGACGGACAGGTCGATGCCGCCGGTGACGATCACGAACGTGGCGCCGAAGGCCAGGATCGCGGTGACGGCCGCCTGGACGCCGACGTTGAGCAGGTTCGTCACGCTGAGGAAGTCGGACGACAACAACGACAGCGCCACGACCAGCACGACGAGCGCGGCGAGCGCGCCGTTCTCGGCGAACCAGGCCGCGGCGGGCGACCGGCGGCCGGTGAGCTTGTTCGGAACGGTGCTACTTGGCACGGGGACCCTCCACATCCGTGACCGCGAGGGCCATGACGTCGTCTTGCGTGGTCCCGGTCGCGGGCAGCTCGCCGACGAGCCTGCCGCGGGCCATGACCAGAATGCGGTCGCTCATGCCGAGCACCTCCGGCAGATCGCTGGAGATCATGAGCACGGCGTGCCCGGAGGCGGTGAGCGCGTTGATGAGCTGGTAGATCTCGACCTTGGCCCCGACGTCGATGCCGCGGGTCGGCTCGTCGAGGATGAGCACGCCCGCGTCGGCGACCAGCCACTTGCCGATGACGACCTTCTGCTGGTTGCCGCCGGACAGCGTGCGGACCTCCTGGTCCAGGCCGGTCATCCGGATGCCGAGCTGCTCGGCCACCTTCCCGGCGGCCTCGCGCTGGCCGGCGCGGTCGACGAAGCCGGCGCGGGTGGCGGCGCGCATGGTGACCAGGCCCAGGTTCTCGGCCACGTCCGCGCCGAGCACCAGGCCCTGGCCCTTGCGGTCCTCGGGGACCAGCCCGAGCCCGGCCTCCATGGCGGCGTGCACGTCGCCGGGGGCCAGGCGCCTGCCGCGCACGACCACCTCGCCGGCGTCGTAGCGGTCGGCGCCGAAGACGGCCCGCGCGACCTCGGTGCGGCCGGCGCCCACCAGCCCGGCGACCCCGACCACCTCACCGGCGCGCACCTCGAACGACACGTCGTCGAAGACGCCCCTGCGGCCGAGGCCGGAGACCTTGAGCAGGGCCTCGCCGCGTTCGGCGGCCTGGCGCGGGAACTGCTGGTCGATCGGGCGGCCCACCATGAGCCTGACCAGCTCGTCCTGCGGGGTGTCGGCCGGGATCTCGGTGACCGACCTGCCGTCGCGCAGCACGGTCACCCGGTCGCCGATCTCGGCGATCTCCTCCAGGTGGTGGGTGATGAACACGATCGACACGCCCTCGTCGCGGAGCTGGCGGACGATCGTGAACAGCTTGGCGACCTCGCCGGAGGTGAGCACGGCGGTGGGCTCGTCCATGATGAGCACGCGGGCGTCGAGCGCGAGCGCCTTGGCGATCTCCACCATCTGCATCCGGGCGATGCCGAGCCGGGAGATCGGGGTCGCCGGGTCGACGTCCACGCCGACGCGGTCGAGCAGCGCCTTGGCCTGCCGTTCCATGCGCTTCTTGTCCACCAGCCCGAAGCGGCGCGGCGGGCGGCCGAGCGCCAGGTTCTCCGCGACGGTGAGCTGGGGGACCAGGTTGAACTCCTGGTAGATGGTGGCGATGCCGAGCCGCTGGGCGTCGCCCGCCGACCGGATGTCCACCGGCTGCCCGTCGACGGTGACGCGCCCGCCGTCCGGCCGGTACGCGCCCGACAGGATCTTGATCAGCGTGCTCTTGCCCGCGCCGTTCTCGCCGAGCAGGACGTGCACCTCGCCGGCGCGCAGGCTGAGATCGACGCCGTCGAGTGCCACGACACCGGGGAAGACCTTGCGCAGGCCCTCGGCCTTGAGTATCTCCGCGCTCACTCCATGATCCCTTTCCGCTCACAAGATCGGCGAATCACCAGGTGAGCAGGCAGGACGTGCGAGTCGGCCGCCTGCCCGCTCTGGATCCGGCCGATCACGAGCCGGACGGCCAGGCGCCCCATCTCGGCGGTCGGCTGGGCGATGGCGGTGATCGGCGGGGCGGTGTGCTTGAACCAGGTCACGTCGTCGAAGGAGGCGACGGCGACGTCGGCGGGGATGCGCAGGCCCCTGGCCTGGATCTCCTCCAGCCCGCCCAGCGTCATCAGGTTGTCACCGAAGAAGATGGCCTCGGGCGGCTCGGGCAGGTCGAGCAGCTCGGCGGTGATGCGCCGGCCGCTGCCCTCGCGGAAGTCGCCGGGGCGCACGTACTCGGGGCGCACCTCCAGGCCCTCGGCGGCCATCGCGGTGGCGAAGGCGTCCGTGCGCTCGCGTCCGGTGGACAGGGTGGCCGGGCCGGAGGCCAGGGCGATCCGGCGGTGGCCCTGCTCGCGCAGGTGGCGGACCAGCTCGGCGATGGCGGCGGCGCCGTCGGAGCGCACGGAGGGCACGTCGAGCCCGGAGATCGTGCGGTCGAGGAAGACCACCGGCCGGCCAGCCTCGGCGAGCTGCTGCACCAGCGGCGTGACCTCGGCGGTCGGGCAGATCAGCAGCCCGTCCACGCGCTGCTCCAGCAGCGTGCGCACGTAGTGGTCCTGCTGGTCGGCGCGCTCGTCGGCGTTGCCCATGACGACCGTGAAGCCCTCGCGCCTGGCCTCGTCCTCGACGCTTCTGGCCAGCTCGGTGAAGAACGGGTTCAGGACGTCGCCGATGATCAGGCCGATCGTCCTGGTCGCGGTCGTGCGCAGGGAGCGGGCGACGGCGTTGGGCACGTAGTTGAGCGCGTTCATCGCGTCGTAAACTCGGCGCCGGGTCTCCTCGTTGACCGAGGGGTTGTCGTTGAGCACGCGGGAGACCGTGGCGACGGAGACACCGGCCTGCGCGGCGACATCCTTGATCCTTGCCATCGTTCCTCCGTGTAATCGATTACACGGCAGCTTATGAAATCGATTACATGATTGGCAAAGTGAAATGGCTCACACCCCCCGGGGGAGAGGGTGTGAGCCGGCTTCGTGGGTTGGGGGGTCAGACCTTGCTGATCCGGACCGCGTCGGCGATGACGAGGCCCGTGCCGGCGGTCCACCGGCTGATGCCGACGACGTTGTAGGTGCCGGCGTTCAGCGAGAAGGTGCCGATGCTGCGCCAGCCTCCGCCGCCGGAACGCTGGTCGACGTAGACGGTCTGGTTACCGCCCGAGGCCGCCACGATGTACGGCGCCGAGCTGTTGTAACCGGGATCGGACGGATACCAGACCTCCACCTTGTACGTGCCCGCGCTGGGGATCGCGGCCTGGTACCAGGCCGGGTCGCTGGAGGCGACCGGGTCGGCGAAGCGGTAGTCGGCGCCGTAACGCTGGGCGGAGTAGGCGGAGGTGCCCCAGTTGGCGCTGGCGGTGAACTTGCCGGAGGTGGCGTTGTCCACCGTGGTGGACCACGAGGGCGTGCCGCCGCCGGTCACGTAGTTCATGTACGTGGTCCAGTTCCAGTACGACCCCGGGTCGGTGTGGTCGGCGCCGGGAACCTCGTTGTGCCCGATGATGTGGGCGCGGTCCTTCGGGATGCCGTACTTGTCGCAGATGGCCTTGGTCAGGGCCGCCGACGCGCGGTACATGGCGTCGGTGAACCACGAGGCCTCGCTGACGTAGCCCTCGTGCTCGATGCCGATCGACCTGGTGTTGTACGTCCAGTTGCCGGCGTGCCAGGCGACGTCCTTCTCGCGCACCATCTGGGTGATGGCGCCGTTGGAGGACTTGACGACGTAGTGCGCCGAGACCTGCGCGGCCGAGTTCTGGAACCAGGAGATCGTCCCGGCGTACGAGCCCTGCGTCACGTGGATGACCACGCGGTCGATGGCGTAGCTCGACGGCCGGCTGGAGGCGGTGTAGTTGCTGGAGCTGGCCGCGACCCAGGCGGCCGGGCCGTAGTCGGTGCTGAGCACGCCTACGTCGGAGCGGGCGTTCAGGTCGCGGGCGTTGGCGTACTCGCCGCGGTCGGCGGTGACCTCCTGGGGCTTGACGGTCACGCCCCTGGCCTTGATGCCCAGGCCGAGCTGCTCGTAGACCGCGTCGGCGTACAGGCGGGCGGTCTCCGGCGAGGAGGCGTTGCCGTACTTGGCGACGGCCTGGTACCAGCGGCCGGCGTCCTTGCGGGCGGCGTCGTCCAGGCCGAGCTCGTCGGCGTAGGAGCGGAGGACGGCGGCGCCGCCGAGGATGTTGGACTCGTTGTCGGAGCGCAGCTTCTCGACCGGCAGGCTGGTGAGCTCGGCGGCCTTCTCCAGCGCGTGCGCCGTGGGGTTGCTGACCAGATGCATCAGGCCGTAGCCGCCGCTGGCGCTGGGCTTGCCCTGGTGGTCGTCGAGGTGGGTCTCGGCGTAGGCGAGCGCGACCAGCAGGTCGCGGGGGACGTCGCTGGCCGAGGCGGCCTTGGCGAACGCCGCCGGCAGCGCGGGTTCCCGGGCGGCCTGGGCGGCGGGCTGGCCCGCGGTGATCAGGGCGACGGTCAGGGCGGAGGTGGCGAGGGCAGCTAATCGCGTGCGGGCGAGAATCATGGGGATGCTCCTCGTTGGGGGGTGACGGGTGGAACGCGGGCGCGGAGCCGCGGCCCGCGTTTGGCCGCCGAATGCGGCCCAACGTACGTCACCTCTGACACAATGTCGATAATTGACATTACAGACGTGTTAGGTGAAACTTTCCGCCCGCCGTCCAAGAGGTGGCGTGAAAGTTGGGCCCCTGAAAACTATTGCGCTCTGCGGTCGGGGGACTGAAACTTCCTTTCGTGACCGCGCTCCTGCGTACCGTCCTGGCGGCGCTCACCGTCGCCGTCGTCGCCGCCGTGGCTCCCGCCCCCGCCTCCGCAGCCCCCACCTCCGACTCCGCAGTCGCCTCCGCAGCCGCCTGCGCGACCGACCCCGCGACGCCCAAGCGGCAGCTCCGGGCCATGTGGATCTCATCGGTCGCCAACATCGACTGGCCGAGCCGTACCGGGCTCAGTGTCTCCGCCCAGCAGGCCGAGTTCCGGGCCTGGCTCGACCTGGCCGTCGCCAAGCGCATGAACGCCGTGATCGTGCAGGTCAGGCCCACGGCGGACGCGTTCTGGCCCTCCCCGTACGAGCCGTGGTCGCAATGGCTGACCGGCACCCAGGGGACGAACCCCGGCTACGACCCGCTGGCGTTCATGGTCAGCGAGGCCCACGCGCGGAACCTGGAGTTCCACGCCTGGTTCAACCCGTACCGGGTGGCCAACAACGACGACCCGTCCAAGCTGATCTCCACGCACCCCGCGCGGCAGCACCCCGACTGGCGTTTCGCCTACGGCGGCAAGCTCTACTACAACCCCGGCATCCCGGCGGTACGCGACTTCATCGAGGACGCGATCATGGACGCCGTCACCCGCTACGACGTGGACGGCGTGCATCTCGACGACTACTTCTACCCCTATCCCGTCAGCGGCCAGGCCATCCCCGACTCGGCCGCCTACGCCCAGTACGGCGGCGCGTTCCCGAACATCGCCGACTGGCGGCGCGACAACGTCAACCTGCTCGTCCGCGAGCTCGGCCAGCGCATCCACACCGCCAAGTCGTGGGTGTCGTTCGGGATCAGCCCGTTCGGGATCTGGCGCAACTCCTCGACCGACCCGCTCGGCTCGCGTACGTCGGGTCTCCAGTCGTACGACGCGATCTACGCCGACAGCCGCCAATGGGTCAAGCAGGGCTGGATCGACTACCTGGCGCCACAGATCTACTGGCACATCGGCTTCTCCACGGCCGCCTACGAGGTGCTGACCGCGTGGTGGTCGGACGTCGTGCGCGGCACCGGCGTGCAGCTCGTCGTGGGGCAGGCCGCGTACCGGGCCGGCGCCTCGGGGCAGGAGGCCGCCTGGCAGGACCCGGCCGAGCTGAGCGACCACCTGTACGACAACAGGAAACACCCTGAGATCGCCGGTGACGTCTACTTCAGCGCCAAGGACGTCAAGGCCGACCGGATCGGGGCGATCACCAAGCTCGTCACCGACCACTACGCCAAGCCCGCCCTGCTCCCCGCCCGGGGCTCCGGGGCCGCGCCCGCCGCGCCCACGATCACCTCGGCCACCACGGGCTCGAACGGCGTCCAGCTCGCCTGGACCGGCTCCGGCACGGCGTACGCGGTCTACCGCGTGGCCGGCGCGCCGCCCTCGGCCGATCCGTGCTTCTTCGCCGACGCCCGCAACCTGATCGCCACCACCAGGCAGACGTCCTACACCGACCCCGGCGGCGGCGCGTCCACCTACTACGTGACCGCGCTGAGCAGGACCCACCAGGAGAGCGCGCCGAGCGCGGGCCGGGCGACGGGCGGCACGGGCGGCTTCAGCGTCGTGATCGACAACGCCGACGCGGGCTTCACGGCCTCCGCGTCCTGGGGCACCTCGTCCTACTCCACGCAGGCGCACGGCGCCGACTACCGCTTCGCCGACCCGGTCGCGGCCAGCGATCCGGCCTGGTTCCGGGCGGCGATCCCGAGCGCGGGCAGCTACCGGGTGGAGGTCTGGTATCCGGCCAACGCGGGGTACAACGGCTCCGCGCCGCACATCGTGGCGGCCTCGGGCGGCAACCAGACCGTGAACGTGGACCAGCGCACTGGCGGCGGGTCATGGCGGGTGCTGGGGACGTACACGCTGGCGGCCGGGACGTACAACGTGGTCGGGGTGAGCCGGTGGACCTCGGCGACCGGCTACGTGATCGCCGACGCCGTCCGGATCACCAAGGTCTGACCCTCAGGAGCGGGCCTTCGTCCACGCCGGGCTGTCGAGGAAGTGGTTGTCGAAGCGGTCCTGCGAGGCCAGCAGCTCTTCGAGCGTGGCCTCGCCGGTCTTCAGCCGGGCCAGCAGGCGGAAGTACTCGAACCGCTCGACGCCCGGCGTGATGACGATCAGCAGGTCCGCCTCGGTGCCGGGGGCCGCGCCGAAGGCGTGGGCGACGTCCGGCGGCACGACGGCCACGTCGCCCTGCTCCAGGGTGATCACCTCGTCGCCGGACAGCACCTGCACCCGGCCGTCCAGGACGTAGAACATCTCGGAGGCGGTGGTGTGCGTGTGCGGGACCGCGCCGTCGGCGCCCTCGCCGAGCGTGATGCGCATGGTGCTCAGGGCGCCGCCGGTGGCGCTGGAGTCGAGGAGCATGCGGCCCGTACTGGGCGGGCCGCCGATGATCTCGGCGTCGACGGAGCGGATGACGGCGGTGGTGCGGGGGTCGATGAGCGACATGGTGTTATCCGTTCTCAGGGGTGGCGCCGCGGAGGGCGGTGTCCACGAGGCGTTCGGCGTAGGCGCGGTCGACGGGCAGGCCGGTGATCAGGACGCGGTAGTACAGGGCCCCGGCGAGCTGGTCGAACAGGGCCTCGACGTCGAGGTCGGCGCGTAGCTGGCCGCGGTCCCTGGCCTTTTCGAGCAGGGCGCGGGCCAGGGTGTTGCGGCGGGCGTACATCTGGCGTTCCAGCTCGCCGACGTCCGGGTGGCGGGCGGCGGCGGCCACGAGCTCGGCCACCGTGCCCGCCGACGCGTCCTCGTCACCGGGCGCGCGGCCCGCCGCACGCATCCGGTTGAGCCCGGCCGCGATCTTCTCCAGGTACGCGGGCAGGTCGCGCCGGATGTCGCCGGTGTCGGTGATCTCGTCATGGTCCTGGAGTCGGTTGACGACGGCCAGGGCCAGGTGGTCCTTGGTCGGCCAGCGGCGGTAGAGCGTGGTCTTGGCGATGCCGGCCCGCTCGGCGACCTCGTCGGGCGACAGGCCGGCGTAGCCGCGGGTGAGCAGCAGCTCGGTGGCGGCCTTGATCACGCTCTCGTCGACGTCACTCCTGCGCGGCCGTCCCACCATGCCCTGCCTCCTTTTCGCTACCTGAGTAGCGTAACCGGAGGCAGATCCATTACGCAACCCAGGTGTCGAAATGACGCGCCACTGAGGCGCCCGCTAGAACCGTGCAAGCGGCGGCCGGACAACGGCGTTCTCGTCAGGGACACCAAGGATCAGGGTGAAGGCCCGGTTCTGGCCTTCACCCGGGACGAATGGCTCGCCTTCCTCGACGGGGCCGCCAAGGGGGAGTTCGACCTGTCCTGAGCCCGTCAGGAGGCGTACATCACCGACAGGAAGCGGAGCAGGAGGGCTTCCCTGGTCTCGGCCGGAAGGGCGTCCAGGACGGCGTTGACCACCGCCATCCCCGGCTGGCCCGCGCCAGGACGCAGGTCCACGCCCACCGAGGCGGCCAGTTCGGCGAAGGTCGCGTCGTCCAGGGCGTCCAGGTCGAGGCCGGTGATCAGTTCGACCAGGCCGTCCGGCACCACGGCGGGGCCGCGCAGCCGGGCCGCCTCCGCCGCGTCGGCGATCACCCTGAGCATCGCCTCCACGCCGTTCAGCGTCACGCCGGTGACCGTGACGTGCAGGTTCGCGGGGATCCCGGCGTAGGAGAGCTGTGGTTGCAGGAACCAGCCGCGCTCGCGGGCCGCGTCGGCCAGCACGAACACGTCGAGGTCGTCCCCGGCGAAGGCCACCAGTGAGGACTCGGGCGCGCCCAGGACGCGCAGTCCGGGGATCGCGGCGATGCCCTCCCGCAGCCGGGCCGCCGCCTTGAGGGTGGCGCGGCCGAGCTCGACGTACCCCTCCCGGCCGAGCGCCTGAAGGGTGGCCCACGCGCCGCCGAGCGGCCCGGCCGACCTGGAGCTCTGCACGGTGGCGTTGATGATCGTGTAGCCGGGCCAGGCGGCCGAGGCGAAGTACGCACTCCGCCGCGTCGCCGGGTCGGCGAACAGCACCACCGAGGCGCCCTTCGGCGCGTAGCCGAACTTGTGCAGGTCGCAGGAGAGGGACGTGACCCCCGGCACCGACAGGTCGAACGGCGGCACGTCGGCCCCCGCCTCCCGCAGCCACGGCAGCAGCCAGCCGCCCACGCACGCGTCCACGTGGCAGGCCACGCCCGCCTCGGCCGCCACGGCGGCGACCTCCGCGACCGGGTCGATCACGCCCTGCGGGTACGACGGCGCCGAGACCACCACCAGGACCGTGTCCTCGTCGATCGCCGCCGCGACGTCCTCCACCCGCACCTTGTACGTCTCCAGGTCCACCTGCACGGCCTTGACCCGCAGGCCCAGGTAGTGGGCCGCCTTGTGGAAGGCCGGATGTGCGGTCACCGGCAGCACGAGGTTGGGGGCGGCCCGTCCGGCGGCGTCCCGGGCGGCCTTGACGGCCAGCATGATGGACTCGGTGCCGCCGCTGGTGAAGATGCCGTGGCCGCCGCCGAGCAGCTCGGCGACCGCGCCCACGACCTGCTTCTCCATCTCGACGATGCTGGGGAACGCCGTCGGGTCCAGGCAGTTGACCTCCAGCATCTCGAAGTACGCGCGGGCCGCCGCCTCGTGCACCTCCGCCCGGCCGGTGTCGTACACGTACGCGGTCACCTGCCCGCCCCGCACCGGCAGGTCGTGCTGTTTCATCCTGGCGACCTCGGCCAGCAGGTCCTCGGTGGTTCTTCCGGACAGGGGGAGGGTCACACGGTCTCCTTGGCGAGCGCGGGGGCGAGGGCGAGCCGTCCGTACCGGACGACGAACGGCAGGCTGATCAGCATGAGTACGGCGGGCAACGCGGTGAAGCCGAGCAGCAGCCCGGTCAGCGCGCCGGACGGCTGGGCGACGGGTGACTCCACGGGCGCGGAGACGAACCCCGACAGGGCCAGGACCAGCGCGAACAGGCCGGGGCCGAGGGCGAGCCCGGCGGTCTCGCCCGCCGTCCACAGCCCGGTGAACGCCCCGGCCTGCGCGTGGCCGGTACGGGCGGCGTCGGCGTGCACGGTGTCCGGCAGCAGCGACAGCGGCAGCAGTTGCAGCGCGGCGTAGCAGACCCCGGCCAGCGCCGTCAGCGCGAGCGTGGCGGCCAGGCTGCCTGCCGCGATGGCGGGGACCAGGGCCAGCGCCACGACGGCGAACCCGGCCGAGGCGACCAGGTAGCAGCGCACGGTCCCGTACACGCGGGCCAGCCGGGCCCAGCCGGGCACCGCGAGCATGCTCGGGCCCACCAGGCAGACGAACATCACCGAGGTCAGCCCGTAGTCGCCCAGCCGGTACGAGGCCACGTACGGCGCGCCCGCCAGCATCACCGCCACCCCGAGCGCCTGCGTGACGAACGCCGCCAGCAGCGCGAAGAACGGGCGATTACCCCGGGCCAGGCGGAAGGCCGCCGCCGGGCCGAGCTGCCGGGGGCCGGGACGCGACGACACCCACCGCGTGCCCAGCGTGGCGGCCACGAGGGCGGCGGCCATCACGGCGCCGATCGCGACGCCCATGACCGCGTACCCCGGCCGGCCGCCGCCCGCCAGGTCCACGACGGCGGGTGCCAGGCCGCCCGCGACCAGGATGCCGACGGTCAGGCAGACCACCCGCCACGACATGACCCGGGTCCGCTCGGCCGGGCTCGCCGACATCTCCGCAGGCAGCGCCACGTACGGCACCTGGAAGCACGCGAACGCGGTCGCGGCCAGCAGGAACGCCACGCCCGGCCACACCGCCCCCGCCATGCCGCCGGAGATGCCGCCGGGCACGGCGAACATCAGCGCGAACGCCACCGGCAGCGTGGCCGCGCCCACCGCCAGCAGCCGCGTCCGGCGGCCGGTGCGCACGGCTTCCCGGTCGCTGGCGGCGCCGACGAGCGGGTTGAGCAGCACGTCCCAGATCTTCGGCGCGACCAGCACGGCGCCCGCGACGGCGGCGGGCACGCCGAGCATGTCGGTCAGGTAATAGAGCAGCAGCAGGCCGGGGACGGCGGAGAACACGCCGGTGCCGACCGAGCCGACGCCGTAGCCGAGCAGCCGGCCACGCCCGAGCCGGCCGACGTCGGTCGCCGTCATCGCGGGTCGCCGGGGAGGGCGAGGGTGCGGTGGAGGGTGAGGTGGAGGTGGGCGCGGAAGCGGCGGAGCGCGGCCCGGTCGCCCGCGCCCCGGCGGCAGCCCTCGGCGTCGAGCACGCCGCCCTTGGCGAAGCCGTGGATCGACCAGATGACCGTCCACATGGCGTACTCCAGGTCGACCGTGCCGTCGATCACGCCGGCCTCGACCGCCGGGCGCAGCGCGCCGGTCACGGCGGAGACCAGGGGCTGGACGTACTGGCGTTCCAGCTCGGTGATGTCGCCGGCGTCGGAGAGCCAGCGGTGCATCCACAGCGCGGGGATCTCCGGGTTGTCCACGCAGAAGTCGAGGTAGTCGTCCACCAGGCCGTGGATGGAGGCGACCGGGTCGCCACCGGGCAGGCGGGCGAGCGCCTTGTCCAGCGCCGCCTTCTCCGCCCGGTGCGCCCGTTCCATGACGGCCAGGTACAGCTCCCGCTTGCCGCCCACGTGGTAGTTGACGGTGGCGATGTTCATCCCCGCCGCGTCGGCGATCTGGCGCGTCGAGGTGCCGTCGTAGCCGAGCGCCGCGAACAGCTGCGTGGCCGCCTTGAGGATCACGGCCGGCTGTCCGCCGTCGGCAGGTCTCATACGACCGACCGTAGTTCCGTCCGCGCCTATTGGTCAATCGCTTGATGGAGAGGCTTTCGGGTCAGTCCGGCGCCCAGTACTTGACGAGGGCCTTGTCCAGGTGCGCCACGACCGGCTTCCAGGTGCGGGGCAGTGTGTAGCGGGTGGCGCGATGGCCCTTGTACGCCAGCGTGTAGCTGAGGAAGTCCGCGCCCTGCGGCGGGCGTTCGGACCGGCCGATCTTCAGTTCCTTGAGGTAGCCGCGCAGTTGGCGCTCCTCCTTGGCCGTGAGGCACTTGGCCACCACGGGCCCGGTACGGCGGCTGAGCCGCACGCAGCCGTCGGTGTAGACCGTCACGCGGTTCTGCAGCCCCGCGAAGCCGCCCTCCTCGCGCAGGTCGACCAGCACCTTACGCTGCGTGGTCACCGCCTCGGCGGGCAGCGCGGAGGCCGTGACGGCCAGCGCGAGCGCGGGCAGCAGTACGATTCGCCAGATCTTCATACCCTCTATGACGTACCCAGGACCCGAACGGCTCACCTTCCGAGGCCGGCGTCGCGGGCGCGGACGATGGCCTCGGCGCGGTCGGCGACGTGCAGCTTGGCGAAGATGTTGGAGACGTTGTTGCGTACGGTCTTCGGCGACAGGAACAGGGCCGAGGCGATCTGCGCGTTCGAACGGCCCGCCGCCACCAGCGAGAGGATCTCCCGCTCGCGCGGCGTGAGCTGCGGGAAGACCGGGTCGCCGGGCGTCGAGGCGGCCCCCTGGAAGAACTCGGCGACCCGCAGCGCCACCGCCGGGCCGAAGATCGCCTCGCCGTGCGCCACGGCGGTGATCGCCCGTACGATCTCGCCCTGGCCGGCGCCCTTGAGCAGGTAGCCGCGTGCCCCCGCGCGCATCGCCGCGAACAGCGTGGCGTCCTCCTCCGACATGGTCAGCACGACGACGGCGACGTGCGGGCTGTCGGCCACGATGCGCCGGGTGGCCTCGATGCCGTCGAGCCCCGGCATGCGCACGTCCATCACCACCACGTCCGGCTGGAGGTCGGCGGCGCGCTCGACCGCCTCGGGGCCGTCGGCGGCGGTGCCGGCCACCTCGATGCCGGGGATCGAGCCGAGCAGCAGCGCGAGCCCGTCCCGGTAGACCGGGTGGTCGTCGGCCAGCAGGACCCTGATCGGCTCCTGGTCAGACATCGGCGGCCTCCACCCGTCTCGGCTCCTGGCTAGACATCGGCGGCCTCCACCCGCATCGGCAGCCGGGCCAGGACCAGGGTGCCGCCGCCGGGCGGGCACGTCACCTGGCAGTCGCCGCCCAGCTCGGCCGCGCGCTCGCGCAGCGAGAGCATGCCCACCCCCGCCGCCACCTCGGGGCCGATGCCCGCGCCGTCGTCACGTACCGCCACCTCAAGCGTCCCTTCCCGAGCGGTGAGCGTGATGTCGCAGCGTGCCGCGCCCGCGTGCCTGGCCGCGTTGGCCAGCGCTTCGGACACGATACGGTAGGCCGCCACCTCCACCGCCGCGGGCAGCGCGTCCAGCGGGCCGTCGCCGGTGACGCGCACGTCCAGGGCGGCGGTGCGGAACCGTCCGGCCTGCTGCTCGATCGCGCGCAGCAGGCCCAGCTCGTCCAGCGCGGGCGGGCGCAGGTCGTGGACCAGCCTGCGGACGTCCGCCAGCACCCCGCCGACCTCGGCGGCCGTCTGCTCCAGGATGCGGTCGGCCTGCTCGGGCGCGCTGCCGGCCAGGTTACGGGCCGCCTCGATGCGCAGCGCCACCGCGCCCAGGCTCGGGCCGAGCCCGTCGTGCAGGTCGCGGCGGAGCCTGCGGCGCTCCTCCTCGCGGGCCAGCACGAGCCGGGCGCGGATGCGTTGCAGATCGGTGCTCAGCTCGACGGCCCGCGCCGCGGCGGCGGCCTGGCGTACGAGGTCGCCGAGCAGCCGCTGGTCCCGTTCCGTCAGGTCGGTACGGCACAGCACGAGCCGCCCCACGGTCTCGCCCCGGTAGGCCACGGGCAGCGACACCGACGGCCCGCGCGGCGACCCGTGCTCCACCACGGAACGTTCGCCGCCCGGCCGCTCGATCTCCACCCGGACGTAGGCCAGCCGGAACGCCTCCGCCAGCGTCGTGGCCACCGCGAGCAACTGCTCGTCCGGGTCCGTGGCCAGCTCCAGCCGTTCGGCCAGCGTCGAGACCGCCGCGTACGGGTCGTCCCGGGAACCGCGGACCAGCCTGCGGACCGCCCGCCAGAGCCAGGTGCTGTCCATGCTGGGCATGATGGCCATCGGCATCAAGATCGCCTTCACCGGGCGCTGGCGCGGGTCCCTGCGGTGGTGGCCGCTCATCGCCGAGAGCTGGGCCGTGGTGACGGTGCCGACGTACATCCTGTTCGGCGACTCGGTCTCGAACTGGGTCGGCGGCTTCCACCTGGTCATCGGGTACGCCACCCTCGGCGCGCTCCTCGCGCTGCGCCCCGGCCTGACCGACTAGGCCGGGGGTGTGAACGGCAGGACGGCGGTGACCTCGGTGCCGCCGCCTGGGCGCGGGCCGATGGCGCAGGTGCCGCCGATCTCGGCAGCCCGTTCCCGCATCGACGTCAGCCCCACGCCCGGCGACGGCTCGTCGGGCAGCCCGGTCCCGTCGTCGGCGACCGACACCCGCAGCTCCCCGGCCTCCCGCCGCAGCGTGACCAGCACCGAGGTGGCCTGGGCATGGCGGCGCGCGTTCGTCAGCGCCTCCTGCACGATCCGGTACGCGGCCGTCTCCACCGCCGCCGGCAACCCGTCGAGCAGCCCTTCGGACCCGTCGGCGGCCGGGGGCACGGTGACCTCGACGCTGGGGCCCGGGGCCTGACCGAAGGCGCGGAGGGCGCCCGCGAGGCCCAGCTCGTCCAGGACCGGCGGCCGGAGGCCGTCCACCAGCTCGCGCACCGACATCAGCGTGCTGGTCATCTCCTCACGCACCCGGACCAGCAGCTCCTCCACCGCCTCGGGGTCGCGCTCCAGCCGCCGCCGGGCCTCGTCCAGGGTCATCGTCACGCTGGTCAGCGTGGGGCCGAGGCCGTCGTGCAACTCCCTGCCCAGCCGGCGCCGCTCCTCGTCGCGGGTCGCGCTGATCCGCTCGTGCGAGTCCCGCAGGTCGGTGCTCAGCCGTACGGCGTGCGCCAGCTCGGCCAGGTGCTTGGCCATGACGTCCAGCGGCTCGCGGCCCGGCCGCGTCCCGGCGATCCGCAGCCGCCCGACCGGCTCGCCGTGCCAGGTCAGCTCGACGGTCCGAGGGCGGGCGCCCAGCTCGCCGTCCACGAACGACAGCGCGGGCTCGCCCGGCACCTCCACGCCCACCCCGCGGGCGCCCAGCGACGTGCGCACGACGGAGATGGCCTCGGCCAGCGCCCCCGCCGGGTCGCCGGCCCGCTGCACGGTACGGCTGAGCAGGTCGGCCGCCCGGTACGGGTCGCGTTCCACGTTGAACAGCCGGTCCACCGAGCGCTGGAGCCGCAGGCGTACGGGATGGAAGGCCGCGCCGGTGACCATGGCGGAGGCGAGCCCGGCCACCGCGCCGTAGTCGCCCGCCACGCTGTTGGACGCCCAGATGAGCACCGAGTACGTGACACCGGCGCCGACCGCGAGCGTGCCGTACACCAGCGTGCGGTTGAGGATGAGCCGGATGCCGTAGAGCTGGTGGCGCAGGACGGCGGCGATGATCGAGATGGGGATGCCCGCGGCCAGGAAGATCCGTACGGCGAGGATGAAGGTGTCCTGGGTGCCCGCGCTGACGATCCAGTAGACGACGAAGATCGCCATGGCGTAGAAGTACCAGGTGATCTGGCGGCGTACCTCGGGCGTCGCAGCCCTGTACCGGTAGCGCAGCGAGACCACGCCGAGCAGGCATAACAGGATCATCGGCGGCCCGATCCACGACTCCACGACCTCGGGGATCCTCCCCAGCGCCGCCACCCCGAACGGGTTGCCCACCGGCACGTCGAGCTCGAACGACGGGTCGGGGGACAGGCCGAGCAGCAGCGAGTGCCCGACCATGAGCGTCAGGTTGCCGTAGAGCACCGGCCGCCAGCGCCTGGACGGCAGCCGCCCGTCGGGGAAGAGCAGCGGCATGATCCCCGTGAACGTGGGCACCGCCAGCAGCCACAACCAGATGGCCGGCCAGGCGACGTAGGGCAGCAGCGGGCCGGGCGCGTGGAAGTACATCCAGCCGGTCAGCGAGAACAGCAGCGAGTACGCCGACCAGACGACGCCGGTGGCCCACATGAGCCACGGGAACAGCAGCCTGGGCCGCTGGGAGATCAGGAACGCGCCGGCGAGCGGGAACAGCAGCCCGATCGGGTCGAGCCCCTGCGTCTCGGCCAGCCCCTCGACCTGCGCCGCCAGCACCGCCGCCGCCAGCACGGCCGTCAACGAGGCGGCCGCCGACGCCCACACCGCCGCCATCACGGCCCGCCGCCATCCCCTCGCCCGACCACCCCGGCCTTCCCACCCGGAGGCCGCGGAACCGGTGGGGGTGGGGGGCGGGTCGTTGGGGGGTGTGGGGGTCATCGCGGCTCCCTGATCGGCAGTCTCGCGACGACCTCGGTGCCGCCGCCCGGGCGCACGTCCAGCTCGCAGACGCCGCCCACCTCCTCGGCCCGTCCGCGCATCAGGGCGGCACCCTGGCGGCGCTGCTCGGGCAGCCCGATCCCGTCGTCGGACACCGTCAGCCAGAGCGCGTCCCGCCGCTCCACCCTGATCAGGGCGGTGGTGGCGCGGGCGTGCCTGCGCACGTTCGCCACCGCCTCGTGCGCGATCTTGTACGCCGCCACCTCCACCGCCGCGGGCAGGGTGGCCAGCGAGCCGGAGACCACCACGTCCACCCTCGGGCCGGGGGCGTCGGCGAGCAGCCGCAGGGCGCTCTCCAGGCCCAGCTCGTCCAGGCCGGCGCCGTCGAGGGCGGGCGGGCGCAGGCCGTAGACCAGGTCGCGGACGTCCACGATGGCCTCGGTCATCCGCCTGCGTGCCGTGCTGAGCAGCGGTTCGACCGAGCCGGGGTCACTGGCCAGGCTGAGCCGGGCCTGGTCGACGCTGATCGCCAGGTTCGTCAGCGTCGGGCCGAGGCCGTCGTGCAGGTTGCGGCGGAGTGCGCGGCGTTCCTCCTCGCGGGTGGCCATCATGCGCTCGCGCGAGCGTTGCAGGTCGGCGCTGAGCCGTACGGCGTGGGCGACCTCGGCGAGCTGCCTGGCCAGCATGTCCAGCAGCGCCCGGTCGCGCGGCTCGCCGGCGACCGACAGCCAGCCCATCGACTTGCCCTGCCAGACCAGGCGTTCGACCGAGGGGGACGGGCCGAGCTCGCCCGCGACGACGCTGCGCACCCGCCCGCCGGGCAGGACGACCTCGACCCCGACGCCGCGCGCCCCCAGGGCCAGCCGGACCGCGTGGGCCGCCGACGCCAGGGCCTCGGCCGGCCCCCTGGCCTCCTGCACGCTCCGGCTCACCCGGTCGGCCAGCCGGTACGGGTCACGCTCCCACTTGAACAGCCGGTCCACCGCGCTCTGCAGGCGCAGCCGTACGGGCTGGAACAGCGCGCCCGCGGCCAGCGCGGCGATCAGGTCGGACCACGAGCCGAGCAGGCCGTCGAGCGCGCCGACCCCGAAGTAGACGGCGCCGACCACGGCGGTCAGCCCGAGGTAGACCAGGGCGCGGTTGAGCAGGACGAGCGTGCGCTCGCGTCCGCGCAGCCCGGACAGGACCGCGGCCTTGACGAGCAGCGGTCTGGCCGCCCTGAGCAGCACCAGCCTGCCGTTTTTCCCCATATGTCGGGCACATCATAAAGTGGCGGGACCCTTATCGCAGAGCGTCCACCGGCTGCATTTTCGCCGCCCGCAGCGCGGGGTAGAGCCCGGCCAGCAGACCCACCACCGCCCCGGCCACCGGCGCGGCCAGCGCGAGCTGCACGTCGAGCAGCGGCGTCCACTCCCGGGCGGCCGAGACGGCGACGACGGTGACCACCCCGAGGCTCGTGCCGATCACGCCTCCCGCCAGCCCGACCAGCGTCGACTCCAGCAGGAACTGGGCGGCGATGTGCCGCCTGGCCGCCCCGAGCGAGCGGCGCAGGCCGATCTCCGGCACGCGTTCCATCACGGTGACGAGCGTGACGTTCGCGATGCCGACCGCGCCGACCACGAGCGAGACCAGGCCGAGGATCAGGAAGAGCGCGTTGACGTCGTCCTGCGCCTGGTCGCGCGCCCTGGTGGGGCTGGGCGGGGCCATCACCTGCAGGATGTCGCCGTTCCCCGGGCTGAGCGCGGTGGGCGCCTGCCGGGCCACCAGGTCCGCCGCGCCCAGACTCGTGTTGACCAGCACCCTGGTGACGTTCCGCAGCCCGAACTGCCTGCCCACCGTGGGCGGCACGAACACGGCGGTGCTCAGGTTCCGCTCGCGGCGCAGGTTGCCCAGGATGCCGATGACCGTGTACGCGTGCTTGCCGATGAAGATGGCCGGCGCCCGGTCGAGGCGGCCGACGCCGAGCAGCTTGGCCGCCTGGTCGCCGATCACCGCCACCCGGTCGCGCCGCTCGATGTGCCCTCGGTCGTAGAACCTGCCCTGCACCATCCTGCCGCGCGCCGCCTCGGGCAGCCCGGTCGTCGCCGCCAGCACGGTCAACGACTGCGCGGTGACCCTGGTGGGGTCCACGATGTCGTTGGAGCGCACGGACAGGTTCGCGCTGTCCTCCGACTCGCCCAGCGCGGCGGCGGACTCGACGCCGCGCAGCCTGGTCAGCCGGTCGATCGAGTCCCACTCCACGAGCGGCGTGTTCGGCGACTCCGGCACCTCCACCGTGATGGCCGTGGCCACCAGCGCGTCGAAGCGGCCGACGATCTGGTTGCCCGCGGTGGCGGCCACGCCGAGCGTGATGACCAGCGTGGTGATGCCGAGCACGGTCCCGAGCGTGGTGAGCGCCGAGCGCACCGGCCGGGCGAGCATGCCGGCCATGGCCTCCCCGAACAGGTCGCGTACGTGCATCACTCCTCCTCCACCAGGATGCCGTCGGTGATCCGCACCCGGCGCCCGGCCCGCTTGCTGACCTCCTGCTCGTGGGTGATGACCACGAGCGTCATCCCCTGCCCCCGCAGCTCGTCGAACAGGCCGAGCACCGATTCGGTATTGCGGCTGTCGAGGTTGCCCGTGGGCTCGTCGCACAGCAGCAGGGACGGCGCGCCCATGAGGGCCCTGGCGATGGCCGTACGCTGGCGCTCGCCCCCGGACAGCCGGTCGGGCGCGAACCCGGTCCGGTGGCCGAGGCCGACTCGTTCCAACGCCGCCAGGGCCCGCTCCCGCCTGCCCTTACGCGCCTGCCCGCCGTAGGTTTCGGCGAGCATGACGTTCTCGACCACGCTGCGGTGGGAGAGCAGGTGGAAGGACTGGAAGACGAAGCCGATCCGGTCACCGCGCAACCTGGTCCTGGCCCCGTCGCGCAGGGTGGTGGTCTCCGTGCCGTCGAGGCGGTAGCTGCCCGAGCTGGGGCGGTCGAGCAGGCCGAGCACGTTCAGGAGGGTCGACTTGCCCGAGCCCGACGGGCCGACGATGGCCAGGTAGTCGCCCCTGTCCACCCGGAGCGTGACGCGGTCGAGCGCCCGGACCGGCGGTTCGGCGGCGAACTCCCTGCTGACCTCCGCCAGCGAGATCACCGGCTCAGGCACCGCTGACCACCACCCGGTCGCCCTCCTTGAGCGCCCCGGTGACCTGGACGTTCCCGTCGGCGGTCAGGCCCGTACGCACCTCGACGTCCCTGGTCTGGTCCGTGGCGTACTCGACCCGCACCCGGGCCCTCCCGTCGGCCCCCGTGATCACGGCCGCCACCGGCACGACCAGCACCGGCTCCTTGGTCTCCCCCACCGTCACCCGCGCCGTGACGGCGGTCCCCGGCTTGAGCCCCTTCATCGAGGCGGGCGTGATCAGGACGGGCTCCGACCCGTCCTTGGCCTCCTCGGCGCCGGGCACCTTGGCCTGGTCGCCGACCGCGGTGAGGCGCGCTTCGTACGTCTTGCCCGTGTCGAGCTCGATGGCCGCCTCCATGCCCGTGCGCAGCAGCTCGGCCTCCGTCGCCTCCACCGACCCCGTCACCGTGAGCGCCGAGCTGGTCACCGTGGCGACCTCCTTCTCGACCTGCTGCCCCTGCTTGACCGAGACCTTGCGCACCCGGGCGGGCAGCTTCGGCAGGAACACCACCTCGCCGGGCGGGATGGAGGTCCCGTACGTACGCACGAACTCCGCCAGCATCCCCTTGGCCGCCGCCACGTCCTTACCGGCGTTGGTCACCTTGAGCTTGGTCGGGGAGAGCTGCCTGGCCTGGCGCAGCGCCTGCTCGGCGGTGGCCTTGGCCTCCTTCGCGGTCCGTACGGCCTTGCGCAGCTCCACCAGGCTCTTCTCCCTGGCCTGCCGCGCCTCCTCCGCGACCCGCTCGCGCGCCTCCAGAGCCGCCGCCAGATCGGCCTGGGCGTTCCGGACCCGCAGCTCCAGCAGGCTCGTGTCGGTCGAGGCCGTGGGCTGCGGGGTGGCGGTGGCCGCCGGCGTGGGCTGTTTCCTGGCCTCGGCCAGCGCCTGCTCGGCCTCGGCCAGCTTCTCCTGCGCCGCGCGCACGGCCGCCTCCGCCGTCGCCATCCTGGTCTCGTCCTCCGGCGTCACCACCCGGGCCTCGGCCTCCTGGAGGGCGCGCTCCGCCGTCTTCAGGTCCGCCTTGGCGTTGGCCAGCCTCATCTTGAGCGGCAGCACGTCGCGCCCCTGGTCCAGCGCCTTCTTCTCGGCGGCGAGGGTCTCCTGGGCAGTCTGTACGGCCTTGCGCAGCGTGTCGTACGCCTGCCGGTCGGTCAGCGTCGGCTGCTGCACCTCGTACCCCTTCTTCGTGTACATGCGGGTGACGGCGGCGATCGTGGCCTGGTCGAACACGCCGGAGACGGGACCGCCGTACCCCAGCCTGCGCAGCGCCCGCTGGAGCTGCTTGA
Source organism: Nonomuraea sp. NPDC051191 (assembly GCF_044455665.1). Lineage (NCBI taxonomy): Bacteria > Bacillati > Actinomycetota > Actinomycetes > Streptosporangiales > Streptosporangiaceae > Nonomuraea > Nonomuraea sp. NPDC051191. Next base: position 27,198 of record NZ_JBITEZ010000001.1, on the reverse strand, counting down.
CGTCGTCCCCCTTGCCGCCGGGGGCGATCGTGCGGTGCATCGGCACGGACCCGCGCAGCGCGAACACCGGGCGGCCGTTTACCTCCAGGAAGACCGCGCCCTCCGTGAGCCGGCCCTGGCGCGGCGCCCGGGTGGCCCGCTGCTGCTCGGCCGTGCCGCCGACCGCCCCGGCCAGGCTGACCGGCAGGGGCGAGCCGTACTCCAGCGTGCCGCTGACCACGACGGTGCTGACGAGTTTGCGGCGCTCGACGGCGGCGGTGACGAGCGAGGCCCGCGGCGCGGCGCGGCGCGCCGCCTCGTCGGCGGGGGAGCGCAGCCGGGAGCCCACGGCCCAGCCGGCGCCCGCGATGATCACCACTCCGGCGACGATGCCGGCGAGGAGCTTGCGCGGTGACTTCATGAGGTGGTCACATGCCGAACTGGGCGCTGACCTGCCCCTGGACCGCCTGCTCCTTCGGCAGGAAGGCTGGGTAGAAGTCCTTGCCGCACTCCAGGTCGTCGAGCGCCGCCCTGATCTCCTTGGCCAGATATGGCTTGGCCTGCTCGGGAGTGAGCGTCGGCGTATAGTACATCGGCACCTTGTCGTCCGTGGCGGGGGGAGCCACGTCGGGCACATCGTCCATCTGCTCGCGGCCCAGCTTGTCCTCGTTGCCGAGCCACGTCTTCTGCCCCAGCTCGGCCATGGCGACCGGCGCGGTGTCGCCGACGGCGTAGCCCTTGCCCTTCAGGCAGGTGGCCATGGCCGTGGCCAGCTCGACCAGCTCGGGGTCGGTGTTCAGCTTGCCCTTGCGGGCCCGGACGGAGGCCTTGAACTGCGCGTCGTAGAAGTCTTCCGCCGACTTCAGCTTCAGGCCGAGGACCTTGTTGGCCGCCGAGACCTGGCAGGCGTCCAGCGCCTTCCGGTACGCCTGCAGCTGCGCCTTGGAGAGCGCGGACTGGATCTTCATATTGGGGTTGGGCTCGTTGTCGAGGCTGGTCGTGCTTCCCATCTCCTTGGGATAGACGTGCTGGGCGAAGACCCCGAAGCCGTATTTTTCGCGATATTTCTTCATCGCCGGGTAATTGCCGCGCATGCGGCTCTTGTCGTCCTCGGTGCCCGGCTTGTGCGGCGTCACGTACGCGACGTACTTGAAGCCCTTCTGCTTCATGCAGTCCGCCTTGGCCGCCTCGAGCTGAACCTCCTTGCCCTCGGCGGTCGAGCCGGCCGAGGGTGCGGCGCTCTCGGTGGCGCCCCCGCAGCCGCAGAGGACGGCGAGCGCGAGCAGCGCGACGGGGAGTGTCTTCCTCATCATGGCGGCAGACCATACTCCGTTTAACGAAGCATGGTCAATCCAGGCAGTGCCGCCGCTGGCGGAAGGGTGCGAACGCGGCCCCCACGAGCAACAGCACGAGCACCCCCCAGTAGGCCAGGTGTTGCCTGGTCAGCACATCGGAGTGCAGCGCCAGCCCGCCGGACGCCATCGTCATGTAGATCCCCGCCGCGAGCGTCCAGCGATGGTCGCGGGCCAGGTAGGCGCTCCCCGCCGCCAGCCCAAACGCCAGCACCTCCACGGCCATCCTGCTCAGGCTGATCGGGAACGTGCCGCCGCCCTCCATCCACTCGGGCCCCGCCCACGCCGCCGCCACGACCGCCGCCCACCACCACCACGACCTCCTGCGCGGCGCCCGCCGCAGCACGAGCAGCCCGGCCAGCGCCACCGCGTAACCGCCCGCGACCAGGTAGGGGTCGCTGTCCATGAACAGCGGCCGGTCCTGCAGGAACGTCGGATAGACCGGCAACAGGGTCGCGTCGAACGGCTGCCACCCGCCGGCCAGCGCCACCGCTTTGGCCCCGGTGAGGAGCGTCAGCACGGCCGCCGTACGCAGCCATCCCCGTACGGTCGCCAGCAGCGTGAGCGCCGACAGCAGCGTCCACAACGGCAGCGTGCCGGCGTAGGGCAGCAGCGCGGCCAGGTTCGCCGCCGCGACGGCGGTGACGGCGAGGTGCACGCCGTCCCGCCAGGGGCTGCCGCTCGCCAGGTGGACGATCCGGCTGCGCACGCCGCCCGTGAGCAGCCCCCACGCCTCGCGCGGCACCGGGATCCGGCGTCCCGGGGCGGCCGATTCGAGGAGCACGTCGAGCAGCTCGTCGCCGTGGGCCGCGCGGTAGGGCCTGGGGTAGGCGAGCATGAGCTTGCGGTAGCGCCGTTCGAGCGGGGTCGCGGCCGGCGCCGACCCGAGGGCCGTCATCCGGCCGACGGCCGCAGGACGAGGGAGGCGGCCGCCTGCATACGTCTGGCCTCGGCCTCCACCAGCGCCTGGCCTTCGTCGGTGATGCGGAAGTAGCGCCGGTTGCGCCCGTTGACCGTCTCCTCGCGGTCGACGGTGATGACGCCGCGCTCGTTCAGGCGTTCCAGGATGCCGTAGAGCGTGCCGACGGAGGGCTGGACCCGGCCGCCGGACAGCTCCTTGACCGACTTGCTGATCGCGTGGCCGTGCAGCGGGCCGGCACGCAGCGCGGCGAGCACGAAGTACATCGGCTCGCTGACTTCTGAGGTTCCCCTGGGCATGGGGGAGACATTATTCCGTTCAACGAAGTGTGGGCAACGCGGACGGCCACCGGACCGGAAGGACCGCCCGCGTCGCGTCTCACCGCGACGTGCAGGCCGAGCGCGCCGCGCCTCACCGGCAGCGGTCGCCGTTGAGGCGGAAGACCTCGGGGGCGGGGTTCGGCCCCGAGTCGTGCGTGCCGACGAAGCCGAACATCACGGACCTGCCGGGCCTGATCCGGTCGTTGTGACCGACGCTCCCGGCGGTCACCACCGCGCCGGACTGGGTGAACTCGGCCCCCCAGCCCTCCTTGATCCGCTGGCCGCCGGGGAACGACCAGCTCAGGGTCCAGCCGTCCACGCTCTCCCTGCCGGTGTTCTCGATCACGATCTGGCTGGTGAAGCCGCCGGGCCACGAGCCGTGCGCCGAGTAGCGGACCCGGCAGGCCGACTGCTCGCCCTTGTCCGCCAGGAACGCCGACACCCACGCCAGCGGCGAGTTCCAGTTGATGGTCAGCTCGTTGGTGGACCAGGACTCGATGTCGTCGATGTAGCAGAACTGCGGCTTGCAGCCGCGCAGCAGCCGCTGGGCGACCGGGTCCTGGATCGCGGAGTTGGGGCCGCCGGCCAGCGAGCCGCGCGGCGGGTGGGGCAGCGAGTGGTCGAGCTGGTAGGCGTACCAGCGGCTGTGCTGGTTCTGGGCGGAGACCTCGCCGTAGCCGGTGACGTACGAGCGGTTGAGCGCGTTGCGGCCGAGCAGGTAGTCCATGCCCTCCCGTACGGCGGCCCGGTACTTCTCCTGACCGGTCAGGTCGTAGGCGGTGGCCAGGACGACCAGGTTGTTGAGCACCAGGTTGTTGGAGCCCCAGTCGAAGTCCGCCGGCGCGTACGGCAGCCCGTACGGGTGTGCCCGCTGGACCGCCAGGTACTTGTCCGCCCCCGCGACCACCGACTGCCGCACCTTGTCCCGGCCCGGCAGCGCGTTGGGCACGGTCGCCAGGTCGAGGCGGCCGAGCTGGGCGGTGTTGCCCCAGTCGAAGCCGCGCTCGCGCCAGATGTCGCCGGTGTGGTGCGGCGAGGCCAGCACGAAGTCCGCGAACTCCTTCTCGCCCGTGGTGAGGTACAGCTCGGCCGCCGCCCAGTAGAACTCGTCGCTCACGTCGGCGTCGTCGTAGGCGCCGCCGCCCACGCCGTCGTCTGGGGCGGCGTACCTGGTCGGATTGGCCTTCGCTGCCGCCCACGCCCTGCGCGCCGCCTTGAGGTTCCTGGCCGCGAACGCCGCGTCGTAGGGCGCGAACAGCCGGGCCGCCTGCGCCGCCGTCGCGGCCAGGTTGAGCGTCGCGGCCGTGGACGGCGGGTGCAGCTCGCGCTTCTGCGGGTCGAGGTGCGGCAGCAGCGGCAGGCCGGTCCAGTTCTGGTCGTGCACCTTGTGGTGGGCCATCCCCGCGTACGGCTTGCCGTCCGGCACCTGCATGCTCAGGATGAACTCCTGCTCCCAGCGGGCCTCGTCCAGCACGTCGGGCACGCCGTTGCCGCTCTCGGGGATGCGGAGCTGGCCGTCGGTGAAGGCGGCCCGGTCGCGCTCATAGGCCGACATGAGCTGGTGGACCGAGATGCCGCCGTTGACCACGTACTTGCCGTGGTCGCCGGCGTCGTACCAGCCGCCCTTGACGTTCAGGGTGTAGTCGCAGACGCCAGGCCGGCAGGGGACGTCCGTGTCGCCCTGGTTCGGGGACGCGCCCGCGTGACCGGCCGGACGCCCGTAGCCGGGACGCAGGCTGTCGAGGATCTCGATGCCGCTGCGCTGGGTGTAGTAGAACTTCAGCGCGTCCGTGGGCAGGGAGTCGTACACGCTCGCGCCGATGTCGAACGGCCTGCTCGTCTCGCCGTCGGCGGTCAGCGTGTAGCCCTCGCCGGGTTTGGCGTAGGCGCCGAAGTCGATGGTGTGCACGTTCTGCCCGGAGCTCGCGTCCACGCCCTTGGGGCTGGTACGGCCGTCAGCCACCCGCTTCCGGGCCGCGTCGCGCAGCTCCCAGTCCAGGGGCGTGGTGGCCTCGGTGACCAGGGTGGCCTTCTTGGGGCCCGACGGGAGGTAGCCGACCATGTTCACCCGGACGCGCGGGCCGGTGTCCGGCTCGTAGACCTCGGGTTCGGCGCCGCCCTTCAGCGACACGTCGTCCATGCAGAACCTCCAGGGCTCGGCGCTGCCGCCCAGCTGGAACGCCACCTGGGCGTTCGGCAGCGAGACCGGGGCGGTGAAGGTGTAGGAGTAGCCGTCGCCCGGGACGTCCAGTGCCGGGGCGGCCGACAGGTACTGCGTCCACGGGTCCACGGGGAGCTGGATCAGGGCCTTGCCGACCTTGGCGGGGGTGGCGGACGCCGTGAACCGGTAGGCGTAGGTGTCGCCGGCGACCAGCGGGACGCCGTCCTGGCCGATGATGACGTCCCAGGGGTTGGCGGTGCCGCCGGGGATGTCGGCGCACAGCCTGCCGCCGTCCACGGACAGGGTGGTGTTGCCGGTGCTCCACCAGGGGGCGGTGCCGGCGTCGAAGGTGCCGTTCACGATCTGCTCGGGTCCCTCGTCGGCGGCGCGGGCGGGCGTGGCGGGGGACAGGGCGACCATGATGGCCGCCACGGTGAGGAGGGCCAGTAACGCGGCCCGGCATCGGGTCATGGAGGTCCTTCGGGGGATTGGGAGCGCTCCCAATGGAGCGACCCCGATCCTCCTTGCCCACCGCTGCCCCGTCAACGGGTGCCGGCCATCGGCGCTGGAAGACGCTGAAACTTTCACGCCCCGGCCCGGACCGAGCCTGTCGGCCGCCCTTCACTGACGGCTCATGTTCTGGGAGGGTTCGGAACGTGGTCCCTGCCCTCACCCTGGCCGGGTGCGCCGCGCACGAGTTGCTCGAACGCCAGACCGCCAAGCTGGCCAGGCAGCTCGTACGCGGCTTCGCCGAGGAGATCCCCCTCTACCGGCGGCTGCCGAAGGAGGAGCTCGACGGCGAGATCACCGTCATCACCGAGCACAACCTGCGGCTGATCGCCCGCATGTTCCGCGACCGCCGCCCGCCCACCAGGGCCGAGCTGGCCCCGCTGCGCTCGTCGGCGGCCCGCCGCGCCCAGGAGGGCGTGCCGCTGGAGGCCCTGCTGGCCGCCTACCACCTGGGCGCGCGCAAGGTGTGGGAGCACCTGTTCGCCAAGGCCACGCCCGCCGACTTCGAGGACGTCCTGGCGGCCAACCGTCTCATCCTGCTCTACACCGAGTCGGTGACGGCCGCCGTGTGCACCGCGTACCTGGAGGAGCGCGAGGGCATGCTCAGCCACGAGCAGCACGCGCTGCACGCCGCCGTGTCCGCGCTGCTCGGCGGCGACCGGGCGGCGCTGGCCGGGGTGCGGCTGGCCCCGCGCTACCTGGTGCTGGCGCTCGCGGTGGACCGGCATCCCGACGAGGAGAGCGACGAGCCGGGCGGGTCGATCGCGGGCCGCCGCAAGCTGCACCGGATCAGGACGGCGCTCCAGCGGGCCGCGGCCGAGCCGGTGCTGTCGGTGCTGGACACGACGGGCGGCCTGGTGTTCGTGCCGATCACGGGCGATGACCCCGACTGGTACGAGGTCGGCGAGACGGCCGCCGGGATGGCCAAGGCGGCCGGCGTGCCGGTGTGGGCGGCGGCCGAGATCGCCCCGCCCGACGGGGTGCCGGAGGCCGTCAAGCTGGCCGAGGAGGTCCTGGACGTGGTGCGGGTCTTCGAGCAGCCGCCGGGCGCCTACCGGCTGGCCGACGTCCTGCTGGAGTACCAGCTCACCCGGCCGAGCCGGGCCACCGCCGTGCTCGCCGGCCTGCTCGACCCGCTGCTCGACAACCCCGACCTGCTCAGGACGCTCACGGTCTACCTGGACACCGGCCTCGACCGCCGCCGTACGGCCGAGCTGCTGCATGTGCACCCCAACACGGTCGACTACCGCCTGCGCAGGGCCGTCAGCCTGACCGGCCTCGACCCCGTGGACCCGGCCCACCTGCAACGCATCGGCGCGGCGCTGGCCGCCAGGCGCCAGCACGGCAAGTGAACGGGAGCCGTCCCCCGGCAGGGACGGCTCCCGTCGCGCGATCGGCGGCTCAGAGCGTCCCGGACACCGCGGCGGTCACCACGGTGGCGAAGTTCCGCATCCCGAGACCGTTGGGGTGGAAGGGGGCGGCCGGCGAGGCGGGCACGTACGGCTCGATCCAGCGCACGCCCGGTGCCTTGCACGGGTCGTGGCCCACGCTCGGCGTCTGGAGGTCGACGAACGCCGCTCCCGCGGCGGCGGCCTGCTCGGCCAGCATCCGGTTGAAGTACTGGAGCGTCGCGCGGATGTAGTTGGCGTCGGCCTTGATGATCGGGACGGTCGGGTAGCAGCCGTTCGGCGGCGCGTAGGTGGCGTAGCCGACCATGAAGATCCGGGCGCGCGGGGAGCGGGCGCGGATGTCGTTCACCAGCGTGGTCAGCTTGGGCCGCAGCGCGTCGGTCTTGACCCGCCAGGAGTCCTGGCCGTCGACGATGTAGTCGTCGTTGCAGGCGTCACCGACGGGCGGGGGCAGCAGGTTCAGGCAGTCCTCGATGAAGCCGGTCAGGCCGACGTCGTTGGCGCCGATCTGCACCGTGACCAGGGTGGTGTCCGCGCTGAGCGCGTCGAGCTGGGGTGCGACGCTGCCCAGGTCGGTGCCCTGGGAGTTGTACATGTCACGGGTCTTGGCGCCGGAGCAGGTGACGTCCCTGAAGGTGGCGGCGCCGATGGCCTGGGCGGTCAGGTGGGCGTAGTTGCGGTCGGAACGCCAGCAGCCGAGGTCGGGAACGACCTGGTTGGGCACCAGGGGACCCGACGCGGCGGAGTCGCCGAGCGCCACGTACACCTCGCCCTGGGCGGCGTGTGCGGGCGGCGCGACGCCGAGCGCCAGGGCGGTCGCGGAGAGCAGGACGAGCAACCGTCGGACCATTGAGGACTCCTTCGGCGGGGTGGGGGTGTGGAGGCCGCACTGGTCCGGCGGCTCCGGCGGGGGGTGGAAGTCGTGCCGGTTCGGTGGCTCCGGCGGGGGGTGGAAGTCGTGCCGGTTCGGTGGTTCCGGCGGGGGAAGCCGTGCTGGTCAGCGGCGGAAGGGCCCGGTCACCTCGTACGTGATCCCCCCGGTGCCGGCGGTCTCGCCGCTGGTGCCGCGCTGGGAGGAGAAGTAGAGCCGGGTGCCGTCGGGGGAGAACGCGGGGCCGGTGATCTCCGACTTGGCCTGGCCGTCGAGGCGCATGACGGGGGCGACCACGCGGTCGGGCGTGATGATGTTGATCTCCATGTTGCCGCCGTCCTCGGCCACGTACAGGTCGCCGGACGGGCGGCCGGTGATGTTGTCGACGCCGTCGAGGGTGCCGCCGCCCTCGTAGATCGCGGTGACCGTCTGCCTGGCGGTGTCGTAGGCCCAGACCTTGCGGTCGCCCTTGGCGGTGAAGTAGCAGATCCCGGCGGCGTAGTGGCAGCCCTCGCCGCCGCTGAAGCGGCGGGCCGCGGAGACCTGGTTCCTGGTCTGCGTGTCGAAGACGCCGGGCGTCGCGTCGGGCACCGGCCGCCACTCGACGCTGTCGCCGCCGAGCCCGCACAGCACGTCGAGCCGGCCGCTGGACAGGTCGCCCCAGGTGTTCGGGGTGAAGCGGTAGAAGCAGCCGTCGCCCTCGTCCTCGGTCAGGTAGACGACCTTGTGGTCGGGGTCGCAGGCGGCGGCCTCGTGCTTGAACTTGCCCATCGCGGGGCGCTGCTGGGCGGAGCGGTTGCCGTACGGGTCGGTCTCGTAGACCTTGCCGCGGAAGATCTCCTCGCAGGACAGCCAGGTGCCCCACGGGGTCGCGCCGCCCGCGCAGTTGAGGTTCGTGCCGCTCAGGATGCGGTACGCCCGGTCGATCGAGCCGTCGGCCCTGAACCTGATCGCCGAGGTCCCGCCCACGAGCGGCACCTCGGAGTTGGACACGTAGATCCAGCCGGAGCCGTCGGCGAAGCACGCGCCGCCGTCAGGAGCGGGGTGCCACAGCGTGCCGCCGACGACCCGGCCCGACCTGGCCACCACCCGGCTGGTGAATCCGGCGGGCAGCGCCATGCCGTTGGCGTCCGGGGCGGCGAGCGGCCCGTACGGGCTCACGCCCGCACCCGCCGCGGAGGCCACGGCGTCGTGCCACATCGCCCCGGAGAACGCGACCGCCGCGGAGACGGTCCTGATGAAGGTACGGCGGCGCATCCTGTCTCCACGTCGTCTCGCGTCGGCTGATGTCGGTTGGATTCGCAGACATGACGATGAGCCCTGCCCGTCCTTCTGTGAACTGGACAGGGCAGTAAATCCGGACGGTCAAATCTGTGACGCCTCACAAATCTGAACGGCATTCCGCGAATCCATTGACGGCGGCCCCGGCGCGATCCACCATGGCCCGAACCCCCGGCCTCGATCAGCTCCCGAGGTGCCCGTGCGCGTGCTTCCCCGTCTCCTCATCGCCCTCGCCCTGGTCTCCGTGGCGCTTCCGGCGTCACCGGCGTCACCGGCCTCGGCGGCCTCCGACCCGTCCGGCTGCGACCCGATCGACCCGGCGGCCTGCCTGCTGCCGTTCCCGAACGACTGGTTCACCGTCGCCGACCGGGCCACCGACACGGGCCGCAGGGTGGCCTTCGCGGCCGGGTCCACGCCGGTCTCGGCCGCGGGCGTGCCGATCGCGCCCGCCGAGTGGAACAGGAACGACGGCTTCTCGCCGGGCTCGATGCTGCTGGCCAGGGTGCCGGGGCTGGACCCGGCCAGGACGGGGATCGCGCCGATCACCGACATCGGCAGGTCGCTGGACCGGGACGCGCCCGTCGTGCTCCTGGACACCGTGACGGGGGAGCGGTGGCCGTACTGGGCCGAGCTCGACGCGAACGCGCCCGCCGACCGTCAGGCCCTGATCGTCCGCCCGGCCCGCAACCTGCGCGAGGGCCACCGGTACGCGGTCGCCCTTCGCGACCTGCGCGACACCGCCGACGGCCCGATCCCGCCGAACCCCGCCTTCGCCGCGGTCGCCGGCCCGCCCCTGCCGCCCGGCCACGACCTGTACGAGCGGCAGCGCCGCCTCCAGCCCGCCCTGTCCGCGCTGCGCCGCGCCGGCGTCAGGACCGGCGGCCTCTATCTGGCCTGGGACTTCACCGTCGCCAGCGCGCGCAGCCTGGCCGGCCCGGCGCTGGCCATGCGCGACGACGCCCTGCGCACGCTGCGCGGCCGCGCGCCCGCCTTCGAGGTCACCTCGGTCACCGACCTCACCCCCGAGCAGGACGCCCAGATCGCCCGCCGGGTCGAGGGCACCTTCCGCGTGCCGAGCTACCTCGACCGGCCGGGCGGCCCGCCCGGTTCGGCGCTCAACCGCGGCCCCGACGGCCTGCCGGCCCGACTGCCCGGCAACGAGCAGGTGGCGCCCTTCCGCTGCGAGATCCCCCGCGTCGCCTTCGACCGCCCCGCCCGGCCCTCCCTGTACGGCCACGGCCTGCTCGGCAGGCACTCCGAGGTGGGCGCGGCGAACGTGAGGACCATGGCGCAGGAGCACGGGTTCCTCTTCTGCGCCACCAAGTGGATCGGCATGGCCGACGAGGACATCCCGCACGTCGTCACCGTTTTCACCGACATCTCCAGGTTCGGCACGGTCCCCGACCGAACCCTCCAGGGGTTCCTCGACTTCATGTTCCTGGGCCGCGCCATGACCAGCCCGGACGGCTTCGCCGCCCACCCCGCCTTCCGCACCGACCGCGGCCGCCCGCTGATCGACCTGCGCGCGGGCCTGGTGTACGACGGCAACAGCCAGGGCGGCATCCTGGGCGGCGCGCTGGTCGCGCTGTCGAAGGACATCGAGCGCGGCGTGCTCGGCGTGACCGGCATGAACTACAGCACCCTGTTCAACCGCAGCGCCGACGCCGCGCCCTTCCAGGCCGCCCTCGACCGGGCCTACCCCGACAAGCTGGACCAGCAGCTCATCCTGGCCCTCATGCAGATGTTGTGGGACCGCGGCGAGGCCGACGGCTACGCCGCCCACCTGACCGACCGCCCCTACCCGGGGACGCCGCGGCACCGGGTGCTCATGCACGTGGCCTTCGGCGACCACCAGGTGGCCACGGTCACCGCCGAGGTCGAGGCCCGTACCGTCGGCGCCCGGCTGCTGACCCCGGCCCTCGCGCCGGGACGCAGCCCGGACGCCGTGCCGTTCTGGGGCATCCCCGCGATCCGCGGCCGGGCCCACGCCGGCTCGGCCCTGGTGATGTGGGACGGCGGCGCCCCCGCGCCACCGCTCACCAACACCCCGCCCACGCAGGGCGAGGACCCGCACGAGAAGCCGCGCAGGACCCCCGCCGCCCAGCTTCAGAAGTCGGTGTTCCTCAAGACCGGCGTGGTCGCCGACGTCTGCGACGGCCCCTGTCTCACCCAGTGACGCCGGGCCGCCACATGGGCCAGAACAGGGTGCCGTCGGGCAGCGCGAACGGCTCCTCGGCCTGGTAGCCGTGCCGGGCGTACAGGTCGCGGCTGCGGGCGCTGCTGGCCTCCAGGTAGGCGGGCGCGCCGTCCAGCAGGGCGTGGTGGCGGCGGAGCAGCGCCGACCCGAGGCCCCGGCCCTGGTGGTCGGGGTGCACGGCCAGAAACGCCAGGTGGTGGTACGGCGGCTCCGGGTGGTGCCGTTCGAACAGCTCGTCCAGGGTCCGGAACCGGTCGGCCCACTTCCCGGTGGCGGCGGCCAGGCGGCGGTCGTAGTCGGGCGGCTCGGGCGGCTGCGCGTCGGCGGTGTGCGGCACCCACACCGCGACCGCCCGGCCCTCGTCGAGGAGGTCGACCTCGCCGTGCTCGATGGCGTGCGAGACGAGGATCAGGAAGTCCGCCACCATGATCTCGTGCCGTCCGGCCGGCTCCGGCACCAGGTACGACACCGCGGGCAGCCGCGCGAACGCCGTCGCCACCAGCTCCGCGACCGTCCCGGCGTCCGCGGCCGTCGCCCGGCGGACGTCGTGCGCCGCCACCTCCTGGGAGCGCGTCATCGGACGGCCTCCGGCGTGGCGGCGGCCTTGGCGCCCATGCCCACCAGCGAGTACACGCTCGGCTGTCCCGTACGCAGGACCAGCGCCCAGCCCACGCCGAGCAGGGCCGCCAGCGCGTACACGACCGGCAGGATCCAGGCGAGCGGATCGCCCTCGGGCACCCCGAGCAGCGTCGAGAAGTTGTCCAGCGCCAGCCACACCATCACGGCCAGCGCCAGCGCGGCGGGCACGGGGGCCGCGAAGCGCCGCGCGAGGCTCTCCCCGCTCGGCTGCCGGGCGAAGAACACGACGATCGCGATCGAGGTGACGAACACCAGGAGCAGCACCCCGAACCCGCCGAACGAGCCGCCGTAGAAGAAGAGCTGCACCAGCGGGTCGAGCCCGAGGACCGCGTAGACGACGATGACGACCAGCCCGAGCACGGTCTGCGCGATCGAGCCCGACCGCGGCGCGCCGCTGCGCGGCCGGGTGCGGCCGAAGAAGGCGGGCAGCACCCGCTCGCGTCCGAGCGCGAAGAAGTACCGGGCGGTGGTGTTGTGGAAGGAGATCATGGCGGCGAACACGCTGGTGACGAAGAGCACCCGGGCGACGTCCACGACCGCGCCGCCGAGGTGCTGGTTCGCGATGATGAAGATCGTCTCGGCCTGGTCGCGGCGCGCGGCGTCCACGATGGCCGCCGGTCCCGTGGCGACCGTCATCGCCCACGACGACAGCGCGTACAGCCCCGCGATGATCGCCACCGACGAGTACGTGGCCAGCGGCACGGTACGCCGCGGATCCCGGCTCTCCTCCGAGAACACCACCGAGGACTCGAACCCGACGAACCCGAGCGTCGCGATGACCAGCAGCGCCCCCACCCCCGGCACGAACAGCGCCGCGGGCGACAACGTCTCGGCCGAGAACCCGGACGGCGCCGGGTTCACCAGGTCCGCCAGGTCGAACAGCAGGATGACCGCCACCTCGGCGGTGAGCAGGACGGCCAGGAGCCGCCCGTTGACGTCCACCCGCATCAGGCCCAGGACGCCCACCAGCGCCCAGGCCACCAGCGAGATCGCCCACCAGGGCGGCGCGCCGCCGAACCACCGTTCGAGCAGCGGGGTGGCCGCCGCGCCGAAGGCGCCGTACAGGCCCACCTGCAACGCGTTGTAGGCGATGAGCGCCACCCAGGCCGCCGCGATGCCCGCCGGACGGCCCAGCCCACGGCTGATGTAGGTGTAGAACGCGCCGGCGTTGGCCATGTGGCGGGCCATCGCCACGTACCCGACCGCGAACACCGCCAGCACCACGCCCACGACCAGGAACGCGATCGGCAGCCCGGTGATCCCGGTGACGGCGTACCCGGTGGTGATCACACCGGCGACGACGGTGAGCGGCGCGGCGGCCGACAGGACGAAATAGACGACCGAGGGCGCGCCGAGCCGGTCGGCGGCCAGGGCGCCGGCGATCGGGTCGGGCGCGGCGCCGGATCTCGCGGAGGGCATCGCGTTCCTTTCTGGGGGGTTCAGGTGCGGTGCGGTCAGGACAGCGGTCTGGGGTTTTCCGTGAGGCGGGGGCAGGGCGGGCGGTCCGGGGTCACGTCCGGTAGGTCAGGACGGCGTCGCCGACGGCGGCGCTCACCTGGCGGCCCAGGTCGCTCAGCGGCTGCGGCATCGCGGCCAGCACCGTGGTCAGGTACTGGTGGGCGCCGCGCCGGTCGGCCGGGTCCTCGACGACGACGTCGGTCAGGTCGCACGCCTCGGCCAGCGCCGCCAGCGCCATGTCGTGCGGGGTCAGCGGCTGCCACTTCACCAGCGCCAGCCGCAGCCGCGCGGCGGGCCACATGGCCCGGTTGAAGTCGTGCGAGAAATAGCGGAATTGTTTACGTTTGAGCAGCCTCGGGGATTCGCGTTCGAGCAGACCGTTACCCATCAGGCGGGCGGTGACTTCGGTGACCGAGCGTTGTGCGAGGTAGGCCAACCAGGTTCGCACATCGGTGTGCTGAGGGGAATTGCCTATTTCGGTCAGCACCTTTCCGGCCAGCTCGTCCGGGACCCGGCGCTGGTCGACCACCCGCAGCCGGACGCCCTCGACGGTGATCCGCTGCTCCAGCACCAGCTCCGCGAGCAGCGCCCCGGCCAGGCCGAGCGCCACGCCGGCGACATGGAGCCGAGGCTTGCCCGAGCCCGTCGCGTCCCAGCAGACGAAGAAGAAATCATCGGCAAGCAAAAATCGGCCCGCTCACTATAGGAATTGGTGGATGACCGGTTCAGGGAGCAGCGTGTAGCCGCCAGCGGCAATTTCTACCAAGAACCACATCTCCGGGCTAGACCCTATTTATCGGGAAATAAAAGAGCACCGGCTTCACGGAGAAGCCGGTGCCGTCCGTTCGGGGGCCCTAAAGCCGATGATCGCCTGATGGGCGGGCTGCCGCGACCGGACCGTGTCCGCCCCCGCCCGGCCAGGGTGAGTGACGTGGATCACACTCCAGGGTTTCGGCCGGGCCCTTCGTCCGCCTGTGCGACGGTCGTCGCTCAGTTCGCGCAGTCCTGCTTGTCCAGGGCCAGGCCCATCTCGTAGATCTTGCCCTTGGAGAGCAGGAAGTAGTAGTGGGCCTTCGGGTTGCCTGGCACGGCGACGTACGGGAAGCCGCTCTCGGCCGTCCGCAGCTTCTTGGCGTACGCGCGCTTGAGCTGGGCGTCCGTCGAGCCGATGCCGATGCCCTGCGGCGTCTTGACGCCCTTCGGCGCGAAGATGATCGCCACGCCCCGCTTCTTGGAGATGAACAGGCCGACCGCGTCGCGGCCCGTCCGCTGGGCCTTGAGGTCCCAGCCGGAGCAGCTGTCGGAGTCGAGGGCGGGCTTGTGGACGATCTTCCCGGTGGCCTGGGCGGCCTTTGCGGTCATGCCCAGCGTGACCCCGCCGTATCCGAGCGGGCCGAAGGTCGGGGCGGCGAGCGCGGGCGAGGAGATCCCGGCCAGCGCGACGCCCGCCGCGAGGGTCACGGCCGCGATTGTGTGCTTCGTCGTCATGCAGGGTTTGACTGCGCACTCGGCCCACAAGTTCTGCCGGATTCGCGGGCGGGTCCGGGCTGACGTGTCCGTTACGCGGTTGAGGGATGGTCTTGTCCGAAGCTCGGGTACTGGTGCCGGTGATCACAGCCCAGGAGGCATCAGAGATGGCGGACGTTCCCATCGTTGTCGGCATAAATCGCGCTCAGGATGGTTCTGTTGCTGTCGCTGTGGGCGAGTCGGGCATGTACAGCCTGCAGAAGGAGCGCATCAGCCGGCGCAGGCATCACTGGGGCCGTCTCGGCGACCTGCCGGACCTGTACCTTCCCGAGATGCCGCTGCTCAAGGAGCCCGTTGACCTCGTCGTCGAGGGATACTCCTCCGACACCGAGATCGAGCACAAGGACGCCTACGAGGAGGAGCTGCGCGAGACGCTGAACCTCAAGGAGGACGCCCGGGTCGTCCTGGTCTCCCACCATCTCAGCCACCTCTACAGCGCGTTCCCGCCCTCGCCGTTCGACCGGGCGGCGGGCCTGGTGATCGACGCGCACGGCAGCCGGGTCAGGGACTTCACCGAGGCGGTCCCGCTGCCGAAGGGCACCCGCGACGACATGCTGGAGGTGGCCTCGTTCTACCGCTGCGAGCGCGGCGGCGAGATCGAGTGCCTGGCCAAGCAGCTCTGGGACGGTGACTGGACGCGACCGGCCGGCCTCGGCTGCTTCTACGCGCTGCTGACCAAGCTGCTGTGGCCCGAGGGCGAGGGCCACGAAGGCAAGGTGACGGGCCTGGCCCCCTTCGGCGACGCGTACGTGTACGGCCTGCCCGACCTCGACGTACGCGGCCACGAGGTGTTCATCCCCGAGGAGTGGATCGAGACGTTCGGCCAGCACGACGCCTACGTCTACGAGCCCGGCGGCGAGCGCTTCTCCCGCGCGGCGGACCTGGCCGCGGCCGGCCAGCGGGTCTTCGAGAACGCCCTCGCCCAGGTGGTCGCCTGGTTGCACGGGCAGACCGGCCTGGACAGCCTGGCCTTCGCCGGCGGCGTCGCGCTCAACTGCGCGGCCAACGGCCGGATCGTGCGCGAGTCGCCGTTCCGCGAGGTGTTCATCCCGCCGAGCCCGCACGCCGGCGGCACCGCCGTGGGCTGCGCCCTGTACGGCCTCGTCGAATGCCTCGGCGTCGAGAGCCGCTTCCGCTGGACCGACGATTTCCTCGGCCCCGACCCGGACGAGAGCGAGATCACCGCCGCCGTACGCAGCCTGCCGGACGGCCTGGTGGCCGAGCAGCCGGACGACCTGGTCGGCGCGATGGTGTCGCTGCTGGAGAGCGGCCGCGTCGTGGGCCTGCACCAGGGCCGCAGCGAGTCGGGCCCGCGCGCCCTCGGCAACCGCAGCATCATCGCCGACCCGGCCAGACCGGACATGCAGGACTACGTCAACTTCGAGATCAAGGGCCGCGAATGGTTCCGCCCGCTGGCCCCGCTCGTGCTGGCCGAGCACGCCGGGCGCCTGTTCGGCGTCGACCGCCCGGCCCCGTTCATGCAGTACTCCGCCGACGTGCGCCCCGAGCACCGCGCGAGCCTGCCCGGCGTGACGCACGTGGACGGCACGGCCAGGCTCCAGACCGTGGAGGAGTCGGCCACGCCGTTCCTGCACGCCCTGCTGACCAGGTGGCACGAGGCCACGGGCTCCCCGGTGCTGATCAACACCTCGCTCAACGGCCCCGGCGACCCGCTGACCGAGACGCCCGAGCAGTCGATCGACACCCTGCTCTCGACGAACCTGCACGCCCTGGTCATGCCGCCCTACCTGATCCGCAAGCGCGAGGAGCCGCCGATCCCCGGCGTGACCTGGGACCGCGACTAGCTTGGGCGTCCATGCCGGTGAAACCCAAATCGAGGTCATAGTTGCCGCAGGTCAGAGTGGGTGACGGGGTCGACGGGCCGGCCGGAGTTACGGTCGGACGCATGCGCGTTCACCCAGCCGTCCCCGTGGTGCTGATCGCCCTGGCCGGGCTGTCGGCGGCCTGCGGCGGCGGACCCGTACGCACCACCCAGGGGGTGGTCGTGACCTCCGCCTCGCCGTCGCAGGGGACGCGGAACGCGCTGGCCGGGAAGACCGTCGTGCTCGATCCGGGACACAACGGCGGCAACGCCTCCCACCCCAAGGAGATCAACCGCCCGGTCGACATCATCACCGGGCGCAAACCCTGCAACACCACCGGCACCCAGACCGCCGCCGGCTACCCCGAGCACGCCTTCACCTGGGACGTCGCCCGCCGCCTGAAGCCGCGCCTCGAAGACATGGGCGCCAAGGTGGTGCTGACCCGACCGGACGACACCGGCGTAGGCCCCTGCATCAACGAGCGGGCGGCCATCGGCAACAAGGCGCGGGCGGACGCCGTCCTGTCGATCCACGCCGACGGCGCGCCGCCGGCCGGCCGCGGCTTCCACGTGATCATGCCGGGCCTGGTGCCCGGCCACAACGACGCGATCATCCAGCCGTCCAGGAAGCTCGGCGTGGCCGTCCGGAACGCCTTCCGCGACGGCACCGGCATCCCGTACGCCACCTATGTCGGCGAGCAGGGCCTGCAGACCCGCACCGACCTGGGCGGGCTCAACCTGTCCACCCGCCCGGCGGTGTTCATCGAGTGCGGCAACATGGCCAACCCGGGCGACGCCGCCAAGATGTCCGACGGTGAGTTCCGGGAGGAGATGGCCGGCGCGCTGGCCGCCGGGCTCAAGCAGTTCCTGGCCGGTTAGGCGCCGTAGGCGCGCAGGAACACCTCCACCGCGGCGTCGGCGAGCCGGTCGAGCTCGGCCTCGGTGTGGTGGTCGCCGCCCCCTGAGAACATCACCCTGTTCACCGGGATCCACAGCAGCAGGCCGACGAAGTGCTCGGCGGCGAGCCGCGGATCGTCCACGGGACGCAGTCCGTGCCCGGCCAGGCGTCCGAAGGCGGTGGCCATCGCCTCCAGCGACCGTTCGAAGCCCTGCCGGTACCAGGTGCGGCCGAGGTCGGGGAACCGGTCGGCCTCGGCGATGATGAGCCGCCGCAGCCGCAGCACGTCGGGCTGCATGATCGCGTCGAGGAACTCGTGGGCCAGCTCGCGCAGCCCCTTCTCCAGGTCCTGGTTGCCCTCCAGCGACTGCGCGATCAGCTCGGCCAGGCCCTGGATCTGGTTCGCGGTGTCGAGGACGATCGTGGCGAAGAGCTGTTCCTTGTCGCTGAAGTGCTTGTAGACGGTCTGTTTCGAGACCGCGGCGATCGAGGCGACCTCGTCCATGCTGGCGCCCACGTAGCCGTTGCGCAGGAACACGGCGTGCGCCGCGTCCAGGATCTGCCTGCGTTTGCGGGCGGTCCGCCCGTCCTCTTCCGGCACTGACCCACCAATCTTTCGATCATGTGTTCCCACAGTACTGGACAGTTCCGTACTGATATGAGTACTGTACCGTCTAGTTCCCGAAACCGATAGGAGTGACGACCTCATGACCGATCTTCAGCAGCAGGTGCAGGAGACCGCCGACAAGCTGGTCGAGTCGGGCGTCGAGCGCGGGTTGCAGGTGGCCGTCTACCGGGACGGCACACAGGTCGTCGACGTGGTGGCGGGCGTGGCCGACCCCGAGACCGGCCGGCCGGTCACCTCCGACACCCCGTTCTACAACTTCTCCATCGGCAAGGGCGCCACCTCGGCCGTCGCCCACATCCTGGCCGAGCGCGGCCTGTACGACTACGACACCCCGGTCGCCGACCTGTGGCCCGAGTTCGCCAGGCACGGCAAGGAGGGCGTGACCCTCCGCCACGTGCTGACCCACACGGCCGGCGTGCCCGGCGTGCCGCTCGACACGACCCCCGAGGACGTCTGCGACTGGGACAAGATGGTCGCCGCCCTGGAGAACGCCGAGCTGTGGTGGGAGCCCGGCACGAAGATGGGCTACCACGCCTACACCTTCGGCTTCCTCGTCGGCGAGATCGTCCGCAGGACCACCGGCAAGCGCATCTCGCAGGTGCTGCTGGAAGAGGTCTCCGGCCCGCTGGGCGTGGCCCGCGAGCTCTACTTCGGGATGCCGCCGGAGGAGCAGCACCGCCTGGCCCGGCTGGAGGACGTGCCGATGGACCCGTCGGCGTTCGGGGACATGCCGGCCGACCTGCCGATGTTCAAGGCCGGGCCGATGGAGCTGATGCCGAACGCCGCCCTCGGCAGCAGGCCCGACTACCTGACCGCCGACATCCCGGCCGGCGGCAAGACCTCGGCCAGGGCCGTCGCGCGCATGTACGCCGCCCTGCTGGGCGAGGTGGACGGCGTCCGGCTGATCTCGCCGGAGCGGCTGCGCGAGGCGACGGCGGTGGCCTACAGCGGCCCGGACGAGGTCTTCGGCATGCCCTCGACGTGGGGTCTGGGGTTCACC
Organism: Nonomuraea sp. NPDC051191; assembly: GCF_044455665.1. Classification (NCBI taxonomy): domain Bacteria; kingdom Bacillati; phylum Actinomycetota; class Actinomycetes; order Streptosporangiales; family Streptosporangiaceae; genus Nonomuraea; species Nonomuraea sp. NPDC051191. The sequence continues at coordinate 8,227 of NZ_JBITEZ010000001.1, read as the reverse complement.
ATCGGGCTTCCCGGCGGCTCGCCGGAGCAGGGTGCGACGGCCTTCGGCATCGGCGGGGCGGGCGGCAGCTACGCGTGGGCCGACACCGCGACCGGCACCGCCGTCGCCCTCACCAAGAACCGCCTCACCAACGACTTCACCGCCGTCGGCGAACTGGCCGCCCTGGTGGCCCGCTCCTGACCGTAGCGGGGATCAGCCGTCGCGGCACAGGGGGCGGCCGCCGACCACGCAGGCGATGCCGTCGAGGTCGCAGCTCAGCAGGGTGCCGTCCATGCCCATCACGAGCACGAGATCGCGCCTCGACCGGTGGGCCAGCATGATCCGGCCGACGACACCGTTGTCCAGGACCACGGTAGGGCGGGTTGCAGCGCTTTCCATGTGCTGGCGACTCCTCTCGGGTTCACAACAGGCCACGCGCGCCGGACCCGTCCCCACCAGGATGCACAGCCTCCGCCTCCGGCGCATCGGTCATCCGGCTCTACTTTCGTACGGATCCTGCGTTGTCCCCCTCCCGCCAGCCTCCGGAAGACGTGCTGCGAGACTGGCAACGGCAGGGGCCAGAGGAGGGGGACCGGCGTGCGTACGTGGTTGACCGAGCGGTTCGGGCTGACGGTGCCCCTGGTGGGCGCGCCCATGGCCGGAGTGGGGGCGGGCCGGCTGGCCGCCGCCGTGTCCGCGGCCGGCGCGCTCGGCGTGATCGGGGTCGCCTCCTCCGCGCCCGCCTCCTGGATCGAGGCCGAGGCCGCCGTCGCCGCCGGGAGCGGGCGGCCGTACGGGATCGGGCTCATGGCCTGGGCGCTGCCCGGCAACCCGGCCCAGTTCGAGGCCGTGCTCGCGGCCCGGCCCCGGCTCGTCTCCGTGAGCTTCGGGCCGTACGAGCGGTACGTGGAGGAGCTGCGGCAGGCCGGCATCACGGTCGTCACCCAGGCGGGCACCACCGACGAGGCCCGCGCCGCCGAGCAGGCCGGCGTGGACGCGGTCGTCGCGCGCGGGGCCGAGGCGGGCGGGCACGGCCGTGCCGACGTGGGCACGCTGCCGCTGCTCCAGAGCGTGCTGGACGCCGTCCGCATCCCGGTGCTGGCGGCCGGCGGCATCGCCACCGCGCGCGGGCTGGCCGCCGTGCTGGCGGCGGGGGCCGAGGGGGCGTGGGCCGGCACGGCGTTCATGGGCTGCGCGGAGACCACCCTGTCCGGGACGGCGGCGGCCCGCGTGCTGGCCGCGGCTGAGACCGACACCGTCTACGGCCGCGTCTTCGACGTGGCCCAGCGTCTGGACTGGCCGGTGGAGTACGGCGGCCGGGCCCTGCGCAACGCCTTCTTCGACCGCTGGGCCGGCCACGAGGAGGAGCTGGCGGCCGACGAGGAGGCCGCGGCGCGGATCGCCGCCGCCCGCCGCGACGGCGACTTCGACACCGCCTGCGTCTACGCGGGCCAGGCCGTCGGGATGGTGCGCGAGCAGCGTACGGCCGCCGACGTGGTGGCCGGGTTCGCCGAGGCGGCCACGCTGCTGCGCCGCTTCGCCACGCCCGACGGATGACGCCGGTCCCCGCCTGATGCATCCTCTTGTGCCATGACGAATCAGACGTTGCCCGCGACGCGTTCCGGGACCGTGCCTCCGGAGACCGCGTCCGCCAGGGGCAGCGTGCTGGAGGTGATGGAGAAGATCGGCACCGTCGTCGTGCCGATCGCCGTCGCCGTGTACGCCCTGCTCTACCTGGGCTTCGAGAGCGTCTATGACACCTTCGGCATCACCCCGGAGCAGGCCGGGCTCACCCAGGCGAGCATCTTCGGCCATCTGGTGGCGACGCTGGTGCTGCTCTTCCTGACCCTGCTGCCGCTGCTCGGCCTGGTCGTGGGCGTCTGGTGGCTGCTCGACCGGATCACCCGCGGCGCGGCCGGACGCGCCCTCGACCGGGCACGGGAGCAGCCGTGGCTGGCCGCCGGGGTCGGCGCGGCACTGTCGGGGGTGGCGTACTGGGGGATGCTCGGCATCCTGGACGTCACCGGCACGCCGGTGCTGATCACGGTCGTGGTGGTCGGGCTGTTCTGCCTGCTGGTGCCGTACCGGCTGCTGCGGGCCAGGCCCACGGGACGGGCCGCGATGCGGGTGCTGACGGGCGCGCTGGTGGGGGTGGGCCTGGGCTTCGTGCTCGTGGGCTGGATGACGCAGGGGGCCGAGGCGGTGCACGACCGCGGCGAGGCCAACCTCGTGCTCCAGCTCACCGGCTTCTCCAACCAGTGGGCCGAGGTCCGCGACGACGGCGGCAGGCTCCTGTCGAAGGGGGAACGCTGGCTGGTGCTCGGCCAGGACTCCGGCGCGTACGTGTTCTACGACTGCGCCACGGCCGGCACGATCCGCCGTCCGATCGACGCGACGGTGCTGAGCCGGATCGAGCTGGACCCCGAGCTCGACGACCCCCGCTCCTGCGGCTACGCGGCGAAGTAGAACGTGTTCCGGTATGTCGGGAACTTCCCGCCCGGGTCAGAAGTTACCGAGTAGTATGGCCGTCGAACATTGGTAGGCGAGGAAATGAGCCGCCGTGTCTGAGCTGGAACGCGTTCCCCCCGGAGTCGACCCGACCGTACCGAGCTCCGCCCGGGTGTACGACTATTTGCTCGGCGGCAAGGACAACGTCGCCATTGATCGCGCGGTGGCCGAGAGGCTGCTGGCCGTCGCGCCCGACGCCCGCGCTGTCGCCAGGGCCAACCGCCGCTTCCAGATCGAGGCCGTGCGCCACGTGGCCCGGCAGGGCGTGCGCCAGTTCATCGACCTCGGCACCGGCATCCCCACCTCGCCCAGCATCCACGAGGCCGTCCGCGAGGTGAGCCCGGCCTGCCGGGTGATCTACGTGGACCACGATCCGATGGTGCGCCTGCACGCCCAGGTGCTGCTCGCCGACCAGCCGGGCGTCGCCGGCATCCAGGCCGACCTGCGCAGACCGGCCGACGTCCTGGCCGACCCGCACGTGACCGGCCTGATCGACTTCGACCAGCCGGTATGCGTGCTGATGGTCGGCGTGCTGCACTACGTCATGGACGCCGAGGACCCGTCCGGCATCGTGGCCGCCTTCAGGAAGCCCATGGCCCCCGGCAGCCATCTGGTGCTCTCCCACGCGATGGCCGAGAGCTCTCCCGAGGCCATCGCCCAGCTCCACCTGGCCACGTCCGGCTCGCCCGCCCAGGGCGTGTTCCGCAGCCACGGCGAAGTGCTGCGGCTGTTCGACGGGTTCGAGCTGATAGGGCCCGGCCTGGTGCCCGTCCAGGATTGGCGGCTCGCCGACGACGGCCACCTCCCGCTGGTGGACGGCACGCCCCGGCTCCGGCTCGACGCCGGCGTGGGCCGGGTGCCCGTTCAGTAGTCCTTCAGCGCGATGTTGGTGGCGAACTTGTCGGTCACCTTCATCATCAGGCCGAGCAGGAAGCCGAACTTGAAGGTCCAGTTCCGCATGCGGATCCCGGCGGGGGTGCCGGGCGCCAGGAACGTGCCCGCGTTGTTCCCGCTCCTCGTGACCTTGGAGTAGCGGCGCATCTGGCGCTCGTACTCGGCGAAGGCCGCGCGGTGGTCGCCGCCCGCCGCGGCCAGCTCCTCGGCCAGCACGTACGCCCCCACCAGCGCCAGCCCGCTGCCGAACCCGCCCAGCGTGTTGCCGTACGCCGCGTCGCCCAGCAGCGCCACCCGGCCGTTGACGTACCGGTCGATGTTCACCCTGCTGATCGAGTCGAGGTAGACCTCCTTGGCGCCGCGGACCGCGTCGAGGACCTGCGGGGTGCGCCAGCCCATGCCGGTGTAGGCCCGCTCCAGGATCGCCTTCTGCTGCTCGACGTCGTAGCGGTCGTAGTCGAGCCGCTCGGAGGCGAAGACGAAGAACGCCGGCGCCTTCGGCCCGCCGACCGCGACCATCCTGCCGGGCTCGTTGTACATCTGGCCGTGGGGGCCGAAGTCGGCGTCCAGCTCCACCAGGGCGTAGTAGTGGCCGAGGAAGTCCACGTAGCCGGACTCCGGGCCGAAGGCGAGCCTGCGGACGTTGGAGTGGATGCCGTCCGCGCCCACGACCAGGTCGAACGTGCGGGGGGCCGAACGCTCGAAGGTGACGTGCACGCCGCCCGGGGTCTCGGTGAGCGAGGTGATGGAGTCGCCGAAGACGTACTCGCAGGAGGAGGCGGTGCGCTCGTACAGCAGGCGGGCCAGGTCGCCGCGACGGATCTCGATGTCGCCGCCGGTGAACTCGCCGGGCATGACCGCGAGTGTGCGGCCGGAGGCGTCCACGAGGTGCTGGTCGGTGCCGCCGGTCTGGAGGCGGCGCACGTCGTCCAGGATGCCCATGCGGGTCATTACGGTGTGCTGGGTCTCGCCCTTGAAGTCCACGGCCTGGCCGCCCTCGCGCAGGGCCGGCGCCCTCTCCACGACGGTGACGTTGCAGCCGCGGCGGGCGAGCAGGTGGGCGAGCGCGGGGCCGCCGATGCTGGCGCCGGAGACGAGGACGTTGGTGTTCTTCAGCTGGTCTCTCATGTCGGCAAGCCTCGCCGGGAGCGCTGACAGCCCGGCGACGACCGGCTGACAACCGCCGTCCCGGCCCGCGCGGACTGTCAGGGGAAGTGCCGCCTCAGAGCAGGGCCGTGGACAGGGCCTCTTCCCTGGTCATCGCGGCGCCGCGGGCGTAGAGGGCGGCGAAGTGCTCCGGGCCGAGCGCGGCCGTGGCGGCGGCGGCCGTGGCGGCCACGTCGGGGTCGCCGGTCACCGTCATGCCGCGCAGCGCCACGCCGACGCCGAGCAGCAGCGCGGCCCGCTCGGGCGCGTCGGGCAGGACGGCCCCGGCCAGGCCCTCGGCGGCGTCGGCGAGGTCGCTGCCGATCGGTGAGCGCCGGGCGGCGGCCACCGCCTCACGGTGCCGGGCCACGGCCTCGACCGTCTCGCCTCTGGCCTGGGCCAGCCGGCCCAGCGCCGTGGACACCTGCGACCCGGTGCCGCCGGCCGTCGGGCCGCCCTGACCGGCGGCGGCCAGCGCGTCCCGCAGCCGTTTGGCGGCCTCGCCGAGGTTCCCCTCGATCCTGGCCAGGTCGGCCAGCCCCACGTGCACGGTCACCGTCAGCTCCGGACGGCCCACCTCGCGGGCGATGTCGCGGGCCCGCAGGTAGTCGGCCCTGGCCGCCGCCGGGCCGTCCGCGCGCAGCCGGGCGCCGGCCCGCCGGCACAGCACGTCGGCCAGCTCGTCCAGCGCCCCGAGCTCGTCGAGCAGCCGGACCGCCTCCTCCCACAGCTCCATGGCCCGCGCCCATTCGCCGCGCCAGCCCGCGACCAGTGCCAGCCAGTCGAGTCCCTGCGCCTTGCCCCAGCGCTCGCCCAGCCCACCGAACGCCTCCAGCACGGCCTCCAGCTCCCGTTCGGCCGCCACGACCCCGCCGTTCAGCAGCGTGAGCAGCGCCTCGCTGAGCCGGCCGAGCGCCACGCTCCACGGGTCCTCGCCGAGCCCGCGCCGCCGTGGACCGTCCGCGCCGGCCTCGGGCGGGCCTGCGGTCATGCCCCACAGCGCGGCGGCGAACCGGTGCCGCATCGGCCGGCCGGTCTCCGACATGATCGCGCGGGCCCGCGTCCAGTGCGGTGACCCGGCGTCGAGGGCGGCGTGCAGGACGGCGAGCACGTACTCGTCGGCCAGGTCCGCGGGCGGCTCGTGGCCGATCGCGTCGAGCAGCCTCCTGGCCGGCTGGACGGCCTGGCCGCGGCGCCCGCTCAGCCACCAGTACATGGCCAGGGCGGCGATGAGCCGCAGCGCGAGCGGCGGGTCGTGCTCGACGCCCCAGCGCAGCGCGGCCCGCAGGTCGGCGTCGTCGGCCCTGAGCACGGCCAGCCATTCGAGCTGCTCGGCCCGGTAGAGGTGGGGTTCGGCGCGCTGGGCGTGCTCCAGGTGCCAGGCGGCGTGCGCGGCGCGCAGCCCTTCCTCCTCGCCGGCCTCGGCCAGCCGTTCGGCGCAGAACAGCCGGATGGTGTCCAGCATGCGGTAGCGGTCGCCGGCGGTCTCGACGAGCGACTTGTCCACCAGGTCGGCCAGGAGCACGGCGCTGTCCTCACCGCACACCCGCTCGACCGCCTCCAGCCGGGCGCCGCCGGAGAACACCGAGAACCGCCGGGCCAGCACCTGCTCCTCGGCGTCCAGCAGGTCCCAGCTCCACTCGACGACGGCGTGCAGCGTCCGGTGCCGGGCGGCGGCCGTGCGGTCGCCGCGCGAGAGCAGCCGGAACCGGCCGTGCTCGGCCAGCCGCGCGGCGATCTCCTCCACGGGGAACGTGCGCACTCGCGCCGCGGCCAGCTCGATGGCCAGCGGCAGGCCGTCCAGCGCGGCGCAGATGCGCAGCGTCGCGCCGAGGTCGAGCTCCAGCCCCGGCCGTACGGCGGCGGCGCGGTCGGCGAACAGCCTGACCGCCGGGTAGGCGAGCGCGTCCCCGGCCGGGACGCCCGGCGGCGGGGTGCCGAGCGGCGGGAGCGGGACCAGGTGCTCGCCGGTGATGCCCAGCGGCTCCCTGCTGGTCGCCAGGACGCGCACGCCGGGGCAGCCGCCCAGGAGGCGGCGGGCCAGCGTGGCGGCCTCGGCGACGACGTGCTCGCAGTTGTCCAGGATGAGCAGCAGGTCCTGCTCGGCCAGGGCGGCGACCAGGCGTTCGGCGGGGTCGGCCAGGCCGGGGACGCTCGGGCCGAGCGCCGACTCGCGCAACCCGAGCGCGTTCAGCACCAGCAGCGGCACCTGCCCTTCGCCGCCGGCGGGCGACAGGTCCGCGAAGCACGTCTGCGTCCCCTGGTCGCGGGTGGCGGCCTCGACGGCGAGGCGGGTCTTGCCGGTGCCGCCGGGGCCCGTGATCGTGACCAGGCGCTCCCCGCGCAGCGCGGCCAGGCGCGCCAGCTCCTCCTCCCGGCCCACGAACGTGGTGAGCTGGGGCGGCGGCGCCGACCGCGTGGGGCGGGCCCGCCGCTGCTCGCCCCGCAGGATCGCCAGGTGCAGCGCCGCCAGCTCGGGCGACGGGTCGGCCCCCAGCTCGTCGGCGAGCAGCCGCCGCGCCTCGTCGTAGACGGCCAGCGCCTCGGCCTGCCGTCCGGCCGCGTGCAGGGCGCGCATCAGCAGCGCGCGCGGGCGCTCCCGCAGGGGGTGGGCGGCGACCAGCTCGCGCAGGCCCGCCGCGGGCTCGGCCTCGGGCAGGTGGAGGTCGGCCTCGTACAGGTCCTCCTGGGCCGCCAGGCGCAGCTCCTCCAGCCGGTCGGCCTGCCCCGGCGCGTACGCGGCCTCGCGCACGTCCGCGAGCGCCGGGCCGCGCCACAGGTCCAGGCACTCCTTGAGCGTGTCCGCCGCCGCCGCGTGCCGGCCCGCCGCGAGCAGCCGCCGGCCCTCGCGGGCCAGGCGCTCGAAGCGGTGGGCGTCGACGTCCTCGGGCGGGACCGCAAGCCGGTAGCCGGCGCCGTGGAACTCGATCAGGTCGGCCGGCAGGTTGCGCCGCAGCCGGGAGATCTGCGCCTGTACGGCGTTGGCCGCGCCCGCCGGTGGGCTCTCGCCGTACTGGGCGTCGATGAGCCGGTCGACGCCGACCGTGCGGCCGGCCTCCAGCAGCAGCAGGGCGAGCAGGGCACGCGGTCGCGGACCGCCCACGGCGATCGCGTCGCCGCCGGACGATCGCACCTCCAAGGGGCCCAGGATGCCGAACTGCACGTGCTCGATTGTCCAGCATCGCGCGTACTTCCCGCACGTGGACTGATGTGACCAGCGGTAACGGAAATGTCGGTATGCCTACCGATGAACATACGTATTTTCGCGCCGTCAACAAGCGCTTAGCGTCTGGCGGCAACAAGGCGAAACGGTCCGCTTGCTGTATCCGTCACCCTTTATCACCCCCCACATCCCCCTCACGCCCCGCGACCCAGGACACCCCTGACCGCGCGGCGGCCCGCGCACGCCCACAAGACGGCAACGGCCGGAGGGAGCCCGCCGAAAGGAGCACCACAGCGTGAAACGCAAAGCCTTACTCGCGGCGGTCGCCGGCCTGGCCACGGCCGCGACCATGACGCTCCAGGCGTCGCCCGCGAGCGCCGCCCCTCCCGGAGCCACCCCCGCCCAACAAGGCTCCAGCAGCGCCCGAGCGGCGGCAGACCCCGCCTCGCTCGCCGCGGCGGTCGCCGACAAGGCGGTCTCCAGCCAGCTCGACAACCTCAGCAGAGGCCCTGACGAGGCCTACAGCCGGGTCAGGGT